>DATKWD010000168.1:0-35547 GCA_035529695.1 Acidimicrobiales bacterium | reverse complement strand
TGGTCATGCTGTTCGCCGTCGGCTGCGGCGATGATGATGACTCAAGCGACTCATCGGCGTCCGACTACTGCAACTTGTCGGCAGAGTTGGATGCGTCGGACACCGAGCCAACACCTGAGGACTTCGAAGCGATCGTCGCCGCCGCTCCCGATGAGATCAAAGACGACATCGAAGTGTTTGTCGCTGCCGGCCAATCCGGCGACCTCTCTGCTCCCGGCGTTGCGGAAGCTGAGGCCAACTTGCTCGCCTTCGAAGAAGCCAACTGCACCGAGTAGCAGCCCGACCCCGGCTCTATATATCTGTCCCATTGCGGGGTCTTGCCTGGTGACTGCTGGTCCCGTTGGCACCCGGCGCCCCCTCCCTCCCCAGGGTTCGACGTGGGGGAACGTGAACGGGTCCCGGCGTCCCTAGTCCTTTCATCGCCGGGACCCGTTCCTACGGTCGATTGTCGGTGCTCCTATTCCTCAGGAACGTTGATCGGGTAGAGGTGAGCGTTGCAGCCAACAATGCTGCCGTCGGGGCTCTCGAACGGGCCGTCAGCGCCACCGATGAACTTCTGGAGCCCGGTCCCCTTGAAGATTTGGCCGAAGGTTTGCGGCGGCACACCGGGGCCGCCGTTCGGGCCGCCGTCGTCGTCCTCGAGCCCCGAGAACACGCAGTCCGACCTGGCCTTGTCTTTGCTCGGGAGCGGATCGCCCTTCCCGTTGACCTCGCCGGCGAACGCCGACCCCGTGCCTGCGAACATGCAGGCGGCGACGACCACCGCTGCGATGAATTGCTTCTTCATGATTCTCCCCCTAGGTAGCTGTCTGAGTCGCTCGTTGTAGCTCCGTCGTCCACGCTCGGCAATCGGCGTAGTGCGAGCGGTACGCAGCGTGCGATGCCCTCCCCAGAATGAGAATGGGTGAGAACTAGTGTCGGTGCCGTGGAGCCGGGTGAGCTGCTCATGCACCGCACCGAGGTCGACCTCGCCACCCTCCTCGACGTGCTCCTCGGTCGTCCGGCGTGGCAGCGTGACGCCGCATGCGCCGATCATCCGGTCGGCGTGTTCTTCCCGGCCAGAGGTGAGCCGACCGAACCGGCCAAGGCCATCTGCGCGGGGTGCCTCGTGTTCGAGGAGTGCGCCGCCTTCGTGGGCGACGATGCTGGGGTGCACGGGATCTGGGCCGGCCAGTCGCAGCGGCAACGGGACATCGCTCGCCGCTCCGTCGCCTGACTGTGGTCGGGACACCTAGCCGGTGAAGGCGGGCTGAGCCTCCACAGCTACGGCGGGCTCGGCCGGCGGGGGTGTGGTCGTCGTATCGTCGACGGCTGGGGGCGGCGTTGGGGTCGCTGTGCAGTCGGCACCGAGGACAAGAGAGCCCTGGACAAGCGGGTCGCCCTCGGGCGCGTCAGGATCCCGTGGGTCTGACTCGTAGGTCAGCGTGATCCGCATGAAGATGGTCACGGTCGTTCCAGGCACGCTGTCGGTCGCGCTGGAGCTCCCTAGGTCTGGTAGCGGGTCTGGGGAGAATGTCGGGGGGGTGGGATTGTCCGTATCGACTTCGTAGGTGGTGACAGAGATGTCGGCGTCGTATATGTCTTGGTTGACCAGGTCGAACGTGACGTCGTATTCGCCGGTCGCGGTGTTACATGTCGCGTCGATCGTCAGGATCGCAAAAGGTGGAGGTGTACCTCCACCTGCGGTCGCCGGCGCGGCGAGTCCAACGACGACTCCGAGCACGATGAGTGTGGCGTAGAACGTACGGCGCATGGCCTTCCCCCTCGTAGGTGTCGGTCCGTTGACCGGCGACGAAATGTACCCCATCCTGCGAGTCCCCGCGACTTACTCCGTCCTCCGCACTAAGAGCCCCCTCTCAACTAGGGTCGGGAGCCGTGGACCCCGCCGAACTGCTGATGCAGTCCGAGGTCGACCTCGCCGGCATCCTGACCACCCTCCTCGGCCGACCGTCGCGGCACCGGGACGCAGCCTGCGCCGAGTACCCCATCGACGTGTTCTTTCCCGACCGAGGCGAACCCACCGAACCGGCCAAGGCGATCTGCGCCGGGTGTCTCGTGTCCGAGGAGTGCGCCGGCTTCGCTCTCGAGCGCATCGACCTGGCCGGGGTGTGGGCGGGACGGTCGCAGCGACAACGGAACGTGGCTCGACGGTCGGTCGCGTAGTCGCTCCAGGCCGCAGCCAGGCCGCGGGAGAGTGAGAAACGGTGCGTAACGGCGAGAAGTGACGAGAGAGTGAAACCGCAGGTCAGGCGTCGTTTTCCGGCATATCCGCAGGTCAGCGAATCGGGCTCAATCAGTCTGGGGGACCGAAGGTCGTAGAGCCGTTCCTTGATGGCGAGAGGGTGCGCTCCGAGCTCGACGAGCAGCGCGACGGTCGTGGAACCGCAAGCCTTCCGGCACGCCTGAGCGGATCACGGCAGGCGTGAACGGGCGCCGGTACCAGTTGGAGTGAGACCCCCCGGGGGGTCGGCTCCCTGCTGACGTGTTCGCGGTCGGCCCCCGGACCCCAGTCAGGTGACGGCGGCACCGTCGCGAGACACTCGCGCCCCGATCCGGACCTCTGCGAAGATGAGCGGGTGGAACACGCCAACCGCACGTCCGAGACGGCCGCCACTGAGGCGGGGCCGTCGAACGAACTGCGGAGAGAGGCGTACACGATGGCCTTGTACGTCGCGGTGTGCTTGTTGGCAGCCCTCACCGTCGTCGCCGAGTCTGCCGATCAGGGCCATGTCGAGGTCTTCGGGATCGTGTGGGGCACCACCGTGGGACTCGCCCTTGCCCACTGGTTCGCGTTTCGCGTGTCGGCTCGCCTCGTTGGTGCGGGCGCCGTCGATCGACGTGACGTCGAGATCTCGGTCGCGCAGCTTCTTGGTGCGGCCGCCGTTGCGATCTTGTGCACCATTCCGATCGCAGTCTCGTCGCCGACCGCAGAGCTCGACGCGGTTCGGCTCCTGCTCGCGGGCTTCATCGCACTCGTCGGCTACCAGGTGGCGCGCAGCAATGGCAGCCCCGCTCGTCGGGCGGTCATCTACGCGGTCGCGGTGCTGTTGGTCGGGCTGATCATCGCGATGACGAAGAACGTCCTCAGCGGGCATTGATCGGCGTACGGACCACTCGGCGACGTCGCGTCTGCCAGGCGAAGGTCCTGGCCGACATGATCGGTCGTCCGTCGTGGCACCGGGACGTCGCCTGTGCCGAGTACGAGGTCGGCGTGTTCTTCCCGAGCAAGGGCGAACCGACCGGACCGGCAAGCGGCTCGACGTTCGGTCGCATAGCTGTCCGTAAGAGGTTGCGAAACGACATGTAAGGGTGCGTCGCTATGAGGGGAGCACCGGGTTCGAGGGTGGCTGAGGACCTCATCGACGCCGGAGCTCTTGAGTGGGTAGTAACCTCAGCTCGATGAGAAGCCTTCGGGAGACTGCTCCGAGACGCTTCGTGGCCGCATGTGCGGCACTCGTCCTCGCCGCGTTCGTCGCCGCGTGCGGTTCGGACTCGACACCCACCGATTCGGCCGATGGTGCCCCGAGTGCGACTGGTGCCGACGCCGATTCGCCGGGCGCAGTGGGACCGCCCGCATGCTCGTTGGTGAACATTGACGACTGGAACGAACTCGTCGGCGGTCCCCTCGAGGTGGCCGAGGGCGGCGAGATCGTGCTGCCGGGCGGCGGCTCGCTCTGCTCGCTCCAGCCGGCAGGAGCACTCGGTCTCGCCGGAGACGTCACCGTCAATGGCGGATCGACGGTGACCTTCATCGAGGACACCGATGCCGACGCGGCGCCCGTCGACGGCATCGGCGACCGCGCCGTCTACTCCGAGTTCTTCACCGCGCAGCCGACGGTCTACTTCACCCAGAACGGCGTCGAGATCCAGGTGAGTGCCGCGACAGAGGCTCCCGACGGCCGGGGCGCGGTCGAAGAGATCGCTCGGAGGATCTCGGCCTCGCTCTAGTCCACGGTCACTCTTGTCGACTCCGTCATTTCTGAAGGCGAATTCGAGGCCCGGTTCTTCGGAGTTGCTGACCGGTTCTACGACCTGGGTTGGGTTGGCTGAAGCGGCGCCGGTGCACCACAGCATCATCGGCCACGAGAGCGGCGCACTCCTCGAACACGAGGCACCGGGTCAACTCCAAGGCTGGTCTGTGTCGGTCAGTCGAGTGGTACGTCTGCGAGCACGCTGGTGGTCCATGGACTCGTTCCCGCACTCATCATCTCCAGTAGCTCGGGGTCCGTGAAGATCGCGTCGGTGATCTTGCCGAGCGCCGCGTGGTCATCCGCCTCGAAAGACGAATACGCCGTTCCCACCGGTGCCCCACCGACCATCGACACCATGAGCCGTACGTTCTCGGCTCCGTGCCGCTCCAGGATGGTCTTGGCCTGCTTGTGCGTGGCCAACGTCTCGTCCCACGGAGCGTCCGGCTGGACCGGAATCGTCGTCACACTGATCACTGTCATGATGCCTCCACCGTGCCTCCCGCACGACCTGTGCAGTGAGGGGCGGTGACGACATCTCTACACCCCCGAGCTCTGGCGTGCTCTCCAACTGCACGGGTGACCCCGGGTGTGCTGCGGACAGGTAGCTACGCGACGGTTCGAGGTCGGGAACGTCCCCTTCGAAGAACCTGGCCGTGACGTTCGCCAGGTGGGCGCGCTGACGCGCCAGCTAGCCGGCCTTTGGGACGACGTCGACGCCCACGAGTTCCCGGCCTCGCGTGGTGAGCTCGATCGAGTATCAACCGGTCCCGCAGCCGAGGTCGAGTGTTGAACAGGTCTGTTGGGTGCTGCCCATAGCCAGCATGTGCGAGGATGCCAGCTTCTTTCCAGCGAGATGTGAGGTGGTTGATGTTCAACTTCTGGACGATCATGTATCTCTTGTTCGTCGGGATCGTGGCCGGTTTCGTGGCTCGCCTGTTGGTGCCCGGTCGCGACGCGATGGGCTTCTGGCAGACCGTGCTGCTCGGTTTGGTCGGATCGTTCGCCGGCGGGTTCCTTGCGTGGGGCTTGTTCGGCTGGGACGAGGACGAGGGAGCGTTGCAGCCGGGCGGGGTCATCTTCTCGATCCTCGGGGCCATCCTCGTCCTGCTCGTGTGGCGCGTGGTCGATCGCCGCAGATCTGTAGCGTCCTGACCGGACTGCGGCGTCCGATGAGCGCGTTCTACTGCGCGTCTTCGGCCGGGATGTCGAGGGGAGGGACGACTCGTCTCAGAGGTCAGCGACAGGACTCGGATTGCGCGCTGCGCCAATTCAGTCCCGGCGCTCCTCGACCGCGTTCTTCAGAAAGATCAGCGGAAGGAGCACGCCGGCGAGCACGGACGCCAACCAGACGATCAACGTGGCCCAGAACCAGGTGTCCAGTCCGCTGATCTGAAGGCCATCCGACAGCAGAGACGTGACGATCAGGCTCATCAGCGTGGCGGCGAGTGCGGTCGCGCCGCGCAGCGCTGCCACACTTCTCATCGCCATCTGGGTGAGGAACGGTTGGATGACGATGTCGACTGCGGTGAAGATCACGACGGCGAGGACGAACGCCGCACCAGAGATCTCCATTCCATCGAGCGCGGCCGCGGCCACGATCAGTCCGATCGCATTGCCCGCCAAGGCGAGCGCCGCCGAAATCAATGCACGAACCACAGGGCCACTCCTTTGCTCTGAGCTGTACGCTAGCGCAAGCGATTTGTGGCCAACAGCTTGCACGCCGACGCCGTTTGCCTCAGGTGTTCGTTGCGCCAAATCTCGTTCAGCGCGACGGAGACCCGTGGCCTGACGCGTTCGTCAATGCGCTTCGGCCCCGAAATGCGCGAAAGGTCCGCGTTCCTTTCAGCGAGCAACGCGAGGTGGTTGGTGTTCCACTTCTGGACGGCCATGCATCTCCTCTTCGGGGGGGGGAGGTCGCTGTACCGTCGACGGCTGGGGCCGTGGTCGGGGTCGCTCCGCAGTCGCCACCGAGAACAAGAGAGCCCCAGAGGGCCATCGTTCGACCCTCTGTCGCCCAGAGCACTCCGAGCTGTTGAAGCTGATGACCTGTGCCGCCGGTCCTCGGCTCGTCGAGCTTTCGGTCTATGGGCTGGCTCTCTCCGCGATCTTCTGCTCGATCCGATTGGAAACTGCCGGGAATCGATCGGCCATCTCGCGGTAGTTCCACGTCATCATCGACGCCAGCGTGCAGTGGGTGATCGGGGTGACACGGGCACTGCGCAGTGCACCTTCTGTAACGCCCATTTCACCGAAGAAGTCACCAGGGCCCAGCCGCGCGAGGAGTTCGAAGTCGCGGCGAACCTCGACCTCTCCGTCGAGCACGATGAAGAACCTGTAGGAGAAGTCTCCCTGCTTCACCGGGCTCTTGCCGGCAGGGAACTCGCGCTCATCGAACCACTCGGCGCATGCAGCAAGGTCGTCATCGCTCATGCCGTCGAAGAGGTCGATTTCTGACAGCCGAGATGCTTCCATGGCCTCACTGTAGAACGCGAACGAACACTACGCATTTGACATGGGTGAAGAGGCGTCCGGTCGGCGGGCTGCGTGCGCCGTGGGGCGGATCGGTCTAGCCTCAGCCGGAGTTGGTGCTTGATGCAAAGGGGAGATCAATGAGGAAGTTTGCGTGCGGCGATGTGGTGGAAGGCTGTGATGGAGTTGTGACCGGTGAGACCGACGACGAGGTGTTGGCCGCCGCGGCCGAACACGCAGCGTCGGCACACGGCATGGCCGATGTGCCCGAGGACGTCGTGGCCGCGATCCGCGCTGGTATCACCGACGCCTGATCGCACGACCATCGAGCCGGTCGCGGACCCGAGTTCCGCGCGCCTGACCATTCCCAAGGCCAGGTCTGAAACCACCCTCACCTCTGGGTCGCGATCTGCCCGGCAGATCGCGCAGATCGGGGTTCGGCTCACGCCCTCTGATTGCGTAGAGTTCGCGGCGTGGAAGGATCTCAACTCGATTTGATGCCCGGTGAATCGATGGTGCTTCATTCGCACCCTCACTGGTGGTACTTCTGGAAGCAGGTGCTTTCGGGGATCGGCGTCGTCGTGTTGATCGTGCTGACGTTCGTCACCAGCGGCGGACTGTCGACCTTTCTGCAGTGGGTGACCGTTCTTGCGTTCATCGTGTGGCTGCTCGACACGGTCTATGAATTCGCCCAGTGGCGGACCACGCGATTCGCCGTCACCGACCGGCGAGTCGCCTACCAGAGTGGCCTGGTGCGCCGGAAGGGTGTGTCGATTCCGCTCAACCGGGTCAACAATGTGAACTTCGAACAAGGTGCCATCGCCCGGCTCTTGGACAACGGCACGCTGACGATCGAATCGGCCGGCGAGACCGGGGACTCGGTCTTCGAGAACATCCCCGGTCCAGATCAGGTGCGCTCGCTCATCTTTCGAGAGATGGACGCACACGGCGACTCCCGGGCCGAGCGTGATGCGGCTGCGGTCGCACGTGCGATGCAGGCGGATCAGGGCGATTCGGAGGCGCACGGTTCGATCGAAGAACGGCTCGCACAGCTCGACGCGCTGCGAACCGCCGGCGCGATCACCGACGAGGAGTACGCACAGAAGCGGTCCGACATCCTCGGTAGCCTTTGAGCGGACTCAGTCTCGGCGGTCCTCGACTCGATTCTTGACAAAGATCAGCGGCAGCACGAAGCCGGCAATCATGCCCGCGAGCCACACGATCACCGTCGCGAGCAGCCATGTGGTGGCTCCGGAGATCTGCAGGCCGTCGGACACCAGCGACGTCGCGATCAACCCGATGAGTGTCGCCGCGAGCGCCGTGGCCCCCATCAGTCCCCGGGCGTTTCGCATGGCCATGTTGTTCAGGACCGGCAGCACGAGCACCTCGATGGCGGTGAAGATCACCACGGCGACGATGAAGGCCACCCCGCTGACTTCCATGTCGTCCAGGACCGCGGCCGCGACCAGGAGACCGACGGCATTGGACGCAAGATGAATCACAGCTGAGATCAGCAGGCGGATCATCGCGGAATCGTAGCTGGGTCTTTCATCGGATTCCGGCACTCCGGGCCTCCATTCGCCCGATCATGGTGTGGGGCGGCCGAAGGAACCCTGCCGGGCATCTCGGCGTGCGGTCGTGCGGTCGTGTGGCGCGTGAGACAGGTTCTCCTCCGGCAGCCAATAGGGTTCGGGCCATGTGCGGGAGGTTCGTGTCGAGCAGCACGCCCGACGAGATCGCGAGCTACTTCGATGTCGAACAGGTCGCCGAGACGCTCCAGCCCAACTACAACGTGGCGCCGACCAACGACGTGTACGCAGTGCTCGAGGACGGGGGAGTGCGCCACCTGGATGCGTTCCACTGGGGCCTGGTGCCTTCCTGGGCGAAGGACCCGGGCATCGGCTCGCGCATGATCAATGCCCGAGCCGAGACGTTGGCCGAGAAGAACGCGTTCAAGAAGCCCTTCGCCGCGCGGCGCTGCATCATGCCGGCCGACGGCTTCTACGAATGGAAGACCGAGCCGGGGGTCAAGAAGAAGCAGCCGTACCTCATCTCGCGTCCCGACGGTCGGCCGTTCGCAATCGCCGGACTGTGGTCGGTGTGGAGGGGCGGCGAGAAGGACGGTGAGTGGCAGGACGAGTCGCCCCTTCGATCGTGCACGATCATCACGACGACCCCCAACGAGCCGATGAGTGAGATCCACGACCGGATGCCCGTGATCCTCGCCGAGAAGGACTGGGCCGAGTGGCTCGACCGCGACAACGACGACATCGCGACGCTCGGGAAGCTGTTGGTGCCGGCGCCCGAAGGGATCATCGCGATGCACCCGGTCGACCCGAAGGTCGGCAACGTCAGGAACAAGGGGTCCGAACTCGTCGACGTCTACGACCCCGACGAGGGAAAGCTCGCCCTTTGAGGGTCAGTCCGGCACGACCGAGACGTGCCCATCGTCTCGGAGGCCGGTGCGGATCTGCTCGGCTATGCCGTCGAGGTGCTCGGGGTCGGGCGAAGTGTCTGCATTGGCGAAGTCCAACTGGGCCAGCGAACGGAACGGGATGAGGTGGATGTGGGTGTGCGGCACCTCCTCGCCCACGATCATCACCCCGACCTTCAGGGGCTCGAAGGTCCGTTGCAGCACCTTCCCGATGTGCTGGCTGACCCCCATGAGGTGAGCGGCGTCGTCTCGATCGAGGTCGATCCAGTGATCGACCTCGGCGATGGGCACGACCAGCACATGACCGTCGGCCAGGGGAGCGATGGTGAGAAAGGCGACGGCCCGTTCGTCGCGCCAGACGAACCTGCCGGGAATCTCGCCGTTGATGATCTTGGTGAAGAGGGTGGCCATCGTCGCTCCCGGATCAGATGCTGAACCCGCCGGTGATCGGCAGGATGTCGCCGAAGTGATAGCTCGCCCGATCGCTCGCGAGGTAGCCGACCAACTGGGCGACCTCGTCCGCCGTGCCGAAACGATTGGAGGCCACGTCGCCGAGGACGAACGGTTTGAACTCAGCCAGCGGATCGAGAAGCGGAGTGTCGATGAAACCCGGTGCCACCGCGTTCACACGGATGCCGTGACGAGCGACCTCGCTTCCCACTGACTTCGTGAAGCCGACGATGGCGTGCTTGGCCGCGGCGTACTCGGCATTCATGGCGCCGCCACGAAATCCATAGATCGATGCCAGGTTCACGATGGCCCCTGACCGTGCGGGTTCCATGTGGCGCAGCGCGGCGCGGGTGCCGTGGAATGTGCCGTAGAGGTGGACCTTGATCATCCGATCCCACTCTTCGTCGCTCAGGGTCGAGGTGGCTCGGATCGGTTCTGGCTCGCGTCCCTCCATGATGGCGACCTGGGCCTCGATCACGCGCTGGCTCACGTCGGGCCGCCCGAGCACGATGCCTGCGTTGTTGACCATCACGTCGATCCGACCGGTCTCGGCGACCATCTGCTCGACTGCGTCGTCGAAGGCACCCGAGTCGCTGACGTCGAATGGCACGCTGTGACCGGCGACCTCCGAAGCCACCGAGGCGGCCCCGGCGGCGTCGATGTCGTTGACCCAGACCGTGAACCCGTCCGCGGCCAGCTGGCGTGAGATCGCAGCCCCCAGACCCGACCCACCTCCGGTCACGAAGGCGGCTGGGGTCACATCGGTCTCAGGCATGGGCGGGATCGTAGGCTCTGAACACGATGCCGGACCCCGACGCTGTCGCCCATGCGCCTGCGGTCGGTCTCGACGAGGCCGCCAAGCTGGCCCGCATCTGGACGGTGCCGAACGTCATCTCGTTTCTGAGGCTGCTCTGTCTCCCGCTCTTCGTCTACGTCTTGTTCGGCCGTGAGAACCGGGCGGCCGCCGCATGGATTCTCGTCGGGATCGGCGCGACCGACTGGGTCGACGGCTACATCGCCCGGAACTTCGACCAGGTCACGACGCTCGGGAAGGTCCTCGATCCCGTAGCCGACCGGCTGCTGTTCTTCGTCGGCATCACCGCGATCCTGATCGACGGGAGCATTCCGGTGTGGTTCGCCGTTGCCGTCCTCGTGCGCGAGATCCTGGTGTCGGTCGGCACGGTCGGTCTCGCCGCCCTGGGGGCGAGACGTATCGACGTGACCTGGATCGGGAAGACCGGCACCTTCCTGCTCATGGGGGCGATTCCCTTGTTCCTCGGTGCCGAGAGCACACTCGGATGGGCACCCGCGGCCGAGGTGCTCGCGTACGCCCTGGGCATCCCGGGCTTGGTGTGTTCGTACTGGGCTGCGTTGCGCTACATCCCCATGGGTCGACAGGCTCTTCGTGAAGGGAGAGCCACATGAGCAAAGCCGTGATCATGGCCGGAGGTGAGGGGACTCGGTTGCGCCCCCTCACGTCGAACGTGCCCAAGCCGATGGTGCCGTTGGCGAACCGGCCGATGATGGAGCACATCGTCGGCCTTCTCAAGCAGCACGGCTTCGACGAGATCGTCGTCACCGTGGCATTTCTGGCGAACCACATCCGCTCCTACTTCGGTGACGGCAGCGAGTTCGGGGTTCGAATGGTCTACGCGACCGAGGAGACGCCGCTCGGCACCGCCGGATCGGTGCGCAACGCCATGGACGAGTTGTCCGACGAGCGTTTCCTCGTGATCTCCGGCGACGTGCTGACCGACATCGACCTCGGTGCGATCGAGCGATTCCACGTCGAACACGATGCGATGGCCACGATCGGCCTCGTCGCCGTCGAGAACCCCCTCGAGTTCGGCATCGTGATCACCCGCGACGACGGCTCCATCGAGCGATTCCTCGAGAAACCGACGTGGGGAGAGGTGTTCAGCGACAACATCAACACCGGCATCTTCATGCTCGAACCCGAGATCTTCGACTACATACCGGCTGGCCGACCAGTCGACTTCTCCGGTGAGGTGTTCCCGGCACTGCTGGCCGACGGCAAGGGCCTGTACGGCGCCGTCGGGGAAGGGTACTGGGAAGACGTCGGCACTCACGAGGCCTACCTGTCGGCGCACAAGGACGTGCTCGATCGTCGAGTCCGGGTCGACCTCGCCGGCTTCGACGTGGGCGACTCGGTCTGGCTGGGCGAAGGTGCGCTCGTCGACCCCGACGCGACCGTCGAGGGCCCCGTGTTGATCGGCGAGCACTGCCGGATCGAGGCCGGCGCCCACCTGCGTCCGTACACGGTCCTGGGCAACAACGTTCGCGCCCGTTCGGGAGCCGACCTCGACCGCGTGATCGTGCACGACAACGCGTACCTCGGTGAGGGGGTTCGCCTTCGCGGCACCGTGCTCGGCCGCTCGTGTGACCTCCGGAACCATGTGCGCACCGACGAGGGTGTGGTCGTCGGTGACGAGTGCTTCATCGGCGACAGCGCATCACTTGGCGGCGGGGTCAAGGTCTATCCCTTCAAGACCGTCGAGGCCGGCGCCATCATCAACTCGTCGATCGTCTGGGAGTCCAAGGGTGCACGAAGCCTCTTCGGTCGCTCCGGCGTGCGAGGCCTCGCAAACGTCGACATCACCCCTGAGCTCGCGACCCGGCTCGCGATGGCCTACGCCACCACCCTCGAGGGAGGGACGACCGTCATCACCTCGAGAGACTCGTCACTGTCGGCACGGATGCTGAAGCGGGCGATGATGGCCGGGCTCAATGCGGCGGGCGTCAACGTGCTCGACCTCGAGGTGGCGTCGGTTCCGGTGACCCGGTTCGCCTCGCGTCGCACCGATCGCGTCGGGGCCATCACGATCCGCATCGACGACACCGACAACCAGTCGGTCGCAATCCGGTTCTTCGACGGCAACGGCGCCGACATCTCCGAGGACGCGCAACGCAACATCGAACGTCGCTTCGCCCGTGAGGACTTCCGACGGGTGATCCCGGCCGAGATCGGCGACATCGGCTATCCGCCCCGTGCGCTCGAGTACTACACCGCGTCGCTCGCGGCGACCGTCGACCTGGACGTGGTGCGTTCGGCGGCATTCAAGCTCGTCGTCGACTATGGCTTCGGGTCCACGTCGTTCGTCATGCCCACGCTGTTCGCCCAACTGAATGCGGACGTGCTCGGCGTCAATCCGTATGCGTCCACCGCTGGGCTGCTGGACTTCGATCGAGCGGGCGCGGTGGCGAGGGTGGGCGAGCTGGTGCAGGCGAGTGGGGCGGCTCTCGGTGCGGTCTTCGATCCGGGTGGCGAGCGGTTCACCCTCATCGACGACCACGGCGACGAGGTCCCGGGGCGCGCGGTGATGCTCTCGCTGCTGACCTTGATCGGCGAGTACGTCGACGGAGAGTCGGTTGCGATCCAGATCAGCGAGACCTCGCAGGCGAGTCGGATCATCGAAGCGGCCGGATTGAACACGTTCGTGACCAAGACGGCGCCGGCAGCGTTGATGGACGCAGCAATCCAACCCGGCGTCGGCTTCGCGGTCAGCTCGGACGGCGGAGCGATCCTGCCCGGGTTCTTGCCGGCATTCGACGCGGCTGCGGGCCTGCTCAAGCTCCTCGAGCTCCTCGCCCGGACCGGGAGAACCCTGAGCGACGTGGTGGAAGGGCTGCCTGAGGTCTCGATGGTGCGTGACTCGGTCGTGACGCCATGGGAACAGAAGGGGGCGGTGATGCGCGGCTTGGTCGAACTGGCCAAGGACCGCGAGGTCGAGTTGATCGACGGTGTGAAGATCATCCACGAGGATGGGTGGGTGCTGGCTCTTCCCGATCCCGAGGAACCACTCACGCATCTCATCGCAGAGGCCGTCGACGAGCGGTCGGCCCGCCGTCTGGTCGATGAGTACGAGCGTCGAATCGGCCAGATGCTGAGTTGAAGCGGCCCGCAACCTTCATCCTCAAGTCGAGACTCAGGGCTGGTGTAGCGTTCGCGCCATGCACGTGCCTGACCAGCTGAGGTATTCGACCGACCACGAGTGGATCCTGGTGCAGGACGGCCGTGCCAAACTCGGCATCACCGACTACGCCCAGGACGCCTTGGGCGACGTCGTGTTCGTCGAGCTTCCCGAAGTCGGTTCGGTGGTCTCGGTCGGGGCCTCGTTCGGCGAGATCGAGTCGACCAAGTCGGTGAGCGACGTCTACGCCCCGATCAGCGGCACCGTGGTCGAGGTGAACACCGACCTCGACGACGGTCCCGAACGACTGAACGAGGACCCCTACGGCGAAGGCTGGATCTGCGTGGTCGAGATGAGCGACACCTCGCAGCTCGACGCGCTGCTCGACGCCGAGGCCTACCGGGCCCTGATCGAGGGCTGAGGGCGCGATGGCCGACGTCTTCTGCAACAAGTGCGGCCACGGGAATCCGCTGGGCTCCAACTTCTGCTCGTCGTGCGGTGCCCCGCTCTCCGGCGAGGAGGTCGAGCCGACCACGATCACGTTCAAGATCGACGACTCGATCCACGACACCGAGCACGACGTCGCGGTCGACCATTTCGAGATCCCGAGCGGGACCGGCGCGCTGGTGGTCAAGCGTGGTCCCAACGCCGGGAGTCGTTATCTGCTCGACACGCCGGTCACCACTGCGGGACGCCATCCCGACAGTGAGATCTTCCTCGACGATGTGACGGTGAGTCGTCGCCACGCCGAGGTGCGCCACACCGACGACGGATACGTGGTCAACGACGCCGGTTCTCTCAACGGCACGTACCTCAACCGCGAGCGGATCGAAGGCGAGATGCCGCTGGCGAACGGCGACGAGCTCCAGATCGGCACATTCCGCCTGGTCTTCATGCTCGGCGGCTCGGCGTGACCGACGCCGACATCTCCCACCTGTCGATCGGAGAGGTGCTGTCGCTGCTCCAGGACGAGTTCCCCGACGTCACGATCTCGAAGATCCGTTTCCTCGAGAGCCAGGGGCTGATCGATCCCGAGCGCACCCCGTCGGGCTACCGCAAGTTCTACGAGGCCGATGTCGAGCGGCTGCGTTGGATCCTCCAGCAACAGCGCGACCACTTCCTCCCGCTCAAGGTCATCAAGGACCGCCTCCTCGAGGCCGACCGCGCCAACATGGCGCTCGACTTCTCGCCGCCGCCCGACGTGGTCGCGGAGGAGCCCGAACAGTCCGAGCGCCAGGCGACGCCGAGCGCGCCGAGTCCCGACCCGATGGCGTCGCTGCTCGACCTCATCGCCGACGATCCTGCGGCGGCTCCTGATCTGGCAGCCGTGTCCGACGAGGACCCCGAGCTCGAGATCGCCGATCCCGACCCGTTTGAACCTTTGGTGGCAGAGCCCGAACCCGTCGCCGCCGAACCGTCGGTGACCGCCAACCCGATGGATCTCGGCCCCACCGAGATGACGCTCACTGCCGACGAGCTCAGCCGCATGTCAGGTCTGTCGATCGACACCATCGACGAGCTTCACGGCGCGGGCTTGCTCGCGACCCGTCAGGTCGGCGCGGATCGGTTCTTCGACAGCGATTCGGTCGTGGTGGCCCGCACGGCCGCCAAGTTCGCGGAGTTCGGCGTCGAGACACGGCATCTGCGGATGTACAAGGTCTCGAGCGAGCGCGAAGCGGGGTTCTTCGAGCAGGCCATCATGCCGCTGCTCAAGCAGCGCAATCCCACCGCCCGACAACGGGCGATCGAGCAGGTGGCGACCATGGCTGGTCTCGGCCAACAGCTTCACGCTGCGCTGCTCCGCCAAGCGCTCGACGACTCGCTGGGTTGAGTTCTTGCTACCGTCAGCGGCGTGACGGTCGCGATGGACTTGGTGGGAGTGCGGGTCGAGCGCCCGGCCAACAGTCCTGCGCTCCTGCTCCAGGAGGTCGACGAGCCTCGGCGGATGCTGTCGATCTACATCGGTGGCGCGGAAGCGACGGCGATCGCGTTCGCCGTCGACGGCATCGAGCCGCCCCGCCCGGGCACCCACGACCTCTTCGTGTCGACACTCAAGACCCTGGGGGTCGACATCGAGCGAGTGGTGGTCACTGCGCTGCGCGACCGAACCTTCTACGCCGAGCTGCACCTCGCAGGATCGGGAGGTGCGCAGGTCCTGTCGGCTCGTCCTTCCGATGCCGTTGCACTCGCAGCAAGGGTGGGCGCGCCGATCTTCGCCGAGGAGGCAGTTCTCGACGAAGCGGGCTACGGGCTCGAACCGCCGTCGGAGAGCGACACCGACCCCGAGGAGGTGGTCGAGGACTTCCGGAAATTCATCGACGAGGTGAATCCGGAGGACTTCGCGTCCTGACCGTGACCCACCACACCGGGTGGCACCCGGCGAGAGCGCGCGCCCGATGAGCCGCAGCGTTGACGGGCCGGCGGCGATGCGCGGATCGAAGATCGATCGCAGCAATCCGCTTCGGCAACTCCAGATCGGCATCCTGTTGCTGTCGAGCATCCTGGTGATCGGCACCGTCGGCTACATGCTCTTCGGGCTGCGGTTTCTCGACGCGTTGTACCTGTGCGTGACCGTGATCTCGACCGTCGGCTTCCGTGAGCTCGGGGTCGTGACCGATGGGTTCCAGGTGTTCACGATCGTGCTCATCCTCTCGGGCGTCGGAACCGCTCTGTACACGCTTGGCGTGATGCTCGAGGCGCTCGTGGAAGGCCGACTGACAGACTCGTTCGGGAGAAGGCGCATGCAACGACAGATCAACGACCTCCAAGGACATGTGATCGTGTGCGGCTTCGGTCGCGTCGGACGCTCGATCGCGCGAAGGATCACCGCCGAAGGCGGCGACGTCGTCGTCATCGACACCGACTCGGAGCGTCTCGAGGGCTGGCCAGGTCTGTGGGTCGAAGGGAACGCGACCGACGACCAGACGCTCCAGGCGGCGGGGATCGACCGAGCCCGCTCGCTCGTCGCGGCCCTCACGAGCGACGCCGACAACCTCTACGTGACCCTCACCGGGCGTTCGCTGTCACCGCGGCTCTTCATCGCCGCCCGCGCCCGGGTCGAGAGCGCCGAGCCCAAGCTCACCCAGGCGGGCGCGGACCGGGTCGTCAACCCCCAGAACATCGGTGGTGAGCGAATGGCTGCGCTCGTGATGCAACCGGCGGTTGCCGACTTCCTCGACGTCGTGATGCACGATGGGTCTCTCGAGTTCCGTTTGGCCGAGGTGACGATCGCGCACACGTCTCCGTTGGCGGGGCTCTCGCTCCGCGACGCGCACGTCCGCGACCGCACGGGCGCGATGATCCTCGCGATGCGTGACGAGGAGGGGAACTTCCGAACCAATCCGCCGCCAGAGGAGGTCATCGATCCGGGTGAGGTCCTGATCGCGATCGGGACCAACGCCCAGTTGGAGTCACTGCGTGAGGCTGCCTCGGAAATCTCCCGTTGACGCGACCACGGGCCGGTCGTAACCTCAGCGGCCCTGGGTGACACCGATGTAGTTCCACGACTGTCGCCCTGCGGAGGAGGATCTCATGGGCGACGAGGTGGGTTTCAGCGGCAAGAAGACCGCCGAACTGGTGGGCATCACCTATCGGCAGCTCGACTACTGGGCTCGGACCGACCTGGTGAAGCCATCGCTCGCCGAGGCGAATGGCAGCGGCAGCCGTCGCCGCTACTCGTACGCCGATCTGCTCGAGCTCAAGATCATCAAGAGCCTCATCGATGCCGGCATCAAGCTCGAGAGCGTCCGCACCGCCTTCGACTACCTGCGCGACGAGCTCGGTGAAGATCCTGCGTCTGCGCAGCTCGTCATCTCCGGAACCTCAGCAGTCCTGGTGCGTGACGGTGCCGAGCTGATCGACGTGGTCAATCGCTATCGTGGCCAGGGAGTGCTGAACCTCCTCGCGCTCGACGAGGTGAAAGAAGAGCTCGACGCGGCGATCGTCGAGCTGCATCCACCGCCGAAGGACTCGCCGTCGCTCCCTGCCGTCACGTCCGGGTGAGCGGTCAGCAGTCTCCGCTCGACGGCATTCACCGCGATCTCGGCGCGAAGATGGTGCCGTTCGGCGGTTGGGACATGCCGTTGTCATATCCTGACTCGGGCACCATCACCGAGCACCTCGCATGCCGCAACGATTCGGTGGTGTTCGACGTGAGCCACCTGGGCACCGTCCGAGTCGTCGGCGACGATGCTCGCGACCTCCTCCAAGGGGCGTTCACGAACGACCTCGGCAAGGTCGAGCCCGGGCGTGCCCAGTACACGCATCTTCTTGATCCCGATGATGCGTCGGTCGTCGACGACATCATCGTGTGGTGGGTCGACGAGGCGCGGTTCGACGTCATGCCGAACGCGTCGAACACCGATGGCGTCCGGGGCGCGATCGGGGGCACCGACGTGACCGACGAGCGGGCCATCCTCGCGGTGCAGGGACCCACAGCTCGCGAGCGGGTCGCGACCTTCGCTCCCGACGCGGCTGCCGTTGGTCGGTTCCGGGTGCAGCGGGCCGATGTCCTCGGCGTCGAGTGCATCACGGCCGGTACCGGCTACACCGGCGAGGACGGCCTCGAGCTCGCAGTGCCGGCTGACCACGCGGCGACGGTCTGGACAGCACTGCTCGAAGCCGGCGTGCTCCCAGCGGGCCTCGGAGCTCGTGACACGTTGCGTCTCGAGGCCGCACTCCCACTCCACGGCCACGAGCTCGGCCCGGGCATCACGCCCCTCCAGGCGGGCCTCGGGTGGGTCGTGTCCTGGTCCAAGGGCGAGTTCAGGGGGCGAGGCCCATTGCTGGCAGAGAAGGAAGCCGGTCCCACCCGCCTGCTCCGTGGGATGTCCGTCGAGGGGCGTCGGCCACCCCGCGAGGGCAACGCCGTTCGCCTCGACGGTCGTGACATCGGCGCAGTGACCTCGGGGAACTTCTCGCCGGTGCTCGAACACGGAATCGCGCTGGCGTTCCTCCCGGTCGACGTGGCCGAAGACACCGAGGTCGTCATCGATGTGCGCGGCACCGAACTCGCGGCGCGGGTCGTACCGACGCCGTTCGTGGCGCGCTGAGGAGTACGTTCGGGGCACTCACCTCGGGAGGATCCCCATGACCGTTCGACGCTTGCTCGGGCTGTTGGTAGCCATGACGTTTCTGATCGCCGCATGTGGGAGCGACAGCGACACTGTCGTTTCGCAGGATGCCGGCGACACGGGGAACGGCGACGCCGACACCGGCAGTGTCGAGCTGCCCGACGGGACCGATGTCGAGTTCGGGTTCGACGCCGAGAACTGCGAACAGCTCACGTCGGCATTCGAGAACGACCCCTTCGGTGACGCATTCGCGAACGGCGATGACCCGACCGAGGGGCTGGCGACGGCAGCGGCGTATCTCGACAGCATCGTCGACGACGTGCCCGAGGAGATCGCCGCTGACATCCAGACGTTGGCCGACACGTACGGGCGTCTGGCCACGGCGTCCGCCGACGTCGACTGGGAGGCCATCGCGTCCGGCGACTCGGGCGCGGTGTTCGAAGCGACCCAACTCGCGACTGCGTTCGGCGACGGGAGCTTTGTCCAGGCCGCAGCAAACCTGGCGACGTTCACCGCCGAGAACTGCGCCGGCGGGCCCGGCTGATCGAGACCGATCGGGTCGAGTCGTCTCAGCTCTTGCAGCGGGGGATGACCTCGGTGCCCAACAACTCGAGGTGCTCCCATGACGCCTCGGCGGGCATGCCGCCGCACAGCGGGTGCGTCGTGACGGGATCGAGCGGCCCGATGGACTGCGCGTAGTCGACGCACTCGTCGGGGGTCATCACGGCGTAGATGCCCCGTTCGCGCATCTCGTCGACGGTCTTGGATTCGTCGTGGACCGATGAGGTGACGCCTTGCTGCCATGCGTCGTATTCGGTCGCCTCGTACAAGAGGTACTCGCCGATGGTGTTCCACGTGCGGTCGGGATCCTCGGAGACGAGGATCGTCCCGGGCCCCTCGGCCGGCGGCGCGAGATACATCCCTGGGCCGAGGCCGAGCTCTTCGCGTGTCTGGGCATAGATCTCACCCAACGTCGGGTCGCCATGCTGCGCGAACAGCGGCATGTCGAAGCGAGCAGCTCTCCGAGCGGCAGCGGGGGAGCCACCGCCGTAGAACATCAGCGGCCCCGGCTGGCTGTAGGGAGCGGGGGTCACCTGGACGGTCCGTCCTTCGTACTCGAAGGGCTCCCCGGTCCAGGCCTTGAACAAGGTGTCGAGGCAGTGCTCGATGCGAGCACCACGAGTGGTCCAGTCGAGTCCCGCCTGCTCGTATTCCTCGCGTCGGTAGCCGAGTCCGCTCGTGTACTGCACCCTCCCCTTGCTGAGAAGGTCGACGATCGCGATCTGTTCGGCGAGGCGGATCGGATCGTGGAGCGGCACCAGCAGCGCCGAGATCATGATCGAGATCGCGTCGGTTCGCACGGCGATGGCGGTGGCCAGCTGGAGCGGGACCGGGAGATAGCCGTCCTCGACACCGTGGTGCTCGCTGAGTACGAGCATGTCGAACCCGTGTGCCTCGCACCAGGCCGCCTGTTCGAGACAGACGGCGTACTGATCAGCTCGGTCCTTGCCGGAGAGTCCGGGGCCACGAAGGTCGTATCGAGCGATGAAGAGCGCCATGCGGCATGCTGCCACGAAACCGTCGGCGTCGGCGTGACCGGTGTCTCACGCGAGCTGCATGACGATCGATCGGGCGTCGTAGTAGATGCGCTGGCCGACGAGGTCGTCGCCGTCGAACGCGAAGAACGAGGCCATCCGGACACGGAAGCCCCGACCGGTCGCCTCGAATCCGTGGATGTCGCCGCGGTGAGTGCCGCCGAACCAGAACTCGCAGATGACCGCGTCGTCGGCATGATGCATCATGATCAGCTCGAAGCGCTGGTCGGGAAACGCGGATCGCGAGTCGCGGAGGTAGGTGCCGACCTCGTCGCTCCCGGTGAACCTGCGATTGGCGCCCACCAGCTCGACCTCGGGATGAGCGAAGCACGCCAGGACGCCGTCGATGTCACTCCGGTTCTGCGAGTCGATCAGGCGCTGCAGCAGCGCTTGACGTCGTGCACGGCGTTCGGGGGTGGCTGGGTCGGACATGTCAGTCGAGGAGCTCGGGACAGTCGGTCACGATCTTGTCGTACAAGGGCTGGAAGCTGAACCACCCGGCCAGGTTGGATCCGACCTGCGTGAAGCCGAATCGACCGAACAGTCGGAAGGTCGCCGCGAGGCGCTGCTTGAGATGGGTCCGCTCCTGTTCGAGGGTCTCGAGGGTCGGAAAGGAGTGTGGGAAGAGATCGGACACGTTGTGACTCTATGTTCTCGGACCAGTCCTCGTCCTCAGTCGCCGACCGCCGCGACCACCACCGGCTCGTCTGGCAGGTCGCCGGCCGCCAGTGCCGGGAGGAAGGCGACGAGCGGCTCGGGAAGGAAGCGCTCGTCGGAGGCGAGGACCTCATCGAGCGTCCACCAACGCGCACCTTCGAATGCCATCGCCTCGAGCGCCTCGAGATGGGTGGGGGAGTAGTCGCCGGTCTCGCACCACGCCACGTGCACATGATCGTCGGAATCGAACTCGATGCCACCGAATCGGAAGCGGACCTGTTGACGCCAGATGCAGGGCCCCATCTCGTCGGCGACGATGCCCGCTTCTTCGTAGAGCTCGCGGGCTGCGGCCTGGGCGGACGTCTCACCGAAGTCGATTCCGCCTCCGGGGATCTCCCACCACTGGCCCTTGGTCGGGTCGGCGGGGTCGTGGGCCTGCATCAGGAAGACCCGCTTGTCCCGGTCGAAGAGGATCACCCGTGCCGCCTTGCGCTTCCAAGCCATCGTTCGGACCGTACCCGGGTCGGGTCGGTCAGACAGAGATGGTCTGTCTGCGGTTCATCGACCGGAAGATCGCGTCTTCGAGTGCGTCGATGCCGTCACACTTCTCGAGATACACGAGTCCGTGGGCAACCGCGATGCGTTCTATCCTGGGGTCGAGCAGCGACGAAAACAGCACGATCGGCTGGTCGGGGCGGAGTCGACGGATCGCATCCGCCACGGCGAGGCCTGGGCGCGTGGGCAGCATCATGTCGAGCACCACCACGTCCGGGTCGAGGGAGTGGATGAGGCGGACTGCCTCCCGGCCGTCTCCGAGCGAGGCAACGATCTCGATGCCGTCTTCTTCGAGAATGCCGGCGACGATGCGCACCAGTCGCTCGTCATCGTCGACCAGCAGTACCCGCGTTGCCATGGCCCGCCCTCCTCTCGAGGGGTTTTCGGCGCGAGCGGCACCAAGCTTGAGGAATACGTGGGGCAAACGGACCATGCCGGTGGGCCGTGCGCCTGAGACGGCCATCACCTTCGGCGGCGTCGTCCGGCCTTGAGCGCTGCGGCACCGATGCGAGCGAGGCGGATGTCGGCGACCGGTGTCGTCGGGGTGACCCGATTGAGCGTGAGCGCCACCGACATGCCGGTGTCGAGGTCGGCGAAGCCACCCGATCCGCCGAACCCGAAGTGGCCGAAGCCGTTCGGCGGCTGGCGACCGGCGGTGAACGCTCGGTGGTATCCGGTGCGCCAACGCATCGAGAACAAGAGCACGTAGTCGCGAGTCGTGACCTGGGTGCGGGCGAAGTCGGCAATCGTGTCGGGTCCGAGAAGTCGGTGACCTCCGAACTCTCCGCCATTGGCGATGGCTCCGTACATCTTCGCCAGGGACCGGGCGGTGAAGAAGCCGTTGAGGGCTGCCATCTCGGTGTCGGCGATGGGCGGGTTCGGTCCCTCGTAGAGGTCATCGAGGCCCTCGACGAGCAGCGCGTCGGCGAGCGGTCGCGTTCGCTCGAAGCGGTTCAGAAAGCGGACCAGGGCGGGGAACCGTGCCTTCTGCTTGGCGGTGATGCCCGGGAACAGCGGTGCCATGCGCGCACGCTGCGCCGCAGGCAGTCCGATGAACAGCCCTTCGGCGCCAATCGGCTCGGCGATCTCGGTCTGCACGAACTCGGCCAGTGTCTCGCCGGTGATCCGGAGCACCAATTCGCTGACGAGCCACCCGTAGCTGACGGCGTGGTAGCCCGAGGTTCGCCGGCGCCGGGTGTCCGCCGGCATCGCCGCGAGCAGTGCGGCCATCCGACGTTGGTCGAGAAGGTCGCGAGGATCGTCGACGAGGTTGCTCGCCCGGTGCAGCCCGGCCCGATGGGTCATCAGGTCGCGGACGGTGATCGCTTCTTTGCCGGCCGCGGCGAATTCGGGCCAGTAGGTCGCGACCGGCTCGTCGTAGGACAGCAGTCCGCGATCGGCCAGGATGTGCAGCGCGGTCGATGCCACGCCTTTGGTGGTCGAGAAACTCATGGCCACGGTGTCGGCCGACCATGGCAGCGTTCCTGCCTCGTCGACCGAGCCCATCCACACGTCGGCCACCATCTCGCCTCGCTGCGTCAGTGCCATGGCGGCGCCGCCGGCTCCCGGCTTGTCGAACTGCTTGCGGAAGATCTCGACGACGCCGCCGAAGTCGGGATGAACGAAGCCGTCGACCATGAACGATGCACGCTACTGGCGGCGTCGGACCTTCGGAGTGTGCCAGAGTCGCAGCGTGGCGGTTTCGATCCAACCCCTCGGGTGCGGCACGCTGAGCGCGCCCCGGAGCATGTTCGAGCAGGGCGGGAGCGACGACCAGCTCACCATCCCGGTTCCGTCGTGGCTCATCCGACACGACCGCGGAACGGTGCTCTTCGACACCGGCATGCCGGCTGCGTTGGCTGCGCCGGGGCCACTCCTCGACACGGTGTCGCTCTTCTTCGGGGTCGGGCTCGACGAGTCCGACCTGGTGGGGGCCCGCCTCCGCGCGGCCGACGTCGACCCTGATGACGTGGACGTCGTCGTCATGTCGCACCTTCACTTCGATCACACGGGGGGGCTGGACCAACTGCCCAGTGCCCGTCTCGTGGTCCAGGCGGATGAGTGGGCGGCGGGCATGGACGACGATGTCGCCGCGGCGAACTCATTGCAGCGTGACCTGTTCGATCACGGCCACGACCGGCTCGAGGTCGTGGGTGAACACGATGTCTTCGGTGACGGCCTGATCGTCTGCATGCCCACCCCTGGCCACACGCCCGGTCATCAGTCGCTACGGATCCGTCTCGCCGACCGAGAGGTCGTGCTGTGTGGCGACTGCGCCTACTTCGAGGCGACGCTGGACGGCGGCCCCCTCCCTGGGATCGGCCACGATCACGCCCAGCAGGCGGCCAGCCTCGCAGTGTTGCGCGAGCTCCGAAGCGGTGGTGCGCTCGTCATCCCCGGACACGACCCTGACGTGTTCGCGGCCCTGCCCGAAGTCCTGGTCTGACCTCGATGCCCATCCCCGACACGCCCGGTCATCGGTCTCCACGGGACCGAGAGATCCTCGCGGCAGCTATTGCGTCACAGTGACGGAATCGCTCGTGGGTGAAGAGACCCGGGGGATCGGCGGCCGGGGACCCCATTGACTCGAGCAAGCCGCGCGGAGGCCGCCGGTGACCATTCGTCGGGACCAGCGCCCGCCCTGAACCCGGTCCCGGGGTGAGACATCGGTCGAAGTCAGGACCCGTTCCGGAGCGCCGATCTTGCACGTGAGCGGTCGGATCCGTTCTCCAGCTCGACGTGGCAGCCGGACGTCCGACGCCCATAATGCACGTTCTGTCAAGTTGGGTCCCAGGCAGGCACGTGGTGGCGCGCTCGATGGCCCTCCAGCGATGTTGGGACTTGCGAAGACCCGGGTAGACATCGGTCATGGTTCCGATGCTGGCCTGGACGCGTCGCACCACGGGTGTCCTCGCGATCGTGGCCCTGTCTGCCTTCACGGCGTGTGGTTCCGACGACCCTGACGTGTTCGTCGTCGGCGACTCGACGATGGGTCAGATCAAGGCCGTCACGGGGCGCGGCTCGACCATGAATGGCTGTGGGTTCACGATCGACGCCCCCTGCCTGGTCCCCCTCGGGATCGATGGCGACCCTGACCTGATCGTGGCGGCGGTCTCGGTCTGGGACATGAACGCCTCAGAGATCGATGTCGTGGAGGGATACCGCAACGCCCACGCGAAGCTGTCGGCCGACGCCCCGGTGGTGTGGGTCGAGGTGCCTCCGTTGCTTGGTGGCAAGCGGGGCGAGCCGACGCCGGACCAAGCCGATGCTCTCAACGCACGAGTCGCAGCTGCGCTGGGCTGCGAGCTGATCGGGTGGGAGGTGCGCGACGACGAGTCCGACGACGGCATTCACTATGTCGGCAGCGGAGCCTCAGACGTCGCGAAGCGCCTCGACGACCTCAGCGACGACCAGGCATGCGCTTCTCCGGGGTGAAGCGATCAGCTGCGCTCCGGTGACGCTTCGACCTGGTCGAGGTTCGCCCACGGGGCCATGGCCAGTTCGATGGCGTTCTCGTACACCAGGACGTGCGCCGGGTCGGGCTCGACGAGGTCGGCCCAGCCGGTGTCGTCGGTGAGGTCGACCGCGCCCGAGGGCACGTCGACCACCAGCGGGTCGTGCATCCCGGCGTTGTAGAAGGTCCGGTCGGCGATGCCGTTCGTCCAGTAGATCTCGTCGTTGGCGGTGGCCCACTCGGCATGGGTCTTGACGGTGGGCGCGTCGGCCGGGATCTCGATCGAGCAGGTGTAGTCGGGTCCCTCGCCGAGGCTGGTGACGATCGTGTCGCCTTCTCGGCGGTGGGTGATCGGGCTCCGCTTGGTGTTGAGGTCGACCGGATCGATCGAGAACTCGGCAGAACACGCGTCGAACACCAGGTAGCGAGGAATTCCCGCCGGGTCGGCGATGAAGATCGACCATTCGGCCCGTACTCCCCTGGCGAGGCCCGAGACCCGGTAGTAGTTCAGGACGAGCAGGTGCTCGGGTTCGTCGTCGGCGAGACACCGGATGGGCGTCGACGCCATCCAATCGGCGAGGCCGAGCCGCTTCGGCAGCGTGTCGACGGCCTCGGGCCGAATGCGCCACACGACGTAGACCGACGGTGGATCGCCCTCGACGGTGAACCGCACGAGGGGCTGTTCCTTGCCGAGCGCGATCATCACCCCGTTCCTGAACGAGAGCATGGCGTAGAGCGCCCGTTTCATCGCCCGCCGACCGCGAAGACCTCGCGCCGTCAGCGGTCGGCTGAGCGGCTGTCGCTTCTTGTTGCCCATGTCGGCCTCAGAAGAGCGCGTCGCACTCCTCGGCGACCTCACGGATGCTGGCGCGCAGTTCTTCGGGCACCGACGACATGCGAGCGTCGTCGAGTTCGTCGGAGAACCGCAGCCGCTCGGCGTCGACCAACTCGGTGCGGGCCGGCATCCAGCCTGCGTGCAGGATCAGGGGGGCGCACTCGTTGTTGACGCTCTTCAGGGTGGCAATCGGGCCGTCGCCGACACGGGCCGCATCGAAGAGATCGACCCGGAAGCCGTCGTCGCTGCAGATCGGCTGGATCACGTAGCCGTCGTGGCCACCCGGCTCGCCGCCGGCGTACGAGCTGGCGTTCGCATCGGCGCCGAGGTCGCGCGGCGCGAACGCCGGGCTCGTGATGTGGTCGGAGGTGTTTGCGTACTCCCACTTGGCCTTGAGCTCCATGCTTCCCCGGTCGAACGAGCACAGGGCGCCGGGCGTCTCCTCACGGACCTGGTCGAGGTCGATGCGACCTTCGTAGAGCTTGGCGGCGCGCTGGGAGATGTTCCCCGGTCGGCAGCCCTGGTAGGTCACGTGATGGAGCGTCGGCTTGCTCATCCCCTCGACGCTCCAGTCCATGGCCGACAGCTGGAGGTTCCAGGTCCAGTCCTGCTTGAAGAGCCCTTGCTCGAGCACCTTGCCCGACTCGGGGTCGAACTGCACCTCGACGATCGTCTCTGGCGCCATGGCCATGTTGTAGAGGCCGACCGCTCCCGGGTCGACGGGGTTCCCGTTGACGTCGAGGTCGTCGGGGCGCATGTACATGGCGAGGTCCATCAGGTCCATGCCCTCCCAGACCACCGAGATCCCGTCGGAGTCGTCCCAGCGGGCGTAATAGTGGCCGTTGGGGGGCGACATGGTGAAGCACACCGGCTTGACCGGCGTTCCCGACGGCAGGCCCTCCAAGGCGTCCTTGCGGATGAGCCAGACAGGGACTTCGTCGTCGATCGTGGCCGAGCGCTCGCCGCCGAACATCTCGACGGGATCGACCTTGAAGTTGCCCGAGTCGCACATGATGATCCAGTCACGGGTCTGGCTGACCGTGTGGAGCGCACCCGAGAACGCGATGCCGTCGAGCGGCCAGTGCTTCACCTGGGTGCCGTCGTGCCGGTCGTAGCGGACGATCGACGGCTGCATGCCGAACGTGGGTTCCATGACGGGTGCGGCCTTCACCGTCCAGAGGCAGTGGCGCTCGGGATCGGCGACCGGGTGAGCGGAGGAGATGAGCATGGGCAGGACGCCCTCAGTGGGCATCGAGTTGCCGCCCCACGTGTCGATGTGTCCGACCTCGGCCACGAACTCGAGCGTGTCGGGATGCAACTCGACCGGACGGCCTGCGTCCCAGGTCGTGTAGAGCCGATCGCCCCACGGCAACGGTGCGGTGTTCGAGCAGTTGGGTGTGCCGAACGGCGACTCGTAGCCGATCGGACCCGAGGTGAACTGCTCGGGGTGACGGTTGTAGAGCCGCTTGCCCGGTGTCTCGATCGACACCGCCTGCCATGCGAACCGACCCGGCGCCGCTCCCCTTGCGCCTGGGTCGAGCGACAGGCGGCAGATGGCCCCCCAGTCGAAGATCTCGTAGGGCAACTGGTGACTCGTCTGCGGGCTCGAATAGAGGACATCGCCGGTGAGGTCGCTGGGCCACTCCCCTGCGACGACCTCCATCTCGAAGTCCTGGTGGCCGGCGGTGGTGAGCGAACGTGGGACGGGCATGGTCTCCCCCTGGGTGAACGACGCACCTGACCCTAACAGCGTTAGGGTCAGGTGTGCCGCGCACGACCGACATCCGTAGGGTCGTGGCGTGACCGGCGAGATCGACCTGGCGAGGATGCTCGCCTCACTGCGGATCGAGCGACGCGAGGGCCGGTTCACGATGGTCACCCTGGAGGCCCCCGTCGACCTTGGCAACGGGGTCGAGGCCGTCATCTCCGAGCGAGAGGGCACGACGGCGGTCGTGTCGCTGGTCGAGGCGGAGCGTCGTGGTTGGCCGATCGGCTTCGAGGCCGCCTGGCTGACCGTCGAGGTGCACAGCTCGCTCGAGGCCGTCGGACTCACGGCCGCATTGTCGTCGGTCCTCGCCGAACTCGGGATCCCGTGCAACGTGCTCGCGGGCTACTTCCACGACCACCTGCTCGTACCGTTCGATCGGGCCGACGAGGCAGTCGAAGCGCTCGAATCGGTGCGGTAGACCGAAGCGATGACGAACCCTGACGTCGACGACTACATCGACCGGTCGGAGCTGTGGCCTGACGAGCTGACCGTGGTGCGGTCGATCCTGCTCAGCTGTGGGTTGACCGAGGACATCAAGTGGAACAAGCCCTGCTACAGCCACGCGGGCGCGAACATCCTCATCCTCCAGGAGATGAGGATGTTCCTGGCCCTCATGTTCTTCAAGGGTGCGTTGCTGCAGGATCCGATGGGTGTCCTCGAGGACCAGGGGCCGAATTCACGGTCGGCTCGCCGCATCTGCATCACCTCGGTTGACGACGCGACCCACATGACCGACACCATCAAGGCGTACGTCGACGAGGCCATCGATGTTGAAGAAGCTGGCTTGGAGCTGGGGCCGCCACCTGCGCTCGTCCTCGTCGAGGAGCTGCAACACCGCCTCGACGAAGACCCCGCGCTGAAGACGGCGTTCGAGTCGCTGACCCCTGGTCGCCAGCGGGAGTACAACCTGCACTTCTCCGATGCCAAGCAGGCCAAGACCCGCGAGGCGCGCGTCGAAAGGTGCACCCCGAGGATCCTGGCGGGCAAGGGTTTCCGCGACCGCTGAGCCGCTTCACGCCCGACCGGCGGCGGCCTCGTCGGCCCGGTTGCGGCCGCTCAGTCGGATGAGTTCTTCGTGCAGCTCGAACCAGACCGTGTGATAGCTGTCGCGAAGCGGGTGGGCGACCATCTGTATGTCGCCTGCCTGGATCGCGGTGAGTGCGGTGCCCAAACGCTCGGCATAGCGGGCGAACCGGGGCTCGGAGGTCGCCACCGACGCGATGATCGGCGTGATGGCCGCGTGGATCTCGGTCTCGAGGCGGGCGACGACCCGGGCGTCGTGGTCGGGGTCGGTGTGATCGTTCGGGATCGTCTCGCCGTTCACGTCGCGCATCTGCCAGCTGGTGACCACCTGCTTGAAGGCGTCGTTCGCAGCGTGGAAGTCGGGCAGGAGCGCCTCGATGACCGGGCCGAGGCGCTCGGCGTCGGCTGTGAACTGCTCATCGACCGCTGCGAGGGCGTCGGGCAGCAGCCGGAACCGGTCGCCCGGCAGTGCTTGTGCGCTCTCGGCGGCGACGAGTCCGTCGATGACCGTCGCGACGTCTCCGGTATCGCAGCCGAGGACCTCGGCGACGGCGTCGGCACTGGCCATGCCCTTGATGGCCAGGACGCGTGAGCAGCTCGCGACGGTCGCAGGCTCGGACGCGCCGCGGGCGCTCGTGCCTGAGGGCGGGCCGGTCGACGTGTCCGCACGCTGCCAGCTTCGAAGAATCCGAACCTCTTCGAGTTCGATCTCGTCGCCGGGATGTGCGCCGACGAGCACCAACCCGTGATCGCCGTCGATGGTCAGGGTCTCGCCGACGGCCACGAAGCGATCACCCACGATGATGCCGGTTGCCTCGACCGTCAGCCCTTCGACCCCGACCACGGCCGGCAGCCCCCAGCTCCGGGCGACCACGGCCGCGTGGCTGACCAGCCCGCCGCGCGTCGTGACCAGGCCCGCCGCGGCGGCAATGCCGGCGATGTCGGCGGGTGAGGTTTCGCGCCGCACGAGGATCACGTGCTCGCCGTCGGCCTCGGCCTCGATGGCCTCGTCGATTCCGGTGCGCAGCGTGCCGGTGACCCGGCCCGGCGACGCTGCGAGCCCCGACGCGAGCACGTCGTCGGCACGGTGGGCCGTCGCATCGGGGTTCGAGCGCTTCGGTGGATCGGCCAGGATGTCGGCCACTCGCTCGAGCGCAGCGGCTCGATCGAAGTCGAAGTCGGGGCTTTCGGCGAGATCGATGGCGATGCGAAGTGCGGCCCGCGGACTTCGCTTGCCTCGCCGGACCTGGAGAAGCCACAGGTGGCCCTCCTCGACGGTGAACTCGATGTCGACGAGGTCGGTCACGTCGTGCTCGAGCAGTGCACCGGCGTCGTCCAACTGGGTCGCGACGTCGGGCCACAACGAACGCAGGTCGGTGATCGGGAGCGTCTGATGGGTGCCTGCAACGACGTCCTCGCCCTGCGCACCCACGAGGAAGTCGCCGACGATGCCCGGTGCGCCCGTCGAGGGATCGCGCGTGAACGCGACCCCGGTGCCCGACTGGTCGCCCAGGTTGCCAAAGGTCATCATCTGGATCGTTGCTGCCGTGCCCAGGTCGTCCGCGATGCCCTCGACCTCGCGGTAGGTCGTGGCTCGGTCGGAGCTCCACGAACGGAAGACGGCGTTGACCGCCTCGGTCACCTGACGCACCGGATCGGTCGGGATCGTGAATCCCTCATCGGCCAGCAGCCGCCGCATCCGGACGGTGGCCGATGCGAGTTGGCTGGCGTCGAGTGTGTGACCCTCGTCGTCGCCCAGTGAGTCGAATGAGATCCGGCGAAGCAGGTCGCCGGGCGTGCCCAGCACGATCGACGCGTACGACTGCACGAATCGGCGGGCCGTGTCCCACCCGAACCAGTCGTTCCCGGTCGCCGCGCCGAGTGTGTGGGCGACGTCGTCGGTCATCCCGACGTTCAGCACCGTGTCCATCATCCCGGGCATCGAGACCGGCGAGCCCGAACGTACGCTGATCAGGAGCGGACTCGCGCCGGCGCCGAACCGACGGCCGGTCGTGCCTTCGAGCTCGTCGAGTCCTTCAGCCAGCGCTCGCGTGAGGTCCCGGAACCAGCCCTCGGAGGTGACCCGATTGCACGCTTCGGTGGTCAGGGTGAAGCCGGGCGGGACGGGCAGGTCGAGGGCGGTCATGCGGGCCAGGGCTGCCCCCTTTCCTCCGAGCAGCGACGTCCGTTCTTCGAGGTCGAGGGCGGCGGCCTCGGTGAACGAGTAGCGGAGCCGGGTGGTCACCCTGGCGAGCCCCACGCTTCGAGGCGATCGCGGATCGACGCGACGAATTCGGCCGCCGGGGCTCCGTCGAAGGCCCGGTGGTCCCACGTCAGGCTCAGCGTGAGCACGGTCGTCTTCACGGGAACATTGTGGTCCCAACGAGTCCCCTCGCGCAGGCGTCCCACCCCGAGGATCGCGGTGTTGGGCGGGTTGATGACCGGCGTGAAGACGTCGACGCCGAACATGCCGAGCGCGGTGACCGAGAACGTCCCGCCTTCGAGATCGGCCAGCGAGAGGGTGCCTGATCTGGCGGCCTCGGCGAGGCGGGCGGTCTCGGCACTCAGGTCGTCGAGCGATATCGTGTCGGCGCGCTGCACCACCGGCACGACGAGGCCGCCGTCGACGGCAACCGCCAGGCCCACGTTGATCTCGGGCAGCAGAGCCAGGTGTCCGTCCGCGATCTGACTGTTGACGATCGGATGCTGGGCGAGCGCACCGGCGGCCGCCGCGACGATGTAGTCGGTGTACCTGGGTTTGGATGACGAATCGATGGCCGCCCGGTGGGCGGCCACCGCACCCATGTCGACGTCCATCGTCAGGGTGAGTTGGGCCATGGACTGCAGCGATGTGTGCATGCGCTGGGCGATCCGGCCCCGCATTCCGGTCATCGGAATCGTCGAGCTGGGCTCTTGGAACAGCGGGAGGTCGGGCGGAGCGGCGGGTTCGGCCCTCGCGGCCAACTGCTCGCGGACGTGACGGACGACGTCGGCACGGTCGATGCGGGGGTCCGGGCCGTTGCAGCGCACGGCCGACAGGTCGACCCCGAGTTCTCGGGCGAGGTCCTTCGCGAACGTGGTGGCCGAGACACGGGCGGCCGCGCCCGTGGGTCCTGCGGCGACGTCCTCGGAGACGATGCGGCCGCCCGGACCGGTCCCGACGATTCGAGTGAGGTCGACCCCGCGCTCGGCGGCGACCCGCCGTGCGTTCGGGGATGCCAGGAGGCGTCCGCCGCTCGCCGGCGCCGCAGCGACGCTGACTGCGGCGACGGGGGCGCCGGCGTTCGTCGCGACCGGGACCGCCGTCGGCGAGGCGACCGTCGGCGGTTGCTCCCCCGGTTCGAGGAACCAGCCGATCACGTCGCCGCATGCATAGGTCTCACCCGCCACCCCGGTGATGTGTATGCGTCCGGTGCCGTTGGCCTCGACCTCACTCTCGACCTTGTCGGTTTCGATCAGGAGGGCCGCGTCACCCTTGGTGACCTCGGCTCCGACGTCGACGAGCCACCGGATGATGGTGCCGGAATCCATCGTCAGCCCCAGCTTGGGCATCGGGAACTCGATGGCCATGACTAGGAGATCGAGCCCGGCGCCGGGCGATGGAGCGTGGCGCGGATCTCATCTGCGATGCGGGCCGCGTCGGGTACGTAGGACGATTCGAGCGTCGGGCTGAAGGGTACCGGTGAGAACGGTGCCCCGACGCGGGCGACAGGCGCGTCGAGGTGGTCGAAGGCCTGCTCCTGGATCTGGGCGGCCAGTTCGGCGCCCAGACCGCCGGTCCGGACTGCTTCGTGCACGACCACGATCCGGTTGGTCTTGCGGGCCGACGTCAGCACCGTGTCGAGGTCGATCGGGGCGACGGTTCGCAGGTCGATCACCTCGCACTCGACTCCCTCGGCCGCGAGCGTCTCTGCCGCCGCGAGGCACTCGACCGCCATCCGGCTGTACGAAACGAGGGTCACATCGATTCCGGCCCGGGTGATGGCTGCGCTCCCGAGCGGGATCTCGTACAGCTCCTCGGGAACGGGGCCCTTGCTGCCGAGCATCTTCTTGTGCTTGACGATGACCGTCGGGTTGTCGTCGCGGACACAGGCCGTGAGCAGGCCTTTCATGTCGTACGGCGTCGACGGCATGACCACCTTGAGCCCGGGCACATGACACAACATGGCTTCCAAGCTCTGACTGTGCTGCGCGCCGGCCGACAAGCCCGCTCCGCCGTTGGTCGTGATCGTCATGGGGAGCTTGGCGTTGCCACCGAACATGTACTTCAGCTTCGCCGCCTGATTGGCGATCTGGTCCATGGCGACCAGGACGAAGTCCATGAACATCAGGTCGACCACCGGCCGCAGTCCGACCACAGCGGCCCCGATGCCGAGTCCGATGATCGCCTGCTCGGAGATCGGGGTGTCGACCATGCGCCGCCCGCCGAAGTGGTCGAACAAGCCGTCGAAGCTGTGGAACACGCCCCCGGTGCGCCCCACGTCCTCGCCGGCGACGAACACGTCGGGGTCGGCCGCCATGATCTGCCGCAGACCCTCGTTGAAGGCTTGGAGGTAGGTGATCTGGCGATCGCTCATCGGAGCGTCTCGGTGGTGACGTTGTCGAGAAGCGCGGCGGGCTCGGGCATCGGGCTGGCTTCGGCGAACTCGATGGCTGCATCGACCTCGGCCTGCACCGAGGCGCGAATCGCGTCGATCTCGAACCGGGTCGCGATGTCGTCGTCGGCCATCACCCGTTCAAGGGCCACGATGGCGTCGCGGCCCTTCCACTCCTCGACCTCGTCGTCGCTGCGGTACTTCATGCCGAGGGTCTGGATGCCGTGGTGGTTGTAGTAGCGGTAGGTCTTGCATTCGAGGAACGACGGACCCTCGCCGGCCCTGACGGTCTGGAGCGCCTGGGTCGTTGCCTCGTGCACGGCGATGGCGTCCATGCCGTCGACGACCACGCCGGGCATGCCATAGGCCGCGGCCCGTTCGACAACGTCCTTGATCGCCATGGTGGTCTCACGCGGCGTGTATTCGGCGTACTCGTTGTTCTCGCACACGAAGAGCACCGGCAGTTGCAGTGACGCCGCCATGTTTGCCGCCTCGTGGAAGGCGCCGATGTTGGTCGTGCCATCGCCGAAGAAGGCGACCGAGACGGTGTCGTTGCCGCGATACTTGTTGGCGAAGCCTGCACCGACAGCGATGGGCACTCCGCCGCCGACGATCCCGTTGGCGCCGAGCATGTTGAGGTCGAGGTCGCAGATGTGCATCGACCCGCCCTTGCCCTGGCAGTAGCCGGTGGCCTTTCCCATCAGTTCGGCCATCATCTTGTTCAGGTCGCCCCCCTTGGCCACCAGGTGGCCGTGCCCGCGGTGCGTCGAGGTGATCTGGTCGTCGTCACGCAGCGCCACGCACACACCCGACGCAATGGCCTCCTGGCCGACGTAGAGGTGGATGAAACCCGGAATCCGGTTGGCCTCGAACAGCCGCCCGGCCGCCTCCTCGAAGAACCGGATCCGGACCATGCGCTCGTGGAGATCCTTGACGGTCTCAGGGCTGGGTGACACTCGTCCTCCTGGTCAGGCGTTCGATCCGAGGGCCCAGCGGATGGCCCGCCGCAACAACTCGTAGTACTCCGGCCGCTCCCATGATCCCCGCTCGATGGTCGGGTGGAAGTCCTTCAGCGGAACCATGTCGTAGTGCCCGCGGCAGTGGCCGAGCGTGTTGTAGAGCACGGCGCCTTCGCCGAGCGGGCGTAGGTACTGCACGACATGCTCGTCTGACCCACTCGTCCAGTCTGACTCGGCGAAGCCTTCTGCCACCCCGTTCCAGTGCGTGTGTAGAAGCACCTCGAGCCCATCGCGGTCGGCATGTTCCATCAGGTAGAGCTCGTCGTCGGTCTCGAACGCGTCGATCCCGGCGACCAGCCAGTGGTCGGGCGCCGCAATTCCGACGAGGTAGGGCGCGATCTTCGGGTGAGCGATGAACTGACTGCCCAGGGTGTCGACCCACGACCCGAAGCAGCGGGGTGACTCGACGCCATTCGGGCGAGGCAGATCGAGCGCCGCGTTCGTCCCGTGGAGCGCCACCCACCGGCCGCCGTGCTCGACCCACGTCCGCAGGGCGGCTTGCGATGCCTCGGAGGGGCGCACATCACACGTGTAGCTGACGATGAAGTCGGCCGCCGTCAGGGTGTCGAGGTCGTCCCAGTCGCCGGCGACCGAGACCCGGACGTGGTCGTGCTCGGCCAGCAGGTCGAGCAGCTCGCGACGGGCGAAGTCGATGTCGTGGTACTTCCCGCCCGCGACGAGACACGCATCGACGCGCGTCAGCTGCTCGGCCCCCACCGGTCAGTAGTCGACGCGCTTGAGGAAGCCGCCGTCGATGGTGAGGTTGGTGCCGTTGATGTGCTTGGCCGCGTCGCCGGCCAGGAAGGCGACCGCATTGGCGACGTCGTCGGTGCCGCCGATGTGGCCGACCGGGTGCGCCTTCACCGTGGCCTCGTAGAACGCCGGGTTGGCGGTCTGGATGTTGTCCCAGTCGCCTCCCTCGACGAAGATCGGCCCGGGCGACACCACGTTGCACCGGATGCCCTGGGCGCCGAGCACCTGGGCCTGGCCGAGTGTCCAGTTGGTGACGGCGGCCTTGAAGGCGCTGTAACTGCCCGAACCCGAGCCGAAGTGCTCGGCGGTGGCGGTCGTGCCAATGCTGATGACCGAGCCGCCGCCGTCGGCGAGGGCGTCCTTCGCTGCGGCGATCCCACCAACCAGCGCCTTCAGGTCGATCTCGAAGTTCTTCGACCAGTCGTCCAGCACTTTGTTGCCCTTGCCCGAGGTGTTGTGGACGTAGATGTCGATCCCGCCGAGTTGCTCGGCTGACGAGGCGATCCAGGCCTCGAGCGACGCCAGGTCGGCGGCGTCGACGACTCCCCCGACGATGGTGCCGGCACCACTCAGCTCGTCGACCGCGGCTTCGACGTCGTCGGCGTTGCGGGCGCAGATGGCGACCGAGGCCGCTTCGGCGAGCAACGTCTCGGCGATCGCACGGCCGATTCCCTTCGTCGAGCCGGTGACCAGCGCCGATTTGCCGGCGAGTCCGAGATCCATGCGTGCGCTCCAGAATTGATCGAGGGGTTAGTTATTCCATCACCCGGACCGCCCGGTCGGCAATCGCTCCGGGTCCCCGATGGCGCGGTCAGCCGCGATCCCTCAGGCCGGTTGGGTGATGGGGGTGCCGTCGGGGCGGTGGATGGTGGTGGTGCCGTCGGGGTCGAGGCGGGGGTGGTAGCCGGTCTCTTTGAGTCGGTTGTGGTAGCCGCACAGCGGGGTGCCGTTGGTGTGGTCGGTGG
>DATKWD010000167.1:0-24577 GCA_035529695.1 Acidimicrobiales bacterium | reverse complement strand
GTCGAGAGCGGGTGACGAGAATCGAACTCGCGTGTTCAGCTTGGGAAGCTGATGTTCTGCCATTGAACTACACCCGCAGAGGGCGGCGACGGTAGCGCAGCGGCGGTGTTGAGTGCCACCAGTGGCACTGTCAATGTGTCTTGACGCGCGCTCGATTCATCGGGCAGAGTCTGTGGGTGCCGGCGGCCAGTGACGATCCCGGGTCGGTTGCGGCCCGTCAAGCAGTGGCCGACCTGGTGGGGAGCTGGGGTGAGCAGCTCACCGTGGGGAACGCGCTCGAAGCGGCGGTGGCCGTTCGTGCCGGTACCGAAACCTATCTCATCGAGCTGGTGCGCCACGCACGTTCGGCTGGGGCATCGTGGGCCAGCATCGGCGGCGCACTCGGTGTCTCGGCCCAGGCGGCGCATCAGCGCTACCGGCACGTGACCTGACACCGAGCTCAGTGCGGCTAGCTTCGTTTCCGCATGACCGACTACGCCCTTCCCGGTGCGGGGGTCTTCCCAGCACACCTGCTCCGACGCGCGGTCGACGACGGGCTGATCGGCTTCTCGGCCGACACCAAACCGGCGATCCAACCGGCGAGCATCGATCTCCATCTCGGTGACGTGGCGCACAGGCTGCGGTGTTCGTTCCTGCCCGACTCCACCCACACGGTCGAACAGCGACTCGAAGAGTTCGCGATGGACACCGTCGACCTCCGGGCCGGCGGGGTCCTCGAGAGAAACCGGCCCTACCTCATCCCGCTTCGGGAAGGACTCGACCTCGCTCCGAACATCAGGGCGAAGGCGAACCCGAAGTCCTCGACCGGGCGGGTCGACGTGTTCACCCGGGTGATCACCGATCGGTCGTACCGATTCGACGAGGTCGCCGCCGGCTATCGGGGCCAGCTCTACCTCGAGGTCGTGTCGTCGACGTTCACCATCAAGGTGCATCCCGGGCTCGCGCTCAACCAGCTGAGGTTGATGGTTGGGCACGCAGAGGTCGACGAGGCCGAACTCGCGGCCATGCATGCTCGACGCGGCCTGCTGTACGAATTGGGCCGAACGGTCGAGGCCGACGAGTTCGTGCACACCGGCGGCGTGTTTCTCGGACTCGACCTGACCGGCGATGACGACGGCGTGGTCGGCTACCGGGCCAAGCGCAACAGCCGACTGCTCGACCTCGGGGAGATCGGCGGTCACGACCCGACCGACTATTGGGAGCCGGTCATCCGCGAGCGTGGAGATCAGATCGTGCTCGAACCCGAGGACTTCTACCTCCTGCTCTCCGCGCAGGGGATCTCGATCCCTCCTGACGTGGCGGGCGAGATGGTCGCGTTCGATCCGACCAGTGGCGAGCTACGCACACACTACGCAGGGTTCTTCGACCCGGGGTTCGGTTGGGACGCCGAAGGAATGACCGGTAGCAGGGCCGCGCTCGAAGTTCGAGCACATGACGTTCCCTTCATGGTCCAGGACCGGCTCCGGGTCTGCAAGATCGCGTTCGAGAAGCTGGTCGAGCCGACCGACGAGCTCTACGGGGCCGGGATCGGATCCAACTATCAGGGGCAGCAGTCAACGCTCAGCAAGTACTTCCGCCGCGACTGACCCACTCGGTTCAGTCGTTCTCGAGCCGCTGTCGGCGGTGTTGGGGGAGCTCGTTGAACGGGGTGGCGAGGACCTTGCCGAGTTGGTCGAGCAGTTCGTTCGCGTGGAACGGCCGCACCAGGAATCCATCGGCCCCCGACTGGAAGCTGAACATACGGTTCGAGGCCTGACGGGCGATCAACAGGATCCGGGTGGTGGCCACTCGTTCGTCGTCGTGGTGGCGGATGCTCTCGAGCAGCTTCAGGTTCGACCCGATCCCACCGTGGGTCAGGTCGAGAATCATGGCGCGGGGCAGACCCTTCGTCGCCGCCGACAGCGCCGCTTCGTGCGTGTCAGCGCCCTCGACCGGATAGCCCTCGTGCTCGAGCACGTTCTGCAGCAGCTTGCCGGCGTCGGTGTCGTCGTTCACGACGACGACACGGGCGGGTCCTCGCCGGTCCTCTCCGTTGTACGGCTTGTCCTTGCGAGACATGAGATCAGTCTTCGATCGTTTGCAGCGCCGGCTCGGATCGCTCGCCCGCCTCGATTGCATCGAGGACGTGCATCGCGATGTCGGCCACCTTCACCTCGTCCTCCTCCTTGCCGGCGGCCTTGGTGCCGTCGTCCATCATGACGTAGCAGAACGGACACGCGGTGGCGATGCGGGTCGCCCCCGTGGCGATGAGCTCTTCGGAGCGCTCGTCGTTGACCTTCTTGCCGATGCTCTCCTCCATCCACATGCGGGCGCCGCCCGCACCGCAGCACATGCCCTTGGTGCCGTTGCGCTCGGCCTCGACGATCTCGACGCCACCGAGCTGTCCGATCACGCGGCGGGGTGCCATGTAGACGTCGTTGTGGCGACCGAGGTAGCAGCTGTCGTGGTAGACGATGCGCTCGTCGAGCCGGGACGTGCTCAGGTCGAGCCGGCCCTCGTCGACCAGCGCCTCGAGGAACTGGCTGTGGTGAAGGACCTCGTAGTTCCCGCCGAGCTGCGGATACTCGTTCTGGAGCGTGTTGAAGCAGTGCGGACACTGCGTGATGATCTTCTTCACGCCCATGCCGTTGAGCGATTCGACGTTCTGCATGGCCAGCATCTGGAAGATGTACTCGTTGCCCGAACGTCGGGCCGGGTCTCCGGTGCAGTTCTCGGACGGGCCGAGGATGGCGAAGTCGACGCCGGCGCGCTTCATCAGTTTGGCCATGGCCTCGCTGACCTTCTTGTTCTTGTCGTCGAAGCTCCCGGCGCAGCCGACCCAGTACAGGTACTCGTGGTCGAACGCCGTGTCACCGGAGTACTGGCCCGGATCGACGATGGGGATGTCGACCTCGTCGAGCTTGGTGACCCAGTCGCCGCGCTCGGAATTGCTGATCGACCACGGGTTCCCGCTGTTCTCCATGCCGCGGTACGCGTTGCCCAGCTCGGTCGGGAAGTTCGACTCCATCAGCGACAGGTAGCGCCGCATGTCGAGGATCTTGTCGAGGATCTCGATGTTCACCGGGCAGATCTCGTCGCAGGCCTTGCACGTGGTGCACGACCAGACCTCTTCAGGCGTGATGCGTTCGAACAGCGAGCTGGCCTCGATGGTGATGTCAGCGTCGAGACCGATCGGCGTTGACACGACCGGATCGCCGGTGCGCGCCATGACTTCGCCCGACTTCAGGACGATCTCGCGCGGGTCGAGCGGCTTGCCTGTGGCATGGGCCGGGCACACCGACGTGCACCGACCGCACATGGTGCAGGCGTCGGTGTCGAGCAACTGCTTCCACGTGAACTCTTCGACCGTGGAGGCACCGAAGGTCTCGAGCTCGGTCTCCATCAGGTTCGGCATCGGCTTCATCGCGCCCTTGGGCCGATCCCGGTCCTTCAGGTACATGTTGAGCGGCGAGGTGAAGATGTGGCGCAGCATCGTCACCGGAATCATCGCCACGAAGACGAAGAAGGCGACCACGTGGACGATCCACATGGCCTGGTGCCAGCCGGCCACGTTGTTCCAGGTGTCCACCAGACCCGACAGTGGGTAGCCGATGATCGACCAGGTCTCGTAGTCGGGCCGGTCCTGAACGGCGATGCGGAAGACCTCGGCGGCCAGACCGCTCACCCCCAGGAGCAGCATGACCCCGAGGATCGCGCCGTGTTCGGGCTTGGTCTTGATACGGATCCGGTACGGCCGCATCACGTAGCGACGCACGATGGCCCACGTCACGCCGATGACGAACATCATCCCGGCGATGTCGCCGACGGCCGAGTAGGCGCGATACACGTCGCCCTGGAGGAACTTCAGCGACTCCGGCATCTGGTGATCGATCTCGAGCACGGTTGTGACCGCGAGCAGGACGAGGAAGCTGAAGTACATCAGCGAGTGCATGATCCCGGCCGCCGGGTCGCGCAGCAGCGTCTGCATGTAGACGCCGGCCCTGAAGTCCTTGAGGCGTCGCCCGATGTTGTCCTTGCGGGTTTCACGTCGGTCGGGTGTGCCCCGCTCCCAGTTCTTCACCCGCTGACTGAACAGGACGTAGGCGTACACGACCACGATCGGGGCGAGCGTGTAGAAGGCCAGCTTGAGGGGCGCAGGGATGTTGACGAACACCTCGCGGTGGACGGCGTTCTCGTTCTCCCAGCCGGTGATCAGCGGGATGATTCCGGAGGCGACGATCACCATCCCGAAGAACACCCCGAGTCCGATGAAGAGCTGGTGCGGCTTGAACCTGGTTCTCATGGCGTCACGAACCGTAGTCGGGTGATCCGCGACCCGGGAACCCTCTCGATGCAAGACCGATCGCCGCCGCGAGTCGCAGCGAATCGCAGTCGTTTCAGCACGAAGGAGGCCAGCGCTTCGTGCGCTGAGTCAAACGGCACGTTCAGCTGAGCCGCACCCCGGTGCGGTCAGAGGATGCGCTGCTTGCGCAATGAACGCATCGCGAAGTACCCGAGGAACGGGGGGACGTAGAACGTCACCAGCCGGTAGCACAACGCCGCAGCGATGGCGGTCGGGCTGTCGACGCCGATGGCCGTGAACCCGGCGGTCAGCGCCGCCTCGGTCACCCCGACGCCGCCTGGCACCGGCATGAGACCGGCGAACAGTGCCACGCTCTCGTTGACGAGCACCACATCGGCGAAGCCGACGTCCTGGCCGAAGGCTCGCAGCACGGTGTACATCGCGAGCGAGAAGAGCAGCTGCACGAGCAGGTTGGCGAGAATCACCGAGATCAGACGCCGTGGCGAACTGAGGAGTGGTCCGATCTTGGCCCAGGTGGTCTTCGTCACCGCCAGGACGGGATCGCGGAATTTCGGGACGAAGGCCACCACGGCGATGCCGATGGCGATCGCCACCAGTGCGAGGAGGAGGAGGCGACCGGTGAAGTCGGGAGCGTCTGCGCTGATGTTCAGGTTCAGGCTGCCGAGCCCGAACCCGACGATCGCGAGCATGAGGCTGATCTGAGCGACGAATCCGGCGACGCTGTCGAGCCCGGCGACGCCGATCGCGGTGGTGCGGTCGAGGCCGTTGCGCTGGAAGAATCGGATGTTGACGGCGACACGCGCAGCAGTCGACGGAATGGCGAGGTTCACGAAGGTGATGGCGAACTCGAGAAGGGCCAGACGGGCATAGGGGACCGGAATGGGCGCGGCCTTCGACACGGCGTAGGCGCTGGCGAATCGAGGGGTCTGGGCGACGGCCAGCGCGAGGAGGAGCACGGCGAAGTTCGCTTCGTTGATCGCATCCAGGATCGAATCGACGCCGACGCTCTGGACGGCGCCGACGATGGTGTAGGCGATGACGGCGAGCAGGATCCACATGACCACGTTGCCGACGGAGAAGCGCCGGAGGGTCTGCAGTTCCTGCTCCTCGGCGCCGACCTCGGCGATGGTCGCCTTGCGGAGATCGTCGATGTCGAGGTCGGCGTCGTCTGCCTGTTTGCGCAGCGTGGGCGGCATGGCCGCTGGTTGCACGAAGGTGGTCACCTCGGTGAGTCGTTCGACCCCGAGCGCGGTGGAAGCGGCCGAGATGGCCCTCTCGGCGCCCACGGCAAGCGCCGTCGACGTCAGGAGCTGGGCTTCGTCGAGTCGGCGTGACGAGTCGCTCCAGTCGATGGTGGCTCGGTCGAACTCGCCGAGGAAAACGCGCCGGCCGACGACTTGGAGGTGGTCGGGTGCGATGGCGCCGTGCCGGATGCCAGCGCGGTGCAGGCGATCGAGGGACCGCCATGCATCAGCCAGCAGGTCGTCACCGATCTGGTCGTCGCCCTGGCCGAATCCGGGTCCGACCCGTTCGGTGACGAAGAGCGCGTCTCCTCGGGAGTCCATCGCCGCCGCGACGAAGGGAGTCACCGATGCGCCTTCGCGCTCGGCGAACAGGGTCAGGTAGGCCTGGTGCTCGACCTGGTGCCGTCGGTTGACGGTGACGTTGCGGCCGCCAGACCGGTAGAAGAGCAGGCGCCAGAACTTGACGAAGAACTGGCTGTCCCACGAATCACGGCCGTGGACATCGATGTCGAGATGCCTGTCGTCCGGGGTGTTCGCCCGGACCACGGCCACCCCATGTCGGACCTCGACGCTGGTGGGCACCGCGTCGACACCGATCGAGCGCAGCGACTCCCCGAGGTCGTGCAGTGACGGTGTCGCATCGGGTGAACCGAAGGCGAGATGGACCAGTGCGCCGGCAGTCCAGCCCATGGCGAGTGCGCACAACGCCGCGCCGGGCGCGGTCACTCCGAGCACGATCGCGGAGAGCCACGCGAGGCCGATCAGCGACCGACCGAGCTTGCGAAGTGGGCTGCCGAAGTACGGGTTGGCCACGGTGATCGCCGCCGCTCCGGCGGCGAGGGCCAGCGAGGGGAACGATCCCGCCCCATCTGCGGTGCCGATGCCATCGGCGAGCGAGGGGAGCGCGCCGTCGACGAGCCAGCCGACCAACAGCACGCCGGCCACGGTGAGCGCGATGCTGACCACCCAGTCGCGGAGCAGGGTCCAGCGACGGCGCACCAGTGCGAGGACACCGATGACGAGCGCCCACAGTTGGAGCGAGTCGAACGCCACGTTCCACAGGAGGTCGAGAACCCCTGGGAGCTCGGCCATCCAGCCGGCAAACGTCTTCTCGAGGTCGCCGGGCTGATCGACCTGCATGGCCGTGACGACGACGACGACAAACGACAAGACGAGCAACACGACGTCGGTCGGACGTCGAAAACGTGCCGGCGTCGAAGGAACGGCGAACGCTCGGGTGGCCAGTTGCCTTGCACCGAGGTCGGACAGGTGAACGCCGGGACGAACGTCGACCGCGGTGCTGCCGGACTCGCTCATGTCGGGTCAGACGCCTCGTCTGCCCCTCGTGCCTCAACCCCGTGCGCCTTGACCTCGTGCGCCTCGACCTCGTGCGCCTCGAGCCGCTCGAGCCGTTCGGCGATCGCTGCCAGCGACTCGTGCAGCCGGGTGAAGGGGTCGGGCTCAGCGGCGGTCTCGACGGATCGGTGCTTTGCCGACCGGACCCGGGCCGCCTCGATGAACACCGAGGTGACCGCGGCGGTCACCACGGTGATGAGCCCGATTCCTGCGAGCATCACAACAGAAGCGACGAATCGCCCGACCGCGCTCGTCGGCGTCGTGTCGCCATAGCCCACCGTGGTCACCGTCTGCAGGGTGAACCAGAGGGCCTCGCCGAAGCTGGGGTAGTTGGCTCGGTCGAAGCTCCACATCAGCAGCGCGCCGACCACGACAACAATTACCGTCACGGTGATGATCGCGGCGGTGGCGTATCTCGCCGACGCGGGATTCGATTCGAATCGCGCGTAGCTGCGACGGAGGACTCGCATCCGAAAAGGGGATTCCTTCTCATCAGGCGCCATCGTCGGAGGGTACCGCTCGGGCCGACGTGGCCCGGGCGTTCTACTTGCCGTCGTGGGATGGCTGAGAACGATGGAATGCAGCGATCGCGTCGTCGAGCGACTCGAAGACGTGCTCGGCCCCGATGGCGTCCAGGACTCCGAATCGATCGAGCTCGACCCTCACTCGGTCGGCGGCGGCGGCGACGCAGAGAACGATGTCGCGGTCGGCGAGTTGTTCGGCGAGTTCGAGCAACGTCTTGCCGCCCGTGAAATCGATGTCGTCCATCGCGTCGGCCAACACGACGAACCTCCGAGGCGGCTCGGGGACATCGACGAGGGCCATGACCTCCTCGGTGAACCGCGTCGCGTTGGCGTAGAAGAGACCGACACCGAATCGGTAGACGACGAGCCCGGGTTCGGTTCGAGCACCCGGCGATGCTGGGATCTCGATGACTCTTCCCTGCTCGTCTCGGGTGACGACAGCGTCAGGCGCGTCGTAGTGGCGTCGGACGTGCTCGAGCAGGGAGAGGACGATGGCGAGGATGATCCCTTGTTCGACGCCGATGACCACGACGACGATCGCGGTGACGGTCGCGATGACGAACTCGCCGAGACGAAGCCGTCGGATCTCGTTCATGTTCGCGATCTGGATGAGCTTGACCCCGATGACGAAGACGACCGCAGACAGCACGGCATTCGGCATGTACTGCAGCGGTTTGGTGAGGAAGAGCAGGACGATCGCGACGGTTGCAGCCATCGAGAGCATCGCGACCTGCGTCTTGCTGTGCGCCTCGTCGGCCATCTCGGTCTTCGTCGGGCTGCCGTTGACCGGGAACGTGCTGCTGAGGCCGGCGGCCAGATTGGCGACGCTGAGCCCGACCAGATCGTTGTTCTCGACGAAGTGGTCCTGGTACTTGATGGCGTATGCACGAGAGGTCGCCGCGCTCTGAGCGAGGATCACGAGCACCATCGACACCGAGGTGGCAAGGAGCGGACCGATCGCGCTCCAGCCGACTCCACTCGGCAATCCGATCGATGGCAGTCCGCTCGGCACCGAGCCGAGGACCGAGACCCCATGCGATTCGAGATCGAACCCCCAGCTGATGCCGATGGCACCGACGACGGCGACGAGCCCGCCTGGGATCGCCTTGATCCACCGCTCGAACACCAGCAGCGTGGTGATCACGCCGACCGTCACCGCAACGGTGGTGAGCGATGCGTCGGGGATCTCCTTGAGCGTGTCCCAGAACTTGATGAGGGTGCCGCTGACCTGATCGATCTCGACGTCGGGCGCCGAGACGCCGAGCATCCCGTGGAGCTGTCCCAGGGCGACCTGGATGCCGACACCGGTGAGGAATCCGATGAGGACGGTGCGCGAGATGAAGTCCGCGAGGAAGCCGAGCCGCGCCACACGGGCGAGGACCAGCAAGCCTCCGGTCATGAGCGCCGCGAGGCTCGCGTACGCGAGCCACTCCGACGAGCCGGGCTGGAGACCTGACACGCCGAGCCCGGCGATGCCCGCGAACAGGATCGCGGCGGTCGCAGAGTCACCTCCGACGACGAGATGGCGTGATGATCCGAGCACCGCGAAGGCGAGTGCGGGAATCAGAATCGTGTAGAGACCGGTGATGACCGGTGTTCCCGCGATCTGTGTGTACCCCATGACCTCGGGAATCGCGAGCGCTGCGAGCGTGATGCCGGCGACGATGTCACGAGACAACAAGGAGCGCCGATAGGGGAGAATCCCCTGGAGCGGCGTGATCCAGCGCTCGCGCCGCGGGACCTGGGCTGCGTCCTCGGAAGCGTCAGCACTCATGACGGGTTCCGCTCGGTGCGATGCATAGTGCTCACGTCCTCTGCCCCTTTCACCCGCCTCGGCCCGGGTGGCTTCAGCGGCGTGAAGCTACACGCGAGGCGACGTCTCGGCGTCGCCCCAATGGGGTGATTCGGATCTTCGTCGCGCGATGTGCGCCCTACTGTCGGGCGATGGCGATGCGGTGACGCTCGTCCGGGTCGATGAAGTGGTCGTGATCGTCTGCACCGACGTCGAGCTGGACCCAGTGGATCTTGCCCGTGAAGCGACTGGTCGCCGCTTCGTACTCCGACCCCACCGTCGTGCCTGACTCGTAGCCGATGTCGGTGGTCTCGTCGGCGGAGAAGACCATCGGTTGGGTCGCACCGACGCGGCCGGAACCGATCTCGGTGCCGTCGCAGTAGAGGGTGACGTCTCCGCCCTTGGCGAGGCCCCCGCCGTCGTATGCGAACTCGACTCGCACCTGGTGGGTCCCGTCGGGCAGCGGTGAGCCGGCTCCTGCGATGAACTCCTGGATCCCGAGCACGTTGTAGGCGAACTTCACGTGTCCGTCGATGACGTAGACCGTCCATCCGCCGAAGCGCCCGCCCTGCGCGATGATCACCCCGTCCAGCCCGTCGGCCGGAACGTCGACCTCAGCGGTGACCGCGAAGGATCGGTTCTTGATGCTCACGACGCTGTTCTCGGACAGTCGGCCCATGCCGGGATAGAACGTCTGGCTGTCGCCGTGGATCAGCGTCGGCCGTCCGGCCATCGTGGGCTCGAGCCGCTCGCCGGTGCGGTCGTCCATCGGCAGCACGTTGTACTTCGTCGCCTCGATGAGCCACTTCCGCTGCAGCTTGGCGAGCAGTTCAGGATGCTCCTTGCTGAGGTCCACCGCCTGGCTGTAGTCGTTCGACCCGTCATAGAGCTCCCACACGTCGTCGTCGAATGCCGGAAGATCGCCACCGACCATGATCCAGGGCGTCTTGTGCTTGGTGACCGCGCTCCATCCCTTGTCGTAGATCCCGCGGTTGCCGAACATCTCGAAGTACTGGAGGTCGTGCCGCTCGGCCGAGTCTGCCTCGTTGAAGGTGTAGAGCATGCTCGTCCCCTCCATCGGGCTCTGCTGCACGCCGTTCACCATCGTCGGTTCGGGAAGTCCGGCGGCCTCGAGGATCGTCGGTGCGATGTCGATGACGTGGGTGAACTGCGTCCGCAATCCTCCTGGTTCCTGGATCCCGCTCGGCCAGTGCACGATCGCGCCGTTGCGGGTACCTCCCCAGTGCGAGGCCACCTGCTTGGTCCATTGGAACGGGGTGTTCATCGCCCACGCCCAGCCCACCGAGTAGTGGTTGTACGAGCTGGGAGTGCCGAACTCGTCCATCTTCGACCGCATGAACTCGGGCGTCTCGAGCGCAGCCATTCCGTTGAAGTTGGCCATCTCGTTGAAGGCACCGTTCATCGTGCCTTCGGCAGAGGCTCCGTTGTCTCCGACGATGTAGTAGATGATCGTGTCGTCGAGGACTCCGAGATCCTCGATCGCATCGATGACCCGGCCGACGTGGTGGTCGGTGTGCTCGAGGAAGCCCGCATAGACCTCCATCTCGCGAGCGAGGACGGGCTTCATCTCCTCGGGCATGTCGTCCCATGCGGTGATCTCGTCGTGACGGACGGTCAGCTCCGCGTCCTCGGGAATGGTGCCGAGTTCCTTCTGCCGAGCGAAGGTCCGCTCGCGCAGCGCATCCCAGCCGTCGTCGAACCGACCGGCGTACTTGTCGGCCCACTCCTTCGGCACGTGGTGCGGCGCGTGGGTCGCTCCAGGGGCGAAGTAGGCGAAGAACGGCCGATCGGGCATGAGGGCCTTCTGCTGGCGGATCCAGTTCACCGCACGATCGGCCAGATCCTCGGTGAGGTGGTACCCCTCCTCGGGTGTCGCCGGTGGCTCGACCGGGGTCGTCCCGTCGTAGAGGGCTGGTTCCCACTGGTTGTTCTCGCCGCCGATGAAGCCGTAGAACGTCTCGAAACCGCCGCCACCGGACGGCCATGCGTCGAAGGGCCCGAGTGGGGAGGACTGCCAGACCGGAACCTCGTGGCACTTGCCGAACTGCGCCGTCGAGTAGCCGTTGAGCTTCAGCGTCATCGCCAGCGGGGCCTTGGTGTTGGGCCGGACCGAGCTGTTGCCCGGCGCCGAGGTCGCCGTCTCGGTGATGCTTCCCATCCCGACCGAGTGATGATTGCGGCCGGTGAGCATCGCTTGGCGTGTCGGCGCGCACAGCGCGGTGGTGTGGAACCGGTTGTACCTGAGTCCGCCGGCGGCGAGACGCTCGGCGTTCGGGGTCGCGCACGGGCCACCGAAGGCCGTGGACGCGCCGAACCCGACGTCATCGAGGAGCACGACCAGGACGTTCGGTGCACCTTCCGGTGGCAACAGCGGCTCGATCGGCGCGAACGATGTCTCGGGATCACGTGCGTCGTAGGTCGTGTGTCCGTGCTTGGGACGATCAGGGATCGGCAGCATGGAGCGGGCATGTCGGTCGGGTCGGTCGGTCACGACCCGAACCTAGTTCGATCGGCGGTGTCGGAAATCAGCCACTTTGGGCGATGTCGGCCTTCGGGCCCCGCCATATCGTCGCCACTGGCCGGACGTGGAACGTCATTCGTGTCCGCCCTGTCCAGCCGAGGGAGCGGGTGTCCACAGGATGCCGCAGTCCTCGGAGTTCCCACCATCGAGAGGATCCACATCATGTCAAACAAGCCCGTCACCGTCGCCGTCGCGACCTACGCCAACAAGGCCGCGGCCGAGCTGGATTTCGACACCCTTCACGGAGTGAAGGGTGAGGGTCAGATCGACCACCTCGCGGTCGCCGTCGTCGAGAAGGGGGCCGACGGCAAGCTCGAGATCGATCGGCACAACACCAGTGCCAAGCACGCCGCCTGGGGTACGGGTGTGCTCGGTGGCGCGTTGGCGGTCGTCTCGGCCCCGTTGGGAATCGTGTTCCTTGGTCCCCTCGCTGCGACGTCGGCGGTGTGGGCCGGTGTGGGTGGCCTTGCGGGCCACTACTGGAACAACATCCCCAAGGACGAGGTGCGCAGGATGAGTGACGTGCTCGAGTCCGGCGACGCCGGTCTGGTCATCGTCGCGGTCAACCCGCAGGGCACCGACATCGAAGGGCTGCTGACCAACGCCGAGACCGTTGTTGCGTCGACCAACGTCGGGGACACCGACGGTGCCCTCGAGCAAGCGTTCGAGGCCGCTGGGGAGTAGCGCGCGGCCCTCCGGGCGGGGTACCGAGAGGAACCGCCCGCAGGGCGCCTGCGTCAGATGATCGTGTTGGTCTTGTCGATCAGACCGGTCTGCCCTGCCACTTCGACTGCCTCGCCCCTCGAGCCGACTCCGAGCTTGCGGTAGATGGACGCGGCGTGACTCTTCACCGTGTTGCGCGACACGTACAGCCGGGTGGCGATGTCAGCCAGGCTGAGATTGGTCGGCAGATACTGCACGACGCGGAGTTCCGCCGCAGTCAACAACGCGTCGCGAGCCGCGAACACGTCGCCCGCAGCATGAACTCGGTCGTGCAGCGCCTCGACCTGTGCTGCGAGTGACGTGGTCTCGTCTTGGCTCGCCATCTTGCGTTCGAGTTGGTGCAGCAGATCGCCGGCGCCTGCGACGTCGTCGACGAGCAGACTCGCGCGAGCCAACGTGAGGAGCCCCAGGATGTTGAACCACGGTGCGCAACGGTCGAACTGCGCCATTCGGGCACGGCCGTGGGCGATCCGTTCGGTCGCCTCGTCGAGGCGCCCCGCACGAGCGTCGACGAGCGCCGCGACCGCCTCGGAGAGTCCGGTCGCCGCCTCGCCGTGCCCCGCAGAGTCGCTGCTCGTGGCGCGACTGCTGAGCTCGGTGGCCTCGGCGGCCTGGCCCTCGAGGTCGAGGACGATCGAAAGGCAGGCGCACGCGACCGCATGCGGCGCCGTCGTGTTGGCGATCTCGCTCTCGAACAACGACTCTCGCAACACGTCGATTGCCCGTTCGTCACCAGCGAGGTACAGGTTCGCTCCGAGCGCCAACGTCGCCAGGGAGCGCCATGCCCCGGCCGGAAGGTGACAATGGGCGTTGAGCGCCGCTGGAATCAGTTCCTCTGCCGGGTGGGTCTCCAGCGTCGCGAAGAGGGCTTCGGTCTGAAGACCGACCACATCGGTCGGATCGGCGAGGCCATCGTCGAGCAGATCGTGTTCGGCCATCGAGATCCGCATCCAGTTGAGCGCGCGCTCTCCGTCTCCGGCGCCGATCGCCAGGACGGTCTTGGCGTGCCTCAGCTCCGGCGACGACCGAATCCGGGCGTCTTCGACTCTCGCCAGCCAACGATCGACCGTCGGATGCATCCCCCGAGCGACGAAGTTCGCGCTGTGTACCTTCACCAGGTCTTCGAGAAGGCCCATCTCGCCTGCTGTCGCAGCGTGCTCGATGGCGAGGTCGACGTCGTGCTGGCGTGCCCACCACCGAGATGCGGCGATGTGGATCTGGCGCCAACGCTCGCGGTCGAGACTCTGGAGCCGGGAGGAGAGCCAGCGCGACAGCACTGCGTGCATGCGGTACCAGTCGCCGGTCTGATCGAGCGGGATGATCATCAGTTCATTGCGGCAGAGATGATGCAGGATGGAAGCGGAGTCGTGGCGTCCCAGAACGGCGTCGCACTGCTCGCCGGTGAAGCGTTCGAGGCATCCGATCTCGGTGAGAAAGTTCTGGTCCTCGGGCCCGAGCCCGCCGAACCACTCCCCGGTGATGTAGTCGGTCACGTCGTTCGTGTCGCCGAGCCTGCTGAGGGGAATCGCGCCGCCGTCAGCCGGGGTGACCAACACCTGCGCGGCCAGGCGAAGCCCCGCCGGCCACCCCTCGAACTGGTCGGCGATGCGCTTGATCGATTCGATGTCTGCGCTGACCCCCAGCTTGGTCAGCATCTCTTCGGTCTCGGCGAGATCCAGGGCGAGGGCATCGGCGGTCACGTCGACGACGCCTGGCTGGAGCCGGTGTCGAGCGATCGCTTCGGGGTGGTGGCAGGCGCGTCCGACCAGGACCAGCGTCGAGTCCGGCCGAAGGTTCTCGATGACGACGTCGATGGGATCTGTCGATGCCCTGTCGGTGAGGTGGTGGATGTCGTCGAGCACCAGGACGAACGGCTCGTCGATACCGGCGATCGAGCGCCAGAGGTCGTCGGACGAGCCGAGACCGGCTGCTTGCCGATCGAGATCTGTCCCTTCGAAGTCCGCGAGACCGTCGGTGAGTACATGGGCAAGGACGAGCGGGTCGTTGTCGATCGGCTCGAGGTCGAGCCACCGAGTGCTTCGTGTGTCGTTCGCAACCCATCGCGCGACGAGCGTCGACTTCCCGTAGCCGGCGGGCGCCAGGACACGCAAGACCTTCCCGGTTGCCGCAGCGAAGGAGTGGTCGAGTCGCGAGCGCTCCACGACCTTGGATTGTGCTGCCGGACCGGTGAATCGTGCCTGATCGCGGATCGCGACAAGATCGCTCACCGTCTGCCCCGGGATTTCACGAAGCGAGGGTAACGCTGGCGATCCGCGATTCCGCCGTCGCTGCGGTCACCGTCACCGCGAGATCACCCAGACGGGCGGTGAAGGAGGGCCGATGCGGGCCAACGCTCGGCTGGTGGTTGACTCCGACCTGACCCGGACGGCTCGGTCACGATGACGAGGTCGTCCAGCAGGCGGTCACCGACGGCCACCTCGCCGCAGCGACCGTCTGAGCCCGGAGCGACGATCACCGTGACCGGTCAGCCGACGATCACGATCTCATCGTCGGCGGCGAGCGTGACGCGATCCGAAGCGTTCGGGTTGAGCATGACCTGCTCGCCTTGGATCGTGGCGTGTCGCCAGCCGATCGCCAGCACACCAGCTGCGTACGCGCCGGAGAAGATCTGGTCGGCGGTGAAGGAACCCACCAGGTCGAGGCGGCCGCATCGAACCAGACGGATCGACGCATGGTCGCCGCCGTAGAGCTCGAGGAGAACGCCACGCCGCTCGGGCTGCTCGATCAGTTGTGCGATGAACTGGCTGCCGAGCGCGGCGCTGATCAGGAAGTCGTCGGGGCCGCTGAGCTCGGCGAGCTCGAGGTGCTCGTCGTCGAGCATCTGAACGATGAACCTCGGAATCTCGTCCTGTGCGGCCCACCGTCGCCTGAGCTGCATCACGTCGAGCAGCGTCCTCGTGTCGGCCTCACTCGGGTCGACCGTGGTGGAGCCGAGCATGACGATCGTCGTCGGCCGACGAGCGAAGCTCAACGACGACAACTCGGACGCGGGCGAGAGACGCACGTCGACACCGAGGTCGGGCACGATGATGTCGGAGGGTTCGATGAGTTGCGGATCGAACACCACTTCGACGGTGGACGACGCGGAAGTGGTGGCTGCCCACCCATTGAGGAGATGGGGTCCGAGACGGTTCCATCCCATGACGAGGATGTGCTCGGTGGCCGCCTCGGTCGCCAGCGGCGCGCGATGGCGGATCGGCGCGTCGTTCGGGAGACGTGATGTCGCCTCGGCCAACTCGAGCGTCTCGAGGTCCTGGGCGATGACGACGAGGCGGTCTCCGTCAGCGACGATCGAGTCGGCGGGTGGGTTGAGCGCGATTCGCCCGTCGGCGTGGACCACGCCGAGTGGTCGAGCGTTGGCGAACCGACCCACCAGCTCGTCGAAGCGGAGCCCGGTCAGCGCCGGCTGCTCGGCGATGTGGAGGTCGCAACCCCGAAAGTCGGCGAGTTCGGCGACCACCTCGCCGAGCCCGCGCTGGCGAAGGGCGAACGCAGCCGTTCGCGCGATCGCTTGGGCCGTCACGATCGGGTGCACCGTCGGGCCGCACGCATCGACCAGCCGGGCGGCGGTCGCCGGATCGTTCACCTCGGCGACGACGGTGAGGTCGCCGAGGTCACCGAGTTCGGCGTTGATGGCGAGCACCGTCTGCACCACCGCGACATCGGATCGGTCGTCGTCGTCGGAGAGCACGATCGCTCCGCGGGCGTCGCCGACGCGGGCGAGCGCGAGGTCTGACCGAAGCGTCGGGTCACCTGATCTGTAGACGATGTGAGTCCCGTGCCGATCAGGCACCGCCTCCACGACGGCTCTGCGCATGTCTGTCGGGTCGCGGTCGGCCAGGATGACGATCGTGTTCGACTCGCGCTCGGCGTTGGCGAGGACGAGCTGTTCGACGACCATCGGGAGACGACGTGACCCGCCGAGGATCACGAGGTGTCCCGATTCGATGACCACGCTGCGTCCGCGCCGCATGCTGTCGATCCGGTCTTCCACCCCGGCTGCGATGATTCCGATGAGCGTGCCGGCGACCAGCACGCCGAACAGCGTCACGAGAAGCGCCAGCACCCGTCGTCCCCAGCCGATGTCGCCTGCCATGGTGCCGGTGTCGAGGATCCGGAGGAGGCTCTGCCAGAAGTCCTCGAGCCACCCTGAGCTGCCGGTTCCGGTGAACGTCACACCGAAGATGGTCAGCAGTAGCGAACTGAGCAGTACCGCGGCGATCGTGACCACACCCAGCCACACGAGCGCCGCGCCCGTGCCGCGGGCCAGCACGTTGTCGAATCGGTAGCGGATCCGCTGACGGATGCTCACTTCCTTCGACCGGCCGCGCCGAGGTTCTCGTGGGCTCATGCCCGGTCGCCGCTGACCGGGTCGACTGCTCTCGTTCGGTTCGCCGGGGGCAGCAGCAGGTAGGCACCTGCAAGGAAGCAGACCGCACCGACGAAAGTGCCTGAGTTCACGATCGTCGTGTTCAGTGTGTCGTCGGTGGTCCTCAGCGTGAATGACGCGAGCGCAGAGAGCATGAAGAAGATCGAGCCGATGTAGTTCGACAACGACGACCACCAGTCGGCTTCGTCGGTGCGCACGCACCACAATCGGCCGCAGCACCCGATCCAGGCGAGGTGGCTCGCGATCAGGAACGCGGACGAGCCGAACAGATCTGGTGCCCAGACGAGGCGGTTGGTCTGCTCGGTTGTCAGCCCCTCGATCATGGCATCGATGGTGTTGATGTTGAACAGGATGGTCCCCGCCAGTTGGCTCGCGACCGCCAACCACGCACGCTCGGTCGGGCGCCATGCGAACAACCCGCGGCCTCGACGAGGTCGGCTCGGATCACGAACGACCTGGACGAACTGGCCATACCCGGCACCGGTGAAGAACACCGACCCGACCACGAAGGTGATCCCGACGACGCCCGGATCGACGTTCTGGGAGTACGCCGGGAACGAACCGACTGCGAACAGCGTCGAGCCGACCATGAACGACCAAGCGATCATCCACGCGAGCCCGTGGGGCTCGGTCACCATCGCCCGGCGCCATTGCATCACCGTTGCTTCCCGCGGCGGCGTCATCTGGTCGGCTCAGGTGTGGCTGAATCCGGCTTCCGGTCCGTGGGTGGGTGGGTACTGCTCGAGGTGGTCGACCGCACCACGGATCGCATCGAGCAGCATGTCGGCAAGGTCCATCCCGAACCCCTCGCGCACGACGATGCGCAGGACGGCGACATCGGTGGCATTGTCGGGCATCGTGTAGGCCGGCACCTGCCAGCCGCCGCCGCGCAGCTGTTCGGAGACGTGGAACACCGTGAACTTCGTCGGGTCCTTCACCTTGATCGCCAGCACGGGGATCGATGAACCGTCGCTGACGATCTCGAATGGGCCCATGGCGGCGATGCCCGACGACAGGTGGAGCGCGGTGTCGCGCAGCGATTCCATGATGCGGCGGTAGCCGTCGCGGCCGAGGCGGACGAAGTTGTAGTACTGCCCGACGATCTGGTTGCCGGGCCGGGAGAAGTTCAACGTGAACGTCGGCATGTCGCCGCCGAGGTAGTTGACGTGGAACACCAGGTCCGCGGGCAGGTCTTCTTCGGACCGCCAGACCACGAAGCCGATGCCGGGGTAGGTCAACCCGTACTTGTGACCCGAGACGTTGATCGACTTCACCTGCGGGAGACGGAAGTCCCATTCGAGGTCCGGGTGGAGGAACGGGGCGACGAAACCGCCACTGGCGGCGTCGACGTGGATCGGGATGTCGGTGCCGTGCTCGGCGTTGTAGGCGACGACCCGGTCGTGGATCTCCTTGATCGGCTCGAACTCACCCGTGTAGGTCGTGCCGAGGATCGGGATCACGCCGATCGTGTTCTCGTCGACCTGCTCCATCACTTCATCTGGCGCCACGATGAACCGGTCCTCGGCCACCGGGACGTAGCGCGGTTCGACATCCCAGTACCGGCAGAACTTCTCCCAGACGACCTGGACATTCGACCCCATCACCATGTTCGGCCGATCGGTCGACTGGCCGGCCGCCTCGCGCCGGGCACGCCAACTCCACTTCATCGCCAGGCCGCCGAGCATGACCGCCTCGCTCGATCCGATCGTCGACACGCCGACGGCGTCACCGTCGGTCGGTGCGTTGAAGAGCTCGGCGACGATGTTCACACATCGCCGCTCGATCTCGGCGGTCTGTGGATACTCGTCCTTGTCGATCATGTTCTTGTCGAACGTCTCGGCCATCAACTTCTCGGCCTCGGGTTCCATCCACGTCGTGACGAACGTGGCCATGTTCAACCGGGAGCTGCCGTCGAGCAGCAACTCGTCGTGGATCATCCGATACACCGCTCCCGGCAGGGACTCGTCGTCAGGCATCCGGTTCTTCGGGATCGGAGCGCCCGCGAACCGGCCCGCGTAGGCGGGGTCGAGGGCCTCGTCGTCGGAAACGTGTCGGTGGACCATGTCGTGAACTCCCAGGTGAGAAGGGCGGGTCGGCTTCGAGTGCGGCGCTCGGCGAGGATCAGCCGGCGAGCAGCTTCGCCTTTTGCGCCTCGAACTCGGCATCGGTCAGCGTCCCGTTGCTGCGGAGCTCACTCAGCTTGCTCAGCTCGCTGGCGACGCCTCCGGCCCCGGCGGCATCGCGCACATACGCTTGAAATGCCGCGTCGCTCCGCTGAGCGTCATCGATGTTGCGTTGAACCATCGAGTCACCGTGGGCGATGAGGTAGATCAACACCCCGAGGAACGGCAGGAAGATCACGAAGAGCGACCACAGGGCCTTCGACAACCCGCCGATGTCCGAGCGGAAGATGTCGACGAACACTCGGATCACCAGCACGATCCAAGCGACCCAGATGAAGAAGATGAGCATGGTCCAGAACAGACCGAGGATGGGGAAGTCGTAGGCGAGCATGTGGGTCTCCTTGTTGAAGATGTGGGATCACGAGTCGGAATCATTCCGACATCCGCCTGCCTCGGGACGCGGCCCGAGGTAGTAGGCGACCATGGTAAGCGGTGGTGCCGCTGCCCGCCTCGCCCACATCGGACGATTCCGCCGAAATGGCCCAGATCGTGCGCGATCGGTGGGGTCGGGTGGCCGGCCTCGTGGAGCTCGTCGAGTCCGGGCTATGGCACAGTGGTCGGGCCGCGAGTCATGGGGTTCGCGGTCGGCTCGTCGCGTTGGTCACACGAAGGAGGCCACATGGCCCGCAAGTTGCTCGCCGAGTTCTTCGGCACGTTCTGGCTGGTGCTCGGTGGTTGCGGGGCCGCAGTCCTCGCCGCCGGATTCATGCCCGAGACAAACCTCGGTATCGGATTCATCGGCGTGGCGTTCGCGTTCGGGCTCACCGTGCTCACCGGGATCTTCGCGTTGGGGCACATCTCGGGTGGGCACTTCAATCCAGCGGTGACGCTCGGGCTGTTCGCCGCCGGGCGTGCTCAGCGCAAGGACGTGGCGCCGTACATCATCGTCCAGGTGGCCGGCTCGATCGTGGCGTGCGGGGTGTTGGCCATCATCGCCAATGGCCAACCTGGCTTCGACCTGGCCGAGAGCGGATTCGCCGCCAACGGATTCGCCGACCACAGCCCGGGCCTCTACACGGCGCTTGCCTGCTTCGTCGCAGAGTTCGTCCTCACCGCCATGTTCCTGCTCGTCATCCTCGGAGCGACCCGGGGCACGATGCCCGTCGGCTTCGCCCCGCTCGCTGTGGGCCTGTGCCTGACCCTCATCCATCTGATCGCCATCCCGGTCACGAACACGTCGGTGAATCCGGCCCGGTCGACCGGGCCGGCCCTCTTCGTGGGCGGCTGGGCCATCGAGCAGCTCTGGATGTTCTGGGTCGCGCCGATCCTCGGAGCTCTTGCCGGCGGCGCCGTGTGGCGCTACCTCTTCGAAGAGGACCCCTTGGTCGAGCAGATCGCTGATCCCTGAGCTGACGGCTCAGCCGTAGACCTTCGAGTCGAGGTCGCGGATCGTCGTCGCCATCGACTGGAGCAACTTGCCGGTCAGCGACGGCACCGAGTCGATCACGGCACCGAACTCGCGTGGCCCGATCACGAGCACGGTGAGCTCGGTCTCGGCCTCGACGGTTGCCGTGCGCTCGCCGCGGTCGAGCAGCGACAGCTCGCCCACGGCCGAACCAGGACCGAGCTCGGCGATCTTGCGGCCGTTGCGCTTGACGGTTGCCGTCCCGTCGACGATGACGAACGCCTCGCGCCCGAGCTGCCCCTGCTCCATCAGGACGTGCCCTGCCGGAAGGGTGATCTCGTCGGTCGCCTTGGCGATCTTCTGGAGCTCCTTCTTCGAGCACGCGGCGAACAACGGCACGGCGGACAGATGATCTGCGTAGCTCTGCTTGGCCATGGGCTGATGTTAGGTCCCTGAGATCCCCGGGGTCGGGAAAAGCCGGCCCGAGCCCGTTCACATTGCCGACACACAACGGTCGCACACCCGTCACGCAGCGCGAACAGATGAGAAACCACGGTTCCTTACGTTGGGCCCCTGCGTCAGGCAGCGCGGCCTGACCTCACCTGTCCAAACCCCAATCGGAGGAACTGTGAAACGCAAGCTGCTCAAGCTGCTCACCGGAGCGGCGGTCATCTCAGGAGCGATCTTCCTGGCCGCTGCCCCCGCGTCGGCCCAGGAGGTCGCCGAACCCGCCACCCAGATCGTCCTCGACAACCTCTGGGTGTTCATCGCCGGTGTCCTGGTCTTCTTCATGCAGGCCGGCTTTGCGCTGGTCGAGGCGGGCCTCACCCGGGCCAAGAACGTCTCGAACATCATGATGAAGAACCTCATGGACTGCATGGCCGGCGTGCTGGCCTTCGCCGCCGTCGGCTACGGCATCGCCTTCGGTGGCGATGAGCTGCTGGGCGGCTGGTTCGGCTTCGGGCTCGGAATCAAAGGCATCGAAGACCCGGCCGCGACCCAGGCCCTCAACCTGTCGCCCGCGACCTTCTTCTTCTTCCAGGCCGCGTTCGCTGCCACGGCGGCGACGATCGTGTCCGGGGCAATGGCCGAGCGGACCAAGTTCAAGAGCTACTTCATCTACAGCTTCGTCATCACGATGCTGATCTATCCGACCGTTCTGCGCTGGACCTGGGGCGGCGGCTGGCTCGCTCAGCTCGACATCCCGTTCTCGGACTTCGCGGGCTCGACCATCGTGCATGCCACCGGCGGATGGGCCGCCATGATGGGCGCCATCGTCCTCGGCCCACGCATCGGCAAGTACGACAAGAACGGCAAGCCCCGTGCGATCCCTGGCCATTCGGTCCCGTTCGTGGTGCTCGGCGCGCTGATCCTGTTCATCGGCTGGTTCGGATTCAACCCGGGCTCGGAGCTCGCGGCCGACAACCTCGTGATGCCGCTCGCCGTCAAGACGCTGCTGGCCGGTTGTGCCGGTGCGGTCGTGTGCATGTTCTTCAACTGGGCTCGCACCGGCAAGCCGGACACGACGATGGCGGCCAACGGTCTCCTCGCCGGGTTGGTGGCCATCACGGCGCCGGTCGGGGCGGTCGAGACATGGGCCGGAGTCGTCATCGGCGGTCTCGCCGGCATGATCGTGGTCTTCTCGATCGACTTCTTCGACAAGCGCGGCATCGACGATCCTGTGGGCGCCATCTCGGTCCACGGCGTCTGCGGCACGTTCGGCACGCTGTCGATCGCCTTCTTCGCCACCTACGACGACGCCTTCCTCGGACGTGAGGACGCCGGACTCTTCTACGGCGGGGGCTTCGACCAGTTGCAGACGCAGGTCATCTTCGTGGCCGTCCACTTCGTGTTCGTCTGCGTGACGGCCGGCCTGCTGTTCCTGGCGATCAAGCACACCGTCGGCTTGCGAGTCACTGAAGAGGAAGAGCTCGCCGGCCTCGACGTCGAGGAGCATGGCGCTCCCGGCTACGGCCCGGACATCCTCGCAGGCATCGGCATGCCGAGCGCTTCGCTGCGGCCGACCACCCCCACCCCCACGAACGTCTAGGAGATCATCGTGCTCAAACTCATCACCGCAATCGTCAAACCCCACATGCTCGAACCGGTGAAGGATGCCCTCAAGGGCATCGGCATCCAGGGCATCACCGTCAGTGAGGTCAAGGGGTTCGGCCGACAGGGCGGACACACCGAGACCTACCGAGGTGCGGAGTACACCATCGACTTCGTTCCGAAGGTGAAGCTCGAGATCGTCGTCGCAACCGAGGACGCCGAGAAGGTCATCGACGCGGTCGCCGCGTCGGCCCAGACCGGCAAGATCGGTGACGGCAAGATCTGGATGGCCGACGTCGACCGAATCGTGCGCATCCGCACCGGAGAAATGGGAGCAGACGCCCTCTAGCTGCTCGCAGATCACCCCACAGACCGGACCCCCCCCGGTCGAACGTGCCGCCCTTCGGGGCGGCACGTTCGCGTCCCTCAGGCCTTGGCCTGGTTCTTGACGGCTTCGGCCGCCTCGGCGATCTCGTCCGCATCGGCGAGGTAGCGATGCTCGATCGGGAGGTCCTCGGCCGGCCGGAAGTCGTCGCCGAGGTCGTACACCAGCGGCTGGCCGGTCGGGATGTTCAGGTCCGAGATCGCGTCGTCGCTGATGCCGTCGAGGTGTTTGACGAGTGCCCGCAGGCTGTTGCCGTGTGCTGCGACCAACACCACCTTGCCCGCGACCAGGTCAGGCACGATCGCGTCGTGCCAGTAGGGGAGCATCCGGTCGACCACGTCCGCGAGGCACTCGCTGGCGGGCCGGACTTCCGGCGGCAGGTCGGCGTAGCGGGGGTCGTTCGTCGGGTTGAATGCGTTGTCGGGTTCGATCGGCGGGGGTGGCACGTCGTAGCTGCGCCGCCAGACGTGCACCTGGTCTTCGCCGTACTTCTCGAGGGTCTCGGCCTTGTTCCGCCCGGTGAGGTCGCCGTAGTGCCGCTCGTTCAGTCGCCAGTGGCGGCGGACGGGGATCCAGCTCCGACCGGCAGCGTGCAGCGCGAGATCGGCGGTGCGGATGGCCCGGGTCTGGACGCTCGTGTGGACGATGTCGGGCAGAATCTGCCGTTCGGCGAGCAGGGCCCCACCGCGTACGGCTTCGGTTGCGCCGAGCGCGGTCAGATCGGCGTCCCACCACCCCGTGAAGAGGTTGGCGGCGTTCCACTCGCTCTGTCCGTGACGGAGCAGCACCAGGCGTGACATGCCGAGAAACCGTAGTTGTGAGGCGGCCCGTCGCCGCGACCTCGTGCCCCGCGTGGGAAACTGAGCCGACGAGGCGGACCGAGGGGACCCGATGACCCAACATCACGACGAGGCGACCGGCCCGGGCGACCGACTGTCGCAACTGACCGTGGGGTCGTCGATCCGCGTGTCCGACCTGAGCGACGCGCTGGGTGGCTACTCGGCGACGATCACCTCCGACACCGGCCAGCTGCTCTGGATCGACATACCGATCCGTCGTGACGGCATGCTCACCCTCTCGGTCGGCCAGCTCGTCTCGGTGCGCTTCGACCGCCCGGGCGATGCGGTCTACCTGTTCGACACGGTGGTCGCCGAGGTTCGTGCCGACGACGAGTCGCCCTATGCGCTCGCCCGCCCGGTGACCATCGATCGCCGTCGGCACCGATCCGATGTCCGACTCGCGTTGGTCCTCGATGCCGAGTACCAGATGCCGGGTGATCCCGAGGCGCAGGCGCAACGCGCCAAGGTGATCGACCTCTCCGCCGGCGGGCTCGGCCTCATCACCCAGGGCGATCACGAGGTCGGCGCCGCACTCGTGGTGAGTGTGGTGTTGCCGGGGCCCGGCGAGGCGCACCGCTTCGAGTCGTCGGTCGTGATCCGGACGCGGAGCCTCTACGGACGGAGTCCGGGTGGCGCGGTGCTGCGTCAGTACGGGCTCGAGTTCGTCGACGTGAGCGACCAGATCCGCGACAAGATCCTCGCGCTCGTCATCTGGAACCTGACGCAGAACCCTGCGGTCCTCTGACCACCGGTCAGTCGCGGCTCCCGGTCAGTCGCAGCGACCCGAGCCGCCAGGTCGCGAGCGCCAGTGCCACCGTCGTCAGGACGACCAGCCGGCCGACGGCGGCGCCCCCCGACGGGATCCCGGCCCGCTCGAG
>DATKWD010000166.1:0-7057 GCA_035529695.1 Acidimicrobiales bacterium | reverse complement strand
GTGGTTGTACATGAGCGCCGCCGGGCGTTCATTCGTCGGAGATGCAGATGTGGCCATCGGCCACAGCGAGACCGGACTCGCACTTCCGAAGAGAGACTTCGAGGAGGTCCCCCACGAAATGGACCGGATGTCGCTGGCACTCGCCAAGTTGTTTGCGGGTCAACCGGAGCAATATGCGGCCATCACTCTTGAGATCAGTACAAGCCCCCACGACGCCCTCGCAATGGGACTGATCAACCTCGTGTGGATCCTTCCGGCACTGGACGAATTCGACCAGGCGCTCGGCCTCGCCGACGACATGCTCGCTCGCGCCGAGGCAACCGAGGTGCCGTCCCAAGTCGCCCTGGCCCACAGCGCATACGGAAGAGCGCTCACTCGAACCGACCCCACTCTGGCCCTCGAGCAGCACCGGACTGCCGTGCGAGTGGCACGCAAGAACAATCTCCGGTTGTTCGCGGCCGTGTTCAGTCGAGAACTCGCCGGTCTCGAGGCCAGCGCCGGTGACGTTCGGACCGCCCTCGACTCACTCGACCAGGTCATCGACACCTTCCACCAGACCGGCGACACCTCAAACCTCGCCCCCACACTCGCCTACCTCCCGATGCTCTTCGACCGCATCGACCACCCGATCCAGGCAGCGACCCTCTACGGTGCCGCAGCCCGACACCCGTCAGCGCTGATGAACGCCGACCTGGACCGGGTCACCGATCACCTGCGCACCACGCTCGGAGCCGCCGACTATTACGAACACGTCGCCTACGGCGCGACGATGACGCTTGGTCAGGCGGTCAGCTACGCCCGCGCGGAGATCAGAGCGGCACTGGACGAGGTGACCGACCCCGAGTAGCGGACAGGTGGACGCCTTGACCGCCGTTGTCGGGTTCCCCGGACCGGCACATCGGCGTGGCAGGGATTGGGGCGTGTGGGTCTCTTCAGCGAGTCGCGGGGGATCCGCCGCGACCATGGTTGTGATCGGAGTGCGAGGACCAATGGTCTGGCGGGTCCGATCGACAGCGCTGTCGAACCGATCTTTGTCATCGATGTCTTCGGGATGGACAGCATCGAGATGCCCGAGCAGAACGACGGTGGGTTCGTGAGTATCGACCTTGTCGAACAGGATGATGACCTGGGCGAGGGTCATATTCGGCGCCGACCCTCCTCGGGGAAATCCCGAGACAGAAACGTGACTCCGAGTAGCTTGCTGCGGAACGGCTCGACAGGGGCCTCGAGAACGAAGGCATGGAACATGACCGACGCCGAACCCCGCACAGAGTCCGAGACACCGAGATCGGGCGTCGGAGGCCGCCCGACTTGGCTGCGTTTCGCCGGCATCGCCGGCATCATTCACGTCGTGTTGTTCGTCGGACTCGGCGCTGCGATCGCCTCGCAGGCACCGCTCCTCGACGACTCGCCGGCTGAGATCCGGGAGTGGTTCGCAGACAACGGCACGGCGGTGAGCCTGTTCACGTGGCTGGGCCCGGCGGTCGGCATCCTTCTGCTGATCTACGCCGTCGGCCTCCGCCACCTGCTTGCCTCGACCGATGTCGATCGTGCGGCCGACGGCCTGTGGTCGCGTTTGTCCTGGACCGGGGTCGTGGTGCAGTTCGCAGCGTCGCTCGTGGGCCTGGGGATCTGGGGGGTGCTTGCGCAGGAGTCGGTCATCGAGGAGATCGCGGACGGCACGCTCCTTGCCTTCTCCGCGTTCGACAGCATTGTGTTCTTCGTGTGCATGGCGTGGGCATCGACGCTCTTCCTCGGAGCGGCCGCGGTGGTCATTTTCCGCTCGACGGTGCTCCCGACCTGGACTGGCGTCCTCGCCGCTGTGGCGGCGCTGGCCACACCGGTCGGTGGACTGTGGATCGTCACCGACGGCGACCCGGCTGGTCCGGTCGCCGGTATCAGCTTTGTCGGAGGCCTGGCCACCATGGTTTTCGTGCTGGCGACGTCGGTGATCATGCTGCGACAGCGAGCAACCTCCACGACCTGACGCCGCTCGAAGCAGCTCGAAGTCTCCCGCGATCTGGCGAACACTTGTGCCGAGAGTTGGTGCCCGGTGCGGTCGTCATGGTCACGATGCCGTGCCGCGAGATGGTCAGCAACCCGCCCGGAAATGACGGGCGGCAATGCAGGGCCGAGCCGCCGAAGAGCCGGAGAAGTCGGTCGCGTGGAGGTGCCACCGCATCGTCACCCCTCGCACGAGAGCCGTCCGGTAGAGCATCGGCAAGTGAGACGGCCAGAGTGGCACTCGTGGCGGCCGACACTGCGGCGGCCGGGTGCCCCTGAACGTTGCCTCTGTCAGGCTGGCTCGACGAGGCTGGCAAGTCCGTCGAGGTTGTTCTGCATGTTGGCGGAGTGCTCGGCGAGGCGGCGTTCGACGATGTCGTGCTCACGGTCGGGCATCCGCTCGATCGCAGGGCTGAGCCCGCTGCGGCCCGGGCCGATCTGGCACCACTGGGTGAGTCGCGTTCCGCCGTCGACCGGTTCGAGTGAGAATCTCCAGCGCGCCGCCGGGTCGGCGGGATCCTCGACGGCCCAGCCGATCACCTGCTCGGGCTCGTACTCGACGATCGTGCACTCGACCTGCCAGCTGCCGACGACGGGATGCTCGTTCGTCCCGCGGAAACGGGCGCCGAGCGCCGGCTCGGTCGTACCGTCGAGCCACTCGGCACCCTGGAACTCCGAGGAGAACCTGGCCGGCAGGTTGATGTCGACGACGTACGCCCAGAGCTTGCCCGGCGACGCTGCGATCACTCGTGACACCTCGGCCGTGGGTCCGTCTGCGTAGCGCAATCGGTCGGTCATCAGTCCCTCGCCTCCGGCGGTTCGGTTGGCTCCCACGGCGGTTGGAGCGACCGCCTACTGTCGATCGTATGCAGGTGGGGGTCGGCGCGGTGGTGTCGTCCCCGGGGGATGTCGAGTTCGTCCGCGAGTGCGAGCGGGTCGGCGCGACGTCGGTCTGGGTCCCGGAGGCGTGGGGGTATGACGCGCTGACGCCGCTCGCCCATCTCGCGGCCGTCACGTCGACGTTGCGGCTCGCGACTGGCATCGTGCAGGTGGGTGCCCGCTCGCCGGCCATGCTCGCAATGCAGGCGATGTCGGTGCAGCAGCTGTCGGGTGGTCGTCTCGTGCTCGGGCTGGGGTCGAGTGGTCCGCGCATCATGGAGGCGTGGCACGGTGTGCCGTTCCGCAAGCCGGTCGCGACGATGCGCGAGACGATCGAGATCGTCCGCCAGATCGCGCGGGGTGACCGCCTCGACCACCACGGCGAGGTGTACGACCTCCCACCGCACGGTTCGGGTCGCGGGGTCCGCTCGATGGTGCCACCGGTTGAACCGATCCCGATGGTGATAGCGGCGCTCGGGCCCGGGAACCTCGAGCTCACCGGCGAGATCGCCGACGGATGGCTGGGCAACGCGTTCATGCCCGAACACGCCGACGTGTTCCTGGACCCGGTCCGCACCGGCTGCGCACGATCCGGCCGGATGATCGATCAGCTCGACCTGGTCATGCCGGTCGCTGTCGAGTTCACCGACGATCCCGAGGAGGCGGGTCGCCGCCACGCGGACGGCTACGCGTTCACCATCGGTGCCATGGGAGCACCGGGGAAGAACTTCTACAACCGTGCGTTCTCGGCACAGGGCTACGGCGACGACGTCGCCGCGGTGTACGAACTCTGGCAGGCCGGCAAGCGCGAGGCGGCCGCGGCCCGCGTGCCGTTCGACATCGGGTTCAAGACGAACCTGCTCGGGCCACCCGAGTTGATTCGCGAGCGCATCCGCCTCTACCGCGACGTCGGCATCACGACGCTGCAAGCAAAGGTGACCGGTCCTGAACGACTCGAGACGGTCGCGCAGCTCGTCGACCTCGTCCGCGAGGTGGACGGCGAACGCCCCGGAGTGCCACGGCGATGAGCTCGACGGCGGTGCAGGGCATCATGGGGTCTCGCTCTTGCCTCCCACGGCGCTGGATTTCGTTCCGCGCTGGGAATCGTCCGCTGGAGGAGCCGATACGTCATCGACCCACCCGTCGGAAACAGAATGGTAGGTTCGCTGCGCGCAAGCACCGCGAGCGTCAGGGGAGGGGAGATGTCGAATCGAGAAGGTGAACTCGGCCGTCCAGCGGGAGCCGATGGAACGTTCACCGTCGCCGCGATCCAGGCGACCCCCGCGTTTCTCGACCGCGCGGCAACGCTCGAACTGGTCGCGGCCCACGTCGCTGATGCCGCCAGCGCGGGCGCTGATCTGGTGGTGTTCCCCGAATCCTTCGTGCCCGGCTACCCCGACTGGGTGTGGCGTCGTCCGCCGATGAGCGACGGCGACTGGTACGACCGGTTCAGCGCCCAAGCGGTCGACGTCGACGGCATCGATCTCGAGCCGGTGTTCGAAGCCGCACGCGCAGCAGGAGTTTGGGTCGCGCTCGGAATCACGGAGCGGGTGCGCTCCGGCAGCCTCTACAACTCCGTCGTGTACGTCAACGACCGTGGCGAGCTCGCCGGTCGTCATCGCAAGCTGGTGCCGACCGGCGCCGAGCGTCTGGTCTGGGCCAATGGGTACGACGATGTGCTGACCACCGTCGACATCGGCAACGTGCGAGTGGGGGCGTTGATCTGTTGGGAGAACTACATGCCCCTTGCACGAGTGGCGATGTACGAGCGTGGGGTCGATGTCCTTCTCTCGCCGACCTGGGACAACAGCGACGAGTGGGTCCCCACGCTCCGCCACATCGCGAAGGAGGGCCAGCTGTTCGTCGTTGGCGTCACCGCCTATCTCCGAGGCTGCGACGTGCCGCGCGATCTGCCCGACGCCGATGAGATGTACGGCGGTGAGGACGATCTGATGTCTCGCGGCAACAGTTCGATCGTTGCACCGGGTGGTGAGGTGATCGCCGGTCCGCTCATCGGTTCGGCGGGCGTCGTGATGGCCACGCTCGATCTGTCGCGGATCCCATCGGGACGTCGCATGTTCGACCCTGTCGGCCACTACTCACGTCCCGATGTGCTCGCGCTCGATCGCTCTGGGCGCGACTGACCGCCGCGCCGCGAGCTGACGCTCGGCGGTCGGGTACTGACCGCCGATGATCGGCCGTCATCGAACGGGTGTCGGGACGGTCAGTCGAGGACGCGCTCTCGAGCTGGATGGCTCTCGCCGACGCCCTCGGGCCGTCCGCCGAGCGAACACTCGCGGCGGTTGGCGCCTAGGACCGTCGGAACGCTGAGGGGCTCACTGCAGCGAGAACACGGCCCGTGACTGCTCGGCGAGCGGCTCGCCCGGCTGCCCCCACGACCAGATGTACTCCAGCCGGTCGGCGATCACGATCTCGATCTGCAGCTCGAAGCCGTCGGTGCCCCGACCGTTGGTGAACGTCGAACCGCTCGCCTGCACGAGCTGGCCCATGCCGCTCAACTCGGCGCACAGCACGTACAGCGTCGCCTCGCCCGACCACATGTCGAAGGCCAGCACCGTGTGCTCGCGGTGCAGCTCACTACCGTCGGGCGCCGTTGCTGCGTAGTCGATCGTTGCACCCATTCCACCGAGCAGCGTGGTGATCTCGATCGTGGCGTCGAACGGGCCGCTCTCGCTGCCGTGTCCGGTTCCCTCGTAACGGCCGGCGACGGCGATCAGACGATCGATGATCGTTTCCATGGCTCAACCGTAGAACGTGCAGTGAACGGCGCTCACGCAGCGGCGCCCGCCTCGCGCCACAGCCACCAGGCGAGCGGGAGTTGCATCGGCAGGCGAATCCAGTTCTGCGGTCCGTTCGCGGTCCCGACGCTGCGCACCATCTTCCCGTCGACGGGTTTCAGCTCGACCTTGTTGAGCGCCATGTCGATGTTCGCCGGGAACACGGCGGCGGTGAGTGCCAGCAGTCCGAGGGCCGACGCTCGTCGGGTCTGCGGTACCCACATCCCCACCCCGAGAGCGATCTCGGCGGCACCGCTCAGCTGGTTTGCGAGCTTCGCGTTCGGGAACCAGTCGGGCACGATCGACTCGAAGAAGTCGGGCCTCGCGAAGTGCATGACACCGGCGGAGACGAAGAGGGCACCAGCGGCATACGGGGACCAACGTGACATGGCACCAGTCAAGCCGCCGAGCAACCGCTCGTCGCAGCCGAAGCCGATCTGCGTACGCTGGCGGGGTGACCGACACGGCCGTCAACGTCGAGGTGTTGCCGAGCGACTGGCAAGACCAGGTGCTCGCTCTCGCGAAGGAACGCGACGCGGTGATCCTCGCCCACAACTACCAGGTGCCCGAGATCCAGGACATCGCCCACCACGTCGGCGACTCGCTCGGCCTCTCCCGGGTGGCTGCCGAGGTGGGGGAGTCCACGATCGTGTTCTGCGGCGTGCACTTCATGGCCGAGTCGGCCAAGATCCTCGCCTACGACAAGACGGTCCTGATCCCCGACGCCGCCGCCGGTTGCAGCCTGGCCGAGACGATCGACGCCCGTCAGCTCCGGGCATGGAAGGCCGAACATCCGGGCGCCGTCGTCGTCAGCTACGTCAACACCACGGCGGAGGTCAAGGCCGAGACCGACATCTGCTGCACGTCGTCGAACGCTGTCGAAGTCGTCGAGTCGATCCCGCGCGACACCGAGATCCTGTTCTGCCCCGATCAGTTCCTCGGTGCCCACGTCCAGCGGATGACCGGTCGCGACAACATGCACATCTGGTTGGGGGAGTGTCACGTGCATGCCGGCATCAATGGCGCCGACCTCAAGGCGCAGGTCGCTGCCGAACCCGATGCCGAGTTGTTCGTGCATCCCGAGTGCGGCTGCGCGACCAGCGCGATGTATCTCGTGTCGGCTGGTGTGGTTCCCGAGACCAGCACCAAGATCCTGTCGACCGGCGGCATGGTCGACGCCGCCCGGAAGACCACGGCAGCGAAGGTTCTCGTGGCCACCGAGACCGGGATGATCCATCAGCTCGAGAAGGTCAACTCCGTGACCGAGTTCGTGCCGGTCAACCGGGCGGCGGTGTGCAAGTACATGAAGATGATCACTCCGGCCAAGCTCCTGCGCTCGTTGCGTGACGGCACCGACGAGGTGTTCGTCGACCGGG
>DATKWD010000165.1:0-80798 GCA_035529695.1 Acidimicrobiales bacterium | reverse complement strand
GCCGCCGATCTCGTCGAGGTGCTCCTCACTCGCTCGCTCGTCACCTCTGCGCCGGAATGGCCGGGACGATTCCAGTTGCTGGAGACCCTCAAGGCGTACGCCGAGGACCGACTCATCGACGCCGGCGAAGCCGAGTCGATCCGGGAACGCCATGCCCAGTGCTTCACCGAGTTGGTGCGGGTGGAGACTCCGTTCGAGCTCACCGATCGACGGAGAGCGGTCAGGGTCCACGCTGATCTCTCGAACCTCGTCGCCGCCGCTGACTGGCTCGAAGCCGAGCGACGATGGGATGAGCTCGCGCCACTGCTCGCCCCGCTCTCGCTCATCGACTACACGACCGCCTCGACGTGGGTGAAGCGCCTGCAGCGATGCATCGAACACGTCGGCGACCCCGCCCTGATCGGCCACCTCCGCCATGCCGAGGCTCATGCGGCAGCTCACGCCGGCGCATGGTCGACGGCCTACGCCGCGGCGCGTGCCATGCGCACGTCCGCAAACGCGCGCACTGCCGCATTCGGCCACCTGTTTCGGTCGATCGGGATGGTGTACGTCGATCCGGTGCGAGCCATGCAGGACGTCGATCGCTTCATCGCCTTGTATGGGTCCGACCCGACCGGTGCTGCACAGGCGGAGGCACTCGCAGTTCGGTGCGTCCTCGCGGCTGCGACCTTCGACTTGGCGGCGGCACGGTCCTTCGCCGAACTCGCCAACGCGGCAGCAGCCAGCCTCGACACGGTGCCGTTGCTGTGGCCCAACACGAGATTGATCACCGCCGTGCTGGCCTGGATCGACGGCGACATGGCCACGGTCACGAGGGCCCTGGGCAACGTCGAGAAGATCTCCACATCGTCGATCTGGCGAGAGACTGGCACCCGACTTGTCAGCGGATACGTCGGCTGTCTCGCGTCGCTCGGGCCCCTCGACCCCGGGACCGAACCCGGGCCGGTGCCGCACGACGTTCGCGAGCACGTCGTCGAGTGTGCCTCCGGGCGGGTAGCTCAGATGGAGTCCGACGGGCTCGTCGTGCTCACCCTGATCGCACTCCGAGAACAAGATGTCGACCGGGCAGCGAAGTTGCTCGAAACCGCAACTCAGCCACGTTCACAGGGCAGTCACCTGCTCGCCATGTATCTGGCCGAGGTCCTCGGCATGCGCGAGCGTTACCAACGGCTGAACGTGGGCCGGTCCCTCCGGGACTTCGAGTGGCACGTCGAGCGCCCAAGACGTGCCCTGCATGCCGAACTCCAGCGCCGACGGTGGCTCTAGAAGCTCGAAGAGCCGGGTTTCGCACGGCCACCCTGAATGCGCGGCACCATCCACCTACTGACACGTCGGAATAGCTGTCCCAGATCGCCGGGATCGGGTCAGGTCCCGGGAGACGGCAGCCCCGATCGCCCTAGCCGCGGAGGACCAGGGACACGCGAGGACGCGGCTCCGCAGGCCGACGCTCAAGACTCCGCCCTCGAACCGCCTCCCACCCTTTCTGGGCGTTTGCTGTAGCAACAGCACGGAGTATTCCGTAGCGGGAGCACTTAGTTTCCTGAAGATGCTAGTGAGGCGGCGGGCGGAATCGAACCGCCGTACGGGGCTTTGCAGGCCCCTGCCTAAGCCACTCGGCCACGCCGCCTGGGATGGGGCACTGTAGCGGGGCATCCGGGCGGCCTGGCCAACCGTTCCGTTCCGGCGGCGCGGGAGTCCCCGCGGTCGGGTTCGGGCGCGGGGCCGGTAGTTTCGTGGCGATGGCGACAAAGACGCCCATACCTCCGGGGCCTCCGCCCCGCGGATTCCAGTGGCCCGACCAGCCGCCGCAGGGTTCGATCACGCCGCTCGGCTCGGGCCCGACAGGTTCGCGCACCGTCGTCGTCCAACCCGGCCGTCACGGTGTCACCGTGTTCGTCGGGATCATCGCATTGATCGTCGGCCTGGTCTTCGGGTTCCAGCTCGGCCGCGGCGCCGACAGCTCCGAGAACGCCTCGGCGACCGACACATCGAGCGACACGACGATCGCCGGTCCGACCCTCAACACCACGCCGCCCACCACGCCCACCACGGGCGGAGGACCCGCCTCGCTCGAACCCCTCGGCACGCTCGAGAACCCGATCCCCATGGGTCAGTCGTGGATCCTCGGCATCTGGCAGCTCGAGGTGCGCTCGGCCGACCTCGATGCCGCTGACACCGTCGTCGCCGCCAGCGGACAGAATCCCACGCCGTCAGAGGGCTCGGTCTATGTCCTCATCGACATCGAGCTGACCGCGGTCGAAGACCTCTTCATCACCGCCGACGACTTCCTCCCGGGCATCCGGCTCGCGGACGGGACCGAGCTCCCGGCCCAGTTCAGGGAGTGCGGGCCCGCGGTCCCCGATGATTTCTATGCGAACGGCCGACTCCGCAAGGACACGCCAGTTCGTGGCAACCTGTGCTTCGAGGTTCCGGCCGACGCCACCGACGGGCTCCTGCTCACCACCGACGGCGTGTCCGACACCAAGACCTATTTCGCACTCGAAGAGAACTGACTCCAGGAGGAGCTCCCATGGCCCACGATCTGATCATTCGCGGTGGGACCGTGGTCGACGGCACCGGAGCCGCACCACGTCTCGCCGACGTGGCGGTCGATGACGGCGTCATCACCACCGTCGGCGACCTCACGGGCGTCGCCGCCACAGAGGAGATCGACGCCACCGGTCGACTCGTGACACCCGGCTTCGTCGACATCCACACCCACTACGACGGTCAGGCCACGTGGGACTCCGAGCTGGCCCCGTCGGCCTGGCACGGCGTCACCACGCTGGTCATGGGCAACTGCGGCGTCGGCTTCGCTCCGGTGCGGCCCGGACAGGAAGAGTGGCTGATCGGCCTCATGGAAGGGGTCGAGGACATCCCCGGCACCGCTCTCTCGGAGGGCATCACGTGGAGCTGGGAGACCTTCCCCGAATACCTCGACGCCCTCGATCAGCTCGAATGGACCGTCGATGTGGGTACCCAGGTGCCTCACGGTGCCGTTCGGGCCTATGTCATGGGCGAGCGTGGCGCGAAGAACGAGCCGGCCACGCCCGATGACATCGAACAGATGGCCGAGATCGTGCGCGAGGCCGTGGCTGCGGGTGCACTCGGATTCTCGACCAGCCGCACCATCGTGCACGTGGCGATCGACGGCGAACCGGTGCCCGGCACCTTCGCCGCCGAGGACGAGCTGTTCGGCATCGGCCGAGCACTCGGCGACCTCGGGAAGGGGTTGATCGAGCTCGCCCCCGCCGGGGCCGCGGGCGAAGACGTGGTGTCGCCCGAGAAGGAAGTCGACTGGATGGTCCGCCTCTCGGCCGAGACAGGTCGACCCGTCACGTTCGCCCTACTCCAGGTGAACGACGCCCCCGACCTGTGGCAGAAGCTGCTCGACCTGTGCTCCCGGGCGGCCGCCGACGGCGCGCAGGTGTTCCCGCAGGTTCCCGGGCGGCCGTTCGGCCTGCTGTCGGGACACCAGACGACCTACAACATCCTCGACGCCGTCCCGGCCTACACCGAGCTCAAGGCACAGGGACTGCCCTTCGAGCAACTCGTCGACCGCCTCGCCGATCCCGACGTGCGAGCGTCGATCGTCGACGGCGACCTCGACGACGAGACACGCAAGCGGCTCGACGATGCCTACGCGATGACCTACGTGATCGGCACGCCACCCGATTACGAGCCCGGACCAGAGAAGACCATCGTCGCGGTGGCCGAAGCCAACGGGGTCACGCCACTCGAAGCGGTCTACGACGCCCTCCTCGAGGACGAAGGGCGGGCCATGTTGATGGTCCCGTTCCTCAACTACAGCCGCGGCAACTCCGACCACAACCGCGAGATGCTCCTCAACGACCAGGCCGTGCTCGGCCTGAGCGACGGCGGTGCCCATGTCGGCATCATCTGCGACGCCAGCACGCCCACCACCAACCTCGCCCACTGGACCCGCGATCGCACCCGAGGCGAGCAGATCCCGCTCGAGTTCATCGTGCACAAGCAGACCCAGGCGACGGCCGAACTCTTCGGGTTCGGTGATCGCGGCGTGGTCGCGCCCGGCTTCCGCGCCGACCTCAACGTGATCGACCACGACCGCATCCAGGTCGACAATCCGGTCATGCATCACGATCTCCCCGCCGGCGGCAAGCGTCTCCTCCAGCGCTCGGTCGGCTACGACGCCACGATCTGCAACGGTGTGGTCACCTACCGCAACGGCACCGACACGGGAGCACGCCCCGGCCGCCTCGTCCGCGGCGCCCAGCCGGCACCCAGCGCCTGAACCAGCGCCGACCGGTGGCCGTGTGGACCAATTTGGGTGCGGTGCTTGCTCCCAAACGAGCGTTTGATTGATACTGGTGCCCATGACGGTCACCGACCTCCCGAACAACGCGACACCTCCGTTCGAGATCAACCCGCTCGATCCGCGCTTCTACGACGATCCCTGGGAGGGCTACCGCTGGCTCCGCGACCAGGCCCCGGTCTTCTGGGACGCGATCAACGACCTGTGGGTGGTCAGCCGGCACGAAGACGTGTCGCACGTGTCGCGCCACGCCGAGCTCTACTCGGCTGCGCAGGGGGTGCGGCCCAACATCGCCGCGCCGATGTCGATCATCTCGATGGACGACCCCGAGCACACCCGTCAGCGGCGGATCGTGTCGAAGGGGTTCACGCCCCGGAAGGTGCGCGAGATCACCGACCACATCCGTGAACTCTCCAACGAGATCATCGACGAGATCGCGCAGCGCGGCGAGATCGACTTCGTGTCCGAGTTCGCCATCCACGTGCCGCTCATCGTGATCGCCGAGATGATGGGCATCGACCCCGCCATCCGGGCCGACCTCTACCGGTGGAGCGACGCCATGATGGAGGGCGACGGCCACACCGATCCGGACCACCCCGCCATCCACGGAGCAGCGGTGGCGTTCGGCGAGTACACGACCCTGTGCACCGAGCTGATCGCCGAACGTCGCATCGAGCCGGTGGACGACATCATCGGCCTGCTGACCGGCGCATTCGACGCCGGCGAACTCGAGAGCGAACACGACTACAGCACCGTTCCCGGCGGCGAGACGCTGTCCGACGACGACCTGTTGATGTTCCTCGTGCTGCTGGTGGTCGCCGGCAACGAGACGACCCGCAACGCGCTGTCGGGCGGGCTCGCCGCGCTGAGCGAGTTCCCCGAGCAGCGCGACCGTCTGATCGCCGATCCGAGCCTGTGGGACCTGGCCGTCGACGAGCTGATCCGTTTCGTGAGTCCGGTGCTCAGCTTCAGCCGCACGGTCACCGAGACCCATGACTACAAGGGCCATCGTTTCGAAGAGGGCCAGCGCGTCCTGATGCTCTACCAGTCGGCCAACCGCGACGAGCGAGTGTTCGACGATCCTGACGAACTCATCGTCGACCGCTCCCCCAACCCCCATCTCGCGTTCGGCATCGGCACCCACTTCTGCATGGGCGCCAACCTGGCCAAGGCCGAGGTGCGCGTCGTCCTCGAGGAGTTGTTCAAACGCCTTCCCGACATCCGTCGGGTTGACGAGGGGCGCTTCGACCGGGGCAACTCGTCGCTCGTGCTGTCGGTCAGGGAACTGAACGCCGTCTTCACCCCCGAACACACCCCGTAGGCCTCGTGTCCGTCGTCGCCGAGCCTGCGCAGCGAACCCGCATCCTGGCGTTGGCGCGCACGCTGATGAGCGATGAAGGTGCGCATGCGATGTCGATGCGGCAGCTGGCGACTGCAGCCGACCTCAACGTGGCGACGATCTATCACTACTTCCCGTCCAAGGCCGACCTTCTCCGGGCAGTGATCGAGGAGCGGCGCTATCCCGACCAGCTCGCCGCCCAGGTTCCGGTCGCCGATGCGGCCCTCGGCCCACGAGAGCGGCTGGCCGCACTGCTTCGCTGGCTGCTTCGCGAGGGCGTCGCCGAGGACGAGACCTGGAAGCTGTTGATCGGCGAGACCGTCCGGGGTGATGCCACGGCCCGACAAGAAGCACTCGGCCTGGTCGAGGTCCTCGACGCCACACTCGCAGCGTGGCTCACCGACTCGTTCCCCGAATTCGACGGTGATCCCGACGGGACGGCACGGGTCATCCGCAACCACCTCGTGACGTGCTTCGTCGAAGACCAGATCCACGACGGCCTCGGCCGCGACGCACGCTTCGCCGAGCGTGCCGCCGATCTCGCAGGCGTCGTCTTCGGGCCACGATGAGCTGGACCCACACGGTCGAGGCGTTCAACACCGCCACCGACTCGATGAACAAGATCCACGACGATGCCGTCGCTCGGCAGTTCGGCTTCCGGGGCGGCCTGGTGCCGGGCGTCGACGTGTGGGCCTATCTGGTGCACCCGTGCGTCGACCGGTGGGGTGACGACTTCCTCACGTCGGGCCACCTGGAGGCACGGTTCGCTCAGCCGACCTACGACGGCGAACAGGCGACGGCGACGCTCGGGGAGGACGGATCGCTCACCGTCACCGACCCGGAAGGGACGGAGTGCGCCACCGGTTCCGCCGGGATCGATGCAGGCAGCGTCGCGGTTCCGGACGTCGACGCCGGTACTCCCCCACCGTTCGATCAGCGGCCGCCGGCGAGCGCGGCCAGTCTCGAGGTCGGGTCGACACTCGGCTCGATCGAGTTCACGTTCGACGCAGCCAAGTCGGCGGCCTACCTCGGCGACATCCGAGAGACCGACCCGCGGTACCTCGAGCGCGGCATCTCGCACCCCGGCTTCCTCGCAAGGCTCTGCAACACCGTGCTGTCACGCAACGTCGTCCTCGGGCCGTGGATTCACGTGGGAACCGACGCGCATCATCTCGGAGTGCTGACCGACGGCGACCCCGCCGAGGTGCGAGCGCGCGTGACCGATGAGCGGGAGCACAAGGGCCATCGCTTCGTCGACCTCGACGTGGTGATCCTGGGCCGCGGCGAACCGATCTACGCGGCCTTCCACACTGCCATCTGGCAGCCTCGCTCGGTCGCCAGCTCAGCCTGAGGCCTCACTCGGCCCAGGCGCGGACCTTCTCGATCAGTTCGAGTGGCTTGTCGGAGAACGGGGTGATGCTGAGGCGTGTCACGCCCGACGCCCTGAAGGCCTCGATGCGATCGCGGACCTCGGCTTCGGAGCCGACCATCGAGGTCGCGCGGAGGTACTCGTCGGGAACGAGTGCGGCAGCTTCGTCCTTCTTGCCGTCGAGGTAGAGATCCTGGATCTTGGTCGCCGCTTCCTCGTAGCCGTAGCGCTGGAAGATGTTGTTGTAGAAGTTCTTGCCCTTGGCGCCCATGCCGCCGACGTACAGGGCCGTCATGGCTCGACCCATGTCGCGAATGCCCTGAGCGGTGTGGTCGTCGTCGGTGATCGCGACGATGCCCCCGGCCGCCACCTCGAGGTCACCGAGCGACGGGTCGCGCTTGGCCTTGCCCTTGTCGAGGTCGGGACCCCACACGTCGTTGGCCTTCTCGGGCCAGTAGAAGACCGGCAGCCACCCGTCGGCGACCTCGGCGGTCATCTCGACGTTCTTGTTGCCGAGACTGGCGATCCACACCGGGATGTTCTCGCGAACGGGATGATTGATCAGCTTGAGCGGCTTGCCCAGCCCGGTGCCCTGCTCCTCGGGCAGCGGCAACGTGTAGGCCTTGCCCTCGTAGCTCAGGCGCTCGCGCTTCCACACGATGCGGCAGATGTCGATGAGCTCGCGGGTGCGGGTGAGCGGCTTGTCGTAGGGCACCCCGTGCCAGCCCTCGATGACCTGCGGGCCCGAGGCTCCGAGGCCGAGGACGAAGCGTCCCTCGGACACCGCGTCGAGGCCGGCAGCCGTGCTGGCCGTCAGGGCCGGCGTGCGTGAGTAGATCGGGAAGATCCCCGACGCCAGCTCCATCTTCTCGGTCTTGGCCGCGAGGTAGCCCAGGATGCTGACGGCGTCGAAGCTGTAGAGCTCTGCGACCCAGATCATGTCGACGCCGGCCTGCTCGTACTCGGCTGCGGTCTTGGCGGCCGAGCGCGGATTTCCTGAGTAGTTCAGGGTCATCGACAGCTTCATGTGGTTTCTCCCCGGGTGGCGAACGTGCCCGCCATCATGCCCGAGGCTCCCTCATCGTGCCGAAATGAGGGTCCTCAGTCGGAGCCGACGAGGACAGGCTCGCCGTCGGGTGCGGCCCCGGGGTCGGGAGCGAAGTCCGCGTCCTCGTGGTGGGGGACGTGGCCTTCGACGCTGATGTTCGGCAGGATGCGGTCGAGCCACTTCGGCAACCACCAGTTCCTGGCACCGAGCAGTTCCATGGTGGCCGGCACGAGCAGCATGCGGACGAGGGTGGCATCGAGGAACACCGCCATCGCCAGGCCCGTTCCGAAGATCTTCGTGACCCGGTCGTCCTCGAGCAGGAAGCTCCCGAACACCACGACCATGATCGCTGCGGCCGCCGTGATCACCCGGGCCGTCGACGCGAGGCCGTCGGCCACCGATTCGACCGGATCACCGGTCCGGTCGTACTCCTCCTTGACGCGGGACAGCAGGAACACTTCGTAGTCCATCGAGAGCCCGAACACGATGGCGAACATCATCATGGGGATGAAGGGCTCGATGGGTGCCGGGGCGATGCCCGTGATCGAACCGAACCAGCCCCACTGGAACAGCGCAACCACCACGCCGTAGGCCGCAGCGATCGACAGGACGTTCATGATCACCGCCTTGAGGGGCACCAGCAGCGATCGGAAGACCATCATCAGCAGCAGGAACGACAGGGCCAGGACCACCGCGAAGAAGACCGGGATGCGCTGACCCAGGTACTTGCTGAAGTCGATGCTGGCTGCGGCTTCGCCGGTGACGAAGACATCGAGCGTCGTGTCACCGGTCGCCACGGGGACGATGTCGCTCCGGACTCGGTTGATCAGGTCGCTCGTCTCTTGGCTCTGCGGTGACGTCGTCGGAACCACGCGGATGACGAACGCCGAAGGGTTCTCGGGATCGTTGGGCAGCGCCGGCGAGGCGTTCGCGACCCCGGGGTCCGCGGCGATGGCTTCGGCGAGCCCAGGAACTGCCGGAGCATCGGCGGGTTCGTTGACGCCGACCGCAACGATGAACGGGCCGTTGAAGCCGGGGCCGAAGGCGTCGGCGACCAGGTCGTATGCCTTGCGAGTGGTCGTGTCCTCGGGGAAGTTGCCTTCGTCGGAGAAGCCGAGGCGGAGGCCGAACAGCGGAATCGCCAGGATGCCGAGAATGAGCGTGCAGCCGATGACCGACTGCCAAGGCCGGCGCTGGACCACGCGGCTCAGCCGGTACCAGAACGTCTCGCGCATCGGCTTCGGGGCCGGGACGGGCACCTGTCGCTTCAGGACCGGCACGAACGACCCCAGGACGAGCACCAGCACCGCCAGAAGCACACTCGCCCCGAGTGGCGCCGGAGTGCCGAGGAGACCGAACGCCAACAGCCCGACGGCGATCAGACCGGCCGCGATGAGCCCCCGCCAGCGCGTCACCTCGATGCGGTCGCCGGCGAAGCCCAACAGGGCAGGCACCAACGTGATCGAGGCGACCATCGTGACCGCCACGGTGGTCGCCGCAGCGATGCCGAGGCCCGACACGAACTCGAGACCGATGATCATCATGCCGAGCAGCGACACGACCACCGTGATGCCGGCGAACAGCACCGCCCTCCCCGCCGTGTCGAGCGCGATGCCGACGGCGTCGAGGTTCGACGTGCCGTAATGGATCTCGGACCGGTATCGGGTGACGATGAACAGCGCGTAGTCGATCCCGACGCCGAGCCCGATCATGACGCCGATGAACGTGGCGAAGTCGGGCACCGTGAAGACGTTGCTGAGCAGCGTGGTGAGGGCGCCACCGATGGCGACCCCTGCCAACGCCGTTCCGATCGGGAGGCCCATCGCCAACACCGACCCGAACGAGACCAGCAAGATCACGATGGCGAACGAGAGGCCGATCACCTCGGTTTCGGGGGGTTCGAACTCGGCCAGCGACTGACCACCGATCTCGACCTGGAGACCGTCGATCTGCGGGCGCTCGTTGCGGAGCTCCTTGCCGAGCTCGGACGAATCGGTGTCGTCGAAGTCACCATCGATGTTCAGCGAGGCGAACGCGACCTGGCTACCATCCTCGGCCGGCGGCGCGACCTGCGTCAGCGAGCCGGGATCCTCGTAGGGACTCGACACCTGGACGCCGCCCTTCGAGGCAGCGAACGCGAACATCTCCTCCATCGCCGCCTGGACCTCGGGGTCGTCGACCCCCGAGTCGGCCTTGAACACGATCTGGCCTTGGCGTCCGTCGAGCCCGTTGTCGGCGAAGTTCTCCTCGAGCAGGTCGAACCCATCCTTGGTCTCGGAGTCCGGGACGGTGATCGACGCGCTGAACCCCGATCCGACGAAGCTCGACAGGCCACCGACCAGGAACAAGAACAGGAGCCATGCGATGACCACTCGCCCACGACGTTGAAAGCAGAACCGACCCAGACGTGCGAACACCGTTGTGCATCCTTCGAAACCGACGACCCAGAACCCACGGAGCGTAACGGTGCACTTCGGACAACCAGCACACCCGTGGCAGCCGTCACATCCCGGAAACCGGCTTTCAGGTGGCCGGCGGGTCGACCCATTGCCACTGCTCGCCATCGTGTCGGCGGATCACCACGGCCGGGTCGCCGCCCACGACCGTGAAGTCGGCGACATCGTCACGAACGACCGCGTTCGCTGCGACCACACTGTTCCGGCCGATCCGGATGCCTCCACAGATCACGGCACCGATGCCGATCCATGCACCTTCGGCGATCTCGAGCCGCCGCCCGTCGCGAAGCCCTTGTCTCTTGATCGGGACCGTGATGTCTTCGTACAGGTGGTTGTTGTCCGACAGGTAGACCCGGTCGGAGATCAGCGCCTCCTGCCCGATGTGGATCTCGCCCATCGCAGTCAGGCGCAGGAAGTGCCCGATGTAGGTGCCGTCGCCGATGTGAACCTGCACACCCTTGTCGGGATCGAGTGCCTCCATCACCGAGTACGCGCCGATGTTGACCCACTCGCCCACGTGGATCCCGGCGGGATTGACCGTCGAGACCACCGGCTGATGGAGCACCGAGTACGGGCCGAACGAGGCGAAGGCGGAGGGATCGGTGATGATCGGCAACGTACTCTCGCGAGCGCCTACGGTCTCGTGCATGACCGACACCACTCGATTCGTCGTCGTCGATCGATCCGATCCGCGCTCGGTCGAGGTGCGCGAGGAACCGCACGCCCCGCTCGAGGACGGGCAAGTGCGGTTCAAAGTCGATTCGTTCGCCTTCACTGCGAACTCGGTCACCTACATGGTGGCCGGCGACATGCTCGGCTACTGGGACTTCTATCCGTTCGACCTGTCGTGGGGCCGCAGCCCGGTGATGGGTCACGGTGAGGTCGTCGAATCGGCCCACCCCGACGTGCCGGTCGGTGGCCGCTACTTCGGCTGGTTCCCCATCGCCACCGACGTGGTCGTGAACGTCGAGCCGAGCGCCAGCGGGCTCCGCGATGTGGGTGAGCACCGGTCGAGCCACAACCTGGTCTACCGGACCTTCGAGGCCTCCGACGACCCGGCGAGCGAAGACCACACCGCCCTGATCCGCGGCCTGTTCACGACCTCGTTCCTGGCCGACGACTTCCTGGCTGACAACGACGACTTCGGAGCCACGCAGGCCATCGTCCTCAGCGCGTCGAGCAAGACCGGCATCGCCCTCGGGTGGTGCCTGACGCGGCGGGGTCACCACGCCATCGGTGCCACCTCGCCCGGCAACGCCGAGTTCGTGCGTTCGCTCGGCTGCTGGGACGAAGTCGTGACCTACGACGAACTCGGCGACCTCGACGGCTCCGTGAGGACGAATCTGGTCGACATGTCGGGGAACTCTGATGCGGTCTCGACCGTGCACCGGACCTTCGACGGCACGCTCGGCCACTCGATGCTGATCGGGATGACCCACTGGGAGTCACCGCGCAGCAGCGACCCCCTCCCCGGTCCGGCGCCGGCCATGTTCTTCGCGCCCAGCCAGATCGACAAGCGACTCGCCGAGTGGGGAAGCGACGGCTACGACGCCCGCGTCGGCGAGACGTGGAAGGAGTTCTCAGCCTGGAGCAACGACTGGCTGACCGTCACCCGCTACAGCGGCATCGAGGATGCGATGCGTGCGTACCAGTCGGTCGTCGCCGGCCACGCGAAGCCGAACGAGGGACTGATCCTCTCGCTCAACGAGTGAGCGACGAGTCGGCGCTCAGCCGTTGACCTTGCTGATCACGTTCTCGCCGAACGCGCCGAGACTCTCGGCCGGGTCGGCCCAGTGCAGGAATGCCGGGATGATGACGCGGTCGATGCCCTTGGCCTCGGCCTCCTGAACAGCACCGACCGGGTCGTCGCCGAACAAGCCGGCGTCGCCGAAGGTGATCTCGATCGCTTCGGGGTCGCGATTCGCGTCGGCTGCCGATTGACGGACGATGTCGACCATCTCGGCGAGATCGCCCTTGGCGGGGAAGAACCCGTCGCCGAGCCGTCCCGCCCGCTTGGCCGCAGCGACGCTGTGACCGCCGACATGGATGGGGATCGCGCCGTTGACGGGCTTGGGGTTGACGCTCACCTCGTCGAAATCGAAGAAGTCGGAGTGGTGGCTGACCTCGTCGCCCGCCCAGGCCTTGCGGAGGATCTCGACGGCGTCGTCGGTCCGCCTGCCACGCTCACGGAACGGAACACCCAACGCGTCGAACTCCTCTTCGAGCCAGCCCACGCCGATGCCGAGCTCGACTCGCCCGCCCGAGAGGTCGTCGAGGGTCGCGAGCGTCTTGGCCAACACCAGCGGATTGCGCTGCGGGAGAATGAGGATCCCTGTCGCCAGTCGGAGCTTCTCGGTCGCAGCGGCGACGAAGGCCAGCCACAGCAACGGATCGGGGAGCGGGGTACTCACGTCCATCGCCATCTTGCCGCTCTTGTCGTACGGGTACTCGGACTCGTAGGCCGAGGGGAAGATGACGTGCTCGACGGTCCACACCGACTCGATGCCGGCGCCTTCGGCGGCCTTGGCGAAGGTGTCGAGGGCCGGAGCCGACGCGAACGGACCGGTGTTTGCGAAGGCGATGCCGAATTTCATGTTGGCGAGATTGCCACATCGCGCGCCTCTGCGCTCGGGCGAACTCAGCTCTCGGCGCGGACCTTGAGGCCGGCCAAGCCCTCCCGGAGGCTCTTGGCGATCTGCCCTTTGGCGACGGCGAACAGTGGCGTGACCCACCAGACCGGGGCGAAGCCCTGCGTGTAGGTCACGCGGCAGCGATCGCCGTCGAGCGGCTCGATCTCGATCCTCTCGTTGAGCGATTCGAGGAGGCGTTGGTTCATCGCGGTGACGGTGAACCCGAACCGGCGACCCGGCTCCCATTCGAGGAACTCCTCGTCGGCAGTCATCGCCTTCATCGACACCTGACGCGTGCCGCCGACGCCGTCGACGTCGTTGGTCCTGGTGACCGACTCGAGCGCGTCGAACCAGTTCGGCCATCGCTCGTGATCGATGATCACCTCCCAGACGGCCTCGGGGGTCGCACCGATGTCGATCGTCTCGACGATCTTGACGGGGGCTCCCCCGATCCAGGCTGCAGGCTGGGCAGTGATGGGCTTCATGACCCCCAGTCTGGCACTAGACCAGACGCTCATGGATCTTCACGAAGCCCTCTACACGACCCGCGCGATGCGGCGGGTGAAGCCCGACCCGATTCCGATGGACGTGCAGGAGCGCATCCTCGACGCCGCGGTGCGTGCGCCGTCGGGCGGGAACACCCAGGACTGGCGCTTCATGCTGGTCGACGATCGCGACCTGCTCGCCGGCCTCGGGCCGATGTATCGAGACTGCATCGACATCCTGTGGACCGGCTTCTACGCCGATCGATTGGCAGCTGCGGCAGAAGATCCCGACTCCGACGAGTCGAAGCAGTGGACCCGCATCAAGAACTCGGTCGACGACGCCGCGACGAGCTTCGAGAAGTACCCCCTGCTCTTGTTCGCGTTCAGCAAGGGCGACCCGACCGGTGGTTCGATCTTCCCAGCGGTCTGGAGCGCCATGTTGGCGGCCCGTGCCGAGGGCGTCGGCTCGTCACTCACCTCGGTGCTGCTGTTCAAGGGCGACGAGGTCCCGAACCTGCTCGGGGTGCCCTCGGGTGAAGGGTGGCAGATGAACTGCTGCGTCCCGATGGGATACCCGACCGGGCGGTGGGGAGTCGCCAAGCGGACCCCGGCCCACGACGTCAGCTACCGCAACGGCTGGGGCAACGACGTCGGCTTCGAGATCCCCGATCCCCTCTGGCCGAGGTGAGGATCTTCGTTCGAGTCAGCTTCTGGGGACGTCTTTCCACGGGATGGTCTTGTCGACCCGCGGTTCGCCGGGCAGGCCGAGGACCTGCTCGCCGAGAATGTTGCGCATGACCTCGCTGGTGCCACCTTCGATCGAGTTCGCACGAACCCGGAGAAACGCATGGCCGACGCCGTGTTCGACGCCGCCGAGGGACAACTCGCCGGGCCGGCGGAACGTGAAGTCGTAGTTGATCTGCCCGGCGGGGCCCATGAGATCGACGCAGGCCTCGAAGATCGCCTTGTTCGTCTCGGCGAAGTTCAGCTTGGCGATCGACATCTCAGGACCTGGGTTGCCCGACCGTGCCTTCTGTGCGGCTCGCTTGTTGGTGAGCCGCATCGTCTCGGCCCGCGCATACAGCTTCATCACCCGGTCGAGCTTGGCCCCGGTCTTCTGATCGTCGGGCAATTCGCTCCAGATGCGCAACAGGGCACCCATCGGGCCCACCCCGCCGGTCGCGCCATCGCCACCGCCGTCGCCGCCACCGATGGCGTTGCGCTCGTTCATGAGGGTCGTGAGCGACACCCGCCAGCCCTCGCCCTCGTCACCGATGCGATCGGCATCGGGGATCCGGGCGTCGGTCAGGTAGACCTCGTTGAACTCTGCCTCGCCGGTGATCTGACGAAGCGGCCGGACCTCGACGCCGGGCGCGTGCATGTCGAGCGCGAAGTAGGTCATCCCCTTGTGCTTGGGCTTCTCGGGATCCGATCGCGTGACCAACATGCCCCAGTCGGCGATGTGGGCCAACGTGTTCCAGACCTTCTGCCCGTTGACGATCCACTCGTCACCGTCACGCTCGGCCTTCGTGCCGAGTCCGGCGAAGTCTGAGCCCGCACCAGGTTCGCTGAAGAGCTGGCACCACCTCTCCTCGCCGGTGAACATCGGCCGCAGGAAGCGGGCCTTCTGCTCGTCGTTGCCGTGGGTCAAGATGGTCGGGCCGGCGAGGGCGAGGAAGAACGTCGACGGGTCCATCCCGGCTGCTCCGGCCTCCCGAAGCGCCTTGTTGACGACCTTCTGGAGATCGGGACGGACACCGAGGCCGCCGGAGCCCTCGGGGAAGTGCACCCACGCCAGCCCGTGGTCGTATTGGTGCCCGCGAAACTCGACCCGATCCTCCGAAGACGGATCGTGGTCCCTGAGCAGATCGGCGAGTGCGTCCTCGACCTTCTTGAGTTCGGCTTCTGGTGCGATCAGCTCGGACATGCGGCGAGCGTAGCCAACACTTGACCGAACGGTCAGGTTGCCGAACGGCCCTCACCGTCGAGCCACGTACCCGACACGGTCGACCAGAACCGAGGTTGCTCTACGAAGCCGAGCGAGCCGTAGAAGTCGCCGCGGTCGGCGGTCTGGAGACCGACGTGCTGACCGGGAACGGCCTCGACCAGGCGTCGGACGAGCTGGGTCCCGATGCCGCGACGACGATGGTTCGACGAGGTCCAGACATCGAGCAGATAGGCGTTGCAGACCCCGTCGCTGATGAGCCGGCCCATCGCAACGAGTTCGGCACCATCCCATCCGAACACGACGTGCTGACTCTGAGCGAACGATCGGTGCAGCTGGTCGGGTGAGCGCCCGTTGTCGAAGTCGTCTGCGGCCAGCGCGACCTTGGCCACGACCCAGTCGACGGCGTCGACGTCATCGTCGAATCGAATCGACACGGGCTTCAGATCGTCTGCTTCCACTGGTTGAAATACGTGATCTCCGCTGCTGGACGCCTCGGCGCCGGGACGAACGACTCACCTGTGTAGTAGCCGACCGGCAGCAGCGCGATCTGGGTCACGGTGTCGGGGATGCCCAGCATCTCGGCGACCTCGGCCTCGTGGACGATGTGGAAGCTGGTCCATGCCGACCCGATGCCGCGGGCCCGGGCCGCGAGCTGGAAGCTCCAGATGCCCGGAGCGACCGATCCGTGGTAGCCGGAGACCTCGGCGTTGCCCGCACCGTCAGGGAGCCGGTCGAGTCGCATGGCGATCACCATCGCGGGCACGTCGGCGATGTGGTCGACGAGGAACCGAGCCGACTCGACGACACGGCGCTGACGTGGACTCATGGCCTCGAGGTCGTTCGCAGCCAGGTACGGCTGCCCGACGCGCTGGTAGACCTCGCCGATCATCGCCTTCTTGTCGGGGTCGTCGATCACCAGCCAGCGATTCCGTTCGAGGTTGCCGCCCATCGGAGCGTGGCTCGCGATGTCGATGCACTCGAGCAGTACCTCGCGGGGCACCGGCCGGCTCAGATCGAGTCGCTTGCGCACCTGCTTGGTGGTCGTGAGGAGCCGATCGGTCTCGGCCAGGTCGAAATCGGTCATGGGCACACCTTGGCACGGGGCGAGCCGAACGCGCCGCAGGGCCACCGAGGTGGCCCTGTCGGACGTGTTCTGGAGCGGATGACCGGGATCGAACCGGCGACCTCAACCTTGGCAAGGTTGCGCTCTAGCCAGCTGAGCTACATCCGCTTGCGAGCCACGAACCTAGCAAGGCGACCCCTGCCAATTCGACCTCGATCGGCGAAAAGGTCAGACGGCGGCGATGTGGCCACGCACGCGCTGAGCGATCTCCTGGGCCAGCGGGCGATCCGGAATCCGGTCGATCGTCTCGTTGTGATCGCCGCGGGTGAACACCAGCGCGGCGACCTTGTCGTCGGCCCAGCCCTGCACGGCGAGGTCGGCTGCGTATTCGAAGGTCGCGACCGCCGGCTTGTAGGGGCCGTCGCCGAGGACGACGAGTCGCTGGTTGGTGACGGCACACAGGCCGGCCTGGTCGTGGAAGCGACCGACGCACAGTGCCTCGACGACCTCACCGTCGGCGAGCAGGCTTCCCAGGATCGCGAACCCCGCCTTGCCGTTCTTCCTGGCCGAGTTGCCGAGCCTCGCCGCAGCCGGAGCGATGCCGTGAGGATCGGGTGGGCCGACCGGCGCCGGAGGCACAGGAGCCTGAGCCGGAGCCGGAGCCGGGGGCGGGGGCGGGCCCGGCGGTGCAGGCGGCGGCGGTGCCGCAGGTGGAGCTGGGACCGGTGCAGACGGCGGCGGTGCAGGCGGTGGAGGCGGCGGCGGTACCGCAGACGGCGGCGGTGCCGCCGGTGGAGCTGGGACCGGTGCAGGAGGAGGCGGTGCCAACGGTGGAGGCGGCGGTGGTGGAGGGGCCGCAGGTGTCTGACCTGGCGGCGGCGGGAGTGGGTGCTGATCGCCGGGTTGGCTCGGGTCGGACACGTGAGTCTCCTGTGGTCGGGCCGATCAGGCGTCGGCGTCGGGGCGAAGGTCGACGGTGAGGGTCAGGACACCGTCGACCAACTCGGCCGTGGCATCGCCGATCATGGCGTAGTCCTGGAAGTCGGTCTGAGCCTGCTCGATGAAACGGGCGCGCTCGTCGCCGCCGACAGCCGGCAGATTTCGCTTCTTCACCGCAGCAGCCCGCTCGCGAAACCGCTCCACCATCGCGTCTGGATCGAAGGCTTCGGACACCGAGGCGACCTTAGTTGCCGACGTACCGCGGTCCGGCGGACCGACTCATCTCGGATCGGCGAAGACGCTGCGTCCCGGTGCGGAGGCGTCATCGACGCTCGGGAGCGATGGTGGCACCGGCGACGTGGCGGCGGTGTCCTGGCCGGGTTCGGACCCGGGTGGCGCGCCGTGAGCAGTGGGCCCCGACGTCGTGGCGGGCTCGACCGGTTCGTCCAAGTCGTCGCCGGTGTCGTCCTCGGTCTCGAGCACATCGAGGGCTGCGTTGTCGGCGAGCGGCACCGGCTTCGTCATCCTCCAGTAGCGCGCGGTCATGATCGCCACCATCAGCGCGATCACGACGAGCCCGGCGACGATGGCGGTGACCCTGGTCGATTCGCTGATCCCGGAGGTGCTGGCCACGGCGATCGTGGTGGTGGTCGACTGCGAGCCGTCGGACCCGTCGCCGGGCACCAGCAGGTTGGTCGTCGAGGTGATGACCGTCGTCGCCGTGGTCGGTGGTTCGGTGGGCGACACGGCAGTGGGTGCCGTGCGGACCGTCGTGGTCGTCCGCCGGATCGTGGTCGTGGGTGCCGCCGTCGGCGGAGGTGCCGTCACCTGGGTGGTCGTCGACGTGGTGGTGGGGGGCTCGGTCGGCGGGGTGGTGGGGGGCGCGGTCGTGGGGGTGGTGGGCGGCTCGGTCGGCGGGGTGGTGGGCGGACCGACCTGCGCCATCGCGCTCACGAGGTTCACCCCGAGCGCCAGTGCGACCGCGAAGGCGAGCGCAACGGCGCGTCGGCGCGTCGGCGTCCTGCCATCTCGTCGAACCCTGCGCAAGATGTCGACTGTAGTGGCGCGCCGCGGCGCGACTGGTGACGCGTCCTGCCTCACCGCTGGTGCGTCGGGCACCAGCAGGTCGTCCGCCCGGCCACGGTCTCGAGCTGGAGCGGTCCGCCGTCTCGAGGACACCTCCCGTCGGGTCGACGCTCCGGCTGGAGGTCGCCGGTGTGGCTTCCCCCTCGAACCGTGAGCTCACCGATGGTCGAACGGATCGTGCGCGCCAATCGACGCTGCTCGTCGTCGGCCAGCCCCCCGGCCGACCGACGCGGATCGAGCCCGGCGCGCCACAGCGACTCGTCGGCCAGCAGGTTGCCGAGCCCCGCGAGCCGGCGCTGGTCGAGCAGGCGGCTCTTCAACGCCGCCCGGCTCGTCCCGAGGGCACCACGGAGACGAGCCACCGTGACCGAGCCGGCTTCAGGTCCGAGCGATCCTTCGTCGGGATCGATCTCGATCCGGCCGAAGCGCCTCGAGTCATTGACGGTGAGCAGCCGGCCGTCGGCGAAGCGCAGCACGAGTCGGTCCCACCGGCGGTCGTCACTCGTCGGGCCGTACTCGAGCGCGTCGATCGGACCGATGCCGTCGATCAGCAGCCGGCCGGTCATGCCGAACCGCACGCCGACGACGGCCCGATCAGTGTCGAGGAGCAACAGCTTGCCGATCCGACGAACCGCCTCGATCGTCGCGCCCCGCAGTGCGTCGATCACGACCGCAGTCGGCGCACCACGCGCGTAACGGGGGTCGAGGGTCGGGACGGCCGAGACGGTGGCACCGACGACGGCTTCGGCCGCCTGCCGGTACATCTCGACCTCGATCAGCTCGGGCACCCGAGCGACGGTATCCCGAGCTGGCAGACTCGCCGGATGACCGTGCTCGACATCGAAGACACCGCCGGCGTTCGCCTCCTGACGCTCAACCGTCCCGAGGCCAAGAACGCGTTCAACGAGGCGCTGTGGAACGCGACCAGCGACGCGCTCGAAGCGGCGCTCGACGACGATGCGATCGGCTGCGTCGTGATCACGGGCGCGCCCGGCGCCTTCAGCGCAGGAGCTGACCTGGCCGAGATGGCCGATCCGCCCGAGATCCCCCAGGGTGCCCAGCGCGGCTTCTATCGATTCATGGACATCCTGGAGCGATTCGACAAGCCCTTGGTGGCGGCGGTGAACGGCGTCGGGGTCGGCATCGGCCTGACCCTGCTCCCCCACTGCGACCTGGTGTTCATGGCCAGGTCAGCCAGGCTCAAGGCGCCGTTCGTCAACCTCGGCGTCACGACCGAGGCGGGCAGCTCAGCCTCACTGGCGGCGACCATGGGCTGGCATGATGCGGCCTACGCCATCTTCACTGCGTCGTGGATCGACGCCGAGACGGCGCTGCGGTCGGGGCTGGCATGGCGAATGAGCGAAGACGACGAGGTCGTCGCCGATGCGATGGCCGTCGCTCGCGAGATCGGCGCGATGCCGGTCAACGCGCTCCGCACCACCAAGGGACTCATGCTCGAGAGCCGGGGCGATTGGCGCGACGCTCGGCGTCGCGAGGACGAGGTCTTCCCCAGCCTCATCGGCAGCGCCGAGAACATCGCAGCCCTGACGGCCTTCCTCGGAGGCTGAGCCCGCTTCAGTCGACTCCGCCGAGCGCCGCGTCGAGGTCGTCCCACAGATCCTCGACGTGCTCGAGACCGACCGACAGACGAATGGTGCCGTCGCCGATTCCCATCGCCGCGCGATCGTCGGGGCTGAGCGTGGCGGCGGTGGTCGAGGCCGGGTGGGTGATGAGGGTCTCGGGCCCACCGAAGCTCGCTGCGCTCAGAACGAGCCGGCAGCGCCTGAGCAACTCGGCACCCACGTCGGCCCCGCCTGCGAGGTCGAAGGCCACGATGGTCCCGCCGTTCTCCATCTGCCTCGCGGCGATGTCGCGATGCGGGTGATCGCCTCGCCCCGGGTACCTGACCGAGGCCACCGACGCATGGTCGGCCAGCCGATCGGCGAGCACCGCGGCCGACGCCGACTGCTGACGCACTCGTGCGTGCAGGGTCCGCAGACCGCGAAGGCCGTTCCAGCTGTCGTAGGCACTCGCCACGGCGCCGTGGACCAGGTGGTGCCGCCACACGACGTCGATCAGTTCCTGCTCGCCGGCGACCACGCCGAGCATCGCGTCGTTGTGACCGGCGATGCCCTTGGTGGCGGCGTGCATGACCAGATCGATCCCGTGCTCGAGTGGCCGTTGGACGACCGGGGTCGCCATCGTCGAGTCGACGACCGTGAACGGTCCGGCGATCTGCCCGATCGCCGCGAGGTCGATCACATCGAGGCCGGGGTTGGCCGGCGTCTCGACGATGACGAGCATCGTCCGGCCGGGTTCGACCGCCGCCTCGACCGCTCCGACGTCGGTCGCATCGACGAACGTCACGTCGATCCCGAAGCGGGGGCAGACCATGGTGAGGAGCTGGTTGGTGACCGAGAAGGTGCGATGCTGGGCCACGATGTGATCGCCGGCCGAACACAGGGCGAACACGATGGTCGAGAGCGCCCCCATCCCCGAACCCAGTGCAAGTGCAGCCTCGGCGCCTTCGAGCGCGGCCACCGCGTCCGCGAATTCGTTGACCGTCGGGCTGCCGTTGCGTCCGTAGAAGTCGGGCGGGCGGGCGGCGAAGTTGAGCTCTCTGGCACGGTCGAGGTCGTCCAGCCGGTAGGTCGTCGACGGCCACAGCACCGGCGCGAGCGACGCGCCGTCGTGGGCGCGACCGGCCCGGATCGCCGTCGTCTCGGGGCGGAGGTCATCGGTCATGGCGTCTCCTCTTGGATCTCGTCCAGGAAGCCCGACAGCGTCGGGGCGAGTTGGGCGTGCTCGATCAGGAAGGCGTCGTGGCCGTGGGGGCTTTCGAGCTCGACATAGCGCGATCGCCCCCCGCCTTCTTCGACCGACTCGGCGATCTGTCGCGATTGATAAGCGGGATAGAGATTGTCCGAGCTGACGCCGATCGACAACAGCGGAGCTTCGATGCGGTGCACGGCTCGCTGCATCCCGCCGCGCGACCGGGCCAGGTCGTGGAGGTCCATCGCCTTGGTCAGCACCAGGTAGCTGTTGGCGTCGAACCGGCGGACGAGCTTGTCGCCGTGATATTCGAGGTAGCGCTCGACCTCGAACCGCTGCCACAGCTCGAAGCGTTCCTCGGGCTCGACCACGTCACGCCCGAAGCGCTCGGTGAAGACATCATCGCTCCGGAACGTGATCTGGCTGATCTGGCGGGCCAGAGCGAGCCCGTCGTGCGGACCGTCACCGTCGGCTGCGTCGTAGTAGTCGCCTCCCCGCCAGTTGCGATCGAGGCGGATGATCCGCCGCCCGGTGCTCCACCACCCGATCTGCTGCGCAGATGCAGCCAGGCAGGTGGCGATCGGGACGAGCGATCGCACCCGGTGCGGGTACATCACCGCCCACTCGAGGGCCTGCATGCCCCCCATCGAGCCGCCGACGATCGTGAGCCACCGGTCGACGCCGAGCTCGTCGGCCACCGCCGCCTGGGTCCGCACCATGTCGCGGACGGTCACGACCGGGAACCGACTGCCGTACGGCTCGCCGTCGTCGGGATGCGGGCTCGCCGGGCCGGTGGTGCCCTGACAACTCCCGAGGACGTTCACGCACACCACGAAGTAGCGACCGGTGTCGAGGGCCTTGCCCGGCCCGATCAGCTCGGACCACCAGCCGGCAGTGGCTTGACCCGGCTTGGCCGGACCCGCCACGTGGGCATCGCCTGTGAGGGCATGGCAGACGAGCACCGCATTTCCGGCATCGGCATCGAGCGTGCCGAAGGTCTCGTAGGCGACCGTGGGTTCCAGCAACAGGTCGCCGCCCTCGAGGGCGAAGGGGCGGCCGGGGTTGATCTGGAGGAACTTGCGGTCGGCGACCGGGTCTCCCGGCCGCCAGGCACCGGTGGCCGGAAGGGCGCTGGCGTGCGCGCGGCGTCCACCACGGGGGTCCTGGCTCAGGGGCGTGGATTGGAGGTCGGGGTCGTCCATGTCTCGCATTCGACGGACACCCTCGCTGCACTGGCACTTCGTTGACCGGAAGTTCCGGACCACATCCCCACCGAGGTGGGAGGCACCTTGGGTGTCCAGTCCCAGGTTGCCGGACCCGATGTATCGGGCCGCTCTTGATGACCGCCGAACGATACCCCGACCTGGCCGGCGCAGGAAACCGTTTGACCACGACAACCCCTGATCTTCGTTGCTCTCCCGCCAATTATTGGCGGGAGAGCAACGAAGATCAGGTGGTGGGCAGGGTCGAACGCGCGTCGAGTTGTTGGTGGTGGGCGAGGTCGACGAGGTCGCCGAACTCGTCGAATCCGACCACCGAGTCGACGTGGTCGCGCAACGTGCCGTGTTCGGCCAGAGTGGCGAGGTCGACCTGCATGGCCCTGACCGCACCGAACAGCACCGACAACGGCGACACGATCAGGTCGAACCCGAGGTCGTGGAGCTCGGCGGGCGTGAGCAGTGGCGTCTTGCCCCCCTCGACCATGTTGGCGACGAGCGTCACGGCGGGAAGTGATTCGCTGATGGCCTGCAGCTCGGTGATCGACTCGGGTGCCTCGACGAAGACCGCATCGACGCCGACCTCGACCGCGGCTCGTGCCCGGTCGATGGCTTCGTCGAGTCCGATCACGGCCCGCGCGTCGGTGCGCGCGGTGACGAACAGATCGGTCCGCTGTTCGACGGCTGCGGCGAGCTTCGCCAACCAGTCGTCGACGGGCACGACTTCCTTGCCGTCCATGTGGCCACACCGCTTCGGCCACACCTGATCCTCGATGAAGATCCCGGTGGCGCCCGCGTCCTCCCACAGGTCGACCGTCCTGCGAACCGAGAGCGGATTCCCGTAGCCGGTATCACCGTCGACGACGACCATGAGCTCGGGGTTGGCCGTGCAGACCCGTCGCGCCGTCTCGGCCATCTCGGTCTGGCTGAGATAGCCGAAGTCAGGTAGACCGAGCAGCGTCGCCGACACGCAGTAGCCACTCAGGAACACGGTGTCGAAGCCGGCGCGATGAGCCAGCCGGGCCGACAGCGCATCCCACGCTCCCGGCATCAGCACCGGGACCCCGGACGCAAGACGATCCCGCAACCTCGAGCCCCACATGCTCACCGGTCGAGGACCTCGCGTGCTTTGGCCTGGAGGCCCTTGTAGTCGACCTTTCCGTTGGCGGCCCGGCCGATCGTGTCGATCACGACCACGTCACGCGGAGCCTTGTAGTGCGCAAGTCGCTCCTTCACATGGTCGATCACTTCGGCGGCATCGACCGCTCCGTTCGCCGGCTCGATCACCGCGCAGATCGACTCGCCGAACTGCTCGTGCGGAATACCGACGCACACCGCGTCCTCGACCGACGGGTGCTGCTTGAGCACCTCCTCGACCTCTTCGGGGAAGACCTTCTCGCCACCGGTGTTGATGCACACCGATCCGCGCCCGAGCAGTTGCAGGGTGCCGTCGGGGTTCACCTTGGCGTGGTCGCCAGGGATGCCGTAGCGCACCCCGTCGATCACCCGCCATGTCTGCGCCGACTTCTCCTCGTCCTTGTAGTAGCCGCTCGGGCCGTGGCCGGCGATCGCGACGAACCCGTCCTCGTCCGATCCGGGTTCGACCGCACGGCCGTCCTCGGTGAACACCTTCACCCGATCACCGAGCTTGAAGGTCGCCGTCTGCTCAGCCTGACCTGCAGCCGAGACCGAGGCTCCCAGGCCCACGGCCTCCGACGAGCCATAGCTGTCGTAGAGGAGCGCGTTCGGGAGGTGTTCGAGGAGTCCGTCCTTGACCTCCTGACTCCACATGACGCCCGAACTGACGATGAGCCCCAGGCTCGACAGGTCCCACCGATCGGGTTCGGCCCGAAGGGCGGCCAGCAGCGGACGCCCGAATGCGTCGCCCACGATGACGATCGAGCCGACCGATTCTCGTTCGACGAGGCTCCACATCTCGGCTGCATCGAAGTGTCGGCTCGGATTGAGGACCATCGTTCCACCACCGGTCAGCGCGACGAACGCGGTGAACTGCCCCGTGCCGTGCATGAGCGGGCACCCGGGCAGCTGCCGGGCCTCGCCCGCCTCAGCGGCGCGCCGGCCGATCTCGTCGTTGCTCTCGGCCGGCGGGCTGCCGAGCACCAGGTTGCCGCCGGCGCCGAGCACGTGGAACAGATCACGCTGGGGCCACATGACCCCTTTGGGCATGCCGGCCGTGCCACCGGTGTAGATCATCAGGATGTGATCCCCGCTGCGTCCCCACGGGGCCACCACCCGGGCGGCACCACCACCGACCACCGACTCGTAGTTCACGGCCCAATCGGGCTCGGGTTCGCCGTCGGAGACCACGTACCAGCGCTTGACGAGCGGGAGATCGGCGCGGATCGACTCGATCAGCGGTGCGAACGTGGCGTGGAAGACCACGGCCTCGGCGTCAGCGTTGTCGAACAGGTAGGTGATCTCGCCGGGGCCGTAGCGGTAGTTGGTGTTGAACGGCACCAGCCCGGCCTTGAACGAGGCGAAGTAGGTCTCGAGGAACGCGGGGTGGTTGTAAAGGTAGGCCGCGACCTTCGACTGCTCGGAGAGTCCTGCGTCGAGGAGATCACGCGCCAATGCATTGGCCCGGCGATCGAGGTCGCGCCACGAATACGTCTGATCACCGAAGACTTGCGCAGGCCGGTCGGGAACCGCCTCGGCCACCGCTTCGAAGATGTCACCAAAGATGCCTTCCATGGCGCGGCACATTACGCGCCGACTGCCGTGCATTCGTCTGTCCGCCGTCGATGCGACCCGCCACATCACCGCCGACCACGACAAACGCAGAGATCCACGGCAGACCCCGGGATCTGGCACGGTGGCGTGGTGGTCGAGTCCTCGTTCGTCGTCGCGGCGCGAGCCGCGGCGTACCGCGCCGGCGTGCCGATCGAACGAGCTGGTGGCGGCGAACCGGTCGTGCTCGACCCGGACTTCGAACCGTGGATCGCGCTCGGGACGGCATTCGAGGCCTCGCTGCACACCGACGTGCGCTCGGGACGAGGCGCCCACTTCACACCGCCATGGCTGGCCACGCAGATCGTCGAACGGGTCGTCGATGCCGCGTGCGGGCCGGTGATCGATCCTTCGTGCGGGGGCGGAGTGTTCCTCATGGCGGCACTCGACCGCCTCGTGAGCTGTGGCGTCGGGCCGGCCGATGCGCTCCAACGCCTGGTCGGGTGCGACGTCGACGGTCCTTCGCTCGAAGTGGTCGAGCTGGCGGCACGGTGGTGGGCTCATGCGCACGGCACGAGTTGGGCCGGCATCGAGCTCGCGAACGTCGATCCACTGGTGAACGAGACGGCGGCCGCCGGCGAGGGGGGTTCCGTCCCCGTCGTCGTGGGCAATCCACCGTTCCTCGACCAGCTCGACCGGGCCTCTGCCCGCGACGAGCAGCGTCGAGAGGTTCTGCAGGCACGATTCGGACGCGACGTCGCCGCCTACACCGACGACGCCGCATTGTTCCTCGCGTGGGCCATCGACACCGCTGGGCCGACCGGACGGGTCGGAATGGTCCTGCCGCGTTCGATCCTGGCGACCCGGGACACCGAGGGCATCCGCCGCCGGGTCGCCGAACGCTCATCGCTTCGATCGGTCTGGTTCGACGAGCCGGACACCTTCGGCGCCGGGGTCCGCGTGTGTGTCCTGCACACCGATGCGGGTGAAAGGACCGGTCTCGTCGAGATCTCTCGCGGCCGGGGCCCGGCACCGATGGCACGGATCGCCGCGCCGGACCCACAGTCGTGGGCCTGCCTGCTCTCAGCGGCCGACGGCGTGCCGCCGGTTGAGCTCGGTGACAACCCGACGGTGGGAGATCGAGCCGACGTGATCGCCGGATTCCGCGACGAGTACTACGGGCTCGCCCCTGCTGTGCGCAGCTCGGGCGCCGACCCGGCCCGCGAGAAGCCGCGGCTGATCACCTCAGGTGCGATCGACCTCGGCGAACTGCACTGGGCCGACCGTCCGATCCGGTTCGCCAAACAGCGGTGGCTCCGGCCGGTGATCGACGTCGAGGCGATCGAGCAGGAGACCGTCCGCGCCTGGGTGGAACGGCTACGACGCCCGAAGGTCCTGGTCGCCACCCAGACGCGGGTGATCGAGGCCGTGGTCGACGATGCGGGGGTCTGCGTCGGATCGGTCCCGGTCCTGAACGTCATCGCCCACGACCGCGCCGACGTGTGGATGGTGGCCGCGGCGATCGCATCTCCTCCGGTCAACGCGTGGGCGCTCGCGCGGCGTGCCGGGACTGCGCTGTCGGCGAACGCGCTCAAGCTCGCAGCATCGGACGTCCGAGCGATTCCGTTGCCGGTCGACGAGCGGCTCTGGTCGAGGGGAGCGCAGCAGTTCGGCGAGGCCCAGTCGGCAGGATCGCCCTCCGAGCGGGCCGAGGCGCTGCTGCGGTTCGGCGCAACGATGACCGAGGCGTACCACTGCGACGACGCCGTCTGCGCGTGGTGGCGAGACCGTCTCGGGCTCCCGTCGCCACCCGCCTAGTGTCGATCGGGTGACCTCCGTCGACGCCGCACTCGACCGGCGCTGTTCGATCTGCCTGGCCCTTCCGGAGGTCACCGAGTGTCTCAGTCACGGCGGTCCGGTCACCACACGTCGGAGGCGGCCCGGATCTCTGGCGAACCGTGCTGTCCCACCGTCACGAAGTACTCCGCGGCGCGGGCGCCCGCGTACGCGAGCAGACCCGCCACCGGGCTTCAGATGGCGTCGCGCGGGTCCCAGGCGACGAGGTCGGCGAGCCGCTCGTCGTTCGAGAACATCTCGACGATCGGGAGATCGTCGAGGCCGAGCCGCCGTTGCAGCCGCTTGACGACCAGCTCCTCGTTCCACAGGACCAGCGTGACCGCCAGTCCCTTGGTCCCGGCACGAGCGGTGCGGCCCGACCGGTGGAGATACGTCTTGTGCTCGGGCGGCGGATCGAAGTGGATCACCACGTCGATCTCGTCGATGTCGAGGCCACGTGCGGCGACGTCGGAAGCGACGAGTGCATCGAGCCGGCCGGCGGCGAAGTCCGCAATGCCCTTCTCGCGTGCCTTCTGAGGCAGGTCGCCGTGGACCGCCTTGACCCGCACGTCGATGTCCTCGAGATCGCGGGTCAGCCGGTCGGCGGCGCGCTTGGTGTTGGTGAAGATGAGCGTGCGCTGTGATGCCTTCGCGATGGCACCGGCGACCTTCGCCTTGTCCATCTCGTGCACCTGGATGAAGCGGTGGGTCATCTGTTCGACCGTCACCGCCTTCTCCTCGACCTCCATGAACACAGGGTCGTGCTGGTAGCGCTTCACGAGGCCATCGATCACGCCGTCGAGGGTCGCGGAGAAGAGCAGCGTCTGGTGCTGGGTGTCGATGTGGCGCAGCACCCACTCGACCTGCGGGAGGAAGCCCATGTCGGCCATGCGGTCGGCTTCGTCGAGCACGACGCAGCTGATCTGGTTGAGCTCGGCCTCGCCTCGCTGGATCAGATCGATCAGGCGACCCGGGGTGGCGACGACCAGCGAGGCGCCGTCGGCGAACCCCTTCACCTGTTCGTCGAACCCGGCACCTCCGTACACCGTGAGGGTCTGGTGGCCTCGGCTCGCAGCCAGCGGCTCGAGGACCTCGGCGACCTGGATCGCGAGCTCGCGGGTCGGGACCATCACGAGCGCGCGGGGACGTTTCGGAGAGCCCCGCTCGAGCCGATCGATCAGTGGCAGACCGAAGGCGAGCGTCTTGCCCGAGCCGGTCTTCGCCTTGCCACAGACATCGCGCCCGGCGATGGCGTCGGGAATGGTGAGCTCTTGGATGGGAAAGGGGTGTTCGATGCCGTCAGCGGCCAGAACACCGACGAGATCCTCGGGCACTCCGAGGTCGGCGAAAGTTGTCATGGGAGCACACATGGTCCCTCACCAGCGGCACCGTGCACCATTCGGCCACCCGGTCGACCTCGACTCGGTCGTCAGGCGCGGCAGACCCGCCCGTCGACGACTCGCACGCCTTCGCTCAGCAACCGCGCGGCATGATCGGCTTCGTGACCCGGCACGAGACGCCCGCTCGCCGTGACCACTCGCCACCACGGCAGAGTGCCTCCCGAGGATGCGAGCAGCGAGCCCACCGCACGGGCGGCGCCGGGCCGGCCCGCCTCCTCGGCCACCTCGCCGTAGGTGACGACGTCGCCAGGCTCGAGACGGTGCAACACTTCGACCACCGCGTCCTCGAAATCCGATCCGGTCCGACGGCGCCGTTCACTGGCCACGCCCGCCACCTTAGGATCGCCCCGGAGGCTCGATGGACGACACCCTGAGCAACGCCGACGTCACCCGACACGCCGAGGAGGTGGCCGAGCGCGGTTTCACCGTGGTCGAGGCCGCGCTCGACGACGGCCTCGTCGACGACCTCGTCGATGCCTTGGCTCGGCTCGAGGACGAACTGGGCATCGAGCCGGCCGACAACAGCTTCGAAGGAACCCACACGCGGCGCATCTACAACCTGCTCGCGCACGACGCAGTGTTCCAGAGGATCCCGACTCATCCGGCGATCCTGCCGATCGTCGATGCCGTCCTCGGCGACGGCGCACTGCTGTCCACACTGTCGTCGATCACGATCGAGCCCGGCGAGACGGCCCAACCGATCCACGCCGACGATCAGCTCATCCCGATCGCCAAGCCGCACGACGCCGTCGTCTGCAACAGCATGCTGGCCCTGACCGACTTCACCGAGGAGAACGGTGCGACGCGTCTCGTCCCCGGGTCGCACACCGCTGACGCATCCCCCGAGTACGGCAGTCACCACCCCACCGTCCCAGCCGAGATGCCTCGTGGGTCGGTACTGATCTGGCACGGCAGCCTGTGGCACGGCGGCGGCGCCAACCGGACCGATGAGCGAAGGATCGGCATCGCCAACAACTACTGCGCCGGTTTCATCCGCCAGCAGGAGAACCAGCAACTCGGCCTCGCACCCGAGTTGGTCGGACACTTCGAGCCGCGCCTGCAACAACTGGTCGGCTACTCGGTCTATCGAGGACTGATCGGCCACATCGACAAGGCCGACCCGCGATCGCTGCTGGGCGCGACGAGCGGCAAGATGGTCTGGGACGCCTCCTGACGACCAGCGATTAGGTTCCCCCGCAATGCACCTGGAGGAGATGGCCACCGGCTGGCCCGCCGAACACGTCGCCGCAGCCGTCTCGGACTCCGCAGGCACCCTGGCCCGGACGGGAGATCCCGATCGCCCCTTCGCGCTCGCATCGGTGACCAAGCTCCTGACCGCGTGGGCTGTCCTGATCGCGGTCGAAGAAGGCATCGTCGACCTCGACGTGCCCGTGACCGATGCCGACGCCACCATCGCCGACCTGCTCGCGCACGCAGGCGGCCTCGGTCCCGATGGCGGCCAGCTCGCACCGCCGAGGACGCGTCGTATCTACTCGAACGCCGGCTACGAGGTGCTCGGTGAGCTCGTGGCCCGAGCCGCGGCGATGACGTTCGCTCACTACGTTCGGGAAGCCGTGTTCGAGCCGCTCGGCATGGTCACGTCCGACCTCGGGTCGCCGGCGCACGGAGCCGTGTCGAATCTGGCCGAGCTGGCGAGATTCGCCGCCGAACTGCTCGCACCGCAACTGATCGCCACCGAGACGGCGCAGCGTGCCACTCGACCTCATCTGGGCGACCTGGCGGGCGTCCTGCCTGGCTTCGGACGGCAGGATCCGAACCCGTGGGGTCTCGGGCCCGAGATCCGCGGGGCGAAGTCACCGCACTGGACCGCTCCGTCGAACAGTCCCGAGACCTTCGGCCACTTCGGTCAGAGCGGCACGTTCGTCTGGGTCGACCCGTCGATCGACCGGGCGTGTGTCGTGGTCACCGACGAACCGTTCGGACCCTGGGCGATCGAGTGCTGGCCGCAGTTCAACGAACAGGTCGTGGCCGCCTCGACATGAGCATCTTGAACGAATTGAAGGTACGGCAGGCGCTCGTCAACGCCGGAGTCGACGCCGACGGCGAACTGGCGCGGGCACCGAGCGTGACCAACGAGGTCTGGATGACCTCTGACCACGTCGTCCGGCTCGGGTCCGACAAGTCGGGGCGGCTGGCGAGGGAGGCATCGCTCGCCACCCGGTTGCCGCCGGAGGTCGGGTGCCCCGAGGTCGTCGCATCAGGCCGGGAGGGTCAGCTCACCTACATCGTCTCGCGGCGGTTGGCCGGCGTGCCGCTGTCGCAGGTCTGGGCACGCCTCAGCGACGCCGAGCGTCAATCGACCGTGACCTCCCTGGCCGGACGGCTCGCTGCGCTCCACCAGGTGCCGACCGCAGAACTCCCGCCGGTTCCCGACCCGCCCCAGCCCCTCGGTGGTCCCGACCCGGTCGCACCCTTGTCGGCGATGCTCCATCTGGCCGGCACGGTCGAGGGCGTCGACCTGCTCCTACTGGCCGAGACGGCCGAGGTGGTGCGGAGACTGCGACCATTCCTGGGCACGTTCTCGACCGACACCCTGATCCACGGCGACCTCACGTTCGGCAACGTGCTGTGGCACGACGGCGAGGTGAGCGGCCTCCTCGACTTCGAGTTCGCGCGGGGCGCGCCGAGCGACCTCGACCTCGACATCTTGTTGCGGATGTGCGCGTATCCGGAGTTGTTCGTCGACGACGACCACGTGAGCGAGGCCCGGGCCGCCGACTACGCCGCGGTGCGCTCGCAACTCCGACAAGCACATCCGAAGATGTTCGACGCACCCCGTCTCGCCGAGCGACTCCGGTTGTACGCGATTGCGTTCACCGTGCGCGAGCTGACCCATCTCACCTCGATCGTCCCTGGCAGCCGGCAACTCCCGGGTCACCCACAGCAGCGCCTCGAGGCGCTCATCCACGGAACGAGCTACCTCGACTGACCCCAACCCTCGATCTTCGTTGCTCTCGCGCCAATTATTGGCGGAAGGACAACGAGGATCGGTGGGCCTGGCTACAGCGCGTCGGCGGGGATGGCGAAGAGTTCGGCTGGGCCGGCCTCGACGCTGTCGACCAGGCCCTTTGCCAGCGGGAGCAGGTGGTCGGCGTAGAACCGGGCGGTCGCGATCTTCGACTTCAGGAACTCGGCGTCACCCTCGCCCGCCGCGAGCAGGTCATGGGCGGCATGCGCCGACTTGGCGAGCAGCCAGCCGCCGGTGACCTGGCCGAAGATCCGCAGGTACGGAGTGGCACCGGCGAGCGCGTTGTTCGCGTCGGCGAGCCCGTTGGTGAGAACCCAGTTCGTCGTGCCCTCGAGCACGTCGATGCCCTCCTCCAGGCGGACCCGGATCGACTCGAGCTCGTCGATGCCCTCGAGGCCAGCGGCCGTCCGGCGTAGCCGGGCGATGTAGTCGGTCACCACTCCACCGGCACGCATCGGCAGCTTCCGACCCACGAGGTCCATGGCCTGGATGCCGTTGGTGCCCTCGTAGATCGGGGCGATGCGGGCGTCGCGATAGTGCTGGGCGACGCCGGTCTCCTCGACGTAGCCCATGCCGCCGAACACCTGGATCGCGAGCGAGGTCACCTCGACACCGAGGTCGGTCCCCCACCCTTTCGAGATAGGTGTCAACAGGTCGGCGAGTTCCTGACCCGCGGTCCGGCCGTCCTCGTCAGGGTGGTGATTGGCGTGATCGAGCGCGACGGCGTTCGTGTAGATGAGCGCCCGCAGGGCCTCGATCGAGGCCTTCATCGTCATCAGCATCCGTCGCACGTCGGCGTGGTCGACAATCGGCGACTTGGTGCCCTTCTCGGCTCCGGGCGCGCGGCCCTGGTTGCGTTCCTTGGCGTAGCCGAGCGCCGGCTGCCAGGCGCGCTCGGCGAGCGACAGTCCTTCGAGCCCAACCGAGAGGCGGGCGTTGTTCATCATCGTGAACATGTAACGCATGCCGGCGTTGGGCTCGCCGATCAGGTAGCCGACGGCGTCGTCGTATTCGAGCACGCAGGTCGGGCTGGCCCTGATGCCCATCTTGTGCTCGATCGACACACACTGAACCGCGTTGCGGTCGCCGAGCGAGCCGTCGTCGCCGACGAGGAACTTCGGCACGATGAAGCACGAGATCCCCTTGGTCCCGGGCGGCGCATCGGGCACGCGGGCCAGCACCAGATGGACAATGTTGTCGGCCATGTCGTGCTCGCCGAACGAGATGAAGATCTTGGTACCGGAGAGGTTCCAGGTGCCGTCGTCGTTGGGCACCGCCTTGGACCGGAGCGCCCCGACGTCCGAACCGGCCTCGGGCTCGGTGAGATTCATCGTCCCGGTCCACTCGCCGCTGACCATCTTGGGGAGAAAGGTCTCCTTGAGGGCCTCGTCGCCGTGAGCCAGCAACAGGTCGATGGCGCCCTGGGTCAGCAGTGGCGCCATCGAGAACGCCATGTTGGCGCTGGTCATGATCTCCTGGAGGACGATGGCCGTGGTCCACGGGAACCCACCTCCGCCGTAGGCTGGCGGGAACGGGACGCCGCCCCAGCCGGCCGCGACGTACTGCTCATACGCGTCGATGAAGCCGTCGGGCGTGGTCACGGTTCCGTCCGGGTGGTGGACGCTCGTCTGCTGGTCGCCGATGGCGTTGAGCGGCGCGAACTGCTCTTCGAAGAAGCGGGCGGCCTCCTCGAGCGCCCCGTGGATCGTGGCGCTGTCGAGCCCCTCGAAGTCGGGAAACCGGGTGACCTCCTCGAGGTCGACCACGTGGTCGAGCACGAAGCGGATGTCGTCGAGCGGGGCCGAATAGTCGGTCATCGGGTCGAATCTAGGGACCGCGGGATCCGCACGGTGAACCGGGCGCCGCCGTTCTCGTTCGCGACGCCGATCTCGCCCTCGTGGGCCTCGACGAACCCTCGTGCGATCGCCAGGCCCAGCCCGGCTCCGCCTTCGTGACCGGGCGTCCGCGCCGCATCGCCCCGGAACGCGAGGTCGAACACCCGACTGATCTCGTCTTCGGGGATCCCGCCGCCGTTGTCGACCACCGACACGTAGACGACCGGGCCGTCCTCGCCGGCCTCGACCACGACATGGCCCCCGGGCGGCGTGTGACGGATCGCGTTGTCGAGAAGGTTGCGCACCACCCGGTTCATCTCGCGCGCCGACATGTCGACGGTCGGCGCGGACAGATCGTTGAGGCGGCCCTCGAGCGCGACGCCCTTCCGGTCGGCGCTCATGCTGGCGCCCGCGACCGCATCGGATACGAAGTCACCGAGGCTCACGGGCTCGATCGAGAGCTCGACGGCCCCGGCTTGGATCCGACTCAGCTCGAACAGGTCGTCGACGAGTGCCGCCAGCTTGTCGGACTCGTCGCGCATGGTTCGGTGATACCGAGCGACGGTCTCGGGATCGTCGACGACCCCGTCCTCGAGCGCTTCGACGATCGCACGGATGCCCGCCAACGGCGTGCGCAGATCGTGCGACACCCACGCCACCAGCTCGCGCCTGCTCGACTCCAGGGCACGCTCACGTCGCCGCGACTCCTCGAGGCGGGCCGAGCTCTCTTCGAGCCTTTCGGCCAACTGCCGGAGCTCGTGGGCGGCAGGGCGGTCGGCCATCGTGAGCACGTCGCCGTCGCCGATCTGCTCGATCAGGCCTTCGAGGTCTCGGCTTGCACTCCCGATACGTGACCCCAGGTACAGCGCGACGAGCACCGCTGCGGTCCCGCTCGTGAGGAGCACCACCACCAGCGCCTCGAGGTCGTGACTCGACACGAACATCGCCGTTCCGGAGGCCGCGATGCCGACCGCCGTACCCAGCACGGCGATCACCGCGACCGCTATCGCCTGGAGCCTCAACGATCTGGCCCGGAGCGAACGCAACACGAAGATGCCGACGATCCCGGTGAGCGCAGCGCCGGCGAAGGCCGTCCCCAGCAGCACCGAGGCTTCGTTGCCCATGTGCTCGCCCGACACGGTCACCCCGATGGCGGCACCGAACCCGAGCACGGCGATGAGGATCGCCGGACGCCAGCTCATGGTTCGAACCGGTATCCGACGCCCCACACCGTCACCAGGTGGCGGGGCTCGGACGGGTCGTGCTCGATCTTCTCGCGCAGGCGACGGATGTGAACGGTGACCGTCGAGGTGTCGCCGATCGAGTAGCCCCACACCCGCTCGAGCAGGTCCTCGCGCCGAAAGGCGGTTCGGGGATGCCTCATGAGATGCACGAGCAACTCGAATTCGCGTGAGGTCAGCGAGACGATCTCACCGGCCAGCCTGACCTCGTGCGCAGGGACGTCGACCGAGAGATCGCCGACCTCGAGCACCGGATCGAGTCCACCCTCGACGCCGACCGAGCCGCCCGCACGCCGAAGCACTGCCTTGACGCGTGCGACCAGTTCGCGGGGCGAGAACGGCTTGGCGAGATAGTCGTCGGCGCCCAGTTCGAGCCCGATGATGCGATCGGTCTCATCGCCCTTCGCCGTGAGCATGACGATGGGTACCGGCGCCAGAGCGTGCAGACGGCGACAGATCTCCAGGCCGTCGACGCTCGGCAACATCAGATCGAGCACCACCAGATCCGGCGGCTCGGACAGGATCAGATCGAGCGCTTCCTGTCCATCGCCCACCGTCGCGACTCGATAGCCCTCCCGTTCGAGGTACTTCCCGACGACCTCGGCCACGGTCTCGTCGTCGTCGACGACAACGACGTAGGTGGGGTCTGCCGGCATGCGGTCATCGTAGGGATCATCGGGCCCGGGCCAAGCGGTCCAGCGCGCGGGGTTCCGCACTTCGTAAGGCCGAGAACGGCCCGAACCGCCGCAGCCGTGCGTAGGTTCGGCGCCGTGCACCTCATCGTGATGGCCAAGAGCCCGAGGCCGGGTTCGGTGAAGACCCGACTCTGCCCGCCCTGCACACCCGAACAGGCAGCCGATCTGGCCACGGCAGCTCTCGTCGACACCCTCGAGGCCGGACGGTCGAGTGCGGCCGACCAGGTCGTGCTCGCGCTGGCAGGAGAACCCGGTGACTGGCTTCCAGCGGGCGTCCGCGTCATCCCGCAACGCGGCGACGGGTTCGATCAGCGGTTGACGAACGCATGGAGCGACGTCGGCGGTCCTGCATTCCAGATCGGGATGGACACTCCCCAACTCGACCCGACGCTGCTCGACGACGCCATGGCGCGCCTCGACGAACCGGATCTCGATGCGGTCATCGGCCTCGCCGACGACGGGGGCTGGTGGGGCCTCGGCCTTCGCAAGAGTGACGAGCGCGTGTTCCTCGGTGTGCCGATGAGCTGCGACCACACCGGCATGTCCCAGGTCGCACGACTCGACGACCTCGGTCTCCGGACCGGTCGCCTCGCGAACCTCACCGACGTCGACACCATCGCCGACGCGGCAGCGGTGGCGACCCTGGCACCGAACACCCGCTTCGCGTCACTCGTCCGCGAGCTCGGGCTCACGAGCGGGCCGAGCCTGATCGCCGACGACGGCACCACGATCCGGCTTCGGACCGAGCGCTTCTGCGGAGCACCTTCAGACACCGAGTTGGCGCAACTCGACGCAACCGAGGGTCCTGTCATCGACCTCGGCTGCGGACCGGGTCGCCTCGTGCTGGCCCTCGCCGAACGCGGCGAAGTCGTGCTTGGTGTCGACACCAGCCCCACCGCCCTCTCGCACGCCCGGCGGGTCGGCGCACCCGTGCTCGAACGGTCGGTCTTCGACCGGATTCCGGGCGAGGGGCGCTACCGGACGGCGCTGCTGTTCGACGGCAACATCGGAATCGGCGGCGACCCCGTCGCTCTCCTGCGACGGGTGGCCGCGTTGCTCGCACCGGGCGGCCGGGCGCTCGTCGAGGTCGAGCCTCCGGGAGTGTCGAGCCGCCACCTGACCGTCAGGCTCCACGCAGGAGGCGAACCGAGCCGCCCGTTCCCCTGGGCCGTGGTCGGTCGCGACGGCCTTGCGTCCCTCGCCGACATGGCCGGTTTCGGCGTCGATCGGCTGGTCGAGTCCGACGGGCGCCACTTCGCCTGGTTGGTGCGTCGATGAACTCGCACGCCGAGGCGACCGAGCGCGTCCGACCCCCCGTGACGCTTCCCCGTTTCGGCGAAAGACTCCATGATGAACGCAGCGCCGCGCTGGTCGGCATGGCGTTGGGAGCCATGTTCTCGATCTGCCTCGCCACCGGAGTCCTGTCGCACCTGATCCAACACCCCCCTGGCTGGTTCACCTGGCCGGCGCGGCCGGCGGGCTTCTACCGCGTGAGCCAGGGAGTGCACGTGACGACCGGGATCGCCCTGATCCCGGTCGTGCTCGCCAAGCTCTGGATCGTCTACCCCAAGCTGTTCCGCTGGCCGCCGATCGACGACGTCGCCGACGCAGTCGAGCGTCTCACCCTGCTGCCGCTGGTCGGCGGCATGATCTTCCTGCTGTTCTCGGGTACGGCCAACGTGGCGCTCTGGTATCCGTGGGAGTTCAGCTTCCCGGTCGCCCACTACTGGGCGACGTGGATCACGGTCGGGGCGATGGTCGCCCACGTGTCGGCCAAGGCCACCATCATCGGGCGCACGGTCCGACGTCGGCAAGCGACCCCCGAGGCAACCCCGACCACCACCACCACCGCCGACCGTCGATCGTTCCTCGGCGCCGTTGCCGCCGCCTCGGGCACCCTGGCCGTCGCGACGGTCGGCCAGACTTTTCGGCCGCTGGCGGCGATCTCGGTCCTCGGACCCAGGGATCCGCGGGTGAACGTGCAGGGAGTGCCGGTCAACAAGGCCGTCGGCGAGTCGTCGGGTCTGGCCGAGGCCGTTGCCTCGCCCTCGTACCGGCTCGTGGTCCGTGGGCGGGTCGACCAGGAACTGTCGTTCTCGCGCGAAGACCTCCTGGCGATGCCGCAGCACACCGCTCGCCTCCCCATCGCCTGCGTCGAGGGATGGAGCGCCGAGGCCGACTGGACCGGTGTCCGCGTGAGAGACCTGCTCGCGATGGCGGGCGCTCGGGCGGGGGCCGAGGTGGGTGTCGAGTCGCTCCAGCAACGGGGAAGCTTTCGCGCCTCGGTCCTCAACTCGAAACACGCGGCCGACCGTGACACGTTGCTGGCGTTGAAGATCAACGGCGAAGACCTGCACCCCGACCACGGATTCCCCGTGCGGTTGATCGGGCCGAATCGTCCGGGCGTGCAACAGACCAAGTGGGTCGCCGAGCTGGTGGTGCGGTGACCGGCTCGTCACGTCGCCTCTTCTGGGCCGGCCAGACCGCCGGCGTGGCGATCATCGCGATCGGTATCCGCGGGCTGCTCGACGAGCGGCTGGGCCAACCCGCGAGCTTCGCCCGATTCTTCCTCGGTGGGGTCATCGCGCACGACGTGATCCTCGCACCGCTCGTGTTCGTGACGGCTTGGCTCGTGAAACGGTTGGTGCCAGCCTGGACCTGGCCGGCGGTCCGCAACGCGATGTTCGTCTCGGTGACCGTCGCGCTCTTCAGCTACCCGTTCATCCGTGGCTTCGGTCGCCGCCCGACCAACGACACGGTCGTGCCGCGCGACTACGCCCAAGGGCTGCTGGTGGTGATCGGGTTGACCTGGCTCGTCACCGGCGCCTGGCTGGCCTTCCGGCGCATGCGGGGTCAGGAATCGTCGGCCGAGGCGGAGGGTTCGGACGAGTCAGACAGCACGGCGAGGATCTCGTCGCCGTAGCGTTCGAGCTTGGTGGGGCCGATGCCCGGGCACGACCGGAGCTCGGCGGCCGTGGTCGGCATCCGCTGTGCGATCCCCTGGAGGTGGGCATCGCTGAGGACCACGAATGCAGGGACCCCGTCGGACCGCGATCGGTCGAGGCGCCATGAGCGCAGCAGCTCTTCTGCCCGCGCCATCACATCACCATCGGGTCCGGGGGCGACGAGCATGCCGGGCCGGCCGTCGGTCTTGATTCGCTCGCCGAACCGGACGAAGAGCGATCGCCCGCCCTCGAGCGTCAGTCGGGCACCATCGGACTCGACCGTCTCGATCACGCCGTCATAGCCGCCGAGCACCGTGATCCGTCGACCCTCGGTCGCCTCGACCCGCGGCGCACCGCCCACCCGCGCCCGGGGTTCGGCCGTCGACGGCTCTGAGCGCGGACGAGGTGCAGGATCGTCGGCGACCTCGGTGGTCAGCTCGCGGAGAAACGGCGACGGCCTGTCCTCGTCGCCCAACACCAGGACCCGCTGGCGGCCACGTGTCAGCCCGACGTGGAACACCCGCCGCTCGGCCTCGGTGTTCTCGGCCAGCCGGTGTGGGATCAGACCTGCGGTCATCCCGAACAGCACCACCTCGTCCCATTCGCGCCCCTTCACGCGGTGGATGGTCGACAGCGTGACGGCGTCGCCTGGCGTCCGCACGCCGGTCAGCGACTCGCGCAACCAGCGGTCGAAGCCGTCGAGGTCGGGATGCAGGTCGGCAACCTGGAGGAGCGCCTCGAGATCGTCGAGGTGGCTGGCGGCCGCCTGTCCGCCCTTCGATCCATCGAGGAGCGACATGGCGCCCCCGAGGCCGATCTCGTCGCGTACGAACTCGAGGACGCGCCGAGTGGTCGGCGCATCGAGTTCGGCAGCCCGGTCGAGGTCGGCGGCGAGGTCGCCCACCTTGACCGCCACCCGCTCGTCGTCGATCCGGCCTGCGATGCGGCCGACGTCCTGGATCGAGTGACACCGACCCAACCACTTGTCGATCCACCTCGGAAAGCCTCGACTCGGCCGGCGAGCCACCGTCGAGAGGTCGGCCGGGTCGACCGCGCCAGGGTCGTCGGCGATGCGCAGCCATGCCAGCGCCGCCGCCACCCCCGTGCGATCGAGCATCTCGGGCCCGATGGGCGCCCAGACCGGGATTCCGGCCTGGCCGAGCGCGACCGCAGGCGCCAGGAGCAGCGAGTTGACCCGGGTGAGGACGGCCAGGTCCGACGGCGACACGCCGGCCTCGAGCCGGGCCGCCACTGCCTCGACCAAGGCACGTGCCCCCGCCTCGGCCGAGTGCAGCACGACGACGAGCCGGTCGTCGCCGGTCGGTGCGTCGGGGCCCGGTCGGATCGTCTTTTCGACCCGAACCCGGTTGCGGCGAAGGAGACGGTCGGCGCCCTCGACCACGGCGACGGGGCAGCGATGGTTGACCTCGAGTGCGGTCTCGGCCGCCCCGGGGAACAACATCTCGAAGTCGATGAGGAAGCGCGGGTCGGCACCCGCATGGTCGTAGATGGTCTGATCGTCGTCCCCGACCCCGAACACGTCGAGGGTCGGCGACGCCAGCAGGCGGAGCATCAACACGTGAGCAGGGGTCAGGTCCTGGAACTCGTCGACCAGCAGGTGCGCGTGGGCGGGTTGCATCCGGCGACGGAAGTCGCCGTCACCGACCAACGCCTCGATCGTGGCGTAGATCTGCTCGTCGAAGTCGATCGCCCCCATGGCGGACAGTCTTGATCGATAGGCGTCGAATCCGTCGGCCAGTCCGCCCACGTCGTCGCGCTCCTCCTCGACGACCGCCGGGTCGCGAAGCGCGAGCCTCACGTCCGACAGCGCTTCGAGGTAGGGGCCGACAGGATCGGTGTTCGCCCGTCGGCGACCGATGGGAAAGGTCTCCTCGATCACCCGCCGGACCTCGCGCTCGTCGAGGAGTCTCGGGCGTGAGCCGCGATGTTCGCCGAGCAACCCGTAGCCGAGTGCGTTCAAGGTGCTCGTGCGCGGCGACACGTCCGCCAGCCGTTCGGCCATCTCCTCCTGTGCCTTCTTGTTGTAGGCCACCGCCAACAGGGTCGGACGCGCGTAGCCGCGGCCTCCGAGCAGGTGTCGCACGCGCTCGGTCAGGACGCGCGTCTTGCCCGAGCCCGCAGGTGCGATCACTCGGACCGCGCCGGACGGGTGCAGCACGGCCTCGAGCTGATCAGGCGCGAGCTCGATGGTCGGCCGATCCGCGAAGCGGGCGGGCTCGAGGCTGCCGAGGCCGATGTGCTCGGCGGGGATGACGGGGCCGACGAGCTCGGGCACCGTGCTCCGGGGGCCGCCGTCGACCCAACAGGCCGTCCCGTCGGCGGTGACCACATCGCCTTCGGCGTCATCGTCGCTCAGCTCGGAGGCGCCGATGCGCGCGGCCTTGCGTGACCACCACCAGATGACCTCGCCGGTGCGAGCGTCGTAGGTGTTGGCCCAGATCAGATGGTGGAGCCGGTCGTCCCAGCACTCGTGCTCGGGAGCGAGCCGCCACGGTGCGACGGGGCGACTGCTCGGAACCCTGAACACGACCGGGTCGACGAGCAGGCGGACCACGTAGGGCTGGCGGCGGGCCCAGCGGCGATGCATCTCCTGCACGAGCGACCACGGTTCAGCGATCGTGCCCTCGTCGAGGACGAACTCGTCGGCACCGTGCCACGGGTCGGGAACCGGCCCATCGGCGACGACGACACCGCGACCGAGTTCGACAGGACCGGGAACGACCACGCGAGCAAACCTACGTGCGTACTGCGACAGCAACGCTGAACCAGACCGGGTTCGGTCGTCGTCGTTAGCCTCCGGACGTGCAACCCGCGGTGGTCGTCGACGGCCTCGACATGAGGTACGGGACCGAAACCGTCCTGCGGGGAATCAGCTTCGAGGTCCAGCGCGGCGACGTCTTCGCGCTGCTGGGCTCGAATGGGGCCGGAAAGACCACCACTGTCGAGATCCTCGAGGGGCACCGCCGACGAACCGGCGGCGACGTACAGGTCCTCGGCACCGATCCAGCCCGCGGTGGCCGGGCCTTCCGAGATCGGCTCGGCATCGTGCTCCAGTCGACCGCGATCGACCCGGACCTGACGGTCATCGAGGCGGCCCGCCTCCAGGCCAGCTATCACCGTGACCCGCTGAGTCCTGACGTAGCCCTTTCGTCGATCGGCCTCGACGCCGAGCACGACAAACGGGTCGGCGTGCTGTCGGGCGGGCAACGCCGGCGGCTCGATCTGGCGCTCGCGATCGTCGGGCGGCCCGACCTGGTGTTCCTCGACGAGCCGACCACGGGCTTCGACCCGCTGGCCCGACAGATCGCCTGGGATCTCGTCGACGAGCTACGCGGTCAAGGCGTCACGATCGTGCTCACCACCCACTACCTCGACGAGGTCGAACGCCTCGCCGACAAGGTCGCGGTGCTGCGAGACGGATCGATCGCTGCGCTCGGTTCGCCCGCACAACTGGTCGGACTCGCGACCGAGATCAGTTTCCGGGCGACCGACGACGTCGTCGCTGCGCTCAGCACCCGATTCGATCTCAGCCGTCGCGGCGAGCGCGCGATCGTCGCCACGCGCGACCCGCAGGGTGACCTGAACCGGCTGACCTCGGTTGTGCTCGACAACCAATGGGAGCTGATCGATCTCCGCGTCGGACCCCGCGATCTCGAGTCGGTGTTCCTCGAGCTCGTGGCCGGCGGTGGGTGATCCCGTGCGTCGGACCGTGACGCCCGAGAAGCTGGGCTCGCCGCTGTGGCTCGCCGTCGGCGAGACCCGAATGCAGCTCCGGCTGCTTCGCCGCAACCCGGTGTCCGTCCTGTTCACCGTCGCGCTTCCGTTGCTGCTGCTTCCGTTGCTCGATGCACTCCAGGGAGACGTGCTGGTGCAACTGCCGGCCGCATCAGCGCCCGCGTCATCGGGTCCGATCGGTGGTGTGGCGGGCCGCTTCCCCTGGATGCAGTACGCGACGCCGGCGATCGCAGCGTTCGCGGTCGTCACAGCGTGCTTCGCCAACCTTGCGATCCGAACCGCGGTCGCACGCGAATCCGGAGTGCTCAAGCGGGTTCGGGGCACGCCCCTGCCGCCGGCGGCGCACCTCACCGGTCGCATCCTGTCCAACGTGCTCGTGGCGCTGCTGGTCGCGGCCGTCACCTTGGCGGCCGGCGTCACGTTCTACGACGTCGAGGTGGCCCTGACGGCGCTCCCGGTGCTGGCACTTCTCGTCGTGCTCGGTGCGGCGGTGTTCAGCGCGCTCGGACTCGCGACCACGACCGTCATCCCCAACGCCGACGCCGCCCCCGCCGTGGTGTACGCGGTGCTGTTCCCGCTCGCGTTCCTGTCGAACGTCTTCTATCCGCCCGAACTGGCGCCCGAATGGATGGAGCGCACGTCCGAAGCGCTCCCCCTCGGGCCGTTCGTGAGCGCGATGGTCGGTGCTGCCACGCCATCTGCGCCGGGTACCGGTGTCCTCGTCGGCGAGATCGCGGCCATGGTCGGCTGGGGGATCTTCGGGCTCTGCGTGTCGCTGGTCGCCTTCGGCTGGGTGCCACACCGCGAGCGGGCCGGTCGGGTGACGTCACGGCGGTCGTCGCTGCAACGACTGGCCATCCCGCTCGGGATGGCTGCCGCGGTCGTCGGGGTGCTCGTACCGGAGGTTCGTCCGGTCGAACAGATCACCGTCGGCACCCCGGCCCAGCTCGAACAGGAGGGGATCATCACGACCCAGGTCGTCGTCGACTCGAGTCGAATCACCTACGACCGGGGCGACACCGACGGCGTGGACGATGCCGCGCAGCTTGGCTTCGACACCTTGGTGTCGTTCGAGGTCTCGATCATCGACCGGGGCGACGGAGGAGAGGCGTTCGGTTTCCAGGGATGCGGGATCGAACCGGTGTCGGCCGTCGACGCCGAATGGCTCGGCGACGTCACTCCCTCGCGCCGCGGCGGAGCCTTCGTCCAGACCTGCAACGGGTCGGTCTACGACACCGATCTCACGTGCACGGCCGGACCGTGCTTCGGCCCGCTGGTCATGCCGACCTCGGTCAGTGACGGCGAGATCAGGGTCAGCGCCGAGGGCACCCTGCGGTCGAACGCTCCGTCGGACATCGCCGCCCCGCCCGTCCCGGCCGCCACTTACCAGGGCGCAGTCATCGTCGATGACGGTGCAGCCGTAACGACGACCTTCGAGCTCGCGTCCGACGAACGCGGCGTGGCGCTGGTCGACGTGGCCGGTGGCCTCGAGCTCAGGTTCGTGTCGCAGAGCCCGTGGCTCGGCACGATCAGTGGCTTCGACGCCCTCGGGCCACCCGACCGGTCCGAGTTGGTCACCACCTTCTTCTCGACCCGGCCGGTGCCGTTTGCGAGCGTGCCCGTCGGCGGCGACCGCTCGGTGCAGGAGTTCGATGTCCGCCTCACGACATCGCGCCCATCATCGGGACAGCGATTGCTGACGTTCGGTCCGGTCGACGACGCGGACGTGAGTGCGACCCGCGGGCTCGTCCGCCTCATCACCACCGGCGATCTGCTGCGATGGACCGCCATCGAGCTCGACGTCCAAGTCGCCGGTCAGCCACACATCCAGGCGGATCTGGTGCGGACGACCTGAGCTGACCGGCCGAGGCGCGATCAGGCGGTCGGGACCCGACGGAAGGACTCGGCGCATCGCCCTGATTTCAATCCACCGGCCCCGGCGGTCGACTCGCCCCACCCTCGTATCCGCGTCTCGAGCCCGCCGGGATCGGTCATCTGGCTGTCGTGACGGAGAAGGGCGGCCACCTTGCGATCGAGCTGCTCGGTGATGTCGATGTAGACGTCGGCGTCGGGACCGCCCATCAGGTAGACCTCGTCGACGGTCCAGGGTTCGAGACCTTCGACCTCGACGAGTTCGGGAAACCAGAACTGATTGCGACTGTCGGGGTAGACCGCACACATCGTGGCCTCACCCGCGACCAGGTGATCGGGGTGGCTGGCGTAGACGAACTCGTACCGGCGCTCGGGCGATTGGGTGACCACGCGTTGGGGGCGAACCGTGCGGATGACACGCGCGATGTCCTTCCGGAGCGCGAGCGACACCTCCAGGTAGCCATCGGGGTGTCCGAGGAACGTGACGTCGGTGACGCCGACCTCCTTGGCCGCGGCGACCTGCTCCTGCTGACGGATCCCGGCGATCTCGTGACGACCGACGTCGGGGTCGAAGCCACCGGCATCCCCGTCGGTGACGATGCAGTACGACACGTCGATGCCCGCGTCGGTCCAGGTCGCGACTGATCCGGCGGCGCCGTAGTCCACATCGTCGGGGTGTGCGGCGATCACGAGGATTCGTTCGACGTCGAGTTCATCGGCCATGGCCGATGAGGGTAACGAGGCGATGAACACCTGGGACGTGCGGCGCGCACTCCGTGTCACGGCACGTAGCCTCGGGTCATGTTCTTCCGTCGCGACAAGTCTCAGATGCCCGATCCTGCCGAAGCCCTTGCCGGCCGCTCGTCGAAGATGCCCGTCCCGTCCGCCCACTACGTGAACGGCGCACCGCTGACCGGCCCTTGGGCCGACGGCATCGAGATCGCGATCTTCGGTCTCGGATGTTTCTGGGGTGCCGAGCGGAAGTTCTGGGAGACCGAAGGCGTGGTGACGACCGCAGTCGGCTACGCAGCCGGGTTCACGCCGAACCCGACCTACGAAGAGGTGTGCTCGGGCAGGACCGGCCACAACGAGGTCGTACTGGTCGCGTACGACCCGGCGAAGGTCAGCTACGACACGCTGCTCACGGTGTTCTGGGAATCACATGACCCGACGCAGGGCATGCGCCAGGGCAACGACATCGGGAGCCAGTACCGCTCGGGGATCTACACCACCTCCGAGGCCCAGCGCGTCGCCGCGCTCGCGTCGCAGGACAGCTACCAGGCCAACCTCGCTGCGGCCGGGTACGGCGAGATCACGACCGAGATCCTCGACGCGCCCGACTTCTTCTACGCGGAGGACTACCACCAGCAGTACCTCGCCAAGAATCCGATGGGCTACTGCGGAATCGGCGGCACCGGCGTGTGCACCGGTGACCCACTGGTCGAGGCCTCCGATTCGTCGACGCGGCAAGTTGACACGGACCAAAAGCAGCCGACCACTTAGAGTGGTATTGTGTCAGGCTTGGCGAGGCGGAGGAGTGGTTCATGAGGCTGAGGGAGCGTTCGCGTGGTGGGCACGTCAAGAGACGGTCCGGTCTGGGCGACGAAGCCTCGCGCGTCGATCGACGCCCTCAGATCTCGCGACGCACTGGCTGGTCGCTCGCTGACTCCCTCCGACTCCTCGAGCATCACTACCGGGACGTCCAACCCGATCAGGTCATCGACCTCACCTTGTTCGGTCAGGAACCGCGGAGCCGGCCTCCGACGAGATCAGGCTCGGCCGCGCCGCAACGAAGGCCGCTGGATGACATCGCAGGGGTCGGCCCGGCGACTGCGAGCGTGCTTGCCGATCACGGCTTCACCGAGATCCGATCAGTGGCGGCTGCTGGGGTCGCCGACCTCGCCCGCGTTCCCGGATTCGGGTCGGTACGAGCGGCGGCGGTGAAGGCAGCAGCCGAGGCCCTGACGAGCCGCTGAGGCGCATCGGTCACCGGCGTTCGATCCCGCTTCAAGTCGGGCCGCCGGAGTGCCGAGAACCCTCTCGATGCGTGCGGCGAGCGATGAGCGAGAGGCGAGACGCACCGACAATCTCGACCTGTCGGTGCTCGAACGCAGCGCGGCCTTCGACCGCCTCATCGCGCTCGCCCGGTGCGCGGCCGCCGTGTTCTTCGTCATGGGGGCGATCGTCCAGCCGGGCGACGACGCCACGCTGACGGTCCTGATCGGTTGCGCTCTCTGCCTCGGCTCGGTTCTCGGCATGGTCGCACCTCGCGAGTGGACCAACCGTCCCTTCTTCGGTCTCGCCTCATTCGTGTTCGACGGCATGATCATCACGCTGATGCTCACCAATGCGCTGTCGGATCCGAACGACATCGTCTGGACCACTGCGCTGCTCGTGGTCTTCGAAGGTGCTCGTTGGGGACGGCGAGGCGGCATCATCGCGGGCACCTGGATGGGCCTCACCACTGCGCTGTGGACCGCTGAGGTCCAGCAGCGGGCCGGAATCCAATTCGAGCTCGAACCGCTGTTGCACCGTTTCGGGGTCTTCCTCATCCTCGGTTGGGGTGTCGGGACGATGATCCACCGGCTCCAGCAACAGCGCAGCGCCATCCAGAAGGTGGTCGACTCCTCTCATGACGGGATGCTGACCATCAGTCGAAAGGGCTTCATCCTGAGCGGCAACGAGTCCGCTGAACTGATCTTCGGGCTCGGCGCCGAGGAGTTCATCGGCTCGCGCTTCAGCGACCTGCTCGCCTCCGGGCCCGAGGAACAGACCGCCCTCGAGGTGCTGACCGGTGGCCAGACCTGCGAGTTCGAGGTCGCCGATGAGCCCGGGCGATGGGTCGAGGCGGCGCTGACCGATGTCGGCGAGCTCGGCTACTCGTTCATCGTCTGTCGCGATGTCACCGCCCGAGCCAATCGGACACGGCGCCTCGCCCACGACGCTCACCACGACGACCTGACCCAGCTCGCCAACCGTCGCCGCTTGATGCAGGAGTTGTCTGCCGCGCTCGATCCGAAGCGGGCCGGCCAAGCCGTGTCGCTGCTCCTGATCGACCTCGACGACTTCAAACGGATCAACGACACGCTCGGCCACATGGTCGGCGACGAACTCCTCGTGGCCATCGCGGAACGCCTCGGCCGCCTGGTCCGGCCGAGCGATGTCGCGGTGCGGCTGGGCGGCGACGAGTTCGCAGTGATGATGCGTGGGACCCGTGGCATCGCAGCCGCCCAGGCCCTTTCCGAACGGATCGGAGCAGTCCTGAACCAGCCCGTGCAGATCGGCGCCGCCACCGCCACGGTCAGCGCCTCGATCGGCTACGCGACCGGGACGCCCGAGACCACCACGGTCGACCACATGTTCCACGACGCCGACGTCGCGCTCTATGCCGCCAAGGCACAGGGAAAGAACATGGCCGTGGCGCACCGGCCGGGGCTGGCCGAGGAGTTCCTCGACGGTCGAGCGATGGCCGAAGACCTCAGTGCGGCGTTCTCGAGCGGCGAGGGTCTCACGGTCCTCTACCAACCGATCTGCACGCTCGACGAGCCGCGAGGCATCGTCGCCGTCGAGGCGTTGTGCCGATGGACCCACCCCGAGCTCGGCGCCATGCTCCCCGAAGCCTTCGTCGCCTCGGCCGAGAAGGCAGGCTTGGCGTGCGAGCTCGACCGCTTCGTACGACGTCGCGCGATGGCCGACATCGCCCGAGCCGACGCGGGTCACCTCGTCGAGCTCCACGTCAACCTGTCGGCGTCGACGCTGGGGAACCCAGACCTGCTCCGGGTGTTGCTCGAGGACGCCGCAACCACCGATTTCAACCTCGGTCGGCTCGTCCTCGAGATCACCGAGGCCGTCGCCATCGTCGAGACCGACCAGGCCGTCGAGACCCTCACCCGGCTGAGAGAGCTCGGCGCCAAGATCGCGATCGACGACTTCGGGACCGGACAGGCATCGCTCGCGTCGCTCCGGTGGATTCCGCTCGACATGCTCAAGATCGACCGGAGCTTCGTGCACGGCAGTGGCGAACAGGACGTGAGCGATGCCGCGCTGGTCGACACGGTGCTGCAGCTCGGCGAGTCGATGCAGCTCAGCGTGGTCGCCGAGGGGATCGAGACCGAGGAGCAGCTCGCGACACTCGCGGCTGCCGGTTGCCGATTCGGCCAGGGCTTCCTGCTGGGCCGACCTGTCGCGATCGACGAGATGGCAGAGCTGCTGCGCTCCAGGATCGACCAGCCTCCCGTCGCGGTCTGAGACGCGCGATCTGCCTTCGGCTCCCCTTCAGTGCCACGATGACGGGGTGACCGTCATCCGCATCAACGCCATCACCGTCCCTGCCGAGGCAGGCGACGAACTCGCCCGCCGCTTCGCCGCTCGCGCCGGCGCTGTCGACGGACAACCGGGCTTCGAGGGGTTCGAACTCCTCAAGCCGACTGACGACCGCTCCGAGTGGCTCGTGATCACCCGTTGGGCCGACGTCGAGAGCTTCGACGCCTGGGTCGAGTCGCGGGCGTTCCAGCACGGGCACCAGAACGCCGACAAGCCGGCGGCGCATGGTGGTCCGGTGTCGACGTCGTCGGAGCTCTGGAGCTACGAGGTCGTCGACCTCGACGACTGACCTGGGTGTAGCTTCGGATGCCATGGCAGCCATGGTCGAGTTCGCATCCAACGGGAACACCGCACGCGGCTACGTCGCGACGCCCCCATCGGGGTCGGGTCCGGGCGTCGTGGTCGTCCAGGAGTGGTGGGGGCTCGATCCTGGCATCAAGAAGATGGCCGATCGGCTGGCGGAGAACGGCTTCGTCGCGCTGGCCCCCGACCTGTACCACGGCGAGTTGGCCGCACACGACGAGATGGACAAGGCCGGCCAGCTGATGACGGCCCTCCCGCCCGACCGTGCAGCCCGAGACATGAGCGGGGCGGTCGACTTCCTCGCCGCCCACGACGCCACCACCGGCGACGCGATCGGGGTCGTCGGCTTCTGCATGGGCGGCATGCTCACCTTCTTGCTCGCAGCGCTCCGTGGCGACAAGGTGGCCGCCGCAGTGCCCTTCTACGGCTTCCCCAGCGGCGACGGCGAGCCCGACTGGAGCGGCCTCACGGCCAAGGTCAGGGGCCACATGGCCGAACACGACGACTTCTTCGGGCCCGACGCGGCCGCAGCGCTCCAAGACAAGCTCCAAGGGCTCGGCAAGGACGTCGTCCTCACCGTGCACCCCGGGAGTGGCCACGCATTCATGGCCGACCACGACGCGCTCGGCAACTACGACGAAGCGCTCGCCGAGCGCATCTGGCCGCAGGTCACCGAGTTCCTCCACGACGAACTCGGGTAGGGACTCCCCCTCAGCGACCGAGACCCTCCACCACGCCCGACACGAGCGACCGAAGGCCATCGAGGTCGTCGAGGTCGTCGAGTTCCTTGCTGGTGATGACTTCGATGAGGCCCGCCGGTGCGTCGAGGTAGACGGCCGGAAACGTTGCGGACCGAGGCACATCGGGCCTCTTTCGGAACGTCGATCGCAGCTCGAAGTCGACTTCGCATGGCAGGCCGCCGACGAACGTCTTCCACGACCGATCCTTCAAGATGCGGCCGAAGGTCAGGTCGCGGAGTCGGCAGTCGGGATGACCCGTGATGATTCGGGCACCAAGGTCCCCGAGGAGCGCGACCGGGGACGCATCGACGTCGTAGACGAAGACCAGTCGCCGGGTGCTGCCCACGACTCGAACGCTAGGCGATGCGCTCCCCTACGATGAGCTGACGCCCGCCGTCGAGGAGCAACCATGACCGACATCGCCGAAGGCAAGACCCGAGCCACGTTCACCAGCTTTCAGAACTCCACCAAGGAGGACTGGGCACTCATCGTCCCGCAGCTCGAGGTCACCCAGCAGATGGTGGCCGAACACGCGCTCATGCTCTTGCGCAGCCTCGAGTCCGATCACGGCGGGTTCCCCGTCAACCGCCTCGAGCACAGCCTCCAGACCGCCACTCGCGCCGAACGCGATGGCCGCGACGACGAGTACGTCATGTGTGCGCTCCTGCACGACATCGGCGACACCCTGGCGCCGTACAACCACCCCGAGATCGCCGCGTCGATGATCAAGGGTCGGGTGAGCGAGGCGAACCACTTCATGGTCGCGAATCACGGCGTCTTCCAGGGGTACTACTTCTGGCACCACATCGGTCTCGACCCCAACACCCGGGACATCTTCAAGGACTCCCCGTGGTTCGACCACACCGAGGAGTTCTGCGCGAAGTACGACTCGCCGGCCTTCGACCCCGAATTCCGCAGTGAGCCGCTCGAGCACTTCGAGTCGCGCCTTCGCGACCTCTTCGCTCCGCAGGCGCCACCCGAGACCCCTCTCGGCTGACCTCAGCGAACGTCGGCGCGCGCCGCTTCGGCCAGCGCGCCGCGGAAGCGCTCGACGTTGGCCAGCTTGATGCTCTCGTAGCCGCGCACGAGCTGTGCGAGTTCGGCGATCCGAACCGCCGCCGGAATCGAGTGGGCGTCGAGCCCGGGCAACACGGCTTCGATCGCGCTCCAGTACTCGCCGGCGAGGCGTCGCTCGACGCAACGGACCTCGGCCCACCGGAACGGATCGAGCAACGAGCCGCGCAGCGCCTTGGCACGGGCGAGAACCCGCATCGCCGGCGCATACCGGGTGCTGATCGAGATCTTCCGCTGCATCCCCGCCGTGCGCAGCAAGGGCGGATGCAGCTTCCATGCCACCGCGGCGCGCGCGACACCGGCCCGCGCGACCGCTTCTTCGGCGGCCGAGTCGACCATCAGCCGAGCGACCTCGTACTCGTCCTTGTAGGTGGTGAGCTTGTGCAGCCCTCGTGCAGTGGCCTCGAGCAGAGCGGACGAGTCGACGCCAGTCGCCCGCTCGGCGATCGCGACGTGCTCCAGCCGCGCGAGGTAGGTCGTGCGGTCGCCGTGGTCTCCCCACCGCTCGACCTCGTCGGCCAGCCTCGCCACCACCGCTCGCACCTCGGCGTCGAGCGTCATCGATGCGATCTGCTCACCGATCGTGGTCGCGCGGAGGTCCGGGTCTGGGTTCGAGGCGGCTCGGGCCACTTCGAGACGCTCGGGATCGGCCACGGCACAACGGCCCCAGCGGAACGCCGCGACGTTCGAACCGACGGCCACGCCGTTGAGCGCGATCGCTTCCTCGATCCGTTCGGGCGCCACCGGAACGCACCCGGCTTGCACAGCCATGCCGATGACGAAGACGTTGGCGGTGGTCGAGCGTCCCAACAGGTCCGAGGTCGCTGCCTCGGCGTCGAACCAGTGCTGGACGTCAGACCTCGTCATGCCAGCGATCCGTGCCGCCAGTTCGTCGGGGTTCTCCGGGACGAGATCGTGGTGCGTGATCATGGCCCCGGTCGGCGAGTCCGACGTCGATCCGACCACGGTCGTCCGAGCGGCATCGCAGGTCAGAAGCCCCTTGTCCGACGCGGCCACGAGCTGGTCGAACGCGAGGAGGAGGTCAGCTTGCCCCTCACCCAGCCGATTGGTGGCGGTCGCACCGTGACGTGACAGGCGAAGATCGCTGACGACCGGGCCTGCCTTCTGCGACAACCCGATCTGGTCGAGACCGCGCACTTCGAACCCGTCGAGCATGGCGGCGGTTCCGAGGACCTGGGCCGAAGTCACGACGCCCGTGCCCCCGATCCCGGTGATCCGCATCGCGAAATCGTCCTGCGGAACCATCGGGGTCGGACTCGGGAGGTCCGACGGCGGATCGGCCGCGTCGGTGCGCTCGTCGGCCACGTCGTTGCGGGGGCCGCGGAGCCGGTCGAGTAGTCGTGCCACCCCACCCGGCTCGACTGCGGTCACGGTCATGAAGGACGGGCAGTCGCCCTCGAGGCACGAGTAGTCGAGATTGCAGGTCGTCTGGTTGATGCGCGTCTTGCGGCCGAAGAAGGTTTCGACCGGCTCGACGCTCAGGCAGTTGCTGACCTGACCGCAGTCGCCGCATCCCTCGCAGAGTCGCTCGTTGATGACGACGCGTTGTCGCGGCGTCGCGACAAGCCCGCGCTTGCGGGCCCGTCGCGCCTCGGCTGCACACGCCTGGTCGTGGATGAGCACCGTGACGCCGTCGACCTCTGCCAGCGCCTCCTGCGCCTCGATCAGGCGTTCGCGACCCCACACGTCGGTCCGGTCGGGCAGCTCGACCCGGTGGTACCGCTCGGGCTCCTCGGCGGTGATGATGATACGGCTCACCCCCTGCAGACGCAGGATCTTCGCCACGGTCGCGACCGGCAGCTGCCCTTCGGGGACCTGACCGCCGGTCATGGCCACCGTGCCGTTGTAGAGCAGCTTGTAGGTCATGCGGACCCCGGCGGCGATGGCCGCCTGCACCGCCAGCTGCGCACTGTGGAAGTAGGTCCCGTCACCCACGTTCTGGAAGAAATGGGCGCGCTCGACGAACGGTGACATCCCGATCCACTGCGCACCCTCGTTGCCCATACACGTGATCCCCGCGATGTCGCCGACCCGGTCGGGGTCCATGAGCAGCGCCATGGTGTGACATCCGATCCCGGCGCCCACCAGCGCGCCCTCGGGCACCTCGGTACTGCGGTTGTGCGGGCACCCCGAGCAGTAGAAGGGCGTCCGGGTGACGGTGAGCGGGATGTGCTCACGCGGCCGCGGCGGCTCAGGAATCAACCGAGTCCCGAGCCGTGCACCGAGCCGCCGCCGGAGCAGCGGCGCGACACTGTCGGCGTCGAGCGCACCGTGCATCGGCACCAGACGTGCACCTGAATCGTCGAACTTGCCGACGACTCGCGGACGCACGGCCGACGCATACAACGCGTCCTTCACCAGGGACTCGAGATTCGGCGACTTCTCCTCGACCACGAAGATCTCGTCGAGCCCGGCCGCGAAGTCTCGGACGGTCTCGGGATCGAACGGAAGCGGCATTCCCATCTTGAGGAGCCGGACTCCGGCGGCACTGACTTCGTCGTCGGTTCGCAGACCGAGGCGACCGAGCGCTTCTCGCACCTCCCGATAGGTGATCCCCGATGAAAGGATCCCGATCCATGCATGCTCCGAGGCAACCGCGATCTCGTTGAGACGATTGGCCGAGGCATAGCGGGTTGCGAGCTCGTACCGGACCTCGATGATCTCCTGCTCGAGTTCGAGGGTGTGAGGCGTGAGCAGGCGACCGTCGGGGTGGTGCACGTAGGTGGTGCCGTCGACCGTGGGGATCACCGGGTCGAAGCCGTCGGCTCGGAGCTCGACCGAAGCCGTTGCATCGGCGACGTCGGCCACGATCTTCACCGCAGCCCACAGACCCGTGGTCCGAGAAAGTGTTGCCGCGTGCCTGCCGAGCAGCAGGGCCTCGCCCGCATCGCCCGGATACAGCACGGGCACGTGCATGTCGAACAACAGACCTGCCGAGGACGACGGGACCGTCGAGCTCTTCGCGGCCGGGTCGTCGCCCACGATCGCGACCACCCCTCCGTGCGGTGAGGTTCCCGAGTAGACCGCGTGGCGGAGCGCGTCTGCCGCACGGTCCACGCCGGGCGCCTTGCCGTACCAGATGCCGAGCACCCCGTCATAGCGGGCATCGGGTTGTGTCATCGCGAGCTGCGACCCCATCACCGAACTGGCAGCGAGCTCCTCGTTGAGCCCGGGCTGCACGGTGACGGGCAGATCGGGTGCGAGGCGAGCAGCCTCCTCGACCGCGCCGCCGTACCCACCCAATGGCGAGCCCTGGTAGCCCGAGATGAACGCGGCGGTGCGCAGCCCCGCGCGGCGATCAGCTCGGAGGACGTCGAGTGGGAGCCGGGCCAGCGCCTGGATGCCGGTGAGGAAGACCTGACCATCGTCGGCCAGGTACCGGTCGGTCAGCTCGTAGGACTCGGTGGCCACGTCTTCCCCCTCGGTGTCGTCGCGCCCAGTATCGCAACCCGAGCCGAGCTTCGTGCGCCGCTGCGGTGGTCGACGTTCGGGTGTGTGCCCTACGGTTGTCGGCTCGCGACCAGGGGAACCGAACCATGCCCGACGCATTCATCATCGACGCCTGCCGGACACCCCGGGGCATCGGCAAGCAGGGCAAGGGATCACTCGCGCACCTCCACCCACAGCACCTCGCATCGACGGTGCTCCGTGCGTTGGTCGACCGCAACGGGTTCGAGACCGCAGACGTCGACGACGTGGTGTGGGGAACCAGTTCACAGGTCAGCGAGCAGAGCGGCGACCTCGGCCGCATGGCGGCACTCGATGCCGGCTACGACACCAAGGCCAGCGGGGTCACCCTCGACCGCTTCTGCGGTTCGGGCATCACCAGCACCAACATCGCCGCCAACGCCGTGATGGCCGGCATGGAAGACCTCGTGATCTCCGGCGGCACCGAGATGATGTCTCTTCCGAAGAAGGGCATGCTGCCGATGGGGGCCAACAACGCCCATCTCCAGGAACTCCACCCGCAGCCACACCAAGGCGTGTGCGCCGACGCGATTGCCAGCCTCGAACAGATCCCTCGCTCGGCACTCGATGCACACGCAGCGGAGTCACAGGCGAGGGCGGCCCGGGCGATCGAGGAGGGACGCTTCGACAAGAGCCTCGTCCCGGTGTTCAACCTCGACGGCACGCTGGCGCTCGACCACGAGGAGTTCCCACGTCCTGGCACCACCGCCGAGTCGCTCGCCGCCTTGTCACCGTCGTTCGCGGCCGTGGCCGACTACCGCCACACCGACGACGCTCCCACCTACCGCGAGCTCGTGGCCCGCAAGTTCCCCGACCTCACGATCGAGCACGTGCATCACGCAGGCAACTCCTCGGGCGTCGTCGATGGTGCAGCTGCCATCCTCCTCGCGAGCGAGGAATACGCGATCGCTCACGGCCTCACGCCTCGTGCCCGAGTCGTCGCGACCTCGAACATGGGCGACGACCCGACCCTGATGCTCAACGCGCCGGTTCCGGCCGCACACAAGGTGCTCGCCAAGGCCGGCATGACCCTCGGCGACATCGACCTGTTCGAGATCAACGAAGCATTCGCGGTGGTGTCCGAGAAGTTCCAGCGCGACCTGGACCTCGACCGCGAGAAGGTGAACGTGAACGGCGGGGCGATGGCGCTCGGTCATCCGATCGGAGCGACGGGATCGATTCTGATCGGCACGGTGCTCGACGAACTCGAGCGGCGCGATCAGCAGGTCGGCCTCATCACGATGTGCGCCGGAGGCGGGATGGCGCCCGCAATCATCATCGAACGCGTCTGACAGCTCGTTCGGGACGTCGCTGCGCCCGGGACGACCGAGTCTCGAGAACGTCGAGACCATGACCAGTTCGCGAGAGCCGGATCCGTAGGCTCGACGCGACATGTTCGTCGAGTGAATCGGAGTCTGCAATGGTCAGGGTTTTGGTTGGATTTCTTGTCGTGTTCCTCGTGGCGACGTTCCCGTCGACGTGGCTACTGATGCTGTTCCTCGGCAACCTCGGTGTCGGCCTCAGCTACTGGGGAGCGCTTCCATTGGGCATCCTCGTTTCGGCTCTCATCGGCGGCAGTTCAGCGAGGACCTACTGATCCTGATCAGACCCGGCGACGCCGGCGTCAATCGACGACGATGGTCGCCGTCATCTGCGGGTGGAGCGAACAGAAGAACCGGTATTCGCCCGCCTCGTCGAATTCGGCGGTGAACGAGTCGCCCGCGCCGAGAACGCCACTGTCGAAGTCGTCGGAAGCGGCGCCGGGAAGGCCGGCCGTCACGGTGTGCGGGAGGCTGTCGCTGTTGGAGAAGGTGACCGTTTCGCCGGCAGCCACCCGGAGGTCGTCACCGAAGTCGAAGTTGACGATGGGCGCCGACACTCCGGACTCGCTCGGCGTGACCTGCTGATTGCCCAGAGAGAGGTCCTGGCCGAGAGGCCAGATCGTGTCGTTGAACATCGCAAAGACCCCGAGTTGGTTGTCGAATCCATCGGCGACGTAGGCGTGCATCATCCAGACCGGCGTCTTCTCGAAGAACTGTCCGCCGGCCTCGACGCACGACTGCTCGTCGCCCTGGATGGCATCGGATTCGGCGCCGTTGCAGGCGCTGTAGTGGATGTGCCAATTGTCGATCGGGCCTGCGAACGCCTCAGGGTGCTCGGGAGTCATGGCGAGAAGAAAGGCCGCGCCGACGATCTGATAGCCGTCTCCGCCGGTCCACTGCCCGTTCTCGTCGCACTCGCCCAGCTCTGCGCGCGGGATCAACTCACCGTCGGGCTTCGCCCACAGGAGCATCTCGGGGGCGGTGGGGGCGAACCCGTCGGCGAGCATCGACGGCTGGCTCATGTGAATTCCCATGTTGGGGTTCTGTTCGGTCTCGGGGGCGTACCCCGCGGCGCACGCGTCGTCCATCGTCGAGAACGTGGAGAGGAACCCGTTCAACTCGTCGAGCTGACCGACGAGCTCTTCCAGCTCGGCACGGGTCATCCCCAGCTCGGGCGGCGGATCGTCACCCGTGGCTGCCAAGGCCCGGAGGTCCTGGTAGCTGCACGGCAGATCGGGGTCCTGACAGCGTTGCTGCTTGCCCTGCGGGCCCTCGACCAGGAAGGGTACGACTCCGCTCGACGAATCGGTCCAGACATACCGACTGAACCCATAGATACCCGTCGGGGCTTGCGGGGTGACCTCAGGAAACGAGGAGTCGTCGACCGCGTCGACAACTGCATCGAGCTCAGCAGCGCGATCACGGGTGACGCTGGTGCCGAGCACCTGGGTCGATGGCTCCGAATCAGTCGAACACGCGACCATCACCGTCGCGGCCACGGCGAACGCGGCCACCGCACGCTTCGTGCTCTTGCGCATGCATCGCCCCTTTGCAGAGAAATCGTGACGTTACTGCGATCAGCTCAAGATCCGAAGCGAACGCGCCGAACCACTGCCCAGAGAGGCTTGGAGGGCGCTCCACCATGGACGAGCGAGGAAGCACCACCGCGAGGAGTCGCGCGACGCTCCGACTCGGCGTGGTTCCGCTGTTGCTGGGGTTGGTCGGGGTACCTCTCCTCGTGGTCGGCAGCCTGATCGTCCAGGACCTGCGGGAGGCCGACCAGCAGCGAGCGACGATCTCGGAAATCGTTCCGATCGCGGAGCGGCGCATCAGCGCGATTCGGCTGCAAGCTGCATTGTCCGATGAGCGCACGTGGTCGATCGCCGCTGTCGGCGTGGAGCAGTTCGGTGTCGACTCTCAACTGGTCGAGGATGTCATCGGCGTGGACATCGAAGAGCGGTACGCCCAGTCCGTGAGGACCACCGACTCCCTCACCGGCGACTGGCCCGAGATCCACGCGGACCTCGAAGACCTTCGATCGACGAGGACCGACAACCTCGACACCGCGGCCCGATACCAGACCCTGATGGTGACCGTCGAGGCGACCGGCGCCGATGCAGCCCGGCAACTCCAGCGCCGCGCCCTGCCTCTGTCAGCCGGTGACGACCTTCTGCGCGCCCTGGCCATCACCGAGGCGGCGGCGGACGCTCAGCTGGCGGTGAACGGCCAGTTCGTGAGCTCGATCGCGTCGCGGTTCGTCGAGTCGACCGGCGATCCCGAAACCGAGCTCCAGGCCTTGATCGAGAACCGGCGCGCGTACACCCAGGCCAACGACACCCTCGATGCGGTCGGCGTCAGCGACCCGCTGGCCGAGAAACTCACGGGCATTCGTGAGGCCGCAGCGGAGAAGAATCTGCTCCGCTCGGTCGACAATCAGATCGAGCGGGCCCTCGCCGAGGGACTTGACGCACAACCAGGCGAAGTGTGGACGGTCGCCATCAACGACCTGGCAGAGCTCGAGACGTTTCTCGTCGCGGCCGAGTCCTCGAACACCTCGTGGGTCGACTTGACCCGTGCCGCCGGCAACGAGCTGATCGCTGTCGCCGCCGAACGCGGCGATCTCGCGTCAGAGACGATCAGCCGCGCGCGCCTGCTCCTGATCATGACCGGGATCGTGACCTTGGTGGCCACGGTCGCGGTCGCGCTGGTGTTCAGCCACTCGGTCCGTCGGCTCGCCAAGGCCGCGCAGTCACTCCGTGATGGTGAGACCGAGCGATTCCATCCGACAGGCCCCCGCGAGGTCTACCTGGCGGGCGAGGCGCTGTCCGAGGCCTCCTCGAACATCCGCCTGATCCGTCGACAGGCGACCGTGCTGGCCGAGGGCGAGCTGACCCACCCAGACCTCGAGCAGACTGTTCCGGGCCAGTTGGGGGCCACGCTGAAGCGGGTCATTGACACCTTGCTGACCTCGATTCACGCCCGCGAGGCTGCACAGGCCGACGTCCTGTGGCAGGCGAGTCATGACGGCCTCACTGGTTTGCCGAACCGATCGTCGGCCATGGAGACGATCGAGGCACGGCTCGCGTCGGAGCAGAGCCAGCCGATCGCGGTGCTCGAAGTGGATCTCGACGGTTTCAAGGACGTGAACGACGGCCACGGCCACTCGGCCGGTGACGAAGTCCTCGTCGAGGTCGCCAAACGACTCGCGCAACACTGTCGGAGCGCCGATGTGGTGTGCCGGCTGGGAGGCGACGAATTCGTCATGATCCTCGACGGTCCGATCACCCAGCGCGTCGCCGGCGAGGTCGCGCAACGAATGCTCACCTCGATCGGCGGGCCCATGAAGCTCTCGACCGGCGCACTCGTGAGCATCAGCGCCTGCATAGGAATCGCCATCAGCGATGCGGATTCGACGGTGAGTGCGCTGGTCAAACACGCCGACCTCGCGGCGTACGAGGCGAAGAACACGGGCCGGAACCGGTTTGCGTACTGCACCGAAGAGCTCCTCGACGAGAACCACCGAACCGCCCAGCTCAACTCGGAGATCCTGGACGCGATCGAAGGCGGCGAGCTCCGTCTCGAATACCAGCCGATCGTGGATGTCAGCGGTCAGCTGAACTCGGTCGAAGCACTGATTCGCTGGGACCATCCAGTCCACGGACTGATCACGCCTGAGTACTTCATCCCGATCGCAGAGCGGAGCGACCTCATCATCGAGATCGACCGCTGGGTGGTCGAAGCGGCGGCCCAGCAGCTGGCGAATTGGTCGACACTCGAGAACGGCATGGCGGATCTGGCCATCACGGTCAACATCTCGACGCGTCACCTCAATGCCGCATCCGCAGTCGAGGACATCCTCGGTCCCTTGCGTGAGCTCGAGATCGATCCGGCGCTTCTGAGCGTCGAGATCACCGAAACCGCGCTCGTGCAGGACACCGACGAGGCGCGCATGACCCTCGAGGCGCTGCGTGCCAACGGCATCCGCATCGCCATCGACGACTTCGGAACCGGGCACTCCAGCATCACACAGCTCCGCGTGCTCCCCATCGACTTCATCAAGATCGACCGGAGCTTCACCGAGCACGTGACCAACCCGGGAAGTTTCGATGCCGCGTTGGTTCAGCTGATCATCGACACGGCCCACCTTCTGGGCGCCCAGATCATCACCGAGGGCGTCGAGAGCATCGAGCAGGCCGACGCAGCCATCCGCATGGGAACCGATGCGCTCCAGGGGTGGCTCTTCAGTCCGAGCGTGCGACCCGAGCAGATCCCCGAGCTCCTCGACCGGCAGCGCCTGGAGCCCAGTCGCCTGAACTGACCGCGGGCCGCCAGCGGGTCAACGGCAGCTTGCTCCCAGCCAGTCGATCAGGTGGCCGGTCACCACATCGGGCACCTCCTGCTGGATCCAGTGGCCGACTCCGGTCAGGTCGTGACGGGTGAGATCGGCGATGCGCTGTTCCATGCCGTCGGCGAACTCGGGCCGCAACCCTGGATCGAGCTCGGCGGTCAGCATGAGGCACGGGATGGCGAGGTCGCGTCGGCCGATCTCGGGATGTTCGAGCGCGTTCCGATCGATGTTCCGGTACCAGTTGACGCCGCCCGCGAAGCCTGAGCGCTCGAATGCCGCGACGTAGTGCGCCATCTCGGCCGGCTCGCAGAGCGGCGTCCCCATCACCGGCCAGGAGGCGGCGTCCAGGAACGGGTTCATGTCGAGCGACCCGCTCGCCATCGCGTGTTCGAGGGCCTCGGTCAGCGGCACACCACCTCGAAAGATGCGGGTGAGGATGGTCTCGACGTTGCCATCCATCTCGGCCTCCGCGGTGCCTGGTCGTTGAAACCAGGCGACGTATTGCCGGTCGGCATCGCCATCGACGATCGACAGATGCTGCTCGATGCTCGGAAATCGCATGTACGGGGTGCACAGGCCCGCGACGCCGCGCACCCTCTCGGGGTGCAGCACCGGCATGGCCCAGGCGACGAAACCACCCCAGTCGTGACCGATGAAGAATGCCTGCTCGATGTCGAGCGCATCCAGAAGGCCGACCAGGTCGCCGGTCAGCTCGGTGAGGCCGTACGAGGACACGCCGCGAGGTGCACTGCTGCGTCCGCACCCCCGTTGATCCGGGGCGATCGCGCGGAAACCGGCAGCTGCGACGGCTCCGAGCTGATGGCGCCACCCGAACGCGAGGTCGGGGAAACCATGGCAGAACACCACGGCATCGCCGGTGCCCGCCTCGTGCACCGACAACGTGATCGGATCGGCCTCGTCGGCCGACCCGACCTCGACCGGATGCGCCCCCGGAAACGTCGGCATCGGCCTCAACTCACCGTCGGAAACCGCTGCCCGACCAGCTCCTCGCTCATCGACCAGAGCCGGTCGGCGGTGGCGTCATCGACGAGGTACCTCATGAAGCCGGTGGAGTTCGGGTTGCCGCCCTCGACCCCGACTTGGCAATCAGCCAGGTAGGCGCCGTTGTGATCAGCCAGGTCTGCGACCGTGGCCCACACCTCGGTGGCGGCTCCGGCCTCGAGGCTCTTGAACTCGAAGCCGCCGTCGGCATCGCCCGACGCCGCCGACCGCTCGCGGCTGCGGGTCATCATCTGCTCCATGAGCTCCTCGGTGAGGTGGCGTCCGAGCGCTGTCATGATCCCGCCCGGGTGCACCGACACCGAGATCAGGCCCTGATCGCCGTAGCGGGCCGCAAGGCCTCGGGCAAACAAGGCATTGGCGGTCTTCGATCGGCCGTAGGCCTCCCACGGGTCGTAGTCGCTGGTCTCGAAGTCGATGTCGTCGAGATCCACGTCGCACGTCGCGTGGGCAGCCGACGAAAGGGTCACGACCCGCGGCGAGTCACTGCTCATCAGGGCCGGAAAGAGGAGCGCGGTGAGCAGGAAGTGACCGAGATGGTTCGTGCCGAACTGGAGCTCGAAGCCGTCGGCGGTTCGTCCTTGCGGGCAGGCCATGACCCCGGCGTTGTTGAGGAGGACGTCGATGGTGTCGTGGTCGGCGAGGTACGCGGTCGCAAAGGTCCTGATGCTCTCGAAGCTCGCGAGGTCGACGGTGCCGAGCTCGAGGTCAGCCTCGGGGACGTCGGAGCGGATGCGTTCGGCCGCGTCGGCGTTCTTCTGAGGGTCGCGGGCCAGCATCGTGACGCTGGCCCCCCTGGAGGTCAGGGCTCGGGTGGCCTCCTCGCCCAGCCCGCTGGCTGCTCCGGTGATCACGTACCGGCGGCCTGACAGGTCGAGCCCTTCGAGGATCTCGTCGGTGGTCGTGTTCGCTCCGTACGTCGTCATCGGAGCAACCTGCCACGACTCGCGCACCCGCACAACCGACGTTTGGCTGTGCGAAGATCGATCGATGGATCTCGAGGGCAAGCGTGTGGTCATCACTGGCGGCAGTCAAGGCATCGGGGCCGCCATGGCACGGGCCTTCGCTCGCGCAGGTGCCCGAGTCGTGGTCGCCGCCCGCAACAAGGACGCGCTCGACAACGTGGCGACCGAGATAGGCGGGGAGGCGTTCCCCGTCGACCTGCTCGACCCCGATGCGGTCGAGTCGTTCATCGGTGACGTCGAAGAACGGTTCGGCCCGATCGACGTCCTCGTGAGCAACGCCGGGATCGAGACGATCGACTCGTGTGCGCTGGTCGACGTCGAGACCCTTCGCCGCGTGAATCGGCTGAACCTCGAAGCGCCGATGATCCTCACCCGACTCGTCCTGCCACAGATGTTGGCTCGGGGCAGCGGTCACCTGGTCTACACCTCGTCGCTCGCAGGGACCTCCGCCTACCCGGCAGTCGGGCCGTACTGCGGTACGAAGGCCGGACTCACCAACTACGCCTCTGCGGTCCGGAGCGAAGTCGAGCCTCATGGCGTCGGGGTCACGATCGTGGCGCCGGGTCCGGTCGACACCGAGATGTGGGATCAGGTCGAGAAGGCGTCGCCTGGCGGCCAGCGAGTCATCAAGCGACTCCGCCGGCTGCAATTGCTCCCGACGATCTCCCCGGAGAAGCTGGCCGACGACGTGGTCGATGCGGTTGCCGATGGCCGTCGGCACGTCCGCCACCCCAAGCGGCTGTCCGCCAACTTCTGGCTGAACGAGGCTCCCAGGCGCCTCACCGCTCTGCTCATCACCGGCGTGAAGTTCGATCCTCTCGAGCCGGCCGACGGCGATCAGCGCACCTGAGATCACACGACCAGGACGCCACCGACGAACAGCAGAACGAGTCCGCTCAGCTGCGTCAGCACCGTGCGGGGTCTGCGACCCAGCCGTGGGGCGAACGATCCTGACGCGGCCGCGAGTCCGGTGTGCCAGACCGCCGAGGCGAGGACGACCCCGATACCGAATGCCGTCAACGCCGCCGGGGCACGGATGCTCGGAGGAAGCGCCAGGGCGAGCCCGGTCCAGGCGACGATGCTCAGGGGGTTGAGCAACGTCATCGCCGCCAGCGCCCGCGTCGGATGCCGGATCGCTCCGAGCGCATCCTGGGTTCGCTCCGCGTGGAGGATCGTGACCATGGCGAGCATCACCAATGCCATGCCCATGAACACCTCGAGGCGATGGACCACGCCCTGGTCGAGCGAGCCGAGGAAGCCTGCGCCGCTCAACGCCATCGGCATGATGATGAGGTCGGCCAGGACGACCCCTCCGGCACCGGCGATCGCAGCGCGACGGCCCTGTGCAGCACCGAGACCGAAAAGCGTCAGGGCGACCGGCCCCACGGGTGCGACGAGGACCAGTCCGGCGAGGAATCCGAGGATGACGACCATGCAACAAGGTTGCCTGTTGTTCGGGGCAAATGGCTGCGCCATCTGCGGCCACTTGTCGGTCTGTGTCGTAGGATCTGCAGCCATGGACGATATTGACCGCAGAATCCTCGAGTTGCTCGTCGAGGACGGTCGCGCATCGGTCACCGACATCGCCGATGCGGTCCACCTGAGCCTCTCCGCGGCATCGCAGCGGCTCCGCCGGCTCAAGCAGTCCGGCGCCATCGATCGCTTCACCATCCGAGTCGGCGCCGCCGCCGTCGGACGTCCGGTCGAGTCGCTCGTCGAGCTCCAACTGGCGCCAGGGTCATCGTGGGATGGCATCGACGACGCCCTGCGCGACAACCCTTCGATCGTCGACGCCATCCACCTCACCGGGGGCTTCGACTACCAGCTCCGCATTCGAGCGACCTCGATCGAGGAGCTCGACGCTCTGCTGCGTTGGCTCAAGGAGTCGCTCGGCGTCCGCGAGACCTCGACGCGCATCGTGCTCCACACCGTCGAGGGCTTTCCGCGAGAGCCAGCGGTCTAGGTGTCCTCGGCCCGCAGCTTGCCCCGCACGTTGCAGCTCGCCAAGATCGGCGGCGTGAAGCATCGATGACGAGGCTCGTCCGTCGCGACTGGGTCCCCGAACCCTCGGAGACCTTGGTCCAGCAGATCGCCGCCGAGACGGCCTCGAGCACCGAGCAGGTCGGTGATCGGATCCGTTCTCTGATCGAACAGAACCGGCGGATCCACGAGCACGAGTGCCTCAACCTGAACCCGGCGACCAACGTCATGAACCCCGTTGCCGAGGCCGCACTCGGCTCGGGCCTGGGGTCACGCCCGTCGTTGGGGTATCCGGGCGAGAAGTACGAGATGGGACTCGAGGCGATCGAGCAGATCGAGGTCATCGCTGCTGAACTCGCCGCTGAAGTGTTTCGTGCTTCGTACGCCGAGGTCCGTGTCCCGTCCGGAGCGATTTCGAACCTGTACGCGTTCATGGCGTTCGCGGCCCCCGGCGACGCCATCATCGTCCCGCCGGCTTCCATCGGCGGCCACGTCACCCACCACCGCGCCGGCGCAGCCGGCCTCTACGGGCTCGACATCCACGAGGCACCGATCGACCCTGATCGCTACACCATCGACACCGGGGCACTCGCCGAGATGGCGAATCGGATCGAGCCCAAGGTGATGACCGTGGGAGGCAGCCTGAACCTGCATCACCATCCGGTGCGTGAGATCCGAGCCATCGCCGACGAGGTGGGCTCCAAGGTGCTCTTCGATGCGGCTCACCTGTCGGGCCCGATCGCCGGTGGCGCGTGGCCAGACCCACTCGCCGCGGGTGCCCATCTCATGACCATGAGCACCTACAAGAGCCTCGGTGGCCCACCGTCCGGCCTCCTGGTCACCAACGACGCCGAGGTCGCCGAACGGATCGACGCCATCGCCTACCCGGGACTGACGGCGAACTTCGACGCGGCCAAGACCGCGTCGCTCGCGATCACGCTCCTCGACTGGAAGAAGTACGGCGCTGCGTACGCACACGAGATGACCGCGGCAGCCTCCGCGCTCGCATCGGCGCTCGAAGCCCTCGACGTGCCGGTGTTCAACGGTGGGACGACATCGCATGCCTTCGCCGTCGATGCGCACGAGTTCGGTGGCGGTCACGCCGCAGCGTTGAAGCTCCGAGAGTCCAATCTCCTCACCTCGGCGATCGGTCTCCCGACAGACTCACCGGCGAACCCGGTGGGCGGTCTTCGAGTCGGCCTCAACGAGGCGGTGCGATGGGGGCTGACGACCGCCGAGATGCCCGAACTCGCCGACCTCATTGCTCGAGGCCTCGCCGACGGTGACGAGGACGTCTCGAGCGAGGTCACTGCGTTTCGAGGCCGCTTCCGCGACCTGCACTTCATGTCGATCTGAACTCGAGACCCTCGAACCCTCCGCTCTCGCGCCACTGGTCGAGGTACTCGAAATAGGCGACCGGGCCTTGCGGATACCCGCTGCCGTTCAGTCGCTCGCGGGGGCCCGCTGGCTGCCCCTCGTTGTTGTAGTAGCCGGGCGTGCACTCGGCGTTGCCAAGGAGCCCCGCCAGGGTGCCTTCGAATTGGGCCACCCAGGCCTCCTCGGCCTCGTCGGTCACCTCGACCACCTCGACGCCGACATCGAGGGCGTGGGCCACGACCGCGGCGATGGCCGATCCGGCCTCGGTGTAGTTGTAGGTGAAGTTCGAGATCAGGTTGGCGCCCTGGGCCAACCCGATGATGAACAGATTGGGGAAGCCGTGAACATGGGTGCCCTGGAAGCTCTTCATTCCGTCGGCCCAGTGATCGGTCAGCGTCTCGCCGCCACGTCCCACGGTCTCGTAGGTGGCGCTGTGCGACAGGTGGACTTCGAAGCCGGAGGCGAACACGATGCAGTCGAGGTCGTAGTGGACGCCGTTGGCCCAGATCCCGGACTCGTCGATCGCCTCGACGCCCAGTCCGTCGGTGTCGACGAGGTGGCAACCGGGTTCGTTGTAGGCCTGGAGATACTCGTCGTGGAAGCACGGCCGCTTGCAGAGCTGCCGATACCAGGGCTTCAGTGCCTCGGCCGTGGCAGGGTCGTCGACGACGGCCTCGCAGCGGGCTCGGATCTCGTTCATCTTCTCGTCGTCGCTGTCCTCGAACGCTCGCAACATGTCGTCGGGGCCGAACTCGCCGTCGGTCTCGCTCGCGGCGGTGATCATGCGGTCGCGAATGCGCTTGGCGATGTCGGTCCACCCGTCCTTGACGAGGTCTTCGTCGGCGAAGCCGCCGGTCTGGAGCGTGGAGAAGTTGGTGAGCCACCGTTTCTGCCAGCCCGGTTCGAGCTCGCCGAGCTCGGCGCGGTCGAGCTGGTGGTTGTTCCGGACGTCGATGGACGACGGCGTGCGCTGGAAGACGTAGAGCTCCTTGGCGTCTCGAGCCAGGTGCGGGATGCACTGGACGGCCGTGGCGCCCGTCCCGATGATGCCGACGCGCTTGTCCGACAGGTTGTCCATCGGCTTGTCGGGGCTGCCGCCGGTGTAGTCGTAGTCCCAGCGCGCGGTGTGGAAGGTGTGCCCGGCGAAGGTCTCGATGCCAGGAATCCCGGGCAGCTTGGGGCGGCTGATCGGGCCGGTGCCCATCGCCACGAACCGGGCCCTGACCTCGTCGCCGCGATCGGTGGCGATGATCCAGCGTGACGCATCGTCGTCCCAGCGGAGGTCGGTGACCTCGGTCGAGAACAAGGCGTTGTCGTACAGGCCGAAGTGGGTGGCGATCCGCTTTGCGTGCTCGTGGATCTCGGTGCCGTAGACGTACTTCATCGATGGCAGGTAGTCGGTCTCTTCGAGCAGCGGCAGGTAGATCATCGCGGCGGTGTCGCACATCGCGCCCGGGTAGCGGTTCCAGTACCAGACCCCGCCGACATCGCCGCCGCCTTCGATGATGCGCACGTCCTCGACGCCGGCTGCCTTGAGCCGGGCACCGACGCAAAGGCCCGAGAACCCGCCCCCGATGAGGGCGACCGTGACCTCGTCGTGCACCGGGTCGCGCTCGATTCGGGGCACGTAGGGGTCTTCGAGGAGGTCGGCGAACCGTCCCGTCGGCTCGAGGTACTGCGTCGGACCATCGGGCCTGAGTCGCTTGTCTCGTTCAGCCCGGTACTTGGCGCGCAGCGCCTCGCGGTCCATGGGCGATTGCGGCGGTACGGCGGACGACATGAACAGCCCTTGATCCGAGGATGCGAACAGAACTATTGGCACGCTAGCGCCACAACCGTGGCGTTCTCGTCAGAACGCGGCGAGGCCGACGAGGGTGAGGACGCCGACACCGATGCGGTACCACCCGAACACCTCGAGGCCGTGCGACTGCAGCCACCCGACCATCCACTTCACCGCGATCACCGCCGAGACGAACGCGACGACGAGGCCGAGCAACGGGGTGGCCACGCCGAAGGTGTCGACCAGCTGTCCGCCGCTCTTGATGCCTTCGAACGCCGTCGCTGCCGCGAGGGTGACGAGGCCGAGCAGGAAGCTGAACTCGACGGCGGCCCGCATCGTGTAGCCGAGCGCGAGCGCGGCGACGATCGTCACCAGGCTCCGGCTCACCCCGGGCCACAGTGCAAAGGCCTGCGCGACTCCGATGATCAGCGCGTGACGAGCCGTCAGTTCCTCGATCGCGCGCGCTCCGCCGTCGCTCCACGGTTGACGGGTGATCCAGAGGATCAGCAGGCCACCGACGATCCACGCTCCGGCCACCGGCCCGACGCCGAACAGCGCGGATCGAATCAGATCGGAGAACGCGACGCCGATGATGGCCGCCGGCACGAATGCCGCGATGAGTGACCCGAGGAGGCGCCGACCCGACTCGCTCCGACCGACCAGACCTCGTGCGAGGTCGGCGACGCGGCCCCGGTAGAGGACCAGGACTGCGAGGATCGCCCCGACCTGGATGCAGATGGCGTAGGTGTCCAGCGCCGTGTCGGTCGCTTCAGTGCCGCCGAGCCCCAACAACCTCTGCGTCACCAGCAGGTGACCGGTCGAGGAGATCGGCAGGAACTCGGTGACACCCTCGACCAACCCGAGCACGATCGCCTGCACGGCGGAGAGGTCCGAGGTCACCGGTCGAAGTCAACTCGACTCGCCCCCCAGACTTCGACTTCATCGCCCAGGTTTGCCGGACGATCTGCGTTCGACGTGCGGCTCGACCGGCGTCAGACGGTGTCGAGGACCAGCACCGAGCAGGGCGCCGTGCGCGTGATCTCGCCCGGAACGCTCTTCGACCATCGGCTGCTCGCCGCGAGTCCCTTGTTGCCGACGACGATCAGGTCGGCGCCGACCTCGCGGGCGACGTCGCAGATGACCGTTGCCGGGTCCCCCGGTTGCGAGTGCACCTCCATCGGCCTTCCCGACGACATCTCGAGGCTGTCCAGCATCGCGGCCGCTCGATCCGCGGCTGCGGCATCGTGTTTGTCGTCGAACGCCGTCACGACGTGCAGCTCAGCGTCGAACACGGCCGCGACCTGCAAGGCCAGACCCACGGCTTCCTTCGCCGTTCGTTCTCGGGTGACCCCGACCACGATTCGTTCGAACATCACTCCCCCTGCGCCGCTGGGACCGGATCGGTTCGAACCTAGCCGCGGTTCACGGGGCCGAACTCGATCGGCAGGTTGTCGGCATCGTCCATCGATTCGTCACCCCCGGGCCCATGCAGGTGCTCAGTCGACCCAATCCGGTCGGCGAGACGGGTGCGGTTGCCCATCGAGCGGTCTCCATATACCCTCGGGGGTATGTGCAGACGCGCTCAGTGCCGAACGTGTGACCGACCGACCTACTCCGGGTGCGGGGCCCACATCGAGCAGGTGCTCGGTGACGTGGCTCCCACTGACCGGTGCCGGTGCGCCGAGCAACGCCAGCAGGCTCGCGCCGACCGTCCGAAGCGTTCGTGGTTCGGTCGCCGATCCCCCGTCGATCGCTGAGCCGGCGGCGCGAATGGACCTCCCCGACGACGTGCGCGACGACCTTCGCAAGCGCCTTCGCCGCATCGCCGGCCAGGTCCAGGGCATCGAGCGGATGCTCGATGACGAGCGTGAGTGTCGTGACATCGTCACGCAGATCTCCGCAGCCAACCGAGCCCTCGAACAGACCGGCTTCCGGCTCGTGAGCGCAGGGCTCAGCTACTGCATCTCGAACCCGGCGCAGGCCGAAGCCGAGGGATACCCGATCGACGAGGTCGAGAAGATGTTCCTGCGGCTGACCTGAGGATCTGCCGCGCCCGAGGACGGCTCCGCAACCGATCGACGTACCACCACCGTCGTCCGCCGTACCGCGTTCGGTGTTCGCGACCGCACGAATCAAGGGACTCTCGGTCGGTGCGCTTGGAGACTGACGACCAGATGAGTATGTTCGGTGTTCGTGACCGCACGAACACCGACCGCCGACGAGCGCGCCGAACTCCTCGCCGAGATCCGCACCGCCCTCGAATCGCTCGGTATCGATGCGTCCAGCGATCGTGACACCCTCACCGTCGATGGTGTCGAGATCAGCCCACGACTCGAGGAGCGGGCGCACCCGACGCCTGCGACGTTGACGGCACTCGCGCAACGGCATCCGGTCAGGCTGCCGGCCATGGTGGTGGCCGATCGCATCAGCGACGCAGGACGAAGTGCGCTCCGCGATGCCGGCTGGGGCTGGCTCGACCGCCGCGGCAACCTCAGAGTCTGGACGCGCGGCACCCGCATCGAGGTCGACTTCGACGGCGAGAACCCCGACCGCCGGCGGATCGGGAACCTGTGGACGACCGTCGGGCTCGAGATCGCGCTGGCCGCGCTCTGCAACCCGACCGAGTCCATCACCGCCCGGCGCATCGCCGGCGAGATCGGTCGCAGCACGGGCGCGACCCACGAGCTGATCACCCGATTCACCGACCAGGGGCTCATCGGCCGCCGGACGCGGTTGGCCCTCCTGCCCGAGCTGTTCTGGGAGACCGCAGCCCAATGGCCCGACGACGGCTGGACTCCCCTGCCATTGTCGATTCACGATCTCGCGGCGGCGCTCGAGTCCGACGAGCTCGTACGTGCCGACGAACGAGCAGCCACCCTGGGCGGCGCCCGCATCCCTGCGGCGGGCGCCCTTCCTGCTCGCTGCTATCTCGCGTCACCCCGCCTCCTCCGGCGAGCCCGTTCACTCGCCGACCGCGACCAGCCGACGCTGAGTTGGGTACGCGAGCCTCCGACCCGGTGGCTCCCCGAGATGACGGCGCACCGGCCCGACCACGACCATCCTTGGCGTATCGCACACCCCATCGTGTCCGCCCTGCGCCTGGCCACCGATGCCTCGCGGGGCCGCGAGATCGTCGAGGGTTGGGGCATCGTTCCGAGCAGCGACGCATGACCGTTCTGCTCTCGGGCCGCCGCGGCGGCACCACCCACCGCGAGGTGGCCCTCCTGGCGTCGCTGCCGCCCGATCTCCGCCTGATCGGCGGCCTCGCCGTCATGGTGCGCGTCGGCACCCCGCATCGGACCACGGTCGATCTCGACACCGTGGCCCGCCACCTCGACCTTCATCACGTGGCTCTTTCACGCATGGCGCTCACCGCCGAGGCGGGCGGCCAGTACACCTTCGTGGGCGATCTCGACCTCGACGTCATCGACGTCGCTCCCGTCTCGGCCACCGAACTCGCCGGGCAACTGGTGGCCGGCGGCGAGCCCGTATCTGACCTCGAGCTCAACGCACTCGCCCACACCTGGGCCCACGACACCGCGACGCCGCTCGACATCATCGCGGTCGACGAGGCGAACGGCGAGGTGTTGGCGACCGCCGACGACCGGTTGGTCGCCACCACGACGGGAATCGTGGTGATGAAGGCGTCGACGATTCCGCTCCGTGCCTCGTCGCGCCCCGAGAAGCGCGCCTCGGATCTCTATGACCTCGGGCGACTCCTCGTGGCGGGTGACCTCCAGCACCCCAATTTCGCTGCGCTGCCGACGATCCTGCTCGAGCCGATCGCAGAGCGGTTGGCTGCCTGGTTCATCGAGGACGCCGGCCGCGATCGCACCTACCGCGAGGTCCGACGCTTCGACGAACCGCGCCTCGACCTCGACGCGACGGCCGACGCTGTCGACGAGATCCTGTCGATCCAACGGTGAGGCCATCCGGCCTCGCCACCTACGCTCGGTGAGGGAGGGTCGACGTGCGCACATCAACCATGGACACGGGCCGGTACCCGATCGAGGACCCCGAGTTCACGAGCATCTGCCGCCACTCACTCGAAGCCGACGGGGCCCTCGTACTCGAAGGCTTCTTCGTCGATCGCGTCATCGAGCGAATCGTCGACGAGTCGGCTCGCCTCGAGGGCGAGGCGTTCTATGCCGACACGACCCACAACGTCTATCTGACGCCGACCGAACCGGGCCTCGCCGAAGACCACCCGTTCAATCGTCAGGTCAGGAGCAGCAAGGGACTCATCGCCGACGATCAGATCCCGAGTTCGTCACTACTGCGTCAGGTGTACGACGACCTTGCTTTCCGGATGTTCCTGTGCGGCGTGCTCGGGATCGACGACGTCCATCCGTACGCCGACGAGCTCTCCTCGATCAACATCCACTTCGCCCCCGAGGGTCGCGAACTGGGATGGCACTTCGACAACTCCTCCTTCGCGGTCACGATGCTGCTGCAGGCACCCGAAGGCGGCGGCGTGTTCGAGTTCGTCGCAGGCGTTCGCGATCCGAACGGCGAACGCGACGGCGAGTTCGAGCGAGTGCGACGGGTGCTCGATGACGAACTGCAGGCTGACACGCTGCAGTTCGCGCCCGGCGACCTCGTGGTGTTCAGAGGCCGGAGCGCGCTGCACCGGGTGACCCCGACCCAGGGATCGGTCACGCGCATGCTGGTGGTCTTCGCATTCAACGACCAGCCCGGCGTCGGGCTCTCGGAGTCGGCGTTGATGACCTTCTACGGCCGGACGAGCTGACCTGATCAGAGGGTCGATGTGGGGGTGAGCCCGCTCGATCAGGCGGGGACGAAGGTTCCTTCGATGTGCCAGACACCAGTGAAGTCGTTGAAGGCGCCGCCCACGATCTGGCTCGACCAATCGATGACATACACACCGGTCTCCGGATCGATCGTCCCGGTCGGACCGGCGGTCAGGCCGGGGGCCGAGCCGTCGGGCTTGGGCGATCCCTGGTTGAACTGCTCGTTCCCGTAGAAGGCCGTCCAGCTCGCGAGGTCACCGCTGATCACCCCGTTGGTCGCGACGAGCGCGGGAGCTGCCTCCTCGATCCCGACGGCGAACGCGACCCCGAAGAAGGTCACTGGCTCGATGATGTCGGCAGCGAGTCCGTTCCCGGTTGCGTCGAACGCCGGGTCGGGTGCGGCCTGGACGGACCCGGTGTCGAGTCCGCCGGCGGCGCCGGGGACCAACGCATTCCAGGTCGGGTCGGCGCACGTCGAGTCGCCGTTGGGGACGAACTCGCCGTCTTCGAGCGTTCCGCCCGGGTTGACCATCCGGAAGTACGAGCCCGAGGTCACGGTGCCATCGGCGCAGTCGCCGGCATCGATCTCGAACACGCCAACGAGATCGCCTTCGATCGCAGCGGGTTCGTCGGGCGAACCCGAGCCGTTGTCATCGACCTGATCGGACGAGTCGGTGGCCGCGCCGTCGCTGTCGTCGTCTCCACAGGCTGCCGCCACCAGCGCAAGGGCGAGGACGGCAATGAGAACACGGAGGGACCTACTGGGTGAGGTCATGGTTGTTTCCTTTCGGTTGGGAGATCGGGAGGTCGGGAGAACGGCTGGCGAAGACCGCCAAGGCGGTGATCAAGAGGCCGGGAATCACGAAGAACCACGGAAAGAGCGAGAACGTGGGGAGTGCGTCGATTCCCTCGAAGTTGTCGATGTTGTCGCCCATCGTCGCCACCATCGGGGCGAAGTTCCCGACGATCGTCGGCCACTCGTCGGAGAACTGCTCGGTTGCCGTGACGGTGACTTGCAGGTCCTCGTCGGCGACCAGTGGCGCGACCTTGTTGCGGATCTCGCCCTCGGCCGCGCCCATGGTGATGAAGTAGCCCTGCACCCGGCCGACCCGTTCTTCGGTCATCATCGGACGGAAGTCATCGATCATCGCGGCGCCGTCGGGGGCCCTGGTGAACATCTGGAAGACCGCCGGTGCCAACACGATGGCGACACCGAGGACGACGAGCAGCAGAGCGCCGGCCCGGCCCGAGCGACCCCGGCGCACCATTGCCAGCGTGACGAGCGCGGCGATGCCGACGATGAGTCCCGGCAAGAAGAAGAACCACGGAAACAGGGCGAATGGCGGGAGTGAAGCCACCGAATCGAAGTTGCCGAGATTCGAGTTCATCGTGTCGAGCAGATCGGTCATGTCGGCATCGATGTCGGGCCATTGCGTGTGGAGCGACTCGATCGACCCGAACGTGGTGCCGTCCTCGACCGCACCGGTCTCGAGCAGCGCTGGGACGACGGAGTCGGTCACCTCGGCGTCGGCTGCGTCGATCAGATCGAGATACCCGCGGAACTGCTCGATCTCGGCGACCGTCATGTAGCGATCGAAGTCGTCGATCATGTCGCCGCCCGCCGGTGCCCGGCTGAACATCTGGAACACCGCCGGAGCCGCTGCCAGGGCGAAGCCGATCACGGCGATGGCGATCAGGGCGCGGGCGCGCCCCTGCCTCCGGGTCCGCTCACCAGTGTCATCCGCCACTGCGCCACAGTTTCGCACCCGCAGGCCGGGGGGGCAGGGTCCAACGTCCCGAAAGTCGAGGGCCTTCAACCGCCGGCGGCGAGGAGGCGATCGACGGCACGGGGGATCTCGTCAACCAGTTCCCAAGCGTCGGGCAGCTGTTTGCGACATCCGAGGATTCCGAAGCAGACATCGCCGTCGTAGGACACGACCGTCACGTTGAGGCCCATGCCGTCAGCGAGCGCAGAGCACGGCCACAGCCCCTTGACCCGTGCGCCGCCGGCATAGAGCGGGAACTGGGGTCCGGGCACGTTGGAGATGGTGAGGTTGGCCAGCGGTTCGATCCGATCGACGAGGTGCATCGCGGCTGCGCCTCGGGCAGCCAGCGCAGCGAGTGCCGGGGTGGCGAACTCGGCGAAGTCCTGGAGCAGGTCGTCGGGCACCGTGGCCTGCTCCTGTTTCACGACCCTCATGGTCTCGTGGATGGCCCGAACTCGCTCGCCGGGATCCTCGATGTGGGTGTGGATGGGACTCACGACCATCGAGACCTGGTTGCCCATCTCGCCGTCCGCACCCTCGGACCGGATCGAGATCGGCACCATCGCGACCAGCGGCTCGTCGGGCAGCTCGCCACGAGACTGCAACCATGGCCGCAACGTCTCGGCGACGATGGCCAGCACCACGTCGTTGACGGTGGCACCGGCGTGCGACTTGCCGATCCTCTTGACGTCGTCGAGCGAGACGCTGCCGTAGGCGAACCGGCGGCCCGAACTGATCATCCCGTTGAACACCGTCCGTGGAATCTTCGCGTCCGGGCCGTGAAGGGATCGGGCCTCGGGCAGCGTCGACGGAGGCGGCTGGAGCAGGTTGGAGAACAGCGCGATTCCGGCAGTCCCCAGGTTGCCGAGCAGCGGCAGGAGAGGGAAGAACGGCACGGCACGCGGGTTCGTCTGGGCGAAGCTCTCGAACACGTTGCGCTGGAACCGCACCAACCGTCGCGGCCGCTCGAGCATGCGTTGGAACGCCCGCGTGAGCAGGACCGTCGGTGATGGTTCGGCCTCGCCCTCCCAATCGTCGGGCGCTGCGTCGCGAGGTTCGGGAACGAGGTCGAGAAGCGTGGCGAGCAGCTCGATACCCCCGACCCCGTCGACTGACGCGTGGTGCACCTTGGTCAGGATCGCCAGGTCGCCGCCCTCCAAGCCCTCGATGAAATACGTCTCCCACAGCGGGCGATTCCGATCGAGCGGCGTGGAGGCGAGGTGTGCAACCAGTTCGGCCAGCTCGCGTTCGTCGCCGGGTGAAGGAACCGCCAGGTGGCGGATGTGGAAGCTGGAATCGAAGTCCGCGTCATCGATCCAATAGGGGTTGTCGAGCTGAAACGGAACCTCGACGAGTCGCCGACGCGACAGCGGGATCTCGTGCATCCGCTCCTCGAGCACGGCACGCAGTTCGGGAACCGTGACGCGGGAGCCGTCAGATCGCTCGGTGTCGAGGACGATCAGACTCGAGATGTGCAGGAACGTGGTGCGGGTCTCGGCCGACAAGAAGCCGGTGTCGAGTCCGCTGAGCTGACGCATGTGTCCCCTCCCGATCCGGTCTGGCCAATCTTGCCAGGCATCCGGCGACCCTGCGTGGCGGCACGTCGTCGGTCGGCCGCCTGGCCGGGCGGCATCGAGTCGGGCTTCAGGCGGTGCGGGCGGTACCGATCTGGTGCAGTTCGATCACGTTGCCGTCGGGGTCGTCGAGGAAGGTCTGTCGGTCGGGGCCGACGACCACGGGATCGCCGACGCCGAACCCCTTGCCCCGAAGCTCATCGACGACACGGTCGAGATCGTCGACCAGGATGGCGAAGTGCTGACCGAGGTTCGGCGGCACCGCCGCTTCGATCAGGTGGACCTGCGCGTCGCCGAGGTCGATCCACGCGCCACCGAACCCGAAGTCGGGACGGTCGCCTCGAACCGTGCCGCCCAGGACGTCGGTGTAGAAGGCAACGCTCGCATCCGGGTCGGACACATTGATCGAGACGTGATGAACCGAGACGGGTTGCACGGCGGAAAGGCTATCGGCCGCCCGACCTTCAGGCGACGAGCGAACGCTCGTCTGCGACCGCTCGCACGTGTGCAGCGATGGTCGGGCATTCGCTGAGGAGCGACCTGAACTCACGAGGGTTGAAGGCATGGACCGTGCTGTCCTGCGACGCCGTGACGGTTGCGCTACGCGGACGGTCGGTCAACAGCGAGCCTTCGCCGATGAAGTCACCGGACGCGAGCTCTGCGATCACCTGATCGCCGCGATGGACCAAGAACGACCCGTCGATCACCACCATGCACTCGCGCCCGATCCCGGCCTCCTGCATCACCGTGTGACCCGTGGCGACCCGCACGCTCGTGCCCCGCCGGTCGAGCGCCCTGAGTTCCCTCAGCGGAACCATCGAGGCGAGCGGGCTGCTGGCGAGCGACTCAGGAATGTGGTCAGAGCGACGAAACATGGGGAGACCTCCTGCATTGCTCTACGGAGAGCGGGTCCCGCGCGGATGCAACAGATCGCTGCCACCGCCGATCTCGCCCCGCCATGTCGGCTTCATCGCGATGACCGTCATGGCGCGTCTTCGTCGCCGGAGGGGTCGGTCCCGCTCGTGCGCCGCCACCGGCCGGAGTTCGAACGAACTCGCCGCCGACGGGGAACCTCCATCGGCGGCGGCGGCGGGATGAAGCCACCGGACCACGCCTCCTGGGCGAGAAACTCGTCGATGGCCTGAGCGAACATCTCGGCGCGTCCGATCCCGCGTCGGACTGCCGCCCGATCGAGGCGGGCCAGATCGGCTGCCTTGATCTGCACCTCGATGGTCGGCTTCGGGTCGTCGGACCCCGAATCGGTGTCGTCAACGCCCATCACTCCAGTGTGTCGCGTCTCGTCAAATCCAGCCGGCCTGGGGTGGAGGAGCGTGATGGCATCAAGGCGCCTCCCGTGCCGACTCCCGCGCGGATCACCGATCCACAGCCGACGCAGGTGCGTGGTCCGACGAACCAGCCGGTGCCTCACTCGTCGGTTCGTGAGACCTCTGGCAGCGATCAATGGACCTTGTTCTCTACCTGACCGCCGGTGACGGGCCGAGGATGGAGCCGCAAGGACGTGACCACATGTCCCTGACCCGATGGGAGGACACGGTGTCGATCTCCTTCATGAAGCATGGACTCGCCGCACTGGCCGTCGGTGCGCTCTTGACCGCAGGCTGCGGCGACAGTGACAGCGACACGGTCGCCGAGGAGTCAGTACCTGAGGCGCCGGCGGTGGAGCTGCCGGTTTCGGTGGAGACCACGACCGACATCGCCTACACGAGCGAGCGCAGCCTCGACATCTACGCGCCCACCGAGGGATCCGACTGGCCGGTCGTCGTCTACTTCCACGGTGGACCTCCGGCTCCGGGGGCTCGCACCGATCCCGAGACCTTGACGGCCATCGCCGAACAAGGGGTCGTCGTCTACGCCCCCGACTGGCGGTCGCTCGGACCCGCAGGTGGATCTGAGGACTCGATCTGCGCAGTGGCCTACGCAGAGGCGACGGCGGCCGACCATGGTGGCGATGCCCGGGCAGTGACGCTCTCCGGCTACTCGACTGGCGGGTACACCGCCCTCATCCATGGATTCATGGGCGACGATCCGCCGCTTCCGGTGACCGACTGCCTCGTCGACCCGGTGATGCGCCCGCCAGCCGCGGTCGCAGCGGGCGGTACTCCCCTGTTCGCCCCGGAATGGGCAAGGGACGGCAAGCTCCCCGTTCCCGCCTGGACCGAGCTGACGCCGGAGCAAGTCGACCAATTCGACCCCGAGCTCGTACTGGGAAAGAACCCGACGATGGTCGTCAACCTCTTCGTCGGTGACGACGATCAGGGTGGGCTGGTGGCCCCGCCGGGAGGCTGGCCGATCACCGATGTCAACCGCGAATACCTTCCGAAGCTCGTCGAGGCCGGCTATGCCGCCGAGCTGATCGTGGTGCCAGGAGGCCACGAGCTCTCGCCGGAGGGCCTGGAGTCGTTCACAACGATGATCGTCGAGACCGCGACGGCGGCCGCGGGCTAGCTGGTCCTCGAGATCGAGGCTGCGCAATCCGCGAACTGCACGAGAGGCCGTGAAGTTCGACGCGCTCTGCAGCACTGTCGCGCGTCTCAGGGAGCCCGCCCTGCCCCTCTGACCAGGCGAAGCGTACCGGTGGAAGAGCACACGGTGACATCGTCTGAGTGATGGCCGGGTGGAGACCGGATTTGTCGAGAACACTGGGCTTCTCGGGTCGTTGGTCGAACATTTGTTCGATGGACTTCGAAGGTATGGAGACGATGCTGATCGATTCGAATCATCAGCTGTTCAGCGACGCCCACAACGCAGTGGCCGCCCTCGAAAGCCTCGACCTCGACCAGGTTCCCGTTCACGAACGAGCCGATGCGCTGCGCGAGTTCGACCGGCTCCGGACCCGGATCGAGGCCCGCTTTTCAAAGGAGCTGCGCACGTTCGCCGGCCTCGAGAACCTGCGCGCGACCGGCGTCTCGTCGATGTGACGTTGCGGTTCTGCGCGACGCCGACAACCCGAACTCGGTTTGGATCGTCCACGAGGGCGACCCAGCGATGGTGGAGCCGATGATGTCCGATCCCGACCGCGTTGCGAAGATGCAGGAAGCAGGCGTCACCAGCCCGCCAACCGTCTACGTGGCGGACGTGCTCGGCTGATCCGTGGCTGGACGGCGCTGACGAATGAGGCCCATCAGCACGTGAGCTGTTTGGGTTCACCGAGAGGCAGCCCGAACAGGGACTCGGCGGCATGGATCGCCGACATGTCGTGACCCGGCACGATGACGCAGCCTCGGTGGGGCGTCGTTTGGCGGGGTTCGACAGACGTCGAGTTGGTGGTGTTCAGCATCGGGGGCGGCGGTGATGAAGGCGATGCCGATGTTGTTGCCGTCCGGATCGAGCGTCGCCCGGTCGCTCACCACGAACCCGAGCCCGCCGTAGAAGTCCAGCATGGTCTCGAGGTTTCGTACGTAGACGGCGGTATGGGACATCTGCATGGTCACCGCAGGATCATCGCATGATTCGGCCGACAGGGCCGGACGCACCGCCTGATGCCCGAACTCTCTCCTCGGCGCGCTCAGACCGTGATCGTGGCGCCGACGAACTCGACGCTGAAGGCCTCGCACCACACGAGCGCCGTGTAGGCGCCCGGCGCGAGCTGGGTACCGGGTGGGAGTTCGTAGTTCTGGTCGCCGATGTTGCCCGCGAGTGCACCGAGGGGGATCGAGCCCTCCGAGAAGGAGGTCTGGTCGGCCCCCGGAACCAGGTACACCTCGAGGTCGGGGCCGTTCTCGATGTCGAAGTTCTCGAATCGCAGCACCAGCGTCCCATCGGGGTTCTCGAAGATGCCGGCATCGCCGGTGCCCGAGTGGCCCGCGAGGCCCACGAACTGACCCGCACCGAGCAGCACGGGTTCACTCGGCGGAGGCGGCGGCAGATCCGCGGCCGGCTCCTCGGGCACTGTCGGCTCGTCTGCGACCGGTTCGTCCACCGCCCCCTCCGAGCTGGCGTCGGGCGGGGTCTCGGAAACGTCGTCGACGGGCGGGAGCTGCTCGGAGATCGAGGTCGAGAACTCCTCGTCGACCACGTCGTCGACGAAGTACGGCGAGATCAGCCACCAGCTGACGGCCACGAACGGCACCACCAGCACGATCACCCGCACGACCGGCGGCACACCGAACCAGAGCATGGCGCCGAAGGCGACGGCGGCAAGCGCCGTGCCACCGAACGTGAACAGGAGGGTCCGCTCGTTCTCGAACGGCGCTTCGAGGATGTCGGGCTCGATCACGACCAGCACCAGCATGATGACGGCGATCACCGCTCCCACGATGATCTCGAGGCGGGAGATGCGCCCGAGCAGCACGCGCCCCACCGACTCCGGTTCGGGAGCGCCGTCGCGGTCGGTTGCAGGAGGACGTGTCGAAGTGTCGGTCACATCTTCATCAAACCACCGGGGCCGACCATCTCCTTCCGAAACTCCATTACGAGGTTCGAAACGCTCCGCCGGGTGGTCGAGGTCGCCTCGAATCAGGTGACGACGCTCAGCCCGGCCTCGGTCCATCCGACGATGCCACCCGCCACGTCGTAGACCTCCTCGAAGCCCAGCTCGGCCATCAGGTTCCGGGCCTCCTCGCTCCGATTGCCTGACCGGCAGCAGAGGACGTACGGCACCGACCGGTCGAGCTCGGCGATTCGGTCGGCGAAGTCGGGCTCGTAGATGTCGATGAGGCTCGCGGCTGCGACCGTCCCGCCCAGACGCCGTGCGCCGACATTTCGGGAGGCGAAGGTTAGCTACTGCGTCTCGAGGTTGGAGATCTCGGCCACGCGCTCCTCGGGTTGGCCCTCGAAGCCGCCCTTGACAGGCATGCTGGCCATCAGAACGTCGCTGACGAAGCTGTCGGCACTCTCCTTGGAGTCCCACACCGCAGCGACGAGGTAGCCACCCTCGGTCGGACCCGCCGCATGGTAGAGCTGGCCGGCGGGCAGACCGCTGGGCGGATGCACCGCGGCGAGCACCGCGCGGTACTGCTCCTCGGTTGCGTCGGGCCAAAAGTGCGTCAGAAGGACGGCCATAGCGCGCTCCTAGATGTAGGCAAGCGGCGGCTGGACCGCCACGCCATGGATACTGCCATACATGCCGGATGCCGGGCGGCTCCGCCACAAGCACGCCACGATCCGTCTGCCCGCACAGTGTGTTCTAGGTAGGCGGCTTGGAACTCACCTATCGGCACGTCGGAGCGGTTCGGTGTGGCTGCTCGGTGCGAGATCGGGTGCTCGGGTGAGGGGTCGTTTCGCGGCGGGTGGATGGTCGGTAGAACTGCGCTTTCACTGCTGAACTGGTGGACGATCAGGCAGGCGTTCCGTAGGATGGCTTCCAGGACCTCGTGTCGGGAGGACTCTGATATGACCAACGATGTCGTGGTTGACCGCGACGAGTTGCGGGACCATGTGCGGGACAAGTACCGGAAGGTGGCTGTTGACCCCGGCGGGTCGTACCACTTCCACACCGGCCGTCGGGCCGCTTCGCACCTCGGCTATGACGCCGCTGTGGTCGACTCGCTGCCTGACCAAGCAGTCGAGTCCTTCGCTGGGGTCGGCAATCCGTTCGTCCTGCGTGCGCTCCGCTCCGGTGAGCGAGTGATCGATGTCGGCTCCGGCGGCGGGTTCGACACCTTCATCGCCGCCCAGCAGGTCGGCCCCGAAGGTCGGGTGATCGGCGTGGACATGACCCAGGAGATGATCGACAAGTCTCGAGCGGCTGCCGAGACACTCGGCTTCGACCACGTCGAGATCCGCGAGGGCTACATCGAGGAACTCCCGGTCGAGGATGGCTGGGCCGACACAGTGATCTCGAACGGCGTGATCAACCTCTGTCCCGACAAGAAGCAAGCATTCGCCGAGATCTTCCGGGCGCTGCGGCCAGGTGGTTGGCTGCAGTTCGCCGACATCGCCAACGGCAACCGGGTACCCGGCGAGGCGATGCGCGACATCGATCTCTGGACCGACTGAATCGCGGGCGGGCTGCCCCGTGCGGGCTGGCAGAAGATGCTCGAGGACAGCGGCTTCACCGATGTCGAGGTCAGCGAGGCGTTCGACACGTTCGCTGGTGCTGAAGGCGAGGAGAAGGCGCGCAC
>DATKWD010000164.1:0-2075 GCA_035529695.1 Acidimicrobiales bacterium | reverse complement strand
TTCGAGGAGCACCAACGTGTCGATCCTTGCGTCCAGCCTCACCCTTGGAGCAGCAGATTACGAGTGGCGTGATGACGCCATCTGCCGCGACACCGACCCGGAACTCTTCTTTCCGGTCGGGACCACAGGACACGCGCTGGTGCAGATCGACCGGGCGAAAGAGGTGTGCGACGAGTGCACCGTGGCCAAGCAGTGTCTCGATTTCGCGCTCGAGACCAACCAGGACTCGGGTATCTGGGGCGGGCTCACCGAAGAAGAGCGCCGCGTAATCCGACGCCGCCGCGTCGCTGCCGCCCGCGCCTCTCGCGCGAGCTGACAACCCGAGGGTCGTCGCTCCCCCAGTGACACGGGGCGGCGTCGCCTCGCACCATCGGGTAAGGGCCATCGAGCCACCGAACGTCCTACACGCTCGGCTGCACGAGTTCGAGGCGGTTGCCCAACGGGTCGGACACGTACACGCAATCGAACCCGTCGAGCGGCTCGTCGTCGTTCACTGCGAATCCGGCCGCGAGGGCAGCAGCTCCCATGACACCGTTCCGGTCCCCCGGTTCAGTCGTACAGCGCGACGAGCGCGCTGCCGATCGAGGCGAGTCGGTCGCGTACGCCCTGCGGGCCGGTGACCTCGAGCCATTCGATCAACCCGGCGAGTTCGCCTGCAAGGGCGTACTCGTTGTGGCCGCGGACCACGATCTCGATCCGACCGTCGGGCGTGGAACCGCCAACTTCGAGACGACCTCCGAGCATCATCCGCAGCAGACCCAGCCCGGCGGGAGCGCACACGGCCTGAATCTCGAGAGGAGTGCGCTTTCGGTCGACCTCGTCGGCGATCTCGCGCCAGCTCTCGGCGAGGTCGAACCCCTCGGGTCGGTCGACGGGGTCGTGCGTGAAGGCGACCGACGAGACACGGTCGATCCGGAACGTCCGTCGACCGGCCTCGGTCGTGGCGACCAGGTACCACGTCGGGCCCTTGGCGACGATGCCGAGTGGGTGCACGGTCCGCTCGGTTTCGGAGCCGTTGCGGTCGACATAGCCAAGACCTACCTGGACGCCGCGGATCACGGCGTCTTGGAGTTCGTCGAGAAATCGGGGTGGTCGGGGCTCGAGCTGGCTCGATCCCCATCGTCGCGGGTCGACGACAACCGATGTCGCGGCTGCCTCGGCCTGCTCGCGAAACGGCTCGGGCAATGCACGTACGAGCTTGCGCAGAGCGGCCTTCACGGCCGGGGTTGCGGTCGAGGCCGGTCCGGCGACCATGAACAGGGCGCGGGCCTCGCTCGCGCTCAGCCCTGACAGGTCGGTTCGAGCACCGCCCAGAAGGCGCCACCCGCCGCCACGGTCCTGCATGGAGTACACGGGCACCCCGGCCGTCGCCAACGCTTCGAGGTCGCGACGAGCAGTGCGCTCGGAGACCTCCAACTCCAGGGCAACCTCCGACGCAGTGACCTGCTCGCGCTGCTGCAACAGCAGCAGGATGGCCACCAACCGGTCAGCTCGCACCCACCCACACTCCCACATCAAACCGGCCACAAGGTGACCGGTTTGAGTCGACATGATGACCACATGACCTCAACGACCAGTTCCACCACGGACCACCTCACCGATCCCCGGCCAATCCTCGACCGTGCCATCGCCACCGGCAGTGTCGTCATTGCCGGCGTCCGACCACAGCAGCTCGCGGACCCGACGCCGTGCACGGACATGAACGTGCGAACACTGCTCGCCCACCTCATCGGCGTGCTCGACCGCGTCGCGGCACTCGGCAACGGCACGGATCCCTTCACCGTCGCCGAGACCCCGGTCCCCGACGATCGGTGGACTGATGCGTGGAACGAATCAGCGAGACGAGCCACCGACGCCTGGAGCGACGACGCCGTGCTCGACCGACCCATGGCACTGCCGTGGATCGATGGCAGCGGTGCAGAGGTGCTGGCGTCCTACTTCTCCGAGCTGACGGTCCACACCTGGGATCTCGCGACGGCGACCGGGCAGCAGCCCGACTGGGACGACGTCGTCGTCGCCGCGGCGCTCGACGCACGCCAGATCCTCCCCGCCGAGAACCGGCGAGCCCTCTTCGA
>DATKWD010000163.1:0-18220 GCA_035529695.1 Acidimicrobiales bacterium | reverse complement strand
GCCGACCTGGTCGGCGTACGGTCGTCCGTGATCGGGAGCGATGACGCCATCGCCCAGCGTCGGGATCGCCGAGACGTCGAGGATCGCAGCCGCGTCTCGGACGGTGTGGCACACGACGTGCTGCACCGACAGGCCCCACTCGTCCTGCAGTGGCCCCATGGGGACTCGGCCGCGGCTGGGCTTGAGCCCGACGAGGCCGCACATGGCGGCCGGGATCCGGATGCTTCCGCCCCCGTCGCTCGCATTCGCGGCCGGGATCATGCCCGACGCCACCGCCGCTGCCGCCCCACCGCTCGACCCGCCCGTGCCGTGTTCGGTGTTCCACGGGTTGCGGGACGGGCCGTACGACTCGGGTTCGGTCGTGGCCACGAGTCCCAACTCAGGGGTGTTCGTCCGGCCGATGATCACGAACCCGGCAGCCTGGTAGCGATCGGTGATGGCCGAGTTGACGTCGGCTCGGTAGTCGGCGGCCTTCAGCGCCTTGACGCCGAGGTGCAGCGGCTCGCCGGCCATCGCCGGCCAGAGATCCTTGAGCAGCATCGGCACGCCGCGGAACGGACCATCGGAGGGTCCTGCTGCGGCTTCGGCGAGCGCGGCATCGAACCGCTCGGTGACCACCGCGTTGAGTTCGCCGTCGAGTTCTTCGATCCGGTCGATGGCGCCCTGGACCGCTTCGGTCGGCGAGCAGTCGCCGCTGCTGATGGCCTCGGCGAGGCCGACAGCATCGAGTTCGTGAAGATCTGACATGCGGGGAAGGTAACGGACGCGTCCGGTCGGAGTCTGCGGAACACTGGGCCATGTCCTTCGGCCCCAGCGTGCGGGAGGACCCATGACCTGGATGGGGTGGCTCGTCGTCGGACTCGCCACCCTGGTTGCGTCGTGGTGCATCCTCATCATCCTGGTCCGCAGGCTGCCGGACGGGTTGCTGAAGGAACTCGCCGGGTTCCTGCCGGCGTGTGTCTCGACCATCGGTGTCCTCCGCAAGAATCCGCAGGTGCCGAGACGGGCGAAGCTCGCAATTGCGTTCGCCGGGCTGTGGGTCCTCTCGCCCATCGATCTCATTCCCGAGTTCGTTCCGATCATCGGTCCCCTCGACGACGTGATCGTGGTCGCGCTCGCGTTCCGCTACGCGGCGCGTCAGGTTCCACGATCGGTGCTCACGGCTGCCTGGACCGGGAACCCGGACACGCTCGAGCGACTGATCGGCGCCGACTCCGCCGAAGCGTGACCTCGCGGCCACCGGGCGACGGATCAGTCGCCACTTCGACCGCGATCGGCGCTGATGGAAGGACCCAGGGTGAAGTCAGGCCCGAAGTGTGCCGACAAGAGGTTGCGTCCGTCGCGCCCCCGGCGCGACGTTGTCATTGACCCACACTTCTCAGGACACCCCCATGGCGAATTCGACGCCGACCGCGAAGCACCTCGACCCACCCCGAATCGGTGCGGCCGTCGAGGTGTGGTGCAGCTTCGACGGCGCATGGCACGACGGGTTCCGAGTCCACTTCGTCGACCCGACCGGAGAGCGGGTGGCCGTCCACCTCGCTCGCGCCGATGGGTCGTTGCTCCCCACTCCCGTCGACGCGGCCCGCATCCGACCCAGCGACGACTGACTCGATGAAGCGTTGTCTCAGGCGCCGAGGCAGCTCTCGAGAAAGCGATCGAAGCCCTCGGGGTCGGCGGTGATCCTGAGATGGCCGTCGACCCGCCTGACGTCGAGCGCAGGGCAGAAGAAGTCGCCCCCGGGGGTGAAGAAGTGCGGCGAGCCCGTGACGCCACGAGCCTTGCCCTCGGCCCAGTCGGATTCGACGATGTCGACCGAGCGGGCAGCGGCTGGGTCGAGCCGATGCGACGCGGCGATCTCGGCCAACACGTCGGGCGAACCGATGTCTTCGCCCCGCTCGAACAATCGGTCGCGGAGTTCGAGGGCGACGGCCTCACCCACGGCCGCAGACCCTTGATACGCCTGAGCGGTCAGTTCGAGTGCCGGCAGCGTCGTGGTCGGAAAGGTGTGCGGGTCGAACCCGACGAAGAGGTCGGGCGCGACGAGCGCTCGGATCTCGGAGATCTCCTCGGCCACGAAGTCGACGTCGAGCGGCTGGCCGTTGACCAGTTCGAGCGGCCACGACCGGACCCGGAGCCCGAGGTCGACGCCCCGCTCGCTCCGGTGGTCGACGAATCGCCGCAACCCGACGTGGGTGAACGGGCACCACACGTCGGCGAACACCTCGACCTCGGCCATGCCGATCCTCCGATCACTCGATGAGGTCATCTTGCCCGACGGGGCGCGCATCGGTCGCAGAGGAGGTGACGTTCGGCCCTTGGCCTTGCGAGCCGACGAGGCGACCATCGGGGTATGGGCACGTCAGGCGAGGTCGATTCGATGCATCACGTCATCGCGGGGCTGGACGGATCTGCAGCCTCAGCGCACGCACTCCGTTGGGCCGCGGACTTCGCGGGCCGAATCGGTGCATCGCTCATGGGCGCTCGCGTCTTCGAACCGACCCAGGCCGAGCTGCCGCCCCAACAGGACCGACTGATGCACGAGTTCCAGCGCGAAGAGCTCGAAGGATGGTGTGTCGAGTTCCCGTCGTCGACCGAGCTGCTCGATGGTGACCCGCCCGACGCGCTTCTCGATGCAGCTCGGAGACGGGCGACCGACCTGTTGGTCGTGGGCGGCCGGGGGTCCGGCGGATTCGCCGATCTGCACCTCGGCAGCACGGCTCACCATCTGGCCCGCCACACCACGGTTCCGCTCGCCATCGTGACTCAGACGTCTGACACCGTGGGTCATCTCGTGGCTGGCGTCGACGGATCGTCCGGCAGCCTCGCCGCCGTCGAGTTCTGCGCACGTTTGGCCCCCGGACTCGGCGTCGGCGTCACGGCGGTCCATGCGTTCGAGCCGTTCGCCGAGTGGGTGCCTGCGAGCGACCCCGAGAGCTGGCACAGCCACGCGATGGCCGAACTCGAAGAGTGGACCGCACCCATTCGCGACGCGGGTGTGCCCCTCGAGACGATCGTCGACCGCGACATCCACCCGGTTGCAGCACTCGAACGGGCCCTCGCCGACCATCCGGATGCCGCCGCCGTGGTCGGGATCCGGGGTCGCGGCGGTTTCGCCGGACTCCGCCTGGGTCGGGTTCCCCTCCAACTCGTCCACCACACGGGCGCGACCGTCATCGTCATCCCCGCCCGCTGACCCCGAGCCGGTCAGCGGTCACCCGTGCTCCTGACGAAGCGGTTCGGTCTCGAAGACCTCGGCCAGCGACGACACCATCCAACGATGCTCGGTCGGAATCGTGTGGTCGAACGGCATGCGCACACTCAGTTGCTCGACCAACTCGACTGCGTCGCCGTGCAGTTCGAGCGCATCGGGGGCAGCGGAGCCGACACTGCGAACCGAGACCGAACGTCCGACCTCGACGACGAGGCGGACCTGCGGATCCGTCGCGTCGAGCACGAGCGAGCCGGTGCGGGCAGGATCGGTGTACTGGCCAAAGGCGGGTGACAGACACGCCACGTAGCGGAGGCACGCGGCGATCTCGTCGGGTTCCTCGACCGCGGCGCGGCCCAGGGGCAGGACAACGTCACGTTCGTGGATCCACGTGTCCCACAGCGCGTGGTGGAGCATCGTTCGCACCGACACGTGCCCCGGCGGCGCCTCGGCGGCCAGGTCCCACTGGTCGTCGGTCAGCGACTCGACCGCGCGGCAGAGAGCGTCGACGCCTCCAGCGTGGCGGGCAAGCAGGTCACCCCGGTCAACCGGCCCGGCGCCGGCGGCGATCTGCGCCGGCGTCGCCTTGGGATCGAAGCCGACGAGCAGCTTGGTCGGCGCGCCGTCCAGCGCCGATTCGAGCGACACACCCCAGAACCCGTCGGTGCTGACGACATGTCCCACGACGTCTTGTGTTGACCATCCCTCACATCGGCTCGGAGCCGCCCATTCGACGGCGCTCAGCTCGTGCAGCAGGGCCGCGAGGCGGCGTCGCTGGCGGAGAAACGGGACCGCGATCTCCTCGATCGAGCAGTCGACCACGATGGCGGGGTCGACGTCGTAGCGGGGGTGGATCTCCATCGCGGCCACCGTACGTGCTCGGTCCTGATCGGCAATGATGCGACCACGATGACGCCGACCAACCGGATCGAGGCCGACATCGCTGCTCGTGCGCTCGCCTACGTGCTCGACCCGCCCAGCGGCGACGACCTCGTCGTCGACTTCGCGTCGCCCTCCGCACTCCTCGATGCCTTCGCTGCCTGCGGCGGCATCGAGCTCGCCGGCCGGGTCGAGCCACGCGATCCTGCGCAGCTGCTCGAGGCCGTCGACCTCACGATCCGCCACTCGGTCCACACGACCCATCCGAGATTCCTGAATCAGAACTTCGCCGGGGCCGACCCGCTCGCCGTGGTCGGCGACTGGCTCGGGGCCGCCCTGAACACCACCGGAGCAACCTTCGAAGCGGCCCCGGTCTTCACGCTGATGGAGTCGGCGGTGCTCTCGAAGCTGGGTCGGATGGCCGGCTACGCGGTGTCGGGTGCCGACGGTGCCCTCCCGCCGGGACTCTTCTGCCCCGGCGGCTCGACGGCGACCCTGTATGCCCTCCAACTCGCCCGGCATCGCCACGACCCCGATGTCGTTCGCCGCGGCGCAGGGCCCGAGCGACTCACCGTCTTCGTGTCCGCTGCCGGTCACTACGCAGCGAGGAAGTCCGCATCCCTCCTCGGATTGGGCACTGAAGCCGTCGTGGAGGTCGAGACCGAAGCCGATGGAGCGATCGTGCCTGCGGCCCTCGAGCAGGCCATCATCGACTCCCACCAGCGAGGCGACGTGCCGCTGGCCGTCATCGCGACATCGGGAACCACGGTCACGGCGGCCTTCGATGACCTCGACGCGCTGGCCGACATCTGCGATCGCCACGACATCTGGCTCCACGTCGACGGCTGCTATGGCGGTTCGGCGCTGTTCTCACCGAGCCAGGCTCACCGGCTCGGTGGGGTCGAACGTTCGGACTCCTTCGTCTGGAATCTCCACAAGATGATGGGGATGACCCAGCAGTGCACGGCGCTGCTCGTCCGTGACCCGTCGCAGCTGGCGACGTGCTTCGCGACCGGCGCCGACTACCTCTTCCAGCCCGACAAGGAGCACGCCGAATTCGACACTGGTGACCGAACGTTCCAGTGCGCACGGCGGGTCGACGTCCTGAAGCTCTGGCTCACCTGGATCTTCCGTGGCGACGCCGAGTTCGCGACCCGAATCGACCATGCCGTCGCCATGGCCGATCACGCCAGACACGCGGTTCGCTCCAGCGATGACGAGTTCGTCTCCGTTGTCGAGGGCGACTTCACGAATCTCGTCCTGGCCTGGGTGCCGGCGGATCTCCGTCCGCTCGACTTCGACCGTATGAGCCAGGCCGTGCGCGATCGCATGCATGGCCTCCCTCCGATGATCAAGGCCCGTATGCAGGCCGAGGGAACAGCGATGGTGGGGTTCCAACCCGTGCGCGGCGTCAACACCTTCCGACTGATCTTCATGAACCCCGAAGTGTCGACACGCGACGTCGATGCCGTCCTCTCACTGATCGGCGAATACGGCAGCGCAGTCGATCATTCCTGAGCCGATCCGCACTCCTTGGTGATGCAGGGCTGAACGCCGTCGGAGCTACGGTCTCTGCCGCCCGAGCCGCGGACGTGGTGGCCGGTGAAGCAACCAAGGACCACCGATGCCACGAAATGTTGGACCGATCCCCACGGCGCTGCTGGCCGTCTTGCTGCTCGGCGCAGCCGCTTGCGGATCGAGCGGCCGGACCGATGAGGGCGCGGCCGACGACAACGCTGATGATCCGCCGCCTCAGGCCGTGTCATCGCTGCCCGAGGGCGCCGAGGATCTCGTCGGCCGCTACGCCCACTACGACGTGGTGGCGTACGAGGACGAGCTGATGAAGACCCTGATCATCAGCACCGGCTTCTCCGATCTCGAGCTGCGCGACGGCGAACTGTGGAACATCCAACGGTTCTGTCATGCCGACATGGGGAACGACCAGAACATCGAAACCACGATGTCCGACGCGGCCACCTCGGCGATCGTCCCGATCGACACACCGGTGGCGGTCACGGTCGAGGACGGCAAGTTGCGGGTGGTCCGACCGGCGACGCCGACGGGCATCGGCATCGAGTTCGAGGATCCGGCCAATGACGTGCTGCCCACCGACCCGGCCGATCCTCGGATCGTCGACGCCGACGGTGACGGCAACCCGGGCGTCACGGCGCACATCAAGCTCAACGAGGAGGTCGAGGGTGACCTCTTCATCGCCCGACGCGAGATCTTCGAGTACGACCTGACCCAGGAGTCGCCTGACCGGCTCGTCGGCACCATCACCGACAGCTCCGAGCAGTTGGTCATCGACGCGACGAACCCCATCTTCCTCACCCCGGCCCAGTGGGTGCAGCTCGATGATCCCGCGCGGAATCCGGTGATCTGGCAGCGGGTCGCCGACGACATGGATTGTCAACAGCTGGCGGCCGAACGCGACGAGCTCTTCCCTCCGAATCCCGAAGCAGACTGGTAGCCGGGTCGCGAGCGAACCCTGTTCAGGGGTGTGCGTTCGTCGCAGGGAGCACACGGTCGAAAAGGAGTTGGAGCGAGCTCCAGGCTGCCTCGATGGGCATGCCGCCACAGAGCGGGTGGAGGGCCAGCGCGCCGGTCCTCCGGATGCGGTCGATGGCCTGGTCGGGCGTGAGGAACTGGTAGATGCCCTCGTCGCGGAGTTGGCGGACGTCGCGGGCGTGGCTGTGAACCGCCGAGGTCTGCCCCACCGGCTGCCACGACTGGTAGGTCGACGCCTCGAGCCAGAAGTGGTGGCCGAGCTCGGCCCAGGCCCGGTCGGGGTCGTCGACGATGTGGACCATGGCGACGTCGTGGGGCGCAATGAACACCGGGGTGGTCCCCTGCCGGTCGCACTCGGCGCGGTACAGCGCCTCGAGCTCGGGATCGGCCGCTGGCGCCTGGAGCGGGAGCCCGAAGCGAGCGGCCCTTCGCGCGGCCGCCGGGCTCGAACCGCCGACCATCACCAGCGGATGGGGTCGGGTGTACGGCATCGGGCCGCACTGGATCGTCTCGCCGTGGAGCTCGAACGGCTCGCCCGACCAAACCGCGAGCATCGTCTCGAGGCAGTGGTCGAGGGTCTTGCCTCGACGACTCCAGTCCTCGCCGAGGGCGACGTACTCCGAGGGCCGGTAGCCGAGGCCGGTGGTGATCGAGATGCGTCCCTTCGAGACGAGATCGATCACGGCCAACTGCTCGGCCAACCGCACCGGATCGTGGAGCGGGACCAGCAGTGCGCTGATCGCAACCGACAGGTGCTCGGTCCGTGAGAGGATCATCGACGCCGTGATCAGCGGCGCCGGACTCCACCCGATCCGCGTCGCTTGGTGCTCTTCGGTGCTCACCATCGCCACGCCGTGCTGGTCGGCGTACTCGGCGAGCTCCACGCCCGCCCGATAGCGATCGCTCATCTGTCCGGGGTCGGTCGGGTCGGGATGGAGGAAGTTGAGGCGCAGCATCACGAAGGCCATGGTCTGCCTCCCGCTCGGTGGGTGCAGTCGGACATCCTGGGACTCCTCAGATCAGCGGCGGCACGCAGCGACTCGGGCCCGCAGCCGGCGGGCGTGAGGGCTCGATTCTATTTTCTGCTCTCACCCGAGCGCGGTGGCCGCAAGGCAGCCGGCCCGCTGACGCGCCATACTCGCGACACCCAGAGGCGAGGAGCGCTCGATGGCCAAACTCCGATTCGAGAAGCGGATGAGCGATCAGGACGCGCTCATGTGGGCGATCGAGAAGGACCCGTTGCTGCGGTCGACGATCACGAGCGTCACGCTGCTCGAGACGCGACCCGACCACGAGCGGTTCGCTGCGCAGATCGAACACGCCAGTCGCGAGATCCCTCGGTTGCGTCAGCGAGTGGTGTCCGCACCGTTCGGCATCTCGGCGCCCGAGTTCGCGATCGATCCCAACTTCGACATCGACTATCACGTCCGCTACCAGCGGGCACCCGGCGACGGAACGGTGCGCGACCTGTTCGACTTCGCAGCTCCCTTCGCGATGAGCGGCTTCGACCGCGCCCGACCGCTGTGGGAGTTCATCATCATCGACGACCTCGCCGATGGTGGTTCGGCCCTCGTCCAGAAGATGCACCACAGCCTCACCGATGGCGTGGGAGCGATGAAGCTGTCGATGGCGTTTCTCGACACGACACCCGAGGGCAAGCCGCTCGGCCCTCTTCCCGGCGAGCCCGAGCCCGAGACGCCCGAGCCGATGAGGATGATCCGCGAAGGGGTCGAGCGCGAGACGCGCCGAGCCATGGGAATCGCGAGCCGCATCCCGGGTCAGCTGGCCCGGAACCTCGCCAACCCGGTCGAGTCAGCCAAGGGGCTCGGCGAACTCGCCGGCTCGACTGCTCGGATGCTGCGGCCGGTGTCCGAACCGTTCAGCCCGATCATGACCGGACGATCGCTGTCGGTGAGGTTCGACTGCCTCACCGCCTCGCTGCCTGAGATGAAGGCGGCTGCCAAGACCGTCGACGGCAAGCTCAACGACGCGTTCGTCGCCGGCGTCGCCGGCGGTCTGCGGCGCTACCACGACAAGCACGGCGCCACCGTGGACGAGCTCCGAATGACCATGCCGATCAACATTCGCTCCGACACCGACGAGATCGTGGCGGGCAACCAGTTCGTCCCTGCACGCTTCGCGTTCCCGATCTCGATCGAGGATCCAGCCGAGCGGATGCGGGCGATCCACAAGCTCGTCGACACCCAGCGCCACGAGAAGGCGATGGGCATCGTCGACCCGATCTCGGGGGTGCTGAACCGCCTGCCGCTGACCCTGACCACCGGTCTGCTCGGGTCGATGCTGAAGGCGATCGACGTGGTCACCAGCAACGTTCCGGGCGCGCCGATGCCGCTCTACATCGCTGGTTCGCGTATGCAGGCCAACTTCGGTTTCGGACCGCTCAGCGGCGCAGCCAGCAACGTCACGCTGCTCAGCTACATCGACGAGCTGCACATCGCCGTGAGCACCGACCCGGCCGCCGTGCCGGATCCCGAGCTGTTCGTCGAATGCCTACGCGATGGTCTCGACGAGGTCGCTGCCCTCGGGAGCTGAACCCGATTCTGCCGTCGGAGTAGTCAGGATGCGCACTCCGCGGCGATCGAACTGAGGGCGACGCCACGACGAGCCTGACGGAGCGGGTGCGCGTCGAGGCCGTTGGTCAGATAGACGAACGACAGGCCGGTTTCCGGGTCGGCCCAGGCGAGCTGACCTCCTGCACCGTTGTGGCCGAACGTCGCGGCCGAGCCTGTCTTGCCGAAGCCGCGATAGGTCGCCCCGTCATCACCGGCCGTGCACAGGCCGAGTGTCCGCATGATCGGTTGCCCGAAGAGAGGGTCGGGGAAGGTGTTGCGGACGTTGCCGGTGACATCGGCGAGCAACTCGTCGTCCCAGATCCCAGCCGGGTTGAAGAGCAGCGCCTGGTAGAAGCGAGCGAGATCCGCCGCATCTGACACGCCACCACCGCCCGGCATCCCCAGGGCACGTACTTCGGGAGCGTTGAACCCGAGCAGGGCATCCTCGGTCACCTCGGTCACGGGCAACTCGCGAACGCCGAACGCAGCTTCGAGCTCGTCGGGAGTCGGTGGCTCGCCGACGGCCACCAATTCGGTGACATCGTTCTGCTCGGCCTCGGGAACCCCGAGCACAAGTCGGCTCAACCCGAGCGGCGCAAGGACACGATCGGTGATGACCGTGCGGAAGTCCGTCCCGGTCAGCCGCTCGATGATCTCGGCGAGCACCCAATGGGCAGACGACGGGTGATATTCGAAGGCGGTGCCGGGCTCCCAGTTGCAGCGCCAGCCCCGCATCTTCTCGAGCCGCCCCTCCCTCGTCCACCAGTCCGGCGGCCCGAGGGGGGCATGCGGAAACCCCGAGGTGTGCAACATGACCTGCTCGACGGTGATGGTCGAGCCCCGCTCCGGATCGCCCTCGGCCATGAACTCGTCGACGTAGCGAACGACGGGGAGGGAGATGTCGACCGAGCCCTCCTGGATGAGGGTCCAGAACGTGGAGGCCACGATCGCCTTCGTGGCCGAGAAGATCACGTAGCGGCTGTCAGCGGTGGCATCGCCCAGCGTCTCGCCGGCAACGATCTCGCCGTCCAACCCGACCGCGTACTGGCAAGAGGGCAACAGGCCCGACTCGATCTCTCGCCGGGCCCGTGATCCGAGCTGCTCGACCTTCTCATCGACGAGGAGTGCCATCGCCCGAGCGTAGGAGACCCCGAACAACCGCGCCGCCCAAACGATCTTCGTTGCTCTCCGGCCAATTATTGGCCATAGAGCAACGAAGATCGGGGCTGAGCGCTACTTCGTGACGACGGTGCCCGGCATGTCGCCGGCCTCACGCCACCGTTCGAGGTGGGCGACGTAGTGCATGAGGCTTCCGGGGTGAACGACGTTGCGGGCCGCCTCCATGGTCCGGGCACCTTCGCTGTTGCCGTAGCTGGGCGTGCACATGGCCGAGTAGCGGCCGAAGCCCTTGCCTGCCTCCCACAAGGTGGCGAGCCACGCCTCCTCGGCCTCGGGCGTCGCCTCGATCTCGGTGATGCCCTGCTCGATGCTCGTGCTGATGACCCACGCAACGTGCTTGGTCAACTCGGACAGGTAGTGAGCGAAGTTGAGCCCGAAGCCGCCCTGGATGAAGTGGATCACCAACAGGTTCGGAAACTCGGCGGTGAAGATGCCGTGAAGGGTGTGCGCGCCGTCGGACCAGCGATCGCCGAGCCGGACCCCGTTTCGGCCGACCGGATCGAAGCCGAGTCTGCTGACCAGCCCCGTCGTGACCTCGAATCCTGACGCGTAGACCAGCAGGTCGAGGTCGTACTGCTCACCGTCGACCACCGGTCCGTTGGCCGTGACCCGCTCGACGCCCCGGCCGTCGGTGTCGACCAGGTGGACGTTGGGTTCGTTGAAGGCCTGGAGGTACTCGTCGTGGAAGCAGATGCGCTTGCAGTGCTTTCCGTACCAGGGCTTGAGGGACTCGGCCGTCTCGGGGTCGCGCACGACCTCGTCGATGCGGCGACGCAGCGACTCCATGGTCTCGAAATCCATCTGCTCGAGGGCCGCCGCCTCCTCGGGCGAGTCGGCCTCGGTCTGGGTGTCATCCCACAACACCTCGGTCCAGCCGTCCTGGACCAGATCCTGCTCGGGTTTCTCGCCGGTGACGGCCGAGGTGAAGTTGGCCATACGCGCGGCCTGCCAGCCCGGATCGAGACTCTCATACCACTCGACGTCGGTCGGTCGGTTGGCCCGCACGCCGACGGCCGACGGCGTGCGCTGGAACACGAACACCTCCTTGGCCGCACGGGCGAGCTGCGGCACGAGTTGGATCGAGGTGGCACCGGTGCCGATGATCCCGACCCGTTTGTCCGACAGCCGATCCATCGGTTCGGTGGGGCTACCGCCGGTGTAGCCGTAATCCCATCGGGCGGTGTGGAACTCGCGCCCTCCGAAGTCGGCGATGCCGTCGATGGCCGGCAGCTTCGCCTTCGACATGATCCCGCCCGCGGTGACGAGAAAACGGGCCCGGAGCTCGTCGTCGCGAGTGGTGGTCACGTGCCACCGCGACGCCTCGTCGTCCCAGACCGCCGCCTCGATCTCGGTCTGGAACAGGGCGTGCGGGTAGAGGTCGAAGTGGCGCGCGATCCGCTGGCAGTGCTCGAAGATCTCGGTTGCCGGCGCGTAGCGCATCGTCGGCATGTAGCCGGTCTCTTCGAGGAACGGCATGTAGATGTACGACTCGACATCGCACATGCAGCCCGGGTAGCGGTTCCAGTACCACGTGCCACCGAAGTCACCGCCCTTCTCGACGATCCGGAAGTCGGTCACCCCGAAATGGTGCAAGTTGACTGCGGTCATCATCCCGGCGAACCCGCCGCCGACGATCACCGCCTGCGTCTCGGCCACGACAGGATCGCGGGTGAAACCCGGCTCGACCCAGGGGTCGTGGTCGAAGGCCTCGTAGTCGCCTGAGAGTTGGGAGTACTGGGCCAGACCGTCGGCTCGCAGGCGCTTCTCCCGCTCACGCTGGTAGCGCTGACGCACCGCCTCCATCGGATCGGTGTCCTGCGGCTCGCTCATCCTTGTCGTCACCTCGAGGTCCGTTCGACGAAAGCGCCGAGTCTGCCATCGCGCGGCCTCTGCAGCCGAGTCAGCGGCCGAAGCGGCCGGTGCCACGCACGTGACCGGCCTGGAGCGGCCACGTCACGCGGAGACGTCGGCCGCAGCTCGTCGACCGGCGCTCAGATCAGCCGAGAGTTCGGAGGCGTCCACGACGCCGAACACGATGATGCTGTCGATGGCGATCCCGCGTTCGGTCGTGGCATGCAACGACTCGATGCCGACCTCCCGATCGGCGAACCAACGGCAGATCCGCCACAGCAACCCGAGGCGGTCCCGTGCGGTGACCGTGACGACCGCCCGCCCGTCTCCGGTGCCGTTGACTCGGACCTCGGCGACGCCGGGTGGACCCACCTCGGGACACTCGACGGCGCCGGTACTCAGCGTCCGAAGCCGTTGACCGACGCGGTCCCACTGCTCGTCGGAGATCGGGAGAAACGGGTCCAGGGTCAGGGTGTGCAGCGCCAGGCCCGACCCGGGCCACGTCGCCGCCGACGCATCACACACCGAGATCCCTTCGAGCGCCACCACTGCGAGGCTGTCGGCGAGCAGGCCCGGTCGATCGGCAGCGACGACGGTCAGACGCACTCGGACGCCGCCACCGACCGGTTGGGCGACCGCGCGCACCTCGCCCTCGCGCAGAGCGGGATGGCACAACGACACATCCGAGGCCAGGACGTCGGGGGCGGCGCTCATCAGCCAGAGCGGCGGGGCGGTGGAGACGAAGTCGTGCGCCACGTCGGTGGCAACACCGATCGTGCCGAGCTGCCGCTCGATTTCGACGGCGCAAGCAGCGGCGGTCAAGTTGCGATGAGCGTCGACCTCGACCTGGACGACATTGGCCAGCACCTCGTCGAATGCATCAGGATCGGCGAGAAGCCAGCAGTGACCTCCGCTGATCCGACGGCCGGCTGCGCCGACCGCTTCACACAGCGCGACGAAGGCCGACTCGGGGATGATCCCGTCCGAATCGCTGGTGAGCGCCAGCACCGGCACGGGGCCTTCGCGAATTGCGTTGAGTTGGTGCTCGAGATCGGCGTGCCTCGCGAGGTTGCCCGCAGTGACCAGGCTGCAGGGGTCGCGCAGAACATTGGTCACGACGTCCTGGCTCAGGGCGGCCACCGTCTCGAGCCCGTCGGCAAGCGGGAAGAGGTCTCGCACGAACTCGACGCTCCAGTCCGCCAGCGACCGGCTTTCCTGCCGGGACCCGACTGCGTTCACCAGCACGAGATACCGAACCCGATCGGGATGTTCGTGGGCGAGCACCGTCGCCACGCCGCCACCGAACGAGTGACCGATCACCAGTGCCGGCTCGGTGATCTCGACCGCTTCCATGAAGCGCACCACCCAGTCGGCATAGCCCTCGATCGATGCGGCTCGACCAGGCAGCGGAGTCGTTCCACCGAACCCCGGGAGCGCCGGAGCGACCACCCGACACCCGCGCCGCACGAGCCGACGGAGTGCCCGCTTGTAGGCGGTGCTCCCCGCCGCCCACCCGTGCAGGAAGAGCACCACGGGGCCGTCACCCGCCGCGCCGTACCGAACCTGGGTTCCGTCGGCGAGCCTCACGTCGTGCCAGGCCAGCGCATCGGACGGCCGGCGCACCGACCGCTTCCGCCGCTTCGTCGAGCGATCGGCTCGTCGAAGGACCAGCGCTGCCGAGCCGATCGTCCGGCCGACCACCTGGCCGGACCGCACCGCGGCTTCTCGCCGCGCCTGCTCGATCACCTCGCCCAGCCCGACCATGCTCGGCACCGTACGAATCCGAGATGTCTTGGCCGTTTCGGAAGTGTGAACGTTGTCGGGTCTCGGCGGCCCGCTGGCATCCAGTCCGGAGAGGCGACATCTCGCGCCGCTCCTAGGGTTGTGGAGCCGTCTGCAGGAGGTGCTGGTGGGTCTCTATCGCGAACAGGTGCTCCCCCGTCTCGTCGACCGCGCATGTGGCTCGGTCGAGCTCGCGAAGTGGCGTGCCCGGGTGGCCGAGGGCCTGTTCGGAACGGTGCTCGAGATCGGATTCGGTTCGGGCCTGAACGTGGACGTGTATCCAGCCGAGGTCGAGCTCGTGTATGCCGTCGAACCCGCAGCGACGGCGCGCCGCCTCGCTGAGAAGCGCGTCGCCGGCTCGCACGTCGAGGTCGAGTACGTCGGCCTCCGAGGCGAGTCGATCCCGCTCGAGGACGACACGTGCGACGCGGCGCTGTCGACGTTCACCCTGTGCACGATCCCCGACGTCGAGGCGGCGCTGGGCGAGGTCCGACGGGTGCTCCGACCGGGCGGCCGGTTCCACTTCCTCGAGCATGGCCTGTCGCCTCACGAGTCGATCGCCCGCTGGCAGCGGCGCATCGAGCCCGTCCAGAAACGACTGGCTGACGGGTGCCATCTCACTCGGGATGCAGCCGAACTGGTTCGAGCGGCCGGGTTCGAGATCGAGCGGGTCGAGTCACGGTACGCAGCCGGCCCCAAGCCGTGGAGTTGGTTCACCGAGGGTGTCGCGGTCCTGCCGACCTGACCGACAGCACCGACTCCGTGGCTGGTCCGCAACCGATTGGTCGAGCAAATGGTGGGCCCGACCGACCGTCTGAAGCAGAAGAACGCGAAAGGCCCGGAGTCGATGCGACTCCGGGCCATCTCGTTTGCCGCCGGCTCTCCCTCCAGATCACCACATGGCAACTCTTGTCGCTACGGCTTGCCGCGCTTGTCAGGCTTGCCAGCATCGCCGGACTTGCCGGGCGCATCGCCCGACCGTCCAGGAGCATTCGCCTTTGCATCGTCGGCCGTGGCCTTGCCGGTGTCGCCCCGGCCGTTGGCCCCGTTGTCGGCATCGAGGTCTTCGTCTTCGCCGTCGTCCGTCGCAGCCTCGTCGCTCTCAACCTGACCCTTGTCGGCCTTGAGGCAAGGATCGTGCTCGCGTTCAGGGTTCTTGCGATGGTCGCTCGCGTTGGCTGACGCCACTTCAGAGACCGCTTGGCCCTTCTCACAACCTTCGAGCTCGGTTGACTTCACGAAGTCCGAGACCGTCTGACCGTGGTTGTCGGCCCCGCCGGCAGGGTCGTCCGAAACACTCGATTCCGACGACTCGTCCTTGACGACGACGACGGGATCGCCGGGATCGACGGGCTCGCCGCTCAGGTCGGCCCCGACCACGACATCGTCGGTCCCGGGGAGCAGCGGGACATCGACGAGCTCCGCCGCGTGAGCTCCACCGACGGCCGCAGCCGCAAGCGCAGTACCCAGCACGAGTTTGCCGGTCGTGGTCGCGACGAAGGCGCTGATGGTTGTGAGCATTCGGGTTCTCCTTGAAGGTCGGGTGGGGGCGGCGGGGGTGACAGCTGCCGAGTCTGCTTCGAGAAACGCAGTGAGTGCACCTCTCGTCGCCACCAGCGGTGCTGCGCAGAACTCAGCTCGAAGCTCGGACACGAAGTCGACCATCTCGGCAGGCACGTCGGCGGTCGACCGCCCGGCGAGGAGGGCTTCGATCTGTGCATCGTCGAGGTCGGTGGTGTCCATCTCACCGACTGGAACGCACGAACCGGTCAGATGGGTACGGCTTCGGGAGAGAAGTCTCGCACGATGTTCCGAAAGGCACGCCGCTGGAGTGCCTTCACTGCGCCAGGCTCTTTGCCGAGTACCTCGGCGACCGCCTCGACGGTGAGGTCCGAAACGACGCGCAACAGCACTACATCGCGCTGTTCCACCGTGAGCCCGTCCAAGCGGGCCAGCATCGATTCGGTTGCGAGCCGGCCGATCACCTGGTGCTCGACGTCATCGCATCCGGCCAACCGTTCGCGGTCCGCCTGATCCCCCGGCACCTCGATCGGACGCCGGTCACGTCGCCGGACCTCGTCGATGAGCCGGTTGCGGGCGATGGTGAACACCCACGCGTTGAACTGTGCTTCGGAACCGGCAAAGTCGTTTAGACCGGTGAACACCTTGAGAAAGACCTCATTGACCACGCCCTCGGGATCGGCGGCTCTGCGAGCGCGGGCGAAGGCGTGCACGCGCTGACTCAGCCCGTGGTACAGCCGCTCGAACGCTCGACGCTCCCCAGACCGGGCGGCAGCGAGGACTGCGTCGAACGAAGAGCCCCGAGCAGCCACGTCCACGCCCGGGTTCGAAGACCTCATCATCTCCTCATCGGCACACCTGGCAATGAGTTGAGCGAATCGAGGTGACATCGTCATCGATCCAACCGGTGGCTCTAGTGTCCAGGCAACCTGCGACGGGAGACCTGATGGCGACGTTCCTTCTTCCCCCCGAGCCGGTCACCTCGCTCGATGCCTACCTGGCCACCGATGTCGGCGGCGCCGGGATCGAGCGGGCCCATCAGATCGGGCCCGAGGCGACGATCGACGAGGTTCGGCGCTCGGGGCTCCGAGGACGGGGCGGCGGAGGGTTCCCGACCGGTTCGAAGTGGGCGGGGATCGCGGCCCAGACGACGCAACGCCGATTCCTGGTCTGCAACGGCGCCGAGGGTGAGCCGGGCACCTTCAAGGATCGCTCGCTGATCCGGGCCAACCCGTACCAACTCGTCGAAGGGGTCGTGATCGCAGGCTTCGCGGTCGGGGTCGAGGAAGCGTTCATCTGCCTGAAGGCGAGCTTCGAGCGCGAGATCGCCCTGGTCACCAGGGCGGTCGAGGAGTTCCAGTCGGCCGGGATCTGCGACGACTGCGCGATCACGATCGTCGCCGGACCCGACGAGTATCTCTTCGGCGAAGAGAAGGCCATGCTCGAGGTGATCGAGGGCAACGAGCCACTCCCCCGCTGGCTGCCCCCGTACATCCACGGCCTGTTCGCGACCGCTCCGCAGATGGGCTGGCAAGCCCACGAGGCCGACCCGGGGCAGGTTCCCGACACCGGGTCGAACCCGACACTGGTCAACAACGTCGAGACGCTCTCGAACATCCCACACATCGTCGCCAGGGGTGCCGACTGGTTCGCGTCGATGGGCACCGTCGACTCACCGGGCACCGTGGTCACCACGGTCGTCGGCGATGTCGTCGCTCCGGGCGTGGGTGAGGTCGAGATGGGCGTCTCGCTGCGCGCGGTGGTCGATTCGGTCGGCGCCGGACTCATCCCGGGGCGATCGGTGAAGGCCGTGTTCTCAGGCGTGGCCAATGCCGTGATCACCGCGGCGGATCTCGACGTGGGGCTCACCTACGAAGGATTCGAGGCGATCGGCAGCGGCCTCGGCTCGGCCGGGTTCATCGTCTACGACGACACGACTTGCATGGTCGATGCCGCCTACCGATTCTCACGATTCCTGTCCGTCGAGTCCTGCGGCCAGTGCCCACCCTGCAAACTCGGCTCGGGAGCCGTCACCCAACACCTCCAGCGGGTCGAGACCGGAGCCGGCGACACCTCAGACATCGACGCCATCGTCGGCTGGCTGGCACGCGTGACCGATGGGAGCCGGTGCTACCTCGCGACCGAGGAGCGGATCGTCGTCGACAGCATCCTGCGGGCCTTCCCCGAGGAGTTCGACGAACACCTCGCCCTGGGCGAATGTCCCCGTCCCCGGCGACTCCCGATTCCGAAGCTCATCGACCTCGGCAACGGGCAGGCCGTGTACGACGAGTCCATCTGGCGCAAGCGGTCCGATTGGACCTACGAGCCCGAATGAACCCGGTCCAGGCAGGCGGCCGCAAGGGCCGCCATGGCCGGAGACGGCGTGAACGACGCACCCGTCATCGCCCGACATGACAGGGATCAGCGGGGCCTGATCGGGGGCTCAGGAGAAGATCGCTCGATGGATCTCGGCCAGCCGTTCCGGTGCGATCTTGAACACCGCGCGGTCGTAGGTCAGCAGGCCGTTGATCTCGGCCTCGACATCGGTGGTCTGGGTGTAGATCGCGCCGGCGAGGCCCTGCGGAATCAACGAGGCGATCACCTGGGTGAGCTCGGTGTACGCCTGCTCCAACTCCTCGGGGGTCTCGGTCGTCTCGTATCCCCAGCCACCGGTCGACCACATGTGGTCGGTGACCGCCAGCTTCAGGCCTCCGTA
>DATKWD010000162.1:0-30215 GCA_035529695.1 Acidimicrobiales bacterium | reverse complement strand
ACGGAATCGATCGATGTCGCCGACCTCGAACTCGATGACCAGCCGGATGCCTTCGTTCTCGCTCATGAGCGCCGACGGTAGCGCCACCCGTCGATGTCTGCCTTCGGCTCAGTCCTTGGCGTCGGACCACCGGCCGATCAGTGCCGTGTCGGCCAGGAAGCGCACCGACCCATCGGGTGCCCACCGCCTCACGGTCTCGTCGAGCGCTGCGTCGACGAGGGTCGCCACCTCCTGACCCACGGGCATCGGCGCATGGACGAGCAACTCGTCGTGCAGACACAGCACGACGTCGGCTCCGAGGTCTTCTGCCCGGCTTCGCACTGTGACCGCCCACATCTTGAAGAGTTCCGCGGCAGCACCCTGGATGACCGCATTTCGCCCGTACCGGCCCCGCGCTGCAGTGCGCGATCGAGCCGCCTGCTCGGGAAGATCGAAGTCGGTGCGGTTGTCCATCCGCAGCCGGCGACCCCCGTAGGTCGTCAGATCGTGGCCGCCCCTGGCCCGCCGATCGGCCTCGTCGAGGAAGTCCATCGACACCGGGTAGGCCTTGCGCAGCTCGGCGAGTGCCTGCGCACCTCGACCGGTGGTCTGTCCGTACATCGCGCCGAGCACCGCGACCTTGGCGATCTCGCGCTCGACTCCGAGCGTCTCGGCCACCTCGGCATAGAGATCATCGACGGTGCTCGCCTTCGCCAGCTTCGGATCGCCGGACACCGCGGCCAACACCCGCGGCTCGACCTGGCCGAGGTCGGCTCGGACGAACACGTACCCGTCGTCCGCGATGACTGCGGGGCGCATCTCCGCAGGCATGTTGTGCATGCCGGCCGACGCCGTCATCCGACCGGCCGCCCCGTCGCAGCTGGTCCAGCTCCCCCTGAGTCGTCCGTCATCGCCGAGGTGCTCGTCGAGCCAGGCGTAGCCGAACGTGGTCGACATCCGCTCGGCCTTGCGCCACTCGAGCAGCGGCTTGACGATCGGATGGCGGCCGACGAGGGGCTCGAGTCGCCAGGCGCGCGTGTCGGGCACCTCGATCCCGACTCGTCGCAGCAGCGACTTCACTTGTCCCGGGCTTCGGAGGTCGAAGTCGGCACCGACGGGAGCGTGGGCGAGCACCACCGCATCCCGGCTTCGACGGATCTCGTCGGCTTCGGCCTCGCCCGCCGGGCGCGGACCGGCCAGCGACCCGACGATCGACTCGGCGACGACGCTGTCCATCGGGAGCCCGTTGGCTGCCATTTCGTTGCACAGCAGTTCGACGGTCGATTCGGATCGTGCGATGAGTGCAGCCTTGGGTCGGTCGGCGACCCCGGCCCGCTCGATGGTCTGCGCCTTCGCGATCTCGAGTGCGACTGCCGCCCACGCTGCGAGTCGGGTCGGCGTTGCATCCCAGAGCCGCCCGCCCCAGTCGGACCTGAGGTGGCCGTCCGGTCGGACCGGGTCGTCGAGGTCGCCCGTGGCGCGATCGGCAGCGGTGAAGAGGTCGACCGTGTGATCGTCCCGATCGGTGTCGGGCACCGTCGACGGGTCGAGGCCACGGTGGTGCGCCCAGATGCGCGGCGGATCGGCCTTCCAGCCTCCAACGGTGAGGCGATGCACTGCTGCCAGGTTCCAGCACGAACCGAGGCGCACCCCGAGGTCGAGGAGCGCGCGGCTCTCTGCTCCGTTCCACACCACCCATCGCGGCGCGAGGTCGCGCTCGATCGCCGTCAGGCAGAAGGCCATGGCGTCGTCGTCGGCGACGCGGGCGAACGCGGCGCCGTCGCCGGCCACGGCGAACCCGACTCCCGGCGACGCCGCGACAGCCAGCAGTGAGCCGCGTCCGACACCTGCCGTGCCAAGCGACTCGACGATGGTGTCGGGCACGAGGTCCACCGACGCACCCTGCCACGACCTCGGCCGCTGGGACCGTTCAGGCGCAGAGGTCGCCGGCCGGCCCGAAGCTGCGTGAGCACAGGCTGGTGGCCTCGACGCTCTTGAGACCGAACCCCGCGCCGGAGGACTCGCGCTGTCCGAAGACGTGGAGCCGCAGCCCCCCCACGGAGTCGTCGGCCAGTCCGATGACGTCGTAGGTCACCTCGCCGAGGTCGCCGCCCGTCGGTGCCACGACCATGACGATGTCGGACTCCACGTCGGTCGACGCCTGCGAGTCGGCCACCATGCGGCCGAGGCCGAGCATCGTCGCGGCACTGGGCCTCGAGCCGAGCTGCGAGATCACCTGCGAGGTGATGTCCCGGGTGTCGCCGAGCCCGAGCAGGAAGGCGCCGTTGGCCCAGCCGGTCGTGCCGTCGGCGTCGATCTCGTACCAGATCGACCCGCCGAGGAGCCGGTTGTTTCCGGTGGCACCGGCCGCCGCCGTCGGGGCCAGCGTCGCGACGATGGCGTTGGACACCCCGGGTGCGGACCGCACGTTCAGCTCGTCGTCGAAGGCCACGCCGACCACTGCGACGGTCCCGCCGGCTCGCGGACCGAAGTCCGTGGGTTCGCCGGGAAGCACGGCGGGCGCGGTGGGCTCTGTGGACTCTGTGGGCTCTGTGGACGACGAGCCTGGAGCCGACGTGGACGAGGAACTGCTGCTCGACGAGGTGTCGTCGGCGCTGATCGTGTCGTCGTCCCCACCACCGCACGCGGCGAACAACATCGCGATGGCGAGCACGACTGCTCCGAACCGACGACCACGGACAGTGGGCATGATTCCTCCTGCGCGGGTGCCGATCGCACCCTCGAATCGACCGTATCCACGGGTTTCGCTGCCGAACCGGGACCTTGGACCCTTTTCGGTGCAGCAGCCGGCACTTCGAGGGTCGCGACGGCCCGAGCTCGAATTGCGCGAGCTGCGCTGCGCTCCGACGACTTCGGCGAAATCAGGGGTGCGGTCGTCGGCCGGGCCGATGCCGACGTCGTCATCGTCACCAACGGGCGAGTCGGCTGCGGCGAGCGACGCGTCGCTTGCGTGAGGGTTCGGTGGCCCGAGTGCGATAAGCACTTGAATTGAACGACTTCGAAGACGGGATCAACCCTTGACCGACGAATCGGCGACCGCATGGCTCGTCCGGACCGGGGAAGGCGGCTACGCCCTCACCGACTGTGTGATCGCGAGCGTTGCAGCCTTGCGCTACGAGGCGGTTCCCGATGCCCGCGACCTGAGCGTGGCCGAGATCGTCGATGCGCTCAAGGAGGGTGGCGCGAAGTCGTCATCCGAAACGGTCGCCACGATGCTGCACCGCTTCGTGCACGAGGTCCGTGATGGCGACTTGGTGGTGACCCCGCATGCGGGATCGCGCATCGTCTACTTCGGCACGATCGCCGGGCCCTACGACTTCGTCGATCCGTCACCGGTCAAGGACTTCCGCCACCACCGCGAGGTCAGCTGGTTCGGGCAACTCGACCGCGACGAGCTCCCCGAGGAGCGCTTGGTGGACATCGACCGTCAGCCCACGCTCTATGAGCTGCCCGAGCAGTCGTACTGGTGGGAGGTGTCCGAGGAGGCCGACGTGGCACCCTCGGAGCTGCGCCCGCCACCTCGTTCGCAGCCCAAGACCGCCGGCAAGGCCAGCAGCGCTCGGGGTGTCGATGTCAAACATGCCCTCTGTGAGGTGTGCGGCATCGAGAAGCCGGCCCAGATCGTCGAGGGCGGCGTCTGCGCGGACTGTCGCTGAAGGCAGCTCTTCGGCCTCGACCGACAACGACGGCCGGCCAGCCCCGTGGTTCGTGGCATCATCTGACCACATGGTCGATGTCGTCAGTCGCGTTCGCGAGCGCGTCGAGGCGCTGCCGTCTTCGCCGACGGTCAAGAAGCTCCTGTCGCGGAAGGCCGCGCCGTATCTCGAGAAGTTGCGTGCTGAAGGTGACCCCGGGGCCGAGGCGCTCGAGAAGGCGTTGGTGCGCGCGGACGTGTTCACTGATGAGTTCCTCGAGGAACTGCGGCACCGGGGCGACGATGAGGCCGACCAACTGGCAGCCGACTACGTGGACTCCGAGCTCGAGCTGACCTACGGGGGACTCATGGGCGATCTCGTGCGGCTGCCGGCTGAGAGCGACGACCACGCGGACATGGTGCGCGAGTTCCTCAACGAGCCTCCCGAGCTCCCCGACTGGCACTCGCCGTTGCTGGTCAAGGTCGGTGAGGAGGTGTTCTGGCGCTACTTCGCCCAGCTGGGCCTCGGGTTGTGGATGGGCTCGATTCCGTCGGGCTACCTCGCCAAGCGCGATGCGGTTGCGCTGGCCGAGAACGTGCGCCTGATCTCCGATGACGACGCGAGACGCCGTTTCCTCGAGACAGGTCAGTTCTTCCACGACGTCCTGTCGCCGGGGGGCCTCGACCCGAACGGCCCGGGCACCACCGCGATCCGACTGGTCCGGCTCATCCATGCCGGTGCCCGTCACCTGGTCAAGAACTACGAGGAACTCGGCGACGATCAGGCCGAGTGGAAGCCCGAACTGGGTGAGCCCATCAACCAGATGGCGCTGCTCGGCGTGATGTGCACGTTCAGCGTGGTCGGCCTCCAGTCGCTCGAGGTCTTCGGTATCCGGCTGACCGCCGAGGAGGAGGAGGCCTACGTCCACACGTGGTGCGTGGTGGGTCACATCCTCGGTATCGATGACGACCTGCTACCGCTCGACCTCGAGACCGCGCAGTTCGTGTGGGGCAGGATCAAGGAGCGCGAGTTCGGTTCGAGCCCCGAGGGGTACCGGCTGGCCAGCACAGCGCTCGACGTCATGAAAGGGCTGATCCCGTTCAGGGTCTTCGACGGCTTCTCGGCGACGACGGTGCGCCGAATCCTGGGCGACGAAGAGGCCGACATGCTCGCGATCCCTCCTGCCGACTGGACCAACTCGATCTTCAACGTCATCGCCGCCACCGGCCGGTGGGCCGACCGATTCAACCGCAGCAGCCCGGCCGGCAACCAGTTCTCGGCGGTGATGGGCCGGTACGCGTTCCGCCGGTTCCTCGAACTGACCCGCGAGGGCGAGCGGCCCGGCTTCCAGGTCGCCGACGAACTCAAGGTGCGCCTCACCATCCAGGCCCGAACCCGCAAGCGGGCACGTCGGATTCGGGCGAAGGGGGCCTCGCTGCGGTCGACGGTCCCACAGCGAGTCCGGGAGCGCGGTGGCGAGGTGCGTCGTCAGGTGCAGGAGCGCCGGCGCAGCCGATGACTCTCGACCGTCGTGCCGAAACGGCGTCTACCGTGGGCCCATGATGTTCGAGGGGTGGCCGGTCGAGGCGATCGAGTTCTTCGAGCGGCTCGAGGACGACAACACCAAGGCGTTCTGGACCGAGCACAGAGGTGAGTACGAAACGGCGGTGAGGGCACCGATGGAGGCACTGCTCGTCGATCTCGGCGAGCGGTGCGGCGAAGGGAAGATCTTTCGCCCCCATCGCGATGTGCGCTTCAGCAAGGACAAGACGCCCTACAAGACGAACATCGCCGGCACCATGGAGAAGGGCGGCTACGTCAGCCTGTCGGCCGACGCGTTCTCGGTCGGCACCGGCTACTACATGATGGCCAGGGACCAGCTGGCCAGGTTCCGGGCGGCGATCGACGACGACCGAACAGGCCGCCAACTCGAGCGCATCGTCACCGAGCTCACCGACGCGGGGATCCAGGTGACGGCTCACGACACCCTCAAGACCGCGCCTCGCGGCTACCCGAAGGACCACCCCCGTATCGAACTGCTGCGGATGAAGGGCTGCATCGCCTGGCGCGAGTGGGACATCGGAGCCTGGCTCGACACGGCGGAGCCGAAGGACAGGGTGCTGTCCTTCCTCGATGCAGCCAAGCCGCTCGTGAAGTGGCTCGACACCAAGGTCGGCCCCACCGAGCTCGTCGACGAACGCTGGGGCTGAGGCCGGTCAGGCCAGACCTGTCACCGACGGCGGCGGCGACCGCGGGAGGCTTCGCGGAGCCGTCTCGGGTTTAGGGTTCCCGCATGGGCCCCGAGATGAGCCGGTCCCTCCTCGGCCGGAGAACGAGCGGCCTTGCGCTCGGGATGGCTGTGCTGCTCGTGCTCGGTGCCGCAGGGTGCGGAAGTGATGGCGACCCCATCACGCAGTCGGACACCGTGATCCCCGAGCTCGAGGACCGAGGCGACCCGGGGTTCGTGGGTCAGCTCGAGGGGACCGACGCGTTCGTCGCGGTGGTGTCGGGCGGGGGACAGATGGTGGCCTATGTCTGCGACGGCGATGCGGACATCGCCGAGTTCTTCGAGGGTCCGACTGCTGAGGACGGCAGCTTCGAGCTGTCGAACGATGCAGGAGCCGAGATACGCGGCGGCCCGGCGGAAGACGGATACGACGGCGAGGTCAGCTTCGTCGGCGGTGATCGGCACTCGTTCTCGGCAGTGGCTGCCGGTGATGACGGAGGGCTGTTCAGGGTCCAAGGCGCCGAGGCCGAGTCTTCCGGGGTCTCCGCCGGCTGGATCGTCGATGCCGACGGCAACGAGCGGGGCTCGCTGCGCGTGGGTGGGGCCAGGCGGGCGGCGCCGCGGCTACCGGGAGCGACCTTGACCGTCGACGCGAAGCGGTTCCCGGTCGTGGTCTTCTTCACTCCGCCGACGACTCCGGCGACGCCGCCCGGCGTACCGATTCCGTATCCGAACATCTTGATCGCAGCCGGCTGACGCCCCCGCTCCGTGCTGCGACGACCAGCCGAGGGGGCCGCCGTCACGGGGGGACTTGACTCGGATGCAACCATGGTGGGGTGAACGTGGTGAGTTCGGTACGCCGGAAGGCGTTTCGATCGGTGAGGCGATGAGCGCCCTCATCGGCATCGTCGTGGTGCTCGCGGTGTTCATCGTCGTCGCCGTCGCCTCCACCCGCAGGAACCGTAGGCGCATGACGGAAATGGGCACGCTCCACCGTCCCAGGTTCGTCGATCCGGCGGCGTCCGATCTCCGATCGGCGGTCGACGAGATGTTCGGCCTGGCCTCGGAGCCGGGTATGCGGGTGACCACCGTGGTGGCACCATCGGCGGTGAATCCAGCGCTCGAGATCGCAACGATCACGGCGCGCAACGGTGTCTGGGTCTGCGCCGAGCTCCCGCGACCGGTGGCGTTGCCGATCACCTTCGAGCCGTGGAAGCCACGACCGCTGGCGAAGTTCGAGCGGAAGATGCACGAGCAGGTCGGCGTCGTCGACGCCACGCTCATCGACGACGGTCGCCTTGGGAGGACATGGCTCGGCCGGACCGGTTCGGAGGCGGATTCGCTCCGTGGTCTCGACGCCGACCCCCTCGTCTGGCCGGTGGTGAGTGCCATGGCCTGCGCGGTCGAGGCAGCGCCCAGCAGCGAACAGGCTGGTCAGCTCGGAGCCGTCCACGTTGCCCCGGCCCTCGGCTTCGGGCTCGGCCGTGACACCGCCGTTCACTTCCGGGGACGATTCGTCGTCGTCGGTCCTGGTGCAACGATCAACTTCTCGGGGCGGTCACGACCGGAGGACATCGAGCGTGCGGTCGCGTTCGTCGTGGCGGCGTTCGACGCTCACGAGCCTCCGGTGTGATCGCCGACCGCAAGTGCGAGGATGGTCCGCATGCGACATCGCTCTCTCGGAACCACCGGCGTCAAGGTCTCACCGCTGTGCCTCGGCACCATGATGTTCGGGGCCATCGGCAACCGCGATCACGACGACTCGATCAGGATCATCCACCGGGCGCTCGACGCCGGCATCAACTTCGTCGACACGGCTGACGTCTACTCGAACGGTGAGTCCGAGGAGATCGTGGGCAAGGCGCTCGCCGGCCGGCGCGACGACGTCGTGCTGGCCACCAAGTTCCACGGCGGGATGGGCGACGATGTCAACCAGCGAGGCAACTCGCGGCGCTGGATCGTACGCGAGGTCGAGAACTCGCTGCGTCGCCTCGGCACCGACCACATCGACCTCTACCAAGTGCATCGGCCCGAGCCGAACACCGACATCGACGACACGCTCTCGACGCTGTCCGACCTCGTGCACCAGGGCAAGATCCGCTACCTCGGCTCGTCGACGTTCCCGGCCGACGCCATCGTCGAGGCCCAGTGGGTCGCCGAGAAGCGGGGCCACGAGCGCTTCCGCTGCGAGCAGCCGCCCTATTCGATCTTCGTACGGGGAATCGAGTCGACCGTCCTTCCGGCCTGCGAGCGCTACGGCATGGGTGTCATCCCCTGGAGCCCCCTGAACGGCGGCATGCTCACCGGCCGCTACCGGCCTGGCCAGGCGATCGAGAAGACCGGCCGGGCCGCCCGCATCCCCGACCGCTTCGATCCCGAACGACCCGGCGTGGCCCGCAAGCTCGAACTCATCCCCGCCCTCGAAGCGCTTGCTGCCGATGCAGGCATGCCGCTCACCCACATGGCCATCGGCTTCACGCTGGCTCATCCGGCCATCAGCGCCGCCATCATCGGTCCACGCACCATGGAGCAGCTCGAGGGCCTCCTCGGCGCCGGTGAGGTGAGCCTGAGCGACGAGGTGCTCGACCGGATCGACGAGTTGGTCCCGCCAGGCACCAACTTCGAGCCATCCGATGCCGGGTGGGCATCACCGGCCGTCAGCCAGGCCTGGCGCCGTCGCCGTCCAGCCGGCGCCCGCTGAGAGAAACAGCCCAACCACCCGATCTTCGTTGCTCTCCGGCCAATAATTGGCTGTTGGGCAACAAGGATCCTTCTGGTTTCTGGTGAGGGTCGGTGTCTCTGTGTGCGGTCTCGGACGATCGGCCCGCACGGCTTCGAGGGCGGTTCCCGCGAGAATGGACCCATGGCCAAGCACCGCATCCACATCCAGCCGAGCACCGCGCTCGAGGTCGTCAACGCCGACCTCGTGATCGAGGTGGTGAGTGACGATCACAAGTTGGGCGAGCTGCGCATCTCGCGCGGCACGATCGACTGGGCGCCGCACAAGTTCAAGACCCCGATCTCGATGTCGTGGGAGACGTTCGATGACGTGATGAGGAAACAAGCGAGTTGAACACGCCTCACCCGTCCCGGCGGTTGCACCTTCGTGCGCGCTCGCCGATCGCCGCCGGTCGTCTGGTGGTCAGATCGACTTGTGGGCGATCACGTGGGTGACCTCGTTGATGATCCGGTACGAGCCGTCCTCGCTCCGGCAGTGCGCCACCGACTCCAACACCAGGCTGCGCAGCGGGTCCTCGCCGACGTGTTCGAGCGATGGGAGCACGGCCCCCGGTGAGCGCAGCACCTGCCACGCGTCATCGTCGTCGGTGCACTCCAGGACGGCGCTGGTCGCGTCTCGCTCGGTCACGGTGAAGCCGGATGACTCGACCATGGCCTCGCAGACCCCGGGTTTGCCGATCGACGCCAGGTCCATGAGTTCGGCGGCGACCCCGGGCGTGGTGGTGCCGAGCGTGATGAAGAAGTCGCGCAGATCCATGGCCTTGCCAGGGCCCCAGAAGGTCAGGCCGATCGATCCTCCAGGCCGAAGGACGCGGAACGCTTCGTCGATGGCCGGCTGGCAACCGCCCCAGACCCCGTTGAACGACGTCACGACGTCGAAGCTCCCGTCGCTCCACGGCAGCTCGAACATCGACCCGATCCGAAGATCCGCTCTCGGGGCACGACGTGCGGCGATCTCGATGAGACCAGCCGAGGCATCGATGCCGCTGGTCGTGGCGCCTCGCCCGTCGGCGATGCCGAGTGCGTAACCGGAGCCGCACGCCAGGTCGAGCAGATCGACACCCTGCCCGACGCCCGTCGTCGCGAAGACGTGCTCGACCGAGCTCCGGCTGTGCGGCTCGAAGCGGTACGCCCAGTCGACCGCTGCGTGCTCCCACGCCTCGCCGGCGATCTGCCAGTCGGGCCGGGTGTCGGGCGAGGGTCCTGTCGTCGTCTCGATGGTGGTCATGAAAGCCTCCTGGCCTCGGATCGGGTGTGTTGTCACCCTCCACGGCCGGCGCCGGTACGTCTTGGAGCGGTGATGGAGAAGTCCTGAAGAAGTGCCAAGCCGGGTCACCGGGCGTCTCCACGCACCCTTCGGCTCACCTCCAAGACCCCGGCGGGCTGATCCCCGAAGGTGTGAGCCATGACACGAGCAACCACCGACACCAACCCCCCTCGCCGGCTTCTCGGCGTGTGGTCACACCCCGACGACGAGGCCTACCTGGCCGCCGGGCTCATGGCCCGTACCGTCGATGCCGGCGGAAGCGTCACCCTCCTCACCATCACCGACGGCGAGGCCGGCTTCGCCGAGGACGACCCCCGCACCGCGCCCGAACGCGCCAAGCAGCGGCGCGCCGAGCTTCGTTCGGCCATGGCGGTGATCGGCGTCGCCGACATCCGCCGCCTCGGCGTCGCCGACGGCGGTGTCGACGCGGTGCCCGATCAGTTCCTCGTGTCCCGCATCGTCGAGGTGATCCGCGAGGTCCGGCCCGACGCCATCGTGACGTTCGGGCCCGATGGCGTCACCGGCCACCCTGACCACGTCGCCACCGCCCGTGTCGTGACCCGGGCCTGGCTCGAGGCCATGACCGGTGAGCTCTGGTATGCCGCCAAGACCGAGGCGTGGCTCGACGAGTGGCGTCAGCTGCACGACGAGTTCGGCGTGTGGATGACCGAAGAGCCCACCGGCGTGGCCGAGGCCGACCTCGAACGGCTCGTCGATCTCGCCGGAGTCGACCTCGCCCGCAAACGAGCCGTGCTTGCGGCCCACACCAGCCAGACCGAGGGGCTGTCGGCGGCGTTCGGTGAGACCGAGTACCTGCGATGGATCGCCCAAGAGGCGTTCCGCCGCCCGACGGGTTCGGAGATGCTGGACGCCCACCCAGCGGCCTTCGTCGCCGACCACGTTCGCGTCGGCTCTCGGCGCTCCCGCGAGGTCTCGTGATGGTCGCCGTCGACCCAAGTGTCACCCGTACGAGCGATCCGGCGACCCGCCGAGCCGCCCGGGACACCGTTCCCTTCGCCATTGCCCTCGTCCCGCTGTCACTCGCCATCGGCGGGGCCAGTGCCGCAGCCGGCCTCTCGGCCGTCGAGGCCGTGTTCGGCGCCGTGGCCCTGCTGGCCGGGGCTGCGCAGCTGGCCGCCCTCGAGACCATTCGGAGCGACGGGGGAGTGGTGGTCGCCGTGACGGTCGTGGTGCTGGTGAACCTGCGCTTCGTCTTCTACGGCGCTGGGGTGGCCCGCTGGTTCGTTGCCGCGTCGCGCCGCCAGCGCCTGCTGCTCGTCTTCCCGGTCGTCGATCAGACCTTCCTGCTCTGCCAGGATCGTTTCACCACCGAGGGTGATCTGGCCTGGCGTCGCCGCTACTACCTCACCGTCACTGCCGTGCTGGCCGGCACCTACATCGCAGGACAGGTTGTCGGTTTCCACCTCGGTGCCAGCCTGCCCGCTGCACTCGGCCTGCACCTCGCCGCGCCGCTGGCCTTCGCGGGCATGCTCGCCAAGGCCACCCGCAGCCGCGCCGACCTGGTGGCTGCCCTGGTCGCTGCGATCACGGTCGTTGCGGTCTCGTCTGTCGTCGGCCCCGTGGCTCTGCCGTTGGCCGTCGTGTTGGGCGCCGTCGGCGCCGCCGTCAGCACCCGAAAGGAATCGTCATGAACACGATGACCGTCTTCGCCCTTGCGGCAATCGCCACGTATCTACTGCGTAGTCTCGTCATCCTGGCCGGCGACCGAGTCGCCCAGTCGCCGGCCCTCGAGTCGGTCATCGGCCTCGTCTCGCCGGCGGTCCTCGCTGCCATCGTGGCTTCGGCACTGCTGGTCCACGGCGGATCCGTCGCCGTGCCGGATCCCGCTGGCCTCGCTGCCGTCCTCGGCGCACTGGTCGCCGTGCGGAGAACGGGCAACGTGGCCGCCGCCCTCTTCGTCGGCCTGCCCATCTACTGGCTGGGAGCGCTCGTCGGTCTGGCGTGACCCTGCTCGGTGCGACGGCGTTACGATGGGCGTCTCTGCATCAAGGGGGAATCGCCTTGCCCGTGTACATGATCGAACGAGAATTCGCCGAGCAGCTCGAGGTCGATGCTGCACGGCTCAAGGAGATCGGCGACACCGAGCTGGCGCTCGACGTCAAGTGGATCACCACATTCCTCTCGGCCGACAAGAAGAAGAGTTACTGCCTCTACGAGGCCGCCGACGTCGATCTACTCCGCCTCCACGCCGAGCGACTCGGATTTCCTCTCGACGTGATCACCGAGGTCGATGAACTGAAGCGCTGAGTCTCGATGCCCCGCTATGGGTTCGGTGGGTACGTCGTCGACACCGACAGCTTCGAGGTCACCGGTCCCGACGGCCCGACCGAGTTCGAGCCCCAGGTCTTCTCGGTCCTGCAGTACCTGGTCGAACAGGCCGGTCGGCTGGTCACCAAGGAAGAACTGCTCGACAACGTGTGGGGCGATCGCTTCGTCTCGGAGTCGGCCCTCACGACCCGCATCAAGCAAGCGCGCCGAATCATCGGCGACGACGGCCGCACGCAATGGGCCATCAAGACCGTCCACGGACGCGGCTACCGCTTCCTTCCCGAGGTCAACGTCGAGGCGGCCACGGCATCGGGCCCGATCACCGCTCCGGCACCCGCTGCGCCACTGCCCGAACAGCTCCAGGCCGAGACTCGGCACCGTTTCGTCGGTCGCAACGACGAACTGGCGCGTGCCCAGTCGGTCATCGACGCCCATGAAGACGGCCCGATCAGCTGGATCTGGGTGCTTGGCGAGCCGGGCATCGGCAAGACCCGCGCGGCCGCCGAGATCGCCAAGCACGCTCAAGAGCGGGGTCACCGGGTGCTGTTCGGCCGCAACAACGAAGATCTCGCCGTGCCCTACCAGCCCTTCCTCGACGTGCTGCGCGCCGTGTTGGCCGGGGCCGAGGCGACCGACGGAGGGGCCGAGCCGTTGGGAAGCCACACCCGCGAGCTGGCGCGTCTGGTGCCCGAGGCCCTCGCCGGGCGTGACGACGAACCCGCCGAACCGGGCACGGTCGACGACCAGGTGCAGCGATACCGGCTCTACGAGGCGATCGGCGGATGGCTGGCCGACGCCTCGGCTGACACGCCGATGTGCATCGTCGTCGACGACGCCCACTGGGCTGCCGACTCGACGCTGCAGCTGCTGGCACACCTGGCCCACCGGCCTGAGCCAGCCAGGGTGACGATGGTGGTCACGGCCCGCGACACCGCCCCGGACACCAATCCGAGAGTTGCTGACCTCATCGCCTCGGCTCAGGGCGCGACCTCCACAACGGTGTTGCGCCTCGAGGGCCTCGAACGCGACGCTGCCGCCCGCCTGGTCGGCTCTGAGGCAGACCTCGACGCGGTCATGACCCAGACGGCCGGCAACCCGCTGCTCCTCCAGGCGATCAACCCTGACGACGGCACCGTCGACGTCGGCAGTGCCGTTCGTCGTCGGCTCGCCAGCCTCGACGATGCAGTGCAGGACCTGCTCGGCGTCGCCTCGGTGGTCGGGTTCGAGTTCGAGCTGAAGATCGTGGCTGCGGCCACCGGTCGCGGCGAGCTCGACGTGCTCGACGACCTCGAACAGGCCGTTGCTGCCCGCCTGCTCGACGATGTCGGCATCGACCGCTTCCGGTTCACCCATGCCCTCATCCGATCTTCGCTCGGTGGCGAGCTCAGTTCGGGGCGGCGGGCGAGGGTTCACGCCAGTGTTGCCGAGGCCATCGAGACGGTGTTCGGTGACGATCGCCGCCATCTCCAAGAGCTCGCCCATCACACCGCCGAGGCGGCGCTGGCCGATCCCGCGCTTGCCGCCGTGGCCATTGATCGGCTCATGGCGGCCGCCACCGAATCGGCTGACCAGTTGTCGTTCGAGGAAGCCGCCCGCACCGTCGCCCGGGCCCGGGCGCTCGCCGACCCAGGCGATCATTCGCTCGCCGCCCGTCTCGCCATCGCCCAGGGCACCGCCGAGCTGCGGGCCGGGCTCGGCGTGGTGGCGATGGGCACCTTCGACGATGCCATCACCGCCGCCCGCGCCGCCGCCGACCCCCGGCTGCAGATCGATGCCGTCCTCGGCTACGAGGATGCGTCATGGCGTCCAGGTCTGGTCGGCATCGGGGCTCTCGAACGGATCACCGGAGGGCTTGCCGCACTCGACGAGGCCGAGCGGTCCGACCTCGACCTCGCCGACACGACGGTGCTGCTCCGCACGCGACTCGAGATCGGCCGAGTACGAGCCCTGGCCATGTCGGGAGCCGCGTCCGAGGCCGTCGAGCTCGCCACGGAGGTCATGCCCCGCGCCCGAAGCCTCGACGACCCGGTCACCGAGGCCCAACTGCTCAACGTGCTCATCGGACACCTCCGCCTCTTCACGGCTCCCTCGGCCCTCCAGGAGGCGGCCGCTCGCCTGTCAGAGCTTCAACCTCACCTCGACGACCTCGACGTCGCCGTGCATGCCATCGAGGTCCGAATCGTCGCCGCCGCGCTCGCGGGACGCTTCGACGACTTCGACCACCTCCAGACCGACATGAACGAGTTGCTGGCGTATGTACGGTCGGGCTTCTGGGCCTACGTCGGAGCCAACCACGAGGCCATGATGGCCTTTCACCGGGCCGACCTCGAGGGCTGCGAGCAGCTCGCCGAACGATGCCTGGGCATGGCGGCCGATCTCCCCGGCGATGACGGCACCGGCGCGTACGGGCTGCGGATGTTCATGATCCGACGAGAGCAGGATCGCCTCGAAGCGCTTGCTCCGATGATTCGCCTGCTCGTCTCGGACAACCCGTCAGACTCGTTCTGGATCCCCGGGCTGGCGCTTCTTCTCGTCGAGACGGGCGATGACGATCGGGCCGCCGAGTTGCTCACCGACCTCACGCCCCACATCGCCGACATCCCCAGGGATGCACTGTGGGCCACGGTCATGGTCCTGCTCACCGAGACTGCCGTGCAGCTCGGAGATCGCAACGCCTGCGCACTGCTGCGTGAGCAGCTGTTGCCGTTCGCAGGCGACTGCCTGGTCGGTGGGGCCGCTCAGTTCTGCTTCGGGAGCACCGATCGCTACCTCGGGATGTTGTCACTCGTCGTCGGCGAGCTGGCCGAGGCCGAAGAGCAGCTGGCCACCGCGCTCGAAGCCGACGCTGCTGGTGGGTCGGCGCTGTGGTCCAACGAGAGCCGGCTGTGGCTGTCTCGGGTGCGACGGGCCCAGGGACACCTTGCAGAGGCCGACGCCATGGCCGAGGTCGTGGCCGAGCAAGCCGACGCGGCTGGGCTGTCCCGCCTGCGGCGGCTCGCGATCGAGGATCGCTCTCCCTGACCCACCCGCACGTCGGGTGGGTCTGCTCGAACGTGTCCTGGTCGAACGTCGCGCCGAGAAGAAGGCCCCGAACCCCACGCCAACACTGGCGCCGGCCGTCTCCACGTCGTCTCCACGAGTCCTCCAAGCCTCAGGGAGCGGTTCGGAGGATGGTGAATGCAACACACACCAGCTCGCCACGCGAGCCACACCACAGGAGACAATCCAATGAGCATCACCGAAGCAACCGCAGCTGACAATGGCGTCGACGTCGCCCACCTCATGCACGCCCGTGAGGCCATGACAGCGACCCCCGCGGCAGCCCAGTTCACCTTCACGGCGAACAACGAGTGGGTGCGGGGCACCCACAGCCGCACCTCGGTCAAGGACTTCTTCGGCGTCGGCGCGCCGCAGTCGCACCGCCAGACCTACTCGGTCGACACCGACCACCCCGAGGTGTTCTCGTCGGCCGACAACGGTCCGACCCCGCCCGAGATGGTCCTCATCGGCCTGGCCGGCTGCCTGACCGCCGGCGTCGCCTCGGTCGCGCAGAACCGGGGCATTCAGCTCCGCTCGGTCAAGGCCACCGTCGAGGGCAACCTCGACCTCGCCGGCATCCTCGGCATCGACCCCGAGGTCCGCAACGGCTTCGGCGGCATCGACGTCAGCTACGAGATCGATGCCGACGCCACCCGCGAGGAGATCGAGGCCGTCGTGGCCCAGTCGCAGAAGCGGTCGACGGTGTTCGACGTCGTGACCAACCCCACCAACGTCACCGTCAAGGTCGTCTGAGACGAGTTCGGCAGCGAGCAACGAAGAAGGGCGGAGTGAGTCCCATGCAGAGCACCACGGTCACGATCATCGGCGCCGGACAAGCAGGGCTGGCCATGAGCAAGTGCCTCACCGAGAGCTCGATCGACCACGTGGTGCTCGAACGATCCGAGGTCGCCAACTCGTGGCGCTCGGAACGGTGGGACTCACTCCGACTCCTCACCCCCAACTGGCTCACTCGGCTCCCCGGATTCAGCTACCGGGGCGACGACCCCGACGGCTACATGACCGCCGCCGAGGTGGCGACGTTCCTCTCGGACTACCGCCGTGCGATCGATGCGCCGGTGCGGACAGGCACGTCGGTCGAATCGGTCGCCGCCGGTCCCGACGGCTACGTGGTCACCACCGACCAAGGACCGATCGGCTGCCGATCAGTCGTCATCGCCACCGGTGCGTGCAGCACCCCGAAGATCCCGGCCATCGCGGCCGATCTGCCCCCACACATCCGGCAACTCGCCCCCATCCACTACCGCAACTCCTCCGACGTCGAAGGGCGGGTCCTGGTGGTCGGGGCATCGGCATCGGGGGCCCAGCTGGCCGACGAACTCGCCCGCAGTGGCGCCGAGGTCACCCTCGCCGTCGGCGAACACATCCGCCTTCCCCGCACCTATCGAGGCATGGACATCCACTGGTGGATGGACACCCTCGGCCTCCTCGACGACCGCTACGACGAGGTCGAGGACCTCGCCCGGGCGCGCCGACTCCCATCGCTCCAACTCGTCGGCACGCCCGAGCACCGGACACTCGATCTCAATGCGCTCCAGGAGTCCGGTGTCGGCGTCGTCGGACGGCTCGTCGGCGTCGATGGCCACACCGCACAGTTCTCGGGTTCGCTCGCCAATCACTGCGCATCGGCGGATCTGAAGCTCGGTCGTCTGCTCGACGAGATCGACGATCACGCCCGGACGCGCGGTCTCGATCCCGAGGTCGCTCCGGCCGACCGCCCCGCCGCGACCGTCGTCCCCACACCCCGCAACACGCTGAGCCTCGACGACTTCTCGACGGTCGTCTGGGCGACCGGCTTCGCTCCGAACTACCCGTGGCTCGACGAACATCTGCTCGACCGCAGGGGGGCGATCGTTCACGACGGCGGCGTCATGTCCCAGCCCGGCATGTATGCGCTCGGCCTCCCCTTCATGCGCCGCCGCAAGTCGAGCTTCCTCGACGGCGTCGGACCCGACGCCCAAGACCTGTCGGCCCATCTGATGAACCATCTCGACGAGCACGCCTCTCGACGCCGTTGAGATCGAATGACGGATCCCTCTGACGCGGCCGTCGGTGCGCCCGCTGAGACGAGCGGCCTCGAAACGACAGGATCTTCGTTGCTCTACGGCCAATAATTGGCCGTAGAGCAACAAGGATCCTGGTGGGGTGCGGCGGCTCGGCGCTTGGCGGGGGTCAGCGGTCGAGCGTGCCTCACGCGTTCTGCCGGGTGCGACTGCGTATTCGTTCGCCGATGGCCGCGAGTCGTCGGGTGGTCAACTCCTCGTGGCGCACCATTGCGACGATGGCTGCGCCGCCGGCGACGATGGTCACGGCCGCCACCGCATCCGCACCGGCCCCGGGGATCTCGAGCACGAAGAAGTCAGCGATCGGCGGCACGGTGAAGGCGGCGACGAGTCCGGCGACGAGCGCGGCGAGCAGCGCGAGGCGGAGACGGTCCATCGGGCGCATGAGCTCGGCGAGTGCGATCAACCCGAGGGCGCTGAGGACGAGGGTGGCGATGCTCTGAGCCGCGGTCCGGTCGGCGCCGACGAGGCTGCTGCGAGTCACCGAGAAGGCGACCATTGCGGCGATCCCCATGATCAGGCCGACCGGCACCGAGAAGCGCAGCACCCTCGGGATGAAGCCGGTGCGTGCCGGCTCGTGACTCGACTGAAAGCTGAGGACGAACCCCGGGATCCCGATCGTGAGGCTGTCGATCACCGTGAGTTGTCGAGGCAGCAGCGGATAGCTGGTCGTCGCCAACCCGACGATCACCGCGATCGTCGCGGCCCACACGGTCTTGGTGAGGAACAGGCGAGCGACGCGCTCGATGTTGGCGATCACCCGCCGGCCCTCGGCGACGACCCCGGGCAGCGTCGAGAAGCGGTTGTCGAGCAGCACCACCTCGGCGACGGCCTTGGCTGCGGAGGTGCCGGCGCCCATTGCGATCCCCAGGTCGGCGTCCTTGAGGGCGAGCGTGTCGTTGACGCCGTCACCGGTCATCGCAACGACCTCGCCCCGTGCTTGCGCGACGCGAACCAACGACCGCTTCACCTCGGGGGTCACGCGTCCGAACACCGCGACCTCGGCTGCCCGGTCTGCGAGGGCCTCACCGTCTTCGACGTCGGGCAGGTCGCGAGCATCCACCCATCGGTCGGCGTTCGGTACCCCACATCGAGCAGCGATCGCGGCCACGGTTCGCGGATTGTCGCCCGAGATGACCTTGGTGACCACCTGCTCGCGTCCGAAGTAGGCGATCGTCTCGGCGGCGTCGTCGCGTACCTCGTCGGTGCACACGACGAGCCCGGCGGGAACGAGGTCGTCGGGGACGACACCGGCCGGCGCGAGGGTGCTGGTACGACCCACGACCAACACGCGTCTGCCGTCTGCAGCGAGCGCTTGAGCCCGGGCAAGCTGCTCGCTGTCGGCCCCGAGCAGGACCTCGGGCGCGCCGAGATACCAGGCACCCGATGGGCCGTACGCGACCGCGCTGTACTTGTACGCCGAGGCGAACGGGATGCGTTCGACCGCTGCCCAGCCGGGGTCGTGGGGGCGCGCGGCGGCGATGGCAGCCATCGTCGGATCCGGTCGTTCGTCCGTCGCCGCCATCGCGGCCAACGCGTCGTCGACGTCGTCGTCCCACACCTCGATGTCCTCGACATCCACGGCGCCGGTGGTCAGGGTGCCGGTCTTGTCGGTGGCGAGCAGCGTGACCCTGGCCAGTGTCTCGACCGCCTGCAACTGCTGGACGAGCACATGTTGGCGTCCGAGGCGGATCACCGCGACCGCTTGGGCCATGCTCAGCAGCAGGACGAGTCCTTGTGGGACGAGCGCGACGACGCCGGCCACGGTGCCGACCAGCGAGAGGCGGATCGGATCGTTCTCGCCGTAGTGCTGCGCGAGGAACAACCCGATGCCCGTCGGGACGATCAGCCATGTGACGACCCGCAGGATCAGGTCGATGCCGCGCTCGAGTTCGGACTTGGGCCGCCGGAACTTCTTCGCTTCCCGTGCCAGCGTCGCGGCGTACGAGTCGTCACCGATGGCTTCGGCCCGCATGAGGCCGTTGCCGGCGACCACGAAGCTGCCTGAGAGCACCCCGTCATCGCGGCTCTTGTGTACGGCATCGGCCTCGCCGGTCAGCAGCGACTCGTCGATCGAGAGCTCGTCCGCGGTGAGCACCGGCCCGTCGACGACCACCTGGTCACCCGGCGCCAGGATCACCACCTCGTCGAGGACGATGCGATCGCGGGCGATCTCGGTCTCGGCGCCGTCGCGCATGACCCGGATGTTCGATGCTGCGACCAGGCTGAGACGGTCGAGTGTCGCCTTCGATCGGAGCTCCTGAGCGATGCCGATGACCGCGTTCGACACCATCACGAGTGCGAACAAAGCGTCTCGAAGCTCTCCGACCACGATGATCACGACGGCGAGGGCGGCGACGATCGCGTTGAATCGGGTGAGGACGTTGTCCCGCACGATCTCGCCCAGCGAGCGTGACGACGAGTCGTCGACCTTGTTGACCTGGCCGGCCGCCACCCGCGCCGCGATCTCGTCTGCGGTCAGGCCTCCGAGCCCGTCGAGCAGCCGCGACGACGGTCGGCTGGGCAGCGGCATTGGGGGGTGAGATCAGTAGAGCTGGTCGACGAAGGTCTGGTCAGATCGGGGTGGCCGTATGTACGGCTCGGTTTCGCGCTCGGGGATGACCACCGGGTCAGGGACGATGTCCTCGTAGGGGATCATCGACAGCAGGTGGCTGATGCAGTTGAGTCGGGCTCGACGTTTGCAGTCCGAGGGCACGACATACCAGGGCGCCTGCTTGATGTCGGTGTACTGGAAGGTGGTGTCCTTGGCTTTCGAGTAGCGCACGTAGAGGCGGTGCTCCTCGAGGTCCATGTCCGACAGTTTCCACCGCTTGAGCGGCTCCTCGTTGCGGGCGATGAACCGGCGTTCCTGTTCCTCGTAACTGACCGAGAACCAGTACTTGACGATGATGATGCCGCTGCGCACGATCATGCGTTCGAACTCGGGGCAGGTGCGCAGGAACTCCTGATGCTGCGCTTCGGTGCAGAACCCCATCACCCATTCGACATTGGACCGGTTGTACCAGCTGCGGTCGAACAGCACGATCTCGCCAGCCGCAGGGAGGAGAGGCACGTACCGCTGGAAGTACCACTGGGTCTCCTCGCGCTCGGTGGGTTTGGGCAGAGCCTCGGTGCGCACGATGCGAGGGCTGGTCCGTTCGTTGATGCGTTTGATGACACCGCCCTTGCCGGCCGATCCTCGCCCCTCGAAGATCACCAGCACCCTGAGGCCCCTGCTCTGCACCCAGTGCTGAAGCTTCACCAGTTCTTCCTGCAGCCGCTCGAGTTCCTTCTCGTAGTACTTCTTCTTGAGCCGTCCGTCACTGCGGTAGTGCTCGTCGCCGGCCGGCCGGGGCCATTCGGCGAGATCGCGTGGGCCGAGGCGGTCTTCGATGTGGTCCATCTGTCAATGATCGCATGTCCTGATTCGCCTGCTCGACGGGTGACGCTCTCGGTCAGTCCTGCAGGCGCGGAGAAGGCACGCCGCTCAGCCCCTCCTGCGGAGATGATGGGTGTTGTTGTAGCCGCCCTGGACCAAGGTGCCGATGCCGTCGATGGCTTTCGACCTCGGTGCCGAGTCGGCGCCCTACGTTGGCCGGGTCAACCTCGAGAGGACTCGACATGCCGGTCAAGGTCAACAAGATCACGTTTCCCGGATCGACCGGCGAGCAACTCGCCGCGCGGCTCGATCTCCCGGCCGCACCACCGCGCGGGATCGCGTTGTTCGCCCACTGCTTCACCTGCAGCAAGGACATCGCGGCGGCGAGCCGCATCAGTGCCGGGCTCGTTGCCGAAGGCTTCGGTGTGTTGCGCTTCGACTTCACCGGGCTCGGGTCGAGCGAGGGTGAGTTCGCGAACACCAACTTCAGTTCGAACGTGGCTGATCTCGTCGCAGCCGCCGACATGCTCCGCGACCGCCACGAGGCGCCCTCATTGCTGATAGGTCACAGCCTCGGTGGCTCGGCCGTGCTCGCCGCTGCTCGGCAGATCCCCGAAGTGGCGGCGGTCGCGACGATTGCCGCGCCGTCGGATCCTGCACATGTCGCCAAAGTGTTCACGCCCGACGCGCTGGCCGCGATCGAGCGAGACGGCGAGGCCGAGGTCGAACTCGCCGGCCGGTCGTTTCGGGTCAAGCGTCAGTTCCTCACTGACATCTCGACCTTGCGGCTCGCCGGGGCGATCAGCAGCCTCGGCGCTGCGCTGCTCATCATGCACTCGCCGGTCGACAATCTGGTCGACGTCGACCACGCCCGCCGGATCTACGAAGCCGCCAGGCACCCGAAGAGCTTTGTGTCGCTCGACAGCGCCGACCACCTCCTCACCGATCCAGCCGACAGCGCCTACGTCGCGCGGATCCTGGCTGCATGGGCCGGCCGCTACCTGCCCGTACCCGAACCGGCGGCCGAGACGTCACACGCGGGAGCGCTCGCCGAGGGGGTCGTCAGCGTCGAGGAAGCGGGCACGGGTGCCTTCGCACAGCGGGTCACCGCCGGCACGCACACCTTCGTCGCCGATGAGCCCATCGGCATGGGCGATGACACCGGCCCCAACCCCTATGACCTCGTGCTCGCCGGCCTCGGCGCGTGCACATCGATGACGCTGCGCATGTACGCCACCCGCAAGAAGCTGCCGCTCGATCACGTGAGGGTGACGCTCGAGCACAGCCGCACGCATTCCGACGACTGTGCCGACCCCGACGATTCTCCGTGCAGGATCGATCTCATCGAGCGAACCATCGAGCTGTTCGGCGATCTCTCGGCCGATCAGCGCGACTCGCTCGCAGCCATCGCCGACAAGTGCCCCGTCCACCGAACCCTCGAAGGCGACATCAGGGTCGCAACCACCATCGAAGTGGCCGGCGCCGGTCTGGGTGCTGGAGAGTGAGGGGGGACAGCGCAGCACCCAGTTGACTGGCAGCCCGCCGGCCTGTCCGGTGACATGGAGGGGTCCGCCGCGCTGACGCGATCGAACCGCCCGGGTGCTGATGGGTGCCAGGATGCACGCGGTGACCGACCTCGCCCGAACGGGCCGCATGCTGCAACGGGCGACGATCGCGTGGAACCTGGCCGAGGTGTTCGTGACGGTCGGTCTCGGTATCGCAGCCGGTTCTCTCGCGCTGGTCGCGTTCGGTCTCGATTCGCTGGTCGAGGTGTTCGCCTCGCTCGTTGTGCTGTGGCACATGGCCGGCGCGGGTGGTGACGCTCGTGATCAACGAGCCAGTCAGCTGGTCGGCGTGGCCTTCGGGGTTCTGAGCGTCTACCTCCTGCTTGCCAGCGCCAGATCGCTGTGGCTCGGTACCGAGCCACAGTCTTCGCCGTGGGGGATCGCCTACCTCGGGGTGACCGCGTTGGTGATGTTCACGCTCGCGTTCTGGAAGCGACGGGTCGGCACGGCCTTGGAGAGCGAGCCCTTCGTCGCCGAGGCGCGCATGACGTTCCTCGACGGGTGCCTGGCGCTGTCGATTCTGGTGGCCCTCGCCCTCAATACGCTGTGGGGGTGGTGGTGGGCCGACGCACTGGCTGCCGCGGCCGTCGGGCTCGTCGCCGGTCGCGAGGCGTTCGAGTTGTCGGGACCGTCTGAGCGGAAACCCGATTGATTCGAGACCGATTGGCACTACGCTGATCGCAGTTTCGGAGCGGCTGACAGCTCTCGATGAGGTGTCGATTCGAGGGAGGCCATCATGGCCGTCACCGAGGAAGAACGCCACGAGCTGTACTCCTGGATCGAGGGGCAAGCAGGGCCGCAGATCGCGGCGACACCCATGAAACATCTCCCACCGGTGGGTTGGATGGACGTCACCACGAACACCGAACTCGAGAAGGTCAGACGAGAACTCGTCGGCAGGATCGATGGTGGCGACGCGAAGACCGGGCAGATGGAAGCGTCGTTGTCGGCTCGGATGGATCAGCTGGAAGCGAAGTCGTCGGCCGGGATGGATCAGGTCGACGCGTCGTTGTCGGCTCGGATGGATCAGCTGGAAGCGGAGTTGTCGGTCCGGATGGATCAGGTCGAAGCGAAGTCGTCGGCTCGGATGGACCGGGCCGAGGTGGCGCTGACGTCGAAGATCGATGTCGAGGTCGCCACGCTGCGTACTGCGATGTCCGACGGTTTCGAGCGTCAGACCCGGGTGATGATCCTGGCGATGGTCGGGTCGATGGCGACCATGACGTCGCTGGTGGTGGCGGCCGTCGGTCTCGCCGGCTGACCTACGACCAGCGCACGACGTGACAGCATCGAAGCTGTGACGATCGAGCTGGGCGGCCCCCACGAGGTGATCGGCCGGATCCCGGCTGCGGCCGACGTCATCGTTCCCCTCGCCAACGGTGAGCCGGTGAGTCTCATCGATGCACTCGACCGAAATGCCGAGCAGCTGGACGGGGTCACCGTGCATCAGATGCACGCGCTGCATGATCACCCCTACCTGCACGGTGCGCGCCGCCCGAACCTGACGCACCGGTCCTACTTCTTGTCGCACATCACCCGCCCCGCGTTTCACCCCGGCGGCTGTGACCTGGTGCCGTGCAACTTCAGCGAGGTCCCCAAGCTGTTGCGCGAGTTCGCAGCCACTCCGATCGTGCTGGCCGCCGCCAGTCCGCCCGACCGCCATGGCTACTTCTCGCTCGGCACCAATGCCGACTACGTGGCGGGCCTCATCGGGCTCGTTCCGTTCGTGCTCGAGGTCAACGAGCAGATGCCCCGGACGCAGGGCCGAAACGTGATCCACCACAGCCAGGTCGACTCGTGGGTCGGCGTCGATCGACCCCTGGTCGAAGTCGAACCGCGCACGCCGACCGCCCTTGACGTTCGTATCGCCGAGCTGGTCGCCGAGCGCATTCCCGACCACGCGACGATTCAAGCCGGCATCGGTGCGATCCCCGACGCGGTGGTCGGTCTCCTGGCCGGCCACAAGGACCTCGGGGTGCACACCGAGCTGCTGAGCGACGGGCTGGTCGACCTGATCGACGCAGGGGTGGTGACCGGCGTCCACAAGGTGCGACGCCCGACCAAGGTGGTCACGACGTTTGCCCTGGGAACCCGCAAGGTCTACGACTTCATGAACGGAAACCCCATCCTCGAGATGTTGCCCGTCGAGTGGGTGAACGACCCGAGGATCATCGCCCAGCAGAAGCTGATGATGTCGATCAACGCGACCACCGAGGTCGATCTGCTGGGGCAATGCGCATCGGAGACCGTGGCCGGCCGCTACTGGTCCGGCAGCGGCGGTCAGTCCGACTTCGCTCGAGGTGCCATGTACAGCGACGGGGGCAAGGGATTCATCGTGCTGCCCTCGACGGCCAAGGGCGGAGACGTCAGCCGAATCGTGTCGACGCTCACCCCCGGATCTGCCGTGACCACGATGAAGAACACCACCGACCACATCGTGACCGAATACGGAGTGGCCGAACTCCAGGGCGCCGCGATCCGCGAGCGCGCCCGATCGCTGATCGCGATCGCCGACCCGGCGCATCGAGCTCAGCTCGAACGGGAAGCTCAACAGCTGGGGTACCTCTGAGAGCCGGTGTGGTCATGGCGACGACACCTCGATGAGTTTCGGTTCGACGGCCCGGTCGAGACGAGGAGGGCCCGAGCGAGAGGACGGCCGGATTTCGGGTGATTTCACCACGGATCCTTGTTGTTCTCTCGCCACTATTTGGCCGTAGAGCAACGAAGATCGGGACTTGCGACGGATCTCCGGCCGGCATCTCTTGCTCCGATGGCTCAATCGTGGTTCGGATCGTGCCGATGGTGATGCCGAAGCCGGCGGAGAGGTGATGGTGCGCGACCGACGATTCAAGAGACGGTTCGAGGCAGCCGCGGCCGGCGATCCGTCTTCGTGTCGATGGCTCTGGGATCACTATGCCGGGCCGATCACCGGCTTCCTGAGGGCGCGGGGCACCCCTGACGCAGACGAAGTGGTCAATGACGTGTTTCTCGCCGCATTCAGCGGTCTTGCTCGCTTCGACGGCGACGAGTCGGACTTCCGTGCCTGGCTCTACCGCATCGCCCGGAACAAGCGGGTCGACGCCATCCGGCGAAAGGGCCGACGGCCGGTCGTCTTCAGCTCGGACGACGACCTGCCGGGCGGGGATGGAAGTGCCGAGTCCGAGGCGATCGCCGCGCTCGAAGACGCCGAGTTGCGTGCTGTGCTCGACGTCCTGACCCCCGACCAACGTGATGTCATCATCCTCAGGTTCGTGTCGGATCTGTCGCTGGAACAGACGGCGACAGCGGTCGACAAGCCGATCGGCGCCGTGAAGTCACTGCAACACCGCGGTCTCGAACAACTTCGCGGAAGATATTCGCAGCAGCCGTATCCCGCGCACCTCTCGGCGACGATGTCATGACCGAGATGCACGACGACGTACCCGATCTCGGTCTGGAACTCGAGTCCACCTTCGGTGGGCTGCAGCACCGATATGCCAACGCGACTCCGCCGCCGGCGGCGTCGGTGCTGGCGCCCTTCATGCCCGTGGGTCTCACCATCGACCGCGCGTCGTCGGCAGCGTCGGCGCATTGGCAAACCAGATTCCGTACGCGGAGGAAGAAGATCATGAGCACCATCGGAGCATTCATCGGCACGACCGTCGGCAAGGTCGTACTCGGAACCACGGTTGCCGTGGCGAGCGTCGGAGGGGGGCAGGTAGCAGGGGTGATCGACGTGGTCGGGCTGGGTGGCGACGACGCCGATCCGATCGCCGTCGTCGAGCCGGAGTCCAGCGGTGACGATGTGTGCGACGAGGTTGTCGTCGAGGTCGAGTCCGAGGACGCCACGTCAGCCGCGGATGACGAGGTCTGCACGACCGACGAGGACGAGGCGGATGACCAGGGCGATGATGCCGACGATGATGCCGACGAGGTCGAGGCCGTCGAGGTCGAGTCCGACGGTGACGTGAAGCCCAAGCCTCCGGTCACTGCAGCGCCACAACCGAAGACCGAGCATGTCGAGTCAGATGATCGCGACGATCTTCTTGATCACGACGACGACTCCGATGACGAGTCGGACCACGATGACGACCACGAGTCCGATGACGACCACGAGTCCGATGACGACCACGAGTCCGATGACGACCACGAGTCCGATCACGACTCGGACCGCGTCGACGACCGAAGCGGCGACCGGCAGCCGGCCGAGCGGGACGCCGAAGTGAGGTCGGAACGCAAGGACTGAACGCCAAGCTCCTTCGCTTCGACCCCCTGGATCTCGCCCGTCTTGTGACCAGGGCGTCCAGCAACCGCTCAACTTCGTGAAGCGCGCTGCCGATAGAGCGACTGTCGGGGGCGAGTTCGACGGGAACTGAGCGCGGCGTTTCACTCACTCCGAAGCGCCCCGTTCAGCAGGTGACCCGCCCGTTCACGGGCGGGTCACCGCTTTTTGGCCCCATGCGGCGCGATGTCACGGATCGTGCGTACCCGGTGGCCGTGCGAGCGGTCCGGCCAAATGACACTGCTGAAACTTGTCTCACCCCCTCTGCATCATGGTCCTTGCCGAAACAGGAGCAAGGAGCCGGGGATGGAACCGCACCGCAACACCCAGTTGAACGACATCATGCAGCGCCTGGCAGACGGCGACGATGCTGCCACCTGGACGCTGTTCGTCGAGTTCGGAGGGGTGATCGGCGCCACCCTGCGCCGCCACCTCGCATCGATGGGAATGCCGATGGTCGATCAGGACGACCTCCAAGACCTCGTTGCCGGTGCATGCATGATCGTTCGCGACGTCGCAGGGTCGTGGAGCCCCGAGGGTGGGGCCACACCGTGGCACTACGCCCGAGGCCGGCTCCGCACGCTGGCGGCCGAGCACATCGGCCAGCACGCCGATCTGCTCGACGATCTCACGGCCGCCATCCACGATGCCCGCCTCGTGCTCGGGCGACCCGAACCCCGGTCTGGCACCGAGCCTTCAATCGACGTCGTCATGGCAAATCTCGTCGTGTCGTGTGAGCCGGCGGCGCTTCTCGACCAGGCCTTCCGCGTGCTGCGAGCCAGCGACCGCGATCGGGTCCTGCTCCTCGATCATGCGTGGCAGGAGGCCGAAGGAGATCGGTCGCCGGCCACGACCCTCGCGTCGGTCCACGGCATGTCGTCGGCGTCGGTTCGACAAGCCGTGTCGCGCCTCAAGAGGAAGCTCCGATTCCTGGCTGACATCGACGACCGATTCGCTTCGTTGGCCGAGCTTCCGCTGGTCGCATGATCGACCGTCAGTCCCGGGTTTCGGCACGTGGCCGCCACCCGTCGGCGTCGGGCTGGCAGCCCGATCTGCCGCGATTCACGCGACTCATGACCGAGGTGTTCGCTCGTGAGGGACGACCCCATCCCTCGGTCGCGGCCGCAGCGACGGCCGTGCGGGGCGCCACCGGCGAAACCCTCGAGCAGTGCTCGGCCCGCACCGGTGTCGCGCCGGCCTGGTTGGCTCGCCTCGAGTCGGGCGACGTCGGAGCCTCGCTCGTGCCAACGGTGGTCGCCGAGGCCACGCCGTGGATCGATTGGCTGTCGCTCCGGCTTGGGGCCACCGACTGAGTGAGGACCGCCGAGCGTCTACGTTCCGACCCGACACGCTGATGTACGAAGGAGAAGTCACATGCAACTGTGCGCTGATCGGGTAGCGATCGTGACCGGTGCCGGCCGAGGCATCGGGCGTGAACACGCGCTGATGTTGGCCGAGCACGGCGCCAAGGTCGTGGTCAACGACGTGGGCGGTGCGCCCGATGGATCGGGCGTCGACCGGACTCCGGCCGAGGACGTCGTGGCCGAGATCGAGGCGATGGGCGGCTCGGCGGTGGCGAATGGCGACGACGTCAGCGACTGGGACGGCGCGAAACGCCTGGTCGACCAGGCGGTCGAGACCTTCGGCGGCCTCGATGTCCTGGTCAACAATGCAGGCATCCTGCGCGACCGGATGCTGGTGAACATGACCGAAGACGAGTGGGATGCCGTCGTCAACGTCCACCTCAAGGGCACCTTCGCACCGGCTCGCTGGGCGGCGGCGTACTGGCGCGAGCGGGTGAAGGCGGGCGAGACCAACGACGCCCGGATCATCAACACCACCTCGGTGTCGGGGATCTATGGCAATCCGGGCCAGACCAACTACGGCGCAGCGAAGATGGGGATCGCCGGATTCACGATCATCGCCGCCCAAGAGCTCTTCCGCTACGGCATCACGGTCAACGCCATCTCGCCCGGCGCGCTGACCCGACTCACTGAACCACTCCGCACCGAAGCACCCACCGACGAGCAGCGAGAAGCGTCTTCACCTCGCTGGATCGCACCGATCTGCGTCTGGTTGGCCAGCCCTGAGTCTTCGGGCGTGACGGGCCGCGTCTTCCAGGTCGCCGGCCGCGAGCTCGCCATCGCCGAGAGCTGGCACCGCGGCCCGACGACCGAGAACGTCGATGACCCGACGTTGCTCACCGACGTCGTCGCCGGCCTCATGGCCGACGCCCGTCTCAACGCCAACATGCACGGCGACGACGTCGAAGGTCCCGGCCGACCCTCGAAGACGATCTGAACGATGCGACCCTTGGCCAGCCGATGACCAGCCTCGGCCGACACGACGATGCGGCCTGAGCTCACCTCAGCCTCGGTCAGCCGTCGACGGGATCACCCTCGTTGACCGACGCCTGACGTTCCTCGATGAGGTAGGTCCGTGTCTCGGTCCGGGTCGCGGTGCCGATGTCGCTGGTGAACACCTCTCCCGTCGGCAGGTACGTGATGGTGGCAGTTGCAGACCACACGACCTCGGCCCGCAGTTCGACCTCGCCGGCGAAGCGGAACAGACCCTCGGCGGCCGGGCTCTCTTCGGAGCCGGTGAGGGTGCTGCCCTCCGCCGCGCCGACCAGTTCGTCGTCGGCGAACCAGCGGATCGAATCGATCTCGCCCTGCGCGGTGACCGACCAGAACCCGAGGGTGATGGACGGCACCGTCAGCGTCGTGGGGCCTTCGTACCAGAACAGGTTGGGAACCCCGACGAGTCCTTTCACCCTGGGCGAGGTGAGGACGCTGGGAGTCGGAAGGGGAGTACGAGCCCACACCTCGAGCGGTGACGGCGGAGGGAGCGGGACGAAGTCGTTGGGGTCGCACTGGTTCTGGAGGTGGACGGGGCCGGGATCGCCGGCGGGGGTGTAGAGCTGCCACGCCACGAGGCGCCCGTCCTCGGTGCCGCGCGCGCGGACCTCGCCCGGCACGTCGGGCCAGGCGTACGGGACGACGTACTGCTGGATGTGGCCGTCGGCCCAACACCCGCCGACGGTGAAGGGCACCCACGTCCCGATGGGTCCCGCCGTGACCGTGATCGGGTTGCCCGACGAGTCCGTCGATGGATGGCCCTTGATCCGAGTCCGGATCTCATCACCGTTGATCCTGCTGTCAGTTTCGCTGGTTCGGTCTGCCAATGCTGGCGGCGCGCCTACTGCGAACAGGTACAACAGCATCAGCACGGCGATTCTGGACCGACTACCCGCTGTCATCCGCTCAGCCTCGTGATTGTCATGATTCGCCAACGGCCATCGGTGCGCCGGAGCTCGTAGATGAAGGAGGCATCGGGCTTTGGCTCCACGATCTCGAAGATCTCGCCAGCGTCGTTCGTGACGGTGTATCCGAGGTCTGGCCTGGTGAGGAACAGGCGGACGATGTCCTCGTGGGCCGATCAGAGACTCTCACCCCGCTCGGAAGCTCCACGCCAGGCGCTGAAGTGAATCGTCCACTGGCTTTGTCCTCGGCGGCGATCTCGCGAGCTGTCTCCAACAACGAACTACCGGGTTCGTAGACCAGTTCGGCCTGATCGGGATCTGGATTCGCCAGAATCCATGCGCTGTAGCCGATCAGGCTGGTGAGGATCTGCTCGAAGTCCTCGCCGGTGTTCTCGAGTGGCGGAGGGTCCTCGTTGAAGATGAACAGTGTCGAGGAAGTGCTCGAACTCGAGCTGGTGCCCGACGTCGAGG
>DATKWD010000161.1:0-35256 GCA_035529695.1 Acidimicrobiales bacterium | reverse complement strand
TTCGAGGTGTGCCGGTCGGTTCGACGCAGCTCCGACGTGCCGATCGTGATGGTGACGGCCCGAGCCGACACCCACGATGTCGTGGCCGGCCTCGAAGCGGGTGCCGACGACTACCTCACCAAGCCGTTCGCACCGAAGGAGCTCTCGGCTCGGATCCGCGCCCTGCTGCGCAGAGCCCGCTCGACCGATTCGGGAAGTGCCCATCTCCGGTTCGGCGAACTCGAGATCATCCCCGACGAAGGCGTGGTCCGGCGCAACGGACAGGACGTACACCTCACCAAGACCGAATTCCGTCTGCTCGTCGAGCTCGCGTCGAGTCCCGGGCGGGTCTTCTCCCGCGAGGTGCTGCTCGAGCGGGTCTGGGGCTACGGCTACTTCGGCGATGGTCGGCTCGTCGACGTCCACATCCGGCGGCTCCGGACCAAGGTCGAGAACGACCCGGCCAACCCGCGCCACGTCGTCACCGTTCGCGGTCTCGGCTACAAGCTCCAGGTCTGAGACCCATGCGGCTCCTCCGCCGCCTCGGCCTGCGCGCTCGGATGATCCTGGCGTTCGCAGTCGGCGCGCTCCTGCTGTCGACGATGCTGTCGGGCATCGCGTGGGGACTGACCCGCACGAACCTCGTGACCGAAAAGGAGTCGTCGGCGAGCACGCAGTTCTACCTGAACGCTCGCACGGTCCGTCGGCAGCTCAACCCGATCGACCCCAGCCAGTTGGAACTGCTCCAATCGTTGCCGACCCCGAACGGCTCGCAGACACTGCTGTTCGTCGCCGACGAAGCGGGGGGTCAGTGGTTCTCACCCGACTCGGCCATCGACGAGTCCGCGCTCCCCGACCAGCTCACCGTCGCCGTGCTCGCCAGCCAACCCGCGATGCAGCGCTACGACCTCGACGGTGAGATGCGCCTGGCCATCGGCGTGCCGATACCAGCACAGAACGCGGCATACTTCGAGATCGCCTCGCTCGGCGAGATCGATTCGAGCCTCGAGTCACTCGCCCTCACCCTGATGGCCGCCTCACTCATCACCACGCTCGCCGGCGCCGGCTTCGGGGCCTGGATGGCACGTCGCGTGCTCCAGCCGCTGACCCAGCTCGGCGAGGCCGCACACGAGGTGGCCACCGGCAACCTCGACACCCGCCTCGGAGCGACCGACGACCCCGATCTCAAGCCGATCAGCCGGTCGTTCGACGAGATGGTCGAGGCGCTGTCACTGCGGATCGAACGCGACGCCCAGTTCGCATCTGATGTGAGCCACGAGCTCCGCTCGCCGCTGATGACGCTGTCGGCATCGATCGAAGTCCTCGAGACCCGACGCGACGAACTGTCCGAGCGCTCGCAATCCGCACTCGATCTCCTGGTGGCCGACATCGACCGGTTCCGCCAGCTCGTCGAGGACCTGCTCGAGATCTCGCGCTTCGACGCCGGCGTCATGCAGCTCGAGCTCACCGAGGTCCACCTGGCCGAGCTGGTGATGCAGGCGGTGGCCTTCAGCCACGACGAGGTACCGGTCGAAGTCGACCCGTCGCTCGCCGGAGCGATCGTGCACGCTGACAAGCGACGTCTCGTCCGCGTGATCGCCAACCTCCTCGACAACGCCCGCAAGTACGGTGGCGGAGCGACGCGGGTGACGATCGACAAGGTCGGCGAACGCGTCCACCTCGGCGTCGAGGACGAGGGCGAGGGTGTCTCGGCGGAGGACCGCGGCAAGATCTTCGAACGCTTCTCCCGTGCCGGATCGGCGAACCGGCGTGGCGCGACCGAGGGCGTCGGACTCGGTCTCGCGCTCGTCGCCGAGCACGTGAACCTCCACGGCGGTCGCGTGTTCGTCGAGGACCGACCCGACGGCTGCGAAGGAGCACGGTTCGTGGTCGATCTACCCTTGGAGGTCACATGACCCCCCGCCGCCAGCGCCTGATCGCTCTCATCGTCTCGATCGCCGCCGCCCTTGCGGCATGCGGTGTGAGCTCCGACGGCGATCCGCGTGTCATCGCTGCCGACGACGTCCCGTTCTCACTGCTCGAATCCGACATCAGCACGTCGTCCACCGACCCTTCCGGTGTCAACACCCAGCCGGCGACGCTCTACCTGATCCGATCGGGCGAGGACGGAACCGAACTCGCCGCAGTGACCCGAGAGGTCGCGAAGTCTCCGACGCCCGCAGACATCATCTCGACGCTGCTCGACCTCAAGCCCGACGAAGACGATCCCAACGAGTCGGGCCTGATCAGCAACATTCCCGACAGCACCATCCTGCTCGGCGCGGTCCTCGACGAGAACCTCTTGGTGCTCAACTTCAACGAGAACCTGCTGACCGTGATCGGCGACGCCCAAGCCGGCCTCTTCGCACAGATCGTGTGCACTGCGACCGAGATCGAAGGCGTCGACCGAGTCAGCTTCCGGATCGACAACGAGCCCAAGTCGGTCGTGGTCGACGGAGGGGTGCTCGAGTCCGACCCGGTCGACTGCTCGGACTACCGCAGCTTCACACCGACGATCGGACCGGAGAACTAGCGAGCTGCGCCGTCCCCACGTACCCGCCCCGGCTCTGACTCCTCAGCCGAAGAAGACCTTGGCGACGTCGTAGAGCTCCGCGTCGACGAGCTTCAGCTCTGCGGTCGCGTCTTCGAGCGGGACCCTCACGATCGAGCCGCTTCGCAGGGCGACCATCTTCCCCCAGTCCGATGCATGGACCGCGTCGATCGCCGCGATGCCGAATCGGGTGGCGAGCACCCGGTCGAACGCGGTGGGTGTCCCGCCGCGCTGCACGTGCCCGAGCGTGGTGACCCGGGTCTCGTAACCCGTTTTGGCTTCGATCTCACCTGCCAACCAGTTTCCGATGCCGCCGAGCTTGACGTGGCCGAACGCATCGGTCTCGGCTGACTGAAGCTCCATCGACCCCTCCTTGACCGTTGCGCCTTCGGACACGACGACGATCGAGGCGAGACGACGACCGTGCTCGTGTCGGTGGCGAATCGCGTCGCACACCTCTTCGACGTCGAACGGCACTTCGGGTATCAACGTCATGGTCGCACCCCCCGCGATGCCGGCCCAGGTCGCGATGTGTCCTGCGTGTCGTCCCATCACCTCGACCACCATCACCCGGTCGTGGCTCTCGGCGGTCGTGTGGAGACGGTCGATGGCATCGACGCACACCTGGACCGACGTCTGGAAGCCGAACGTCATCTCGGTCGCCGACAGATCATTGTCGATGGTCTTGGGCACGCCGACCACGTGCACACCTTCGCCCGCCAGTCGGGACGCGACGCCCAGGGTGTCCTCGCCGCCGATGGCGATCAGTGCATCGATCCCGTTGGCCTCGATGGTGGACCGGACCGCTGCCGGACCTCCGTCGACCTTGTAGGGGTTGGTGCGTGACGAGCCGATGATCGTGCCACCGCGGGGCAACGTGCCACGGAACGCCTCGACGTCGAGTGGGATGAGGTCGTTCTCGATCGCCCCACGCCACCCGTCGCGGAAGCCGACGAGTTCGTCGCCGTGAACCCGTTCGCCCTTCCTGGCAACGGCTCTCATCACGGCGTTCAGCCCTGGGCAGTCTCCCCCTCCGGTCAGCATGGCGATCTTCACGTCGTTCTCCTTCTCGGGCAGATGCGTCACCACCGTAGGCCGTGGCCGGCGTCGCGGTGGACGGTGACTACCCTGACCCCGATGGGCGTCGTGGTGGCAATCGATGCAGGAACCACCGGCGTGCGTTCGGTGGCGGTGGACCACAGAGGTGCCGTCGTCGGGTGGGCCTACCGGGAGTTCACGCAGCACTTCCCCAAGCCGGGCTGGGTCGAGCACGACGCAGACGAGATCTGGCGGGCCGTCCAAGTGACGTTGTCCGAGCTCGAGGCCACACTCACCGAGCCGATCGCCGCGATCGGCATCACCGACCAACGCGAAACCATCGTCGCGTGGAGTCGCTCGACCGGAACACCGCGGCACCGGGCCATCGTGTGGCAGGACCGACGGACCGCCGGCCGCTGCGATGCGTTGGCCGAGGCTGGTCATCTGCCGATGGTTCGGGCCACGACCGGGCTCGTCCTCGACCCCTACTTCTCCGGTTCGAAGATCGAGTGGCTCCTCACCGAAGGAGGGCTCACCGTCGACGGCGACCTGGCGTTCGGCACCATCGACTCGTGGTTGGTCTGGAACCTCACCGGCGGGCAGGTCCACGTCACCGAGCCGTCGAACGCCTCCCGGACCATGTTGTTCGACATCTCGACGCTCTCCTGGTCAGACGAGCTCTGCGATCTCTTCGGGGTGCCGACACACACCCTTCCCGACATCGGGCCGAGCAGCGGCCGCCTCGGGCTCACCGCGACGGGTGCGGGGGTCACCGCCGGAATCCCGATCAGTGGGATCGCAGGTGATCAGCAGGCGGCGCTGTTCGGTCAGGCGTGCTTCGAGCCCGGAATGACGAAGAACACCTACGGCACCGGGTCCTTCGTTCTCATGAACGTCGGCCCCATGCGACCCGAGCCGGTCGATGGTCTCCTCACCACCATCGGCTGGTCGCTCGGCTCGGTCGACGCCGCGTCGACCACCTATGCCCTCGAGGGCGCCATCTTCGTCACCGGAGCCGCGATCCAGTGGCTTCGCGACGGGCTCGGGATCATCGACGACGCCAGTGAGACCGAAGCGCTCGCTACGTCGGTCGCGAGCACCGATGGCGTCGTGCTCGTCCCGGCATTCACCGGGTTGGGAAGTCCCTACTGGGACCCCTATGCACGCGGCACGATCGTCGGCCTCACGCGCGGTACCACGAAGGCACACCTCGTGCGTGCGACGGTGGAGGCCATGGCCTACCAGACCCGCGACGTCGTCGACACCATGTCCGCGGCCTCGGGGCGGCCAGTGGCTGCCCTGCGCGCCGACGGCGGCGCGTCGGTGATGCAGCTGCTGCTCCAGCTCCAGGCCGACCAGCTCGGCGTCCCGGTCAGCCGGCCCGTGGTGCAGGAGACCACGGCACTCGGCGCGGCCTACCTCGCAGGGCTGGCCGAGGGAGTCTGGAGCTCGACCGCAGAGATCGCCGACCAGTGGGCCATCGACGTCGAGGTCACCCCGTCGGAGGATCGAACCGCGGCCGACGCCGACTACGCCCAGTGGAAACGGGCCGTCGAGCGCGCTCGCGGATGGGCGCTCGATTGACCCGCCGCATCACCGCTCGCGGCGTCGAGCGACGCAACCAGCTCGTCACCGAAGCCACCCGCCTGTTCGCCCAGCGCGGGTACCACTCGACATCGGTGGCCGACATCGTCGGGAGCCTCGGCGTGGGCAAGGGCGTCTTCTACTGGTACTTCGACTCGAAGGAGGCCCTGTTCGTCCACATTCTTCGTACCGGCCAGCAAGAACTACGACGACTCCAGGACGCGGCGATCGCCGGCGAGACCGACCCGATCCGACGCATCGAACTCGGCCTCCGGGCCTCGATCACCTGGGCCGACGAGCGGCCCGAACTGAGTCAACTCGTGCAGTTCGCAGCCAACGACTCGCTCTTCGCCGACCGCGTCCGTCGAGGTGAGGAGATCGCCGTGGCCGACGTAGCCGCCCACCTCCAAGAAGCCATCGAGGCCGGCCGGATCCATCACGACGACCCGGTGATGCTCGCGCATGCCATGGTCGGCACGTTGGGGCACCTCTATCGAACCTTCGTGCAGGGTGCGGGGCGCGATGCCACCGAAGTGGCTGACGACCTGGTCTCGTTCTGTCTCTACGGGGCCTTCGGCAAGCAGCCCTGATTGCGAACTACGGCTGCTCGAGCCGGGTGAGTGCCTTTCGCATCTGGCGGATGGCCTGGGTGATCCGCTGCTCGTTCTCGATGAGGGCGAAGCGGACGAAGCCGTCTCCGCCCGGGCCGAAGCCGACGCCGGGCGAGGTGGCCACGTTGGCCTCTCGGACCAGGAACGACGCGAACTCGACCGAACCCATCTCGGCATAGGGCTCGGGGATCGGCGCCCACGCGAACATCGTTCCCTTGGGCCGGGGAATCTGCCATCCCATGCGATCGAGACCGTCGCACAGCGAGTCACGGCGCGACTGGTAGAGGGCCTGCACCTCCTTGGGGTGCGACGTCGCCTCGTTGAGCGTCACGGTCGCTGCGATCTGAATCGGCTGAAACGTCCCGTAGTCGAGGTACGACTTGAGCTTGGCGAGGGCGCCGACGACCTCGCGGTTCCCGACGAGGAAGGCAACTCGCCACCCGGCCATCGAAAACGATTTGGTCATCGAGTAGAGCTCGACCGCGCACTCCTTGGCCCCTTCGGCCTGAAGGATGGACGGGGGTTCGTACCCATCGAAGCCCAGCTCGGCATAGGCGTTGTCGTGCACGATGACCACATCGCGCTCACGGGCGAAGTCGACCAGATCCTGGAAGAAGTCGAGGTCGACACACGCCGTGGTCGGGTTGTGGGGGAAGCTGGTGACGATGACCCGCGGCTTCGGCCACGAGTATTCGTAGGCCTCGCGGACGTTCTCCATGAAGTCGCCGTCGACGCTCATCGGGATCTCGCGTACGTCGGCACCGGCGAACAGCGGGCCCCAGATGTGGATCGGGTACGACGGGGAAGGAACCAGCGCGGCATCTCCGGGCTGCAGCAACACCCACATCAGGTGCGAGTAGCCCTCCTTGGCGCCGATGGTGGCCACCACCTCGGTCTCGGCATCGAGCTCGACGCCGAACCGACGGAGATAGAGATCAGCGGCAGCCTGGCGCAGCTTCGGGATGCCTCGCGAAAGCGAATAGCGATGGTTCTTGGGGTTGTGGACCGCCTCGGCCAGCTTCTCGACCGCCACCTCGGGTGAGGGCAGGTCGGGATTGCCGAACCCGAGATCGACGACGTCGGCTCCGGCCCTCCGGGCCTCGACCTTGAGTCCATCGATGATGGTGAAGACGTACGGCGGCAACGACGTGATTCGGCGGAACTCCATCGACATCAGGGTACTGCTGGCCCCGGCACCCGCCGAGAACCCGTTTCAGGGCGGCGGGTCGGTGATCGACTCGGCGGCGAGCAGTGCGGCACCGACGGCTCCGGCCATCGACCCGAGCGTCGCAGCCACGACCTCGACGTCGGGTCGGCGCTCGACACCGAACAGTGATGCGCGCACTGCCGACCGGATGGGTTCGAGCAGCACGTCACCCGCGTCGAGCACACCTCCGCCGAGGATCACGCACTGCGGGTCGAGCGCCGCAACCAGGTTCGCGACGCCGAGCCCGATCCAGCCGCTGAACTCGTCGAGCACCAGGATCGCGGTGGGGTGCCCGACGCGAGCCGCCTCGATGATCTCCTCACCGCTGATCGCGGTCGCGAGGGGCCGACCCTGCCAGTCGCCGGCCTGTTCGCGATCGTGAGCCATCCGTTCGAGGGCGGCCCCGGAGGCGTAGCGCTCCCAACATCCGCGCCGGCCACACACGCAACGGACGCCGCCGCGCTCCACGATCATGTGACCGAATTCTCCCGCGAAGCCGTTCACGCCGCGTCGCACCTGCCCGTCGACGACCAGCGCACCGCCGATGCCGGTACCGAGCGCGACGAAGATCACATCCGTGCGTCCGACTCCCGCCCCGAACCGGGCTTCGGCCATCGCCGCAGCCGTGGCATCGTTCTCGATCACCACGTGTCGGCCGAGCCGACCGACGAGCTCGTTCCGCAAGTCGAAGCGGTCGACCCCACGGAGGTTGGGGGAGGTCCAGACCACTCCGTTGCGATCGACCAGCCCAGCCACTCCGACACCAACTTCGTGCGTGGGGTCGGAGTCCACCTGATGGACCACCTCGGCGATGGCCTGCACGATCGCCGACCCGCCCGTCGGCGTCGAGACCCGCGCAGATGCGAGGACTTCGGTGGGCGCAGCGGGATCGACTGCGACGGCGAGCACCTTGGTGCCACCGACATCGACTCCGACGGTGCGTCGGCTCAATAGCGAAGCAGTGCGCCGATGCGACCGAGCACGTCGAGATCGGCGTTGTCGACACACACTTCGACCTCGGAGCCGTCGACCAAGGCCTCGTGCACGGCCTCCTCGACCACGTCCTCGACCTCGTCCATCGAGGCCGAACAGGCCGGACACGTCCGTCCGATGACCGCAAGCCGACCGCATGCCTGGCAGCGCCAACCGCTGTCTCGGTAGCCGGCAGACACCAGGAGGCGAGAGACCCGGTGCTCTGCGAGCGTTGCGAGAGTCGCCTCCAGACCGGCAACCGCGCTCCCGCCTGCCTTCACGGAATCTCGCAGTTCCGACACCCGATCGTGCTCACGACGCCGCTCGAGCCGGGCCTCGACGTCGAGGGACGCCTTCCTCACCTCGTCGAGTCCCGAGTTGACGCCCAGGTCGCCGGCAGTGACCCCGAGATCGGCGAGGTCGGTGAGGCGTTGGCTCAGGTACGGGTGGAGCGACTGGGTCACCATCGGCACGACGGTCGTCGAGCCGGCAACGATGAGGTGCGCGAACGGGCTCCGCTTCGACAGTTCGAAGGCAGCCTGCGCTGCGTGGCGGGCATGTTGCTGGAGGAGCGCATCCATGTGCGGAGCGACCGAGCCCCGCTCGCTCTGGCCACGCTCGTCATAGTCGCGAGGCAGTTCGTCGACGAACTCGGTCTGCTCGACCAGTTCTCCGAGGGCGAACTCGAACAGGCGGGTGCGCTGCTTGTCGACGAGAAGCACGGCAATCGGCTCGTGTTGCTGCACGATCGACTCGAGCTGGCGGACGGCCGGCGCGGGGTTGACTGCGAGATGCGAGCGCACGGGCACCGGCACCTCGACCACTTCCCAGAAGTCATCCTGGACTGCTGAGAACATCGCCAACCCACGAACCCGCGACCGATCGAACTCGCCTGCGACGAAGCCCTCGATCCGGTCGAAGTCCGCGTCGAGCGAGCGTGCGTCCGAACGCGCTCGCGCTCGGCGAAGGAGGTGCGACAGCTCGCGCTGATAGTCGGCCGGCCGCACGTGGGTGCGCCCGTCGATATCGAGATAGCAGCTGACGATGGGAGATGACCCCTTCATGCCCGACAGTCGAACGATTCCGGCCTCATCGAGCTCCACGCAGGTCCTCCTCGTCGCTTCGGAGTGCTGATGGTAGTGCGGGGAGCTGACCGGGTCAGCCGAACGGCACGACGTCGGCCGGCTTCATGGGCCGCACGACCGCGCTGCGCTGCTCACCGGCTCGCTCGGCCCATGTGCTTGCCGCCTCATGGTCGGAGATCACGATGAGCTGAACTGCCGCCGCCATGCGCTCGAGCCGATCGAGGACCACCTGGATCTCGTCGCCGGTCAGGCCGTCGAGAGCTCGATCGATGAGCAGCGGCACCGACCCCGCGAACGAGATCCTTCGCTGCGCGGCGAGACGTGACAGCAGGTACCACTCGACTTCTTCCGCCGACGCTGCCCCGACGGACGGCGAGGCCTCGATCGGAGTCATGCGTGCCGCGTCCAGTCCAGCCTCGAGATCCTGGTGCTTCTCGCGGAGTTCCGCCGCCGTGGCCTCGGCGAGCGCAAGAGCTTCTCGGGCCTCGACGAGCTGAGCGTCCACGACGTCTCGGGCCAGCTGCGCTTCGGCACGACGCTCGGCCATCGAATCGTCCTCGACCGAGCCGAGGGCGTCGGGCTCGTCGCATGCGTCCACCGTGCGCTCGACCTCGCCATGGGCGCTCGCGATCGCAGCGTGGGTCGCCTCGGCTTCGGCAGCCGCTCCAGCGGCTCCCTCGAGCACTGCTTCGGCAGAGGTCACCTCGACGGTGGCAGCCTCGACGCGCTGGGTCACCGCAGCGAATGCTGCTCGGAGCTCGTCGACTTCCTCGCTCGTGCGCTCGTGGCGCCGCACCCGCTCGGTGGCGGCGTCCAGCGCGGCGACCGCGTCGTCGATGCGCGCCCTGAGCCGATCCTCACGCGACGGCCCGGACATTCCGGCAGCCGCCTGGCTGAGCTGCGATCGGGCCTCGGCGAGCTCGAGGTCGACGTCTGCGCGCTCGAGAAGGATCGAGTCGCGCAACCCACTGGCCTCCGCCTCGACCCCGATCCAGTCCTCCGCCAGGAGCACCAGCTCGTCGGTCTCGAGGTCCTCGTGAGCGACGGCCATCCCGACCGACTGAAGCGCGGCGACGAGGCGGCCGTGGTCGTCGCCGACTCGAGCAACGGCAACCCGGTGCGCACGCAGCGCGTCGATCACGTCACCGGTCGGTGGCTCACCCAGCAACAACAACGCCTTCTCGTCCAGCACGCGCAGCTTGTCCTTCATCAAGGCGAGCTCGACGGTCGAATCGACGCCCTCCTGGAGTGCAGCCCAGGCATCCTCGGCAGCAGCCAGCTCGGCTCGGGCCTCGTCGAGCGCATTCTCCTGCTCGTCGTCGACGAGCAGCATCGATGTGCCCATCATGTAGTCCGCGTAGGAGTCGAACCCGAGGCGTTGCAGCACGGCATCCTCGGCCGCCCTCGCCTCTTCGAGCCGCCGCTCGGCGCGGCCCTTGGAGAACCTTCCCTCCGACTTCTCCTGGGCATCGAGCACATCGGCATGCGCGACCTCGAGCTGGTCGATTTCGTCACGGTCGAGCTGTGGAACGCGGACTCGCTGCTCCGCGTCCGCGAGTGCCTGCCGTGCCGCGTCGAGACGCGCTCTTGCCGCCACCATCGGGCCTTCGTCGTCGGCGAGACCGACGCCTCGCGATGCGATGTCGGCTCGAGCCAGCTCGATCTCGTCGGCGAGTTCGAGCGCATCAGCCGAGACGACGAGCGCCGGTTCGGAAGCGTCGGTTCGGAGGCCCTGGATCGCCGTCTCGACGGCGATCGTCTCGGCGCCGCCAAGGACCGCCAGCTTGGCGTCGAGATCGGTTCTCTGCACCTCGAGTCGGGCCAGGCGATGCTCGACCGGCTCTTCCTCTTCGGGTGTCGACTGCCCGACCTGCTCGGCGTCGCGCTCGCGGTCGGCGGCCTCGCGCACCGCGGCCAGGTGGCGTTCGGCCGCCTCGACATCACCCGTCGCATCAGGGTCGAGGCCAGCGGACGCAGACTCGAGCCGCCCCGCAAGAGCCGATGCCTCGACAGCCAGACCGTCCCGGGCCTCTCTTGCCTGCACGGCGACACTCTCGGCGTCGGCGAGCCGAGCACGAGCGGCGTCGAGCGTTGCCTCGGTGTCGGCCAGCAGCGCCGCTGCTGCGGCCACCTCGGCCGAACGAGCCTCTCTCGTCGACGCTTCCTCGGCCCACTCGCGTTCGACGGCTTCGACTTCGGCTTCGGCGCGGGCTTCGAGTGCGTCGATCGCGTGCGCCGCCCGCTCGACTTCGATCTGTGCCTCCCCGACAGCCTCGCGACGCCGGAGCACCTCAGCATCGGCGACGCCGATCTGCTCGGCGAGTGATCGGGCTTCGCTCTCGAGGCCGGAAGCCTCGGGTGGACCGCCAGAACCCTCGTTCCCCGGCAGGTCGTCGACAGCGACGACCACGTCGACGTCGAAGTTGTGCATGTCGAGGAGCCCGAGGCTGTCGGCGTCGAGATCGAGCACGACGCCATGGGACTCGACGAGGCCTCCGAGATCGGCCGCCACGCCACGAGGGAGACCCTCGATCACCTCCACGATCCGCCGCCGATACCCCTCGTCGAGGTCGCCAACGACGGTCACATACGGGTGGAACTCGACCGCGAACTCGTCGTTCATGAGTCGGAGCAACCGCATCAGCTCACCACGATCCGCTCGACGTGGCCGTCATCGTCGTCGGGGTCCGAGGACGACTCGTCGGACCCGGACGAACCTGGCTGCGCCACCGTCGACGATGCCGCCTGAGCGAAGCTCGAGACCATCGAGACCACCCGTCCGACCGTGGCCGGGTCCTCCACGAGCTTCTCAGCAGCGTCGAGCAGCGCGCGGGCTGCTCCGATGACTTCGCGAGCTGCGGACTGGAGGTGGGCCATCGGTTCGTCGCCCGCCCCGTTGCCGATGTCGTCATCGGTCATGGCGACGTTTCCTCGGAGAACACGACGGTAAGTCTGCCTTTTTGAAGGGTCGCATCCGTGATTCCACGACGGTGCAGCGAGTCAGGAAGCAGAATCGCCCTCCGGTACGGACCGATGCGCACGAGGAGCTCGTCGTTGCGACGACCGAGCTCGAGGTCCTCGCGGTCGGCGAAAGGGAGATCGAGGCAGAGCGTCGTGCCGGCTGACGTCCGCACGTAGCTCAGCGCGTCGCCGTCCGAAAGGCGCAACGAGGGGTCCTGATCGCCATACAGCGCCGACGCGAACTGACGAAGACGATCGACGCCGACGAGCTCGTGAGGGGCGAGCTCGGCTCGGAGCACTGGCAGGGGGGCGAATCCCTCCTCGATGGTTTGGAGGTGCTCGGCGTGCAACCGCTTCCACTCCTCGAACCAGGGATCCGACACGCTGTCGGGCAGCAGGCGGTTCGCCACGACCGCATCGACGCGATATCCGAACAACGACAGGTAGGTCGCCGTCCGGCGAGCTTCGGCGATCACCATGCGCTCGGGGTTCACGACCAACCGCACGCTGGTCAGCTCGGCATCGGACAACAGGTCCTTCACGCCGTCGAGCCGGTCATAGAACCGCCCGAGTGCGGCAAAGGTCTCGTCACCGGCCACCGGGAGGTCGGTGACCCCACCGACCAGGGGCGACACGATGCGGCTCACCCGCCGACCGACCGGGAACAGCCGCTCCATGTACCAACCCAACACATCGGGCAGCGACAAGAACCTGATCGTCTCGGCCGTCGGGGCGCAGTCGACGACGAGGACGTCGTAGTCACCGCTCTCTGCGTGGCGCTTGATGTCGCTCAGCGCGAACACCTCGTCGAGCCCGGGGATCACCGCCAGCTCCTCGGCTTCGATGTCGCCGACCCCAGCCCACCGGAACACCTCTCGGAGATAGCCCTGGATCTCACCCCACGACTCCTCCATGCGCTCCTGCGCGTCGAGCTGCTCGCCGTGGAGCCCTGGGGCGATCTCGATCGCGAGAGGGCCGAGGTCGATGTCGAAGGCATCCGCGAGCGAGTGCGCAGGATCAGTCGACACCACCATCGTGCGGTGACCGGCGTCGGCTGCGGCGAGGGCTGTGGCTGCGGCCGTGGTCGTCTTTCCGACACCGCCCTTTCCGGTGAAGAGAAGGATCCTCAACGGTCGCGCCGCTCAGTGCGAGTGAACGTGATCGCGGAGCTCGCGCAGCGCGGTGTTCACGATGCGGGTCTCGGCCCGCCGCTTGACGAACCCGGGCAGCGGCACGACGAGATCGACCCGGAGGTGGTAGGTCACCATGGTCGCGGAATCGTCGAGGACCTCGAACTCGTAGGCACCGTCGAGTTGGCGCATGATGTCGCCCTCGGCGAGCAGCCATGCCAGGCGAAGCGGCGCTCCGGAGTGGTCGTAGCGCAGCGTGTACGAGGTGCTCCGTCCCATGGCCGCCGCACGGAAGCGAACGTCGGTCGCGACGCCGTCGGCGTCGCGAGTGAGCACCGACACGCTCTTGATGTCGCGGGCCCAGGTCGGGTACTTCTCGAAGTCGAGGAGTACCTCCCGAATGGCGTCGAGGGGTGCCTCGATCCGCATCGACAGCGTCGCCTGGTCAGCCATGCAAGGAGTTTCTATTCGATCGCGTGCGCTGATGGGAGGTCCTGAGGTCAATCGCTCGGTGCCGGCGCGGGATCGGGCCGGGTGAAGTCGCCGTTGCGTCCGCCCCACAACGCCATCAGGCCGAGCCCGAACATCGGCGCGAGCACGCCGAATGCACTCTCGGTGAACGGACGCAGGCCGGCAGCGGTCAGTGCGATGGCCACCTGGACGATCACGAGACCCCGCAGCCTCCGCCGAACGGCCCGGGGGGCGGTCCCGCTGAGGAAGAACAGCCCCGCCATGTCGATGTCCTCGGTGCGGCTGCGGCCGACACCGGCGAGGAAGCCCGCGACGAACGCGCCGCACCCCACGACGAACAAGAGCCCGGCCACGATGGCCGAGACGAGCCTCACCGGGTCAGACCCGACGACGCCGAGAGTCGCGCTGACAGCGAACACGACGGTCCCGAGGGTCGATGCGTCGATCACGCGGTCGCCTGTCTTCATCCGCTCACCTCGAGTGCACCACCGAGACGCTCGGCCAGGACGTCGTAGCTGAAGGAGTTCACGGCACGTCGACGCGATGCAGTCGCCATCCGGGCGCGCAGATCGGGATCATCGAGCAGGCGAGCCAGTACTCCGCTCACGGCGTCGACGTCGCGGGGATCACGGACCACGGTGCCGGTCTCGCCGTCGGCGACCGCCTCGGCCGCGCCACCGCTCTGTCCTGCGACCTGCGGGACACCGGCCGCAGCCGCTTCGAGGAAGACGATCCCGAACCCCTCCTGTTCGAGTCCGGCCCAGCGGTCTCGGCAGAGCATGACCGACAGGTCGCAGGCGCCGACGAGGCGCGGGAGATCGACGTCTGACACGAAGCCCAACCGCTCGACCGGAGCATCGTGCTTCGTGATGAGCCCATCCAGGCGAGCTGCGTCGCGCCCGGTGCCGCCGATGAGCACCTTCAGGCGCGGGAACCGACCCCGGAGTCGGGCGGCGGCCTCGATCAACACGTCCATGCCCTTTCGCGGGACGAGGCGACTGAAGCTGACGATGAGGAGGTCGTCGTCGTCGATACCGAATGCGCGACGTGCCAGCGACCGGTCGCGCTCGGCCAGGGGCACGAATCGGTCGGTGTCGACCCCCGGCGGGATCACGGTGGACCTCAGCGTGCGACCGGCAGCTCGCTCCGCCTCGGCCAGTGGGTAGCCACCTGCAGCGATGAGGTGCCGCGCTCCGCGGAGCACATGGCCGAGCATCTGTCGGCTCCCGGGAAGACGTCCCGGGACGGTGACCTCGGCACCGTGCACGATCACGTCGTACGGGAGGTGGAGTCGCGGGCCGATCGCACCGACGGGGAGCGCCGGGTCGAGCACGACGAGATCGGCGTCGATCTCGTCCGCGAGCGCGTCGACGCGGCGGATCAGACCCGGGGTCGGCAGCAGGACCGACGCTTCGACGCGCTCGATCCGATAGGGCTGCTCGGCATCGAAGTCAGCGGCGTCTGCGTGTCGGGTGGTGAGGACCGCGAACGACTCGGAGGGAAGGCGCCGCCAGAGCTCCCAGAGGTACGACTGGATCCCTCCGACCTTGGGCGGGAAGTCATTGGTGACGAGCAGGTGTCTCACGGACGCGCCTCGACGACGCGATCGAGTTCAGGTGCGACGTCGGGATGTCGATCCGCCGGATCGACGAGACGTTCGAGTCCGAGGCGGCGAGCAGCCCAGACCGCATGCGCCCGAACCATCGGCCGGTCGTGGTCGAGGGCCTCGGCGACCACCCGCCGTGTCTCGGGGTCATCGGAATCTGCGACGTTCGCCAACGCAAGCAGGGCATTGCGCCGGATGATCGCGGGGTCGCGATCGGCGAGGTACCAGCTTCCGTACCGGTCGAGGAGGGCCGCGTCGGTGGCGTCGAGGATGTCGACGAGGTCGACCCACGCGTCGCCGGCTGCGACGGATCCGCTTGGTCGCCGATTCGCAGGACACACCTCCTGGCATTCGTCGCATCCGTAGATCCGGTCGCCGAGCGCGACACGATGCTCCACCGGGAACATCCCGCCGGCCTGCACGAGCCACGCAAGACACCGTCGGGCATCGACCACACCCTCGGCGACGATCGCCCCGGTCGGGCACCGATCGATGCAGCGACGGCAGGCGCCACAGGGATCCGCAGCCCGCCGCGGCGTCGGATCGAGCAGCAGGTCCGTCAGGACCGAGCCGAGGACGAACCACGAGCCTGCGCCGGTGAGGAGGAGGTTCGCGTTCTTCCCGTAGTCACCGAGTCCGGCCCGGCGTGCCGCCTCGCGGTCGACCAGTGCGTTGTCGTCGAACACGACGCGGGTCACCCCACCGAGGGACCGGAGGTGGGCAGCGAGCGCTTCGAGCCCCAGTCGCAGCCGGTCGTAGTGACCGACCGTCGCATAGCGGGCGATCCGCCCCGACCGGTTCCCGACGGGCTTGACGGTGACCTCGTCCGGGTAGGCCGTCGCAGCGACCACCAAGGAGCGGGCTCCGGCAAGCACCCGGGCCGGATCGGTGGATCGGTCGGGGTTGCGGTAGGTGAACTGCATGTCGGCGTGGAGACCGGCGGCACGTCGCTCGAACAACTCGGCCCGGGTTCGAGCGAACACCTCGACGGGCGCCACGCCGAGGTGATCGATCCCACACGTCGCCGCCAGAGCGTCGAGATCGAGGCGGTGAGAGGTGGGCGACCCGAGGTCGCTCGCCGGGATGCTCACCTCGCGCGCAGTGAACGGTTGCGCCGACGGGCCGATCCCGGTGGTCGGTGGGACGGGGGCCGGTCCGGCGCGGCACGGTCGTGTTCGTCACCGACCAGGTCGGCCAGCAGCGCAGCCAGCACGGTGTCGACCGGCAGGAGGAACGCCGCGGCATCGGCCCCTCGGCGATCGGTGAAGATCAGTCCGTCCCGGGTGAGATTGACGCCGACGAGGTGGAGTTTCTGCACAGGAGCACCGGGACATGGGCGAGGCGAGATTCGGGAGACCCCGATCAGCGACGGTAGCACCGGTGCTGACGCGCTACGCGGGCGAAGCCGTCAGCTCCTCCACCTCACCGCCGCCGCCGCACCAGTGGCACAGCACCGACTCGACCTCGGCGGCAAGCACCTCGACGTCCTCGACCTCGAGCTCGCCACCGACCGTGTAGTGGTGGAACGACTTCGTGCGTCGGACCTCCACGACATCGAAGCGGGTCAGGTTCCCGCACGAGCGGCAGCGATACCGTGTGGAGGACACAAGACGATGGTAGCGACGATCATCTTCCCGACCTTCCTTGACAAACGAACACCTGTTCGCTTTGCTGGGGGTCGTGACCCTGTCGCCCACGCTCCCCGCCGCCCAGCGGAGCTTCGACGACCTGGGCGCACCCCTGGCCGGGGTCACGTTCTGCGTCATCGACCTCGAGACCACGGGTGGGTCGCCGAACGACGACGCGATCACCGAGGTGGGCGCAGTGAAGCTCCGTGGCGGTGAATGTCTCGGCACCTTCCAGACGCTGATCGATCCGGGGCGCTCGATCCCGCCGCTGATCACCGTGCTCACCGGCATCACGGAGTCGATGGTGGCGCCGGCACCGCAGATCACCGAAGTGCTGCCGGCGCTGCTCGAGTTCCTCGGCGACGCCGTTCTCGTCGGTCACAACCTGCGCTTCGACACCTCGTTCCTCGACGCCGCCCTGGTCCGCACCGACCGGCCTCGGCTCTCGAACCGCCGGGTCGACACCGCTGCGCTCGCTCGGCGACTGGTGCGTGACGACGTCCCCAACTGCAAGCTCGGCACCCTGGCCGATCGCTTTCGCCTCGCCCACCAGCCCTCACACCGTGCGCTCGACGACGCCCTGGCCACCGGCGACCTGCTGCATGTGTTGCTCGAGCGGGCCGCTGCGTTCGGTGTGTTCGGGCTCGACGACCTGCTCGGCCTGCCGAAGATGGCCAATCACGCCCAAGCCGCGAAGCTCGGGCTCACCGCCGACCTGCCGCGCCGGCCGGGCGTCTACCGGTTTCTCGACGCAGCCGGACGCGTGTTGTACGTGGGCAAGGCGACCGACCTGCGATCGCGCGTCCGCTCGTACTTCTCGTCGGACTCACGACGCAAGATCGGCGGGCTGCTCCGCGAGTTCGCAACGATCGACATCGACGTGTGCGCCCACGCGCTCGAAGCGGGGGCACGCGAGGTCCGCCAGATCCAGGAACACCTGCCGCGCTACAACCGCCGGTCGAAGACCATCTCGAAGTACCGATTCCTGAAGCTCACCAACGAGGCATTTCCGCGCTTCTCGGTCGTCCGCGACGTCCGCGACGACGGAGCCACCTATCTGGGCCCCTTGTCATCCCAGCGGAGCGCGCACAGGGTCGCAGAGGCGATCGAGACGGTCGTGCCGCTCCGGCGGTGCACGAAAGATCCAGCCAAGAGCCCCCGCAGCGCGCCCTGCGCTGCCGCGCAGCTCGGCATCAGCACCTGCCCTTGCTCAGGGGCCGTCAGTGCCGAGCAGTACCAACCCATCGCACAGGCGGCAAGGCGAGTCATGCGCGGCGACGCCGAGGCGGTGCTCGACCATCTCGAGGCCCTCATGACCAGCCTGGCAGCCGCCGAGCGGTTCGAGGAAGCCGCAGACCTACGGGACCGCGCCGGCGCACTGGCCGAGGCGCTGCGGCGCCAAGCACGCGTCCGTTCGCTGCGTGTCGCCGGCCGCCTCGTCGTCTCCTTCGACGGCGGAGGAGCCGAACTCGACCGGGGCGTCTTGGTGCAGGCGTGGGGAGCCGACGGCGTCGCCGCGCTCGGGCTCGACGAGTCGCCGGTCTCCGACCTCCCCCACAGTCCCGATGACCCACTCCCCCGTCACCTCGTCGACGAGATCCTCGCCAATGCGGCCTGGCTCGACCGCAGCGCAGCCCGAGTCCGTATCGAGTCGAGCGACCAGGGGTTGTCGCTCCCCTCGACACGACCCGATCGTTTCCGACCGCCACGCTGAACCGACCGGTCCTATCCTCGGAGAAGTGGAGAGCCTTCTGATCGTCCTCGGCACGGTGTTGGTGCTGTGGGTGCTCGTCATGGTCACGGGATTCCTGCTCCTTCGCCGCGGGCTGCGCCGGCGAAACCGCGTCGTTCCGCACAGCGCCTCGCCGGCCCCCGTGTCGTGGCTGGCGTCGCCGGGCGCGCCGGCCCGTCTGCACCGCCGGCTCCGTGCGTCGGTCGCGGTCGCGACGGCCACTCCCTCCGAGCTCACCGGAGTCGCCGATGTCCGCGCCGACCTGACCCGCCGCGCCCTCGAGCTGGACCGCAGCCTCGCCACCGCGGGCCGGGCGAAAGGACCACGTCGCCGTCAGCTGCTGCGCGAAGTCGCCGCGGAGATCGATGACATCGACGCACTCGCCCACCGGATCGACCGCCTGGTCTCTCGACGCGACCAATTGCTCGCGCCGCCGGACGGTCAGCCCGAACTCGACCGCCTCGCCGAGCAGCTCACGGCCTACGAAGACGCCGCCGACGAACTCGCCGAGATCGAGCGTCAGGTGCAGGGCGAGCTCGGCACCTGAATCAGTCAGCGGTGTCGGGCGCGACCGCCCCGACGAGTCGTTCGATCAGCTCGGCCCACGGGCCGGCAGCCGGTAGGTCGAGGCCGATGGTGTCGTAGAGCAGGAACCCGAGGCCAACTGCGTGCACGAAGCGGACGATCGACTTGGTGTCGAGATCGGGATCGATGGTGCCGTCGACCTTCGATGTCTCGATCAACTCGGCCATCAGCTGCGCCCGATCATCGAGCCGCTGCCGGACCAGTGCTGCCACCTCCGGGTCGCGGCGGGCCGCCACGAACGCTTCGAGCAACAGCTGGCCGCTGGTGTCGCGACGGGTGACGAGATGGCTGCCGACCTGGTTCAGGACATCAGCCGCATCGGCCCGGAACCCGTGCTCGGCGAACAGGTCGTCGAGCTCGTCGTTCGATCGCTCGTCGATCGCAGCGAGGAGGAGCTCGGCCTTGCCGCTGAACCGCCCGTAGATCGCGCCCGTGGTGAAGCCGGCGCGCTTTGCGATCGCCTGCACGCCCGACCCCGCATAGCCCTGCTCGGAGAAGACCTCGGCCGCCGCGTCGATCAGCCGGCTTCGGGTCTCATCGGCAGCAGCCGGGGCGCCGGCGATGGGGGCAGCGTCACTCATGTTCAGCACCGTACCGCCGCCCGTCAGGCGGCGGCGGCTTCGACCAAGCGGGCCAGGGTGGACGCCGCGCGCCCGTCGGCGATGGCCGATCTCGCCGCCTCGACCCCTTCGGCCAGCGTGTCCACCACCGACCCCACGACGAGTCCCGCGGCGGCGTTGAGGACCACGATGTCGGCGGCGGCGGACGGCTCGCCGTCGAGCACTGCTCCGAAGATGGTGGCATTGGTTGCTGCGTCACCACCAGCGAGCGCACCGGCTGACACCCGACTGATGCCGACGTCCTCGGGATCGACCGCGAAGGACCGCACGTCGCCGTCGCGGACTTCTCGGACGTCGGTCGTCCCCGTCGTGGTGACCTCGTCGAGGGCCCCTGAGCCGTGAACCACCCACGCGTGGGTCACGTTCCGGGCTGCGAGCACCGCAGCGATCCGGTCGAGCAACTGCGGGTCCGACACTCCGACCACTTGCCGGGTCACCCGCCCCGGGTGCGAGAGCGGCCCCAGGACGTTGAACACCGTCGGAATGCCGAGCTCGGCACGAACCGGTCCGGCGTGGCGCATGGCGGGGTGAAAGGTCCGGGCGAAACAGAAACCGACCCCCGCCCGTTCGACACAGCGCTCGACGCCGGGTCCGTCGAGGTCGATCGCGACCCCGAGCGCCTCGAGCAGATCGAACGAACCGCTCGTCGACGACGCCTTGCGATTGCCGTGTTTGCACACCGTGGCACCCGCTGCTGCGGCGACGACGGAAGCCATCGTCGACACGTTGAGTGCATGCTCGCGTCGGCTCGGGGCGCCACCCATGCCGACGATGTCGATCGTTTCCTCAGGGAGGTGCAGCGGCGCGGCCGCATCCAGCATCGAGTCGACCATGCCGACCAGTTCGTCGATCGTCTCGCCCTTCATGCGGAGCGCGACGATCAGAGCGGCGATCTGGGCCGGGGTGGCCTCCCCGGCGAGCACCACGTCGAGCGCGGCGCGTGCTCGGTCACTGCCGATGTCCTGGCCGGCAGTGAGGGTCCCGAGCAGGTCTGACCAGCCACCGAACGACGTCGGATCGGTCAACTCGCGCGGCGCCGCTGACGTTGGATTCGGCGACGCTCCTTCTCGGTGCAGCCGCCCCACACCCCATCGCGCTCCCGCCGGTCGAGGGCATACTCGAGGCACGGGGTCTGGACGAGACACTCCTCGCACACCGTCTTTGCCGACGCGGCCTGGACTTCGTCGGCCGGGTAGAAGATCGCTGGTTCGAGTCCTTGGCATGCGGCCTGGTCGCGCCACACGGAAACCTGCATCACTGTTCTTCAACTCCAGGGCATTCTCGGGGAAGGAAGCGCCGAGTATTGCGGAGGGTCGGGGCGAAGTAAAGGCCCGAGTCGGACGCGGAGATCGGCCGGCAGTTCCGCCCGGTTGTCGTCGTCGAGCGCCCCATCTTTCGAGACCGGGGCCCGAACGTCGCCCATCTGCCACGATGGATGCCGATGAGCAGAGGAACCTTCGAGCGCGGCTTGGCCCTCGACCGGCTCCGTGAGACGCCCTTCGACGTCTTGGTGATCGGCGGCGGCATCACCGGCTGCGGGGTGGCGCTCGATGCGGCCTCGCGCGGCCTGCGCACCGCGCTGGTCGAGCGGGACGACTTCGCGGCAGGCACGTCGTCGAAGTCGTCGAAGTTGGTGCATGGTGGCCTTCGCTACCTTCAGAACGGCGACGTCCGGCTGGTCTACGAAGCGTTGCGTGAGCGTCATCGCCTCCGCCAGAACGCGCCTCACCTGGTCTCGCTCCTCCCTTTCCTCATCCCGGTGCTGTCGCGCGACGGTGTGATCTCGAAGAAGCTCGCGAAGGCACTCGGAAGTGCCATGTGGATGTACGACCTCACCGGCGGGTTCCGCATCGGCAAGCTCCACAAGAAGCTCGATGCCGACGAGGTGGCGGCGCACATGCCGACCCTGCCGACCGAGCACCTCGCCGGCGGGTACCTCTACTGGGATGCCACTGCCGACGACGCCCGGCTCACGCTCACCATCGCCCGGACCGCAGCAATCGAGTTCGGGGCGGCCGTCGTCAACCACACCGAGGTGGTCGGTCTGGTCAAGGACTCCGACGGCCGAGCCATCGGTGCAACCGTCGAGGCCGACGGCGAGCGGTTCGAGATCCAGGCGGCGACGATCGTCAACGCGACCGGGGTGTGGGCCGACGACATCCGCACCCTCGACGAGGGACACGACCCCGACTCGATCCGGCCCGCGAAGGGGATCCACATCACGGTCCCGTGGGCGAAGGTCCGCAACGACCTCGGCGTCATCATCCCCGTACCCAAGGACAAGCGATCCGTCTTCGTGGTGCCGTGGCCTGCGCCGCCCGGGGTTGACCCCGAGTTCAGCTACGTCGGTACGACCGACACCGACTACGACGGCCCCGTCGACGATCCGCAGTGCACCGAGACGGACATCGACTACCTGCTCCGAGCGCTCAACCACTCGCTCGCCGAGCCGGTGTCGCGCGACGACATCGTCGGCACCTGGGCGGGTCTTCGGCCCCTGGTGAAATCCGAACCCGACGGACGCACCGCCGATCTGTCGCGCAGCCACCAGGTCACCACGTCCGATGCCGGCGTGGTGACGGTGACCGGAGGGAAACTGACCACGTACCGCGAGATGGCCGAGGACACCTTGGACGCCGTGGTGGGTCTGCGTGGCGACGACCTCCCTCGCTCCGCGCGCAGGTGCCACACCCGCAAGATGCGACTGCTCGGCGCAGATGCGTACGACGAGGCAGCCACCGGGACCGCAGGGCACCTCCAGCGTCGCTACGGCGGCGAGACACGCGTCCTCGACGCCATGATCGACGCTGACCCGACGCTGGCCGAACCGCTGGTCGAGGGGCTCTCCTATCTGCGAGCCGAAGCACGCTACGCCGTGCGCTACGAGATGGCCGTCGACCTCGACGACGTGCTCACCCGCCGTACCCGGGCCCGTCTGCTGGCCCGCGATGCTTCGGCGGAAGCCGCAGCCGACGTCGCCGCCCTCATCGCCCCCGAACTGGGGTGGACTGCCGAAGAACAGCAACGGCAGGTCGACGCCTACCGGGCAAGCATCGAGGCAGAGCGCCGAGCCGTCTCCGAGGTGCAAGCCGGTGCGGATTCGACGGCCACCGCAACGAAGACCGTCTCGACGAGCGGAGAACGAACATGACCGCAGCCCACGGCCTGGGCGCCCTCGGCCCCGGGGTGCCGACCGCACCGATAGCGCTTCCCGACCCGGCCGCCGCCTCGGCGCGGCTGACCGCCGGTTTCGTCGAGGTCGACGAGGCCATGCAGACTCGTCTCGCCGAGGTGTGCTCGTCGGTCTCGGTGGCAGCAGCCGAACGCGCCGAGGCGAGTCGCGACTGGTGGCCCTTGGCCATGATCTGGGCGCTCGACAACCAGGTGGCCGGACGCGCCGCCGTGGTGGTCCGTCCCGGCTCGGCGGCCGAGGTCGCTTCGGTGCTCGCGTTGTGCGACCAGCACTCGATCCCGGTCACCCCCGCGGCCGGCCGTAGCGGGGTGTGCGGCGCATCGGTTCCCGTGCACGGCGGCGTCCTGCTCGATCTGTGCGACCTCGACGGCCACTTCGAGGTCGACGAGACCTCATTGGTCCTCGACGTCGCACCCGGGGTGTTCGGCGACCACCTCGAACACCGCCTCCGCGACGATCACGGTGCGACCCTCGGCCACTGGCCGCAGTCGGTCGCGCTCTCGACCGTGGGTGGGTGGATCGCCTGCCGCGGCGCCGGCCAACTGTCGACGCGCTACGGCAAGATCGAGGACATGGTGCTCGGGCTCGATGTCGCTCTTGCCGACGGCACGCTGATCTCGACCGGTGGCGCACCACGGGCGGCCGTCGGACCCGACCTGACCCAGATCTTCGTCGGTTCAGAGGGCACCCTCGGCGTGATCACGGGCGCGCGCCTCCGGCTGCACCCGGCCCCGACCCACGAGCGCCGCGCCGCATTCGGCTTCGCCAGCTTCGCCGACGGGCTCGAGGTGTGCCGGCAGATCATGCACCGAGGTGCCCGCCCCGCCGTGCTGCGCCTCTACGACGCAGCCGAGGCGAACCGCAGCTACTCGACCGGCGATCGACACGTGGTCCTGGTGCTCGACGAGGGCGACGAGGTCATGGTCGACGCCACGATGCAGGTCGTCGAGGAGGTCTGTGCCCACGCAGAACGACTCGACGACGCGCTCGTCGGCCAGTGGCTCGATCATCGCAACGAGGTCTCGGCCCTCGAGGGACTGATCTCGAAGGGCTTCGTGGTCGACACGATGGAGGTCGCGGCATCGTGGGCCGCACTCCCTGCGATCTACCAGGCCGGCGTCGACGCGATCGGATCAGTGCCCGGCACCTTGTCGGCAACGGCGCACCAGTCGCACAGCTACCCCGACGGGGCGTGCCTCTACTTCACGTTCGCCGGTCGCACCGAACCCGATCAGCGCGAGGCCTACTACCGGGCAGCGTGGGATGCGGGCACGCACGCCGTCCTCGACCACGGCGGGGCGTTGAGCCACCACCACGGTGTCGGACTGAACCGGAGCAGGTTCGTGCCGCGTGCGCTGGGCGAGGCGTTCGGCGTGTTGCAGTCGATGAAGCACGCGCTCGACCCGAACGGCATCCTCAACCCGGGCAAGTTCGGTCTCGCCGATCCGTTCGGTTCGCCCGAGTGGCCATGAGGCCCTGATGCCCGACATCACCTGGCGGGCGGTGCTGTTGGGCGCGAGTGTGGCCCTGGCGGTCGGCCTCCCTGCCTCGGTGCTGGCCGGGTTGACCGACGATTCGAACTCGCCCGATGACAATTCGTCATGGGTGTTCGTCTTCCTGGCCGTGACGCTCATCGGCATGGCCGTCGGCGGCGCAGCAGCGGCACGCCGACGACCCGATGCGGCGCTCACCCACGGTGCCATCGCCGCGTTCTGTGCGTTCGTCCCGATCCAGGCACTCGGCGCGGCGTCACAGCTGATCAACGACGACACCTCGTCGCTCTCGGTGCTGGGAGTGGTGTTCTCGGCGACCCTGCTCACCACCGCGGGCATCATCGGCGCGGCCGTCTCGCAACGCTGGTGACCGACACCGTCTGCGTCATCGACATCGGCACCAGCAGTGTCCGGTCGGCCCGCTTTCATGCCGACGGAACGCTCGACGCTCCGGTCAGTCGGGACACCCCGCCCGACACCGCCGCCGACGGAGTGTCGACGTTCGACCCCATCGCCGTTCGCGACGCCGCGGTCGACACGGCCACCGAGGTGCTGCGAGGCGGGCCCGTCGAGGGCGTCGGCATCGCGGTCCAGCGCGCGTCGACCGTGGTCTGGGACCCACACACAGGCCTGCCGCTGGGCCCCGGGCTGGGCTGGCAGGACGTTCGGACGGTCGGGCGGTGCCTCGACCTGCGGGCCCAGGGCGTGCACCTGGCGCCCAACACGACCGCGACCAAGGCCGAATGGCTGCTCGACCGACTGGACCCCGGCCAACGGGCCCGCGCGCTGGTCGGCACCATCGATGCGTGGCTGGTCTGGTCGCTGACCCGCGGCGCCGTGCATGCCACCGATGCCACCAATGCCGGCGTCACCGGGTTGTTCGCCAGTGGCATCTGGGCACCGACGATCCTCGAGACGCTTCGGATCCGCCCCGAGTCGCTCCCGCGCATCTGCGACACGGTCGACACGTTCGGGAACGCAGTCGCGCTGCCCGACAGCCCGCCGATCATGGCCGTGATCGGCGACCAGCAGGCATCGATGATCGGCCAGGGATGCGTCGTGCCCGGTCGCGCCAAGATCACCTTCGGGACCGGGGGCATGCTCGACCTGGTCGGCCCGCCCGACCTCGCAACCTCGGGTGCGCTCACCTCGACGGGCTGCTACCCCCTCATCGCCTGGCAGGAGCAGGGAGTGCCGCAGGTCGGGGTCGAGGCCATCATGCTCGCAGCGGGTTCACACCTCACCTGGCTGCGCGACGGCCTCGGACTGATCGAGACCCTCGAGGAGACCGATGAGCTGGCGGCCTCGGTCGACCGCACCGACGGGGTCAGTTTCGTGCCGGCCCTCAGCGGGCTCGGCACGCCCTACTGGGACCACGGTGCGCGCGGCACCCTCCTCGGCCTCACCCGCGGCACGACCCGGGCGCACGTCGTGCGTGCCGTCCTCGAGGGCATCGCCAACCTCGCCGTCGATCTCGTCGAGGCCGCCGAAGCCGCCACGGGCGAGACCATCACCGAGTTGCGGGTCGACGGCGGCATGACCCGCAGTGACACGTTCCTCCGGCTCGTCGCCGACGCAGCCCAACGTCCGGTCGTCGTGAGCGCGGAGGTCGAGGCGACCGCACGAGGCGCAGGCCTGCTGGCGGGCGTCGGCGCCGGCTGGTATTCGTCGGTGGTCGAGGCCGGCAGCGCGTCCGCCGAGCGTGCGACCCTGGCACCCGATGACGGCGCCGCTCCCGACCGGGATCGGTGGGCCGAGGCCGTCGAGCGAGCCCGCAACTGGATCCCGGAGCTGTCGGCCCTCCCGTTCTGACCCCGCCCCGACGAATCGCACCCAGATCGTCGATTCGGCCTCGCCGGCTGTGCGAGGCTCAGCGGCGTGAGCACCACCGATCTCGCGACTCCGCTGCTGGCCGAGGACTTCTACGCCGGCAACCCGTACCCCCACTACGCCCGCCTGCGCGACGAGGCGCCCGTGCTCTGGTGTGCCGACGGGGGGTTCTGGGCGGTGAGTCGCCATGCGGAGGTGATGACGGTGTCCTCGGATCCGGCGACCTACTCGTCGGCGAAGGGCATCCTCACCATGGAGATCGGGATCGACTACGCCACCCCGCCGACGATGATGCACACCGATCCGCCCGAGCACACGGCCTATCGCAAGCTCGTGGCGCCGGGGTTTCGCCCCTCGGTGATGAAGCGCCTCGAAGGTCTCGTGCGGAAGCGCACGTCACGGTTGGTCGACGGGTTGCCGACGGGGCGGAGCGTCGACATCGTGGCCGAGCTGGCCGTGCCCCTTCCGCTGCTCCTGATCGCCGATGTGCTCGGCGTGCCGCACGACGATCTCGACCGCTTCTTCGAGTGGTCCGAGGCCGCGATTCCCGGTGCCACCGACATCGAGCCCGACGATCAGGCACGGCTGATGGGCGAGTGCTTCACCTACCTGGCCGAGCAGTGCGAGCACCGACGCCACTCCCCCGCCACCGACGACGTCGTGTCGATCCTCGTGCACACCGAACTCGACGGACGCAGCCTCACCGACGACGAGCTGGTCATGTTCCTCAACCAGTTGCTCATCGCAGGCAACGAGACAACCCGCAACTCGATCTCGGGAGGGCTGCTGGCCTTCGCCGAGCACCCCGACCAGTGGACCCGCCTCCGAGCCGACCGGGCACTCATCCCGACCGCCGTCGAGGAAGTCCTCCGGTGGACCACGCCGGTCATCTCGTTCATGCGCACGGCAGCCCGCGACGTGTCACTCGGTGGTAGCGACATCGCGGCCGGCGACCCGGTCCTCATGCTCTACCAGTCGGCCAACCGCGATCCCGCCGAGTTCGGCCCGACGGCCGAGCAGTTCGACGTCGGCCGCTCGCCCAACCACCACGTGGCCTTCGGATTCGGCGCCCACTTCTGCATCGGTGCGGCGCTGGCCAGACTCGAGCTCCGAGTCCTGCTCGAGATGCTGCTCGACCGGTTCGAGTCGCTCGAGGTCGACGGCGAGGTCATCCGTTCGGCCAGCCCGGTCATCGCCGGCGTGAAGAAGGCCGAACTGGTGCTCGCATGACCGAGGCACCGCCAGGCTTCGTCGAGCCTGGCTTCGCGTCGAGACTGGTCGCCCGTTTCGTCGAAGCGGTGGCGCTCCGCATCAGGGTGATCGATGGCCAGGATGGCGGGATCGTCTCGATCGCTCAGTCCGGCGTCGGCCGCCGACCGTTGGCGGGTGCGTGCCATCGACAATCTGCGCTCCGTCGTGCACGCTGAAGAGAGGCGCCCGCACTCGAGCGCCGCCAACGACATCGAGGAGCGACGATGGCCTTTCACCCCTACCTCTACTTCGACGGCAACTGTCGCGAAGCGTTCACCCGGTACCAGGAGATCTTCGACGGCGAGCTGATGCTCATGACCGGCCACGAGGCCCCACCCGGCGAGGCGCCCGAGGGCAAGGAAGACCTCGTCATGCACGTCACGCTGTTGGTCGACGGCGCGCCGCTCATGGCGTCGGACTCCTACGACGACGACTTCGCGCCGGCGAACAGCACGTACGTCCACTACTCGACGACCGACCTCGACAACGCCAAGAAGGTGTTCGAGGCGCTCTCGGAGGGCGGCACGGTCGAGTTGCCAGGCGGCGAGGTCTTCTGGTCGCCGTTCTTCGGCGTCTGTGTGGATCGCTTCGGCACCAATTGGCAGGTCAGCCTCGAGGTTCCTCAGGAAGCCTGACCGAGCTCCCACACCCTCCGGTGGCACACTCGTCGTCGTGCGACGACTGGTCGGCGTCCTGGTCATCGACGCGCTCGGCCGACGCCGACTGAACGGCGACCGCTACTGCTTGGGGCGAAAGGCGGTGCGGAAGTCGGCGGGAGCGAATGCGGGGTCGACGGGGAGATCCTTGGCCCAGCGGTAGAGCGCCGCCTTGAACACCGCACTGAGCGACGACGTGACGGCGACGGTGAGAACGATCCAGGCGACGATGATGGCGACGCCGAGCACCACGAGCGGGGTGACGCCGGTGCCGGCCAGCGCGCCTCCGACGAGCACGCCCGGGATGATTGCGATCATGCTGATGAGGCCCATCCCGAAGTTGAAGCTGATCTGTTCGCCCCACGTGGCCTTCAACATCGCCGATGATCGCTTGAAGGCCTCGATGGCACCCACGTCCTCGAACACGATGACCGGCAGTGCCATGAACGACATGACGGCGAATGCGACCGATCCGATCCAGCTGATGAGCCTGCCGACGATGCCGAGCCGCTGCTCGATCGCATCGAGGACCACGGCGACGACCGTCGCGAGCACGGCCCACTCGAGCAGGCGGACCGCCCGCGAGCGGGCAACGGCAAACGCCGTGCCGATCGTCGGGTCGTGGCCGTCCATCCGCTGGGCGGCGCCAGCGACGACGGCGGCCTGTCCGATGGCCGACATCCATGCTGCGGCAACGGCACCGAGGAACGTGAAGAGGTAGAGCGCGGGGTTCGTGCTGCTCGTCTCGTCGAAGGCACCGAGGGCGAGTGCCGGCGGAACGACGAGGGCCACGAAGGCGATGAACGCTGCGATCCCCGCCACGACGGGGATCGCGATCAGTTCGCGGTCCTTGTTCAGCACGGCCCACGAGGACTTCGACAGGCGCCACGCATTCGAGATCCGTTCCATTGTCATGAGGATACGCCGGGGTCGAACTGGCACACTGTCGGCGACGGTGAGTCGGCCGGGTGACCGCGGGGAGTTCGCTCCCTGAGGAAAGTCGGGGCTCCATAGGGCAAGAGTGCTGGTGAGAGCCAGGGCGGGGCGACCTGTCGGTAAAGGGCAACAGAGAGGACACCGCCGATGGCCCGGCCTGATTCTTCGGATGACGGGCGGGTACAGGTAAGGGTGAAACGGTGCGGTAAGAGCGCACCAGCGTCGGTAGCGATGCCGGCGGCTAGGCAACCCCCACTCGGAGCAAGGCCAAGCAGATGTCGACCTGCCCGGTCACATGACATCAGGTGGGCTGCACAGATGGATGGTCACCGAATCGGACCCCGGCAACGGACCGAGGAACAGGACCCCGCTTACAGGCCGACTCACCGTCACTCCACCCTTCTGAGCTGGGGTTTTGTGCCTCCTAAGGGCTCAGACTTGGCCTGCTGTCCGCAGGAGATTGAGCTCGGCGCATGTTCTCGGTGCCGCGCCGGCCTCAGAACAGGAGCCCGTCGTCCTGGAGATCCGATCTTGTGGCCCTTGGCTCAGCCGGTGAAGGTCGGCTGAGCGGCGACAGGGGCGGCCGCCGGGGTCGGAGGCGTCGTCGTGGGGGGAGGCGGCGTCGTGGTCGGGGAAACCCCCGCCTCGCAGGTCGGGATGGCGAGGTTCTGGATCAGGGGCACGACCGGCGTGTTCCCTTCGGTTTCCTGGTTCCCGACGACGTAGACGATCGTGTTGTTGCCTGCGGTCACGGGGATGTTGGCCGGGCCGACGATCGGGGTGGCTCCGAGGTCGACCTGGACGCTGTAGGTGGCGGCCGGCAGGTCGGCGGTCAGGTCCTCTCCGTACACGAGGCTTCCGGCGGCGCCTCCGTTGACGAGCACGTCGACCGAGCCTGCGTTGGCGAAATGGGCCCCGGTGAGGCGGCCGTTGCCCGCGTCGGCGCAGGCGGCGTCGAGGGCGAGGGTCTCAAGGACAAGGACCTGTGAAGGAGGGTCCACGGTGGCGATCACGGCGACGGTACCTGCGGGCACGCTGGCGAGCGTCTGGTCGATGAGCAGGGTGGCACCACCCGGGGCCTCGCAGTCGACGCCTGCGCCCGCGTACACCTTCAGGGGAAGGCTGCTGCCGGTTGGCACGGGGACCGGTCCGATGATGTCGCCGAACTCGAAATCGGCGATCAGCGCGGGATTGGTGTCGCCGGCGCACACCGTGACGTTCGTGCCGCCGTCGGCCTGTGCGGTCTGACCGCCGAGATTGAGGCCGTGCACGGCATAGACGTCGGTGGTTGCTCCGCCGGCGCCGGCGCTCACCGGCGAGATGCCAGTGACCGTCACGAGGCCGGCGGCAGCGAGGACGGCGATGAGAAGCGGCACGATCTTGCGCATGGGGACTCCTGGGCGTTGGAAGGCTCGGGTAGAAGCTAGTCGACGTCCGCCCGGCTTCGCTCGGGCGTGACCGGCGGGTGCCGACCCGACCGGCCAAAGCCATCTGCGCCCATCGTTTCCGGTGCTCGAGGAGTGCGCCGCCTGGAATGGCCATAGTGCTCCTGTCGATCGTCTGAACGACGGCTCAGCCGCTCCGGCTTTCGTCCGGCCGGAGCTGCAGCCAGCGACCGCCCTGATACGCGTCTTGGGGGCTACGGCTGAACTCTTCGTATCGCTTGTCGAGCAGCTGCACCGCCTCGGGCCGCTCGTCCAGGTACGTATCGAAATAGTACGCGACGAACAGCACCTCGGGTCGGTGTTCGTCGAGCTGCTGGACGAAGCGGTGCCACTGGTCGTCGAGCCACTGCTCGACTGACCATCCGTTCTGGGGAAGGGCCTGGGTGCGACCGAGCTGCACGTAGACCAGCGGGTCCCCCATCACGTAGAGGCTCCCGTCGGGCACGTCGCCCACCCGGTCCAGCTCGGCGGCGACCGCTGCGTATTCTCTACTGAGATCGCGGCGGTACGCCTCGGCCGAGTCGCCGAGCCCGAATCCGTTGTCAGCAAGCACGGCCACCCGCCTGGCGGGGTCCTGGGCGTTGATGGCGAGGCCGACAACCAGGGCCAAGACCACCGCGATCGTGGTCACCCCGGCGGCTCGCAGCGAGCCCGTCCGTCGCAGCTGCCACCACCGGTCGACGGTGCGGGCGGCGAGGAGCCCGAGCGGAACTCCGAGCAGCTGCCACTGGTAGCCCGACCACCGCTGAGGGAGCATCACGAGCACCCCGACGACGATCCAGGCGAGCAACTGCAGGTCGAACAGGTCGAGGCGGCGCCTCCGCAGACCGAGCACGCCCACCAGCGCCAGCAGGCTGGGGATGCCGTAGCTGTGGGCGCCGCCGGCCACCCACGGCGAGAAGTTCGACAGCGAGTGGTTCAGACCGGCGGCCGCCACCTCGCGGGGCAGCACGAACGTGGTGTCGAAGGCGATGTCACCCACGCCTGACCCGATGGCCGCCACGACGAACGGAACGATGACGAGCGCCGCTCCCCCGACGGCGATCAGCATCGACGGCAGGACGTCGCCGCGGTGCTCCGCGTGGCGGAGTCGGGCGAGCACCGCCGGGACCGCGATCGCAACCGCGACCGCCACGAGCACGAGCTTGAGGACGGCGACCAGACCGATCGCGACTCCGATGACGAGCGCACGCCGGCGGGCTCGGGCGGGTCCGACCGCGGGTAGTCCGTCCGAGGCGAACAGCACGATGGCCAGGGGGAGACCGACCAGAGATTCGATCTGTGTCTGGAACCCCGGTTCGGCGATCACTGCCCACCAGCCGACGGTTAACCCCAGCGCCGCCACGACCCCGATCGCGGTTCGCATGTGATCTCGGATGCGGAACGCGATGAGTACGCCGAGCGCGATCGTCCAGATCAGCTCGAGCAGGTGGACTCCGACGGGCCCGACGCCGAGGAGCCGAGCGGCGCGGAAGAACTGGAAGACGCCCGGCTGCTTGATGTCCCAGAAGTCGCGGTAGTAGCGACCGCCGTGCGCGAGGACGTCGCCCCCCACCGCGAACAGCGCCTGATCGCCGACGAACGGCGCCGGGACCGTGGTCAGCAGGGCCAGCAGGAGGACCACAGCGACGAGCGACCACTGGCGGGGGGTCAGCGATTCGGCGCGCACCGCCGAACTTTATCGTGCAGTAGGGAGCGCTCTATCCGTTCCGACACGAGGTGACCGTACCGACCGAGGCTGACGGCTACGGGTGAGTCGGAAGCCGTGTGGACAGAACCCCAGAGTCGGAGCGATCCCGCAACAGCCGACAGTTGCCAGTCAGCGACTGGTGACCCCTCAAGCACGACGTGTCCGGCTGCGTTGTCACCGAGCATCTCGAACTCGACCACATCTGGCGCGGTTCCCTGCTCGCGGCCGTGGGCTGGTCACCGTCAGCGATCAACGACCCCGCGAACCTCCAACTCCTCTGCGCAGAGCACCACCGAAGCAAGACCCAAGACGAGCAGCGGCTACTGGCCGCCGAGGTCGATCGAGATTCCTCCGACGGCTCCTAGGCGGCATCGATATGACCCTGTAGAAGCCCTCGGCGGGTGCGTGGTCGGGTTGGGCGTGGACCCGACGCATCAGTGCCGGGCGTGCGGGCGGCGGTTGGTGGCGGACGCGCAGTTGAGCTTCGGGGAGGGCAGTGGGTGAGGTGAAGGGACAAGAGATCATCGAACCGTCGCGACTCTGGACACCAGGGCCTGCGCCGGGCGTCCTTGCCGGGCCATGCCCCTTGTCGCGCTACTAGGTTCCCTCACCCGAGGCCCCAAGGACACGCGATGGACGACCCAGCCGACGGCGTTGAGAACGGGACTGCCGCGCGGGCGGGGACGCCGATCGAAGCTTCGCCGCCGCTGCCAACAGGGCAGCAGGGCGAGGGTCCACCACAAGAATCAGTCGACCCCGGTTCGGTTCCATCCGGTACCGGCTCGGCAATCGCCCGAGCAGCGGCCGCTGTCGGCACCCTCTTCATCTTGGGCTTCCTGCTCGGCTACATCGCGAGTCGCTACTTCGGCGGCGGATGACAGGTGCGAAGCGCGCGGGACACGCGACCCACCGAGGTCGATGGTCTGGAAGCGCGACCCCGGAACCCACCCGACCTTGCGCGCGCCCACCTACCGTCGGCCGTGACCCCGACCTGTCGACCATCCGGGAGGCCCCGATGCCCGCGACGATCACCTGGTCGACGCCGACCACCCGCGACGAGGTCGCGCGTCGCGCCGCGGGCGGTTCCAGTCGGCAGACCAACTGGTTTGATCTCAACGATGGGGCGACGGCAGCGCGGTGGGCGGGCTGGTCAGTTGTTGGGAGCGATAATCCCATTCATCTCGATTACGCCGTTTGTGACTGAGAATCGGGAGAGACGGAATGGGGACGCCGACAGCCGGATCGTCGGTTGGAACACCCCGCTCCGCAAGAACGCCCCTTGTTCGTTGCCATCGTTGTCGACGACCCACGCCGCCCACACCTCTTCTTCGGTGGCTTGCTCATCGTCCACTTCGTAGAGACCGGCATCACCGGTTGCTTCGACGGTGTCGAACCCGTGGGTTGATCCTGCGGTATCGGTGAACTCGCCCTCAAACACCCCGTCGACCAGCTCGAGTGTCACCGCTGCCCCGGCGTCGTTGGCCAGCTCGAAGGTGGAGGGGTCATCGATTGGTCCCTGGAACCACTCGCGTAGCTCGGCGTCACCGTCACAGATGTACACGATGGCTTCATCAGGGTCAGTGTCGGTGTCATTGTCAGCGACCAAGACCGACACGAACGCGTCGGTGCCCTCAACCGTTCCCACGAACCCCAACGACTCGGCATCATCACTCTCTCCGGCGTCGTCGTCGCTGCCGCCGCAACCGGCCAACAACAAGCTGACTCCAAGCCCGGCCACAGCCAGCAGCTTCCAACGCTTCGGTGTGCGGGTGTTGGTGATGGTCATGATCTGAGCCTCCAAGGTTTCTTGGACCCGGAAGTAGTGATTGCCACCACAGATCCCCAAGGTTTTGGGCATCCTGACGCCACGTCGGGTGCCCACAGAGATCTACCACAACGAGAGACCGCGACTTGTCGGGCAGTCCCGTCTCAGGCGCCGTGGGCAACACCGTCCTGGTCGACGAGGTGACAGGGGACCTACAGATCTCCTTCTGCGTTTGTCCCAGCTGTGCGGTCGCGACCGGCACCGGCATGACGGTGGGGAAGGCCAGCGATGGGGTGTTGCCGGGCTACATCCAACCGCCGGAGTTGCGCGGCAGTCCCGTCCTCACTGAGGGGAAGTCGAGTGCCGGATTGTCCTGGCCATGAGCGCCATCCTGCGGTCGCGCATCCATTCGGGCCGCGTCCTTGCCACATGGGCCACGAGACGCTGCATGAAGGTTAGGCAAACGTTAGGTCGCCAACACTTGCCAACGTGATGATCAGCGCGCTGTTGGTTCGCCGAGCGGTTCTGGCGCGCCGAACACCGGAGTGACTCCAGCGGGAAGCTGAGACCGCGGAATGACGACCTTGCCGAAGGGAGCGAGTGCGAGACCGGCCAGGCGGAAGTTGGCGACGCCGAACGGGATTCCGATGATCGTTATGCACAGCAGCACACCGGCGAGTAGATGCCCCAGAGCGAGCCAGAGTCCTGCGGTGATGAACCAGATCCCGTTGCCGAGGCAGCCCAACGCGGCATCTCGGTCTTGTCGGACGATCACGACCTTGCCGAACGGCCAGAGGACCAGCCCTGCGAGCTTGAACGCCTGAATGCCGAACGGAATCGTGATGATGAAGATGCAGTTGACGATGCCAGCGACCACGTACGCAATCGCGAGCCAGATCCCGCAGAGCACGAGCCAGATGATGTTTCCGATCAAACGCATGCTCTGCCCCTGCCGTCCGCTGGGAGACCGCTGCGGGCATGTCTACCAGTCCAGGGCTGGTGACCCGCTCGGGATCCCCGAGGACGCCTTGAAGACCTTCGAGCTCCCCGCAACGTGAAGATCCTTCGGCACCTCGTTCTGCACACGGAGCGTGCAGAAGAGAGCGGCTCCAGCCGCACCACGCGATGCTAGTGAACCGAGCCGGTCAGCCGTTGTCTGTGACCAAGGTCTGGAGTCGCGCAGCGAGTTCGACCACCTCGATCGGACTCGACGCAACATGGATCACGAGTTCGTACA
>DATKWD010000160.1:0-2725 GCA_035529695.1 Acidimicrobiales bacterium | reverse complement strand
CACATGGACGAACTCGGTGTCGCGGTCGTCACCCCGGCGCTCCGGCCCGAGGACGAGGGAATGCAGCTCGGCCCCTGGGTCGACCCCGACAACTTCAACCCGGGGTACCTGACCCGGAGCATGCACCTGCTCCCCAAGCAGGGCGACCACCAGCCGTGGCTCCACACCCAGGACTACTGGGCCGAGAAGAACGACCTGCCGACCGCCGACCTCGACGACGGCGCGCTCAGGTTCGAGTAGCCGCAGCTCCTCCCGAGTCAGCTCGTCATGCCACCCAGGCCGACGAGCGCGCGGGCATGTTCGATCTCTCCCATGTGGCGGAGACCGTGCTGGTAGATCCAGCACTCGAGCGCGTCGAGGGCGGTGATGCCCACCTCACCGGCGACGCGCGCGCTGTAGGTGTTCGCCACCTGATCCGGGAAGGGCCGACCGACGATGACCCGATCGAGGCTGTCGGCCTCCTGCTCGGCGACCCAGGCCTCGGTACGCCCGAACACCTCGGCCATGTAGGCCTGAAAGGCGTCGTAGTCGCCGATCCGTTGCGCCACCATCTCGTCGACCGTGCGTTCCTTGCCGTGATCGGAGATCGCAGGCTGCACCCTGGCCTCCCACTCCTCGTTCCAGATCGGCGGGATGCCACTGATCGCCATGAACGTCGCATCCTCCATGTTGATGAAGTGGAACAACGAGAACGCGATGGGCAGCACCCCCTCACGTTCGAAGTGGTTCACCTGGTCGATCGTCATGGACGTGCACGCGTCGTGGTAGAGCGAGTGCATCGCCCCGAGACGGCGGTGGAGTGAGTCGACGATGTCGGGCATGGCCAGAGTGAAACCGGTGGCCCCTCGGGTGTCAACGCCGATCAGAGGTCGGTGTTCGACGCCCGGCTCGATTCGGCCATCTCATGGCGATGACGATCGACTCGTTCGGCCACCTCCGGATCGCCGAGCGCGAGGATCCGCGCTGCCAGGTGACCGGCATTGCGTGCGCCGTCGATGGCGACTGTCGCCACCGGGACGCCCGCAGGCATCTGGGCGATCGACAGCAGGGAGTCGACTCCGTCGAGATGAGCGAGCCCGATCGGAACGCCGATGACGGGAACGCGGGTCGCGGCGGCCAACATGCCCGGCAGGTGAGCCGCCCCACCGGCGCCGGCGACGATCACCTGGATTCCCCGCTCAGCAGCGGCGTCGCCATAGGCGATCATGTCGTGCGGGGTCCGGTGGGCCGACAGCACCCGCACTTCATGGTCGACGCCGAGATCGGTCAACACGTCCACGGCGCCGACCATCACCCGATGATCGCTGGCGCTGCCCATGACCACCGCCACGCGGGGATGGGCGGCTGGTTCGAGACTCATGACAGGACTCCATTCTTCGAGGTGAGGGCTTTCGAGGGCGGGGTGAGGGGAACACCGAGAGCCTCCACGGCCGCCCGGGCTCTTCGGAGGGCGACCTCCGGCTCAGGGCCGGTCGCAGTGACGTGGCCGAGCTTGCGGCCTTCACGCACGGCCTTGGCGTACAGATGGACGCGAGCGCCCTCGACTGCAAGCGCAGCGGGCAGATGCTGGATCGGGTCATGCGAGTTCGTCCCGAGCACGTTGACCGTCGCAACTGCCGGCGCGACGAGCGAGGTGTCACCGAGCGGCCAGTCGAGCACGCCGCGCAGGTGGTTCTCGAACTGCGAGGTGACCGCCCCCTCGATCGTCCAGTGGCCGCTGTTGTGCGGTCTCGGCGCGAGTTCGTTCACCACGAGACCGTCATCGGTGACGAAGAGCTCGACGGCGAGGATGCCGGTCGCCCCGATCGATTCGGCGACCCGCCTCGCAAGCGCGGTCGCGCGATCGGCGACTTCGGGATCGATCGACGCCGGTGTGATCGTCTCGACGCAGATCCCGTCGACCTGCCGCGTCTCCACGACGGGATACGACACACAGGCCCCCGATGTTCGGCGCGCGACCACGACCGAGATCTCGGCTTCGATCGCCAGCATCGGCTCGACGACGACCCGTCGAGCCTCGAGTCGACCCATCAGGGTCTCTGCCTGGTCAGGACCGTCGAGCACGAACACCCCGCGGCCGTCGTACCCACCGACCGCGACCTTGGCCACCACCGGCCAGCCGTGCACGTCGCCGAACGACACCACCTCGGCTGCCGTCGTGGCAATGACGAACTCCGGAACCGGAATCCCTCGGGCGGCGAACTCGGCACGTTGATGGGCCTTGTCGGAGAAGCGGAGGACGCGGCCCGACGGGTGGACCTGGCGACCCAGTGCCTCCAACTCGTCCACCAACGCCGGATCCACCTGCTCGTGGTCGAAGGTGACGACGTCGCAACCACGGCTGAACGACTCGAGGGTCTCGAATTCACCAGGATCGCCGATCTCGAACGTGGTGCACGTCAGACACGCCGGGTCCGAAGGGTCGCGGGCGAGCACACGGGTCACGACTGCGAGCGAGATCGCTGCCTGCGAGGTCATCCGCGCGAGCTGCCCAGCACCGACGATCCCGACGACCGGTGCCGTCACGACGAGGCCTCCCGCAGCGCGATGAACAGGGGCGTGCCGATCACGAGACCACCAGGGCGAACCGGAGCACGAAGAGCCCTGACCCGCGGACGTCGAACATCGTCAGCCCCCGTTCACGGCATGGACGCCGCCGTCGACGTGGAGCACCTCGCCCGTCACTGCCCGGGCGAGGTCGGAGAACAGGAAGCAGACCGCATCG
>DATKWD010000159.1:0-60169 GCA_035529695.1 Acidimicrobiales bacterium | reverse complement strand
TGGAGCATGTCGACGACCGTCTCGATGATGGCCATCTCTGCGGTCACTGAGCGCATGCGCGCGAGATAGCCGAGCGGATCGAGGGCGTGGTACAGGACCCCGAGGAAGAGGACGACGTCGAACGGGCCCCCCACCGCCTCGGGCGTGAGGTCCTCGACCCGGATCAGCTGATCGTGGATGTCGAGGCCGAGGATTCGCCGTGCCATCTCGAAGTTCTGCCGGGACGGGTCGTCGGGCCACTCCCACACGAAGCTGTCGGTGGCGAGGACCCGCTCGGCCCCGCGGCGCTTGGCCTCGAAGCTGAACGCTCCCTCGTAGGCACCGATGTCGAGCACGGTCTTGCCGCTCAGGTCGGCCGGGAGCTGCATGTGTTGCGTCTTGGCGATGGTGTCGTCGTAACCGTCGGTCACCAGGCCGTCCCCGAGGTCGATGGTGTGGAACCAGCGGCGCCCGGGCACTTCGGCCCGCAACTCGTCGATGTCGCGCTCGTGAATGCCCATGCCCATCACATCGTCTCCGAGAAGCTGACCTCGCCCTCCCCCCGGAGGACGTTCTTCAGCAGCTTGCCGCTGGCGTTCCGCGGTAGCTTGTCGGCCTCGAGTTCGACGTGTGCCGGGACCTTGAAGTTCGCCAGCGTCGCGGCCACCCACTCCTTCACCTCGGCCTCGGTCAACTCGGCGCCCGGCTCGACCTGGACGACGGCCTTGACTTCTTCGCCCAGCTCCGCGTGCGGAACGCCGATGATGGCGGCGTCTGCGATGCGGGGGTGTTCGACCAGCCGGTTCTCGATCTCGACGCAGTAGATGTTCTCACCACCGCGGATGATCATGTCCTTGGCTCGATCGGTGATGAAGAGGTATCCGTCGTCGTCGAGGTGGCCGACGTCGCCGGTGTGGAGCCAGCCGTCCCGCACCGTCTCGGCGGTCGCCTCCGGCTTGTTCCAGTAGCCCGCCATGATGATCGGGCCCTTGATGCAGACCTCGCCGGATTCGTTGGGGCCGAGCACGTTGCCCATGCCGTCGATGATCTGGAGCTCGACGGTGGGGACAGCGAGTCCGACCGAATCGGGGCGGTCGAGCGCGTCCTGACCGGTGATCGACGTGGCCACCGACGACGATTCGGTGAGGCCGTAGGCGTTGGTGGTCGCCTTGATGTTGGGGAAGGTGTCGCGGATCTTTCGCTGGAGCTCGTCGGCCGACGGCGATCCACCGAACGCGACCGACGTGACCGAGCTCGTGTCGTGGGCGTGGCGGTCCGGGTGCTCGCACACCCGCCACACCATGGTGGGCACGGTCGCCCAGACGTTCACGCCGTGCGTCGCGATGAGCTCGAGGGCCAGCTCGGGGGTGAACCGGCCGACCGGCATGACGAGCTTGAGGCCGGCCAACATGCCGACGACGAGGGTCGAATGACAGCCCGACACGTGGAACAGCGGCGAGGTGAACAGCGAGACGGTCTGGCCGGTCGAGGCCTCGGTGTCGTCGCCGAGGAGCTGCGAGCCGAGCATCGCGCCCGCCACTGCACCGAAGATCGTGTTCTGGAGGTTGGCGATCATGTTCCGATGCGTGCTGATGGCTCCCTTGGGCTTTCCGGTCGTGCCCGAGGTGTAGAAGATGACCGCGGGGTCCTCCTCGGCGATCTCGACCTCGACGAAGTCTGGCTTCGGGTCCGACGTCAGTTCGTCGAATCGATGCAGCTTCGACGCGTGCTCCCCTCCCACCATCTCGGCGAAGTCGGACGGATCGGCATCGTGGGTGAGGAAGATGGCCTCGAGGTCGGGGACCTGGTCGAGCTGGCCGGCGATCCGCTCGAATCGCTTGCGGTCGGCGACGAGGATCCTGGCTCCCGAATCCTGGAGCCCGTAGATGATCTCTTCGGTCTTCCACCACCCGTTGAGGCCGACGAGAATTGCGCCGTTGGTGACCGTGGCCCAGAACGACAGACACCACTCGGGGTTGTTCTGCGACAACACGGCCAGCCGGTCGCCCTTGCCGAGCCCGTGGACGTCGTGCAATGCATGGGCGACCGAGTTCGACGTCTCCACGAAGCGGGAGAAGCCGTAGGTCTCCTCGCCGTACACGAGGTACTGCTCGTCGTCACCGCGCATCATGGCCAGTTCGGGCACCTGTCGCAGCGAGGTCATGCGCTCGGCATAGACCTGCAGCTCGACGCCGTTCACGACCTCGGTGGTGATCTCGAACATCGCCCCTGGCCCGGTCAGTTGGGCTCGAACGTCAGCAGCAGAAACCATGGGAGCCGACACTACTCAGCCCGCATCCCCCAGCATCTCTGTCGAGAAATCGACCACCCGTGGTCGAAAACGCGACGAAGATGCTGGGGTTCAGAGGTTGGTGATGACGTGGTCGATGCACTGGGTGAGCGCTTCGACGTCGGACGGGTCGATCGAGGGGAACACGGCGATCCGGAGCTGGTTGCGGCCGAGCTTGCGGTAGGGCTCGGTGTCGACGATGCCGTTGGCGCGCAGCGTGGCGGCCACGGCTGACGCATCGACCGCTTCGTCGAAGTCGATCGTGGCGACGACATGGCTTCGCAGGGCCGGATCGGTGACGAACGGCGACGCGTGCTCGTGTGCGTCCGCCCACCCGTAGAGGATCGCTGCGGACCGGTCGCAGCGGCCGGCGGCCCAGTCGAGTCCACCCTGGCCGAGGATCCACTGCACCTGCTCGTTGGCGAGGAACAGCGTCGCCAGTGCCGGGGTGTTGTAGGTCTGGTCCTTGCGCGAGTTCTCGACCACCGTCGGCAGGTCGAGGAACGGCGGAACCCACCGGTCGGCAGCCTCGGCACGGCGCTCGATGCGCTCGATCGCGGCCGGCGAGGCGGTGGCGACCCACAGGCCCCCGTCACTGGCCAGGGCCTTCTGCGTCGAGAAGTAGTAGAGGTCGGTCTCGGCCAGGTCGACACGCAGGCCACCCGCGCCCGACGTGGCGTCGACGGCCACGAGTCCACTGCTCTCGGCCGGCCGGACGATGCCCGTGGCAACGCCGGTCGACGTCTCGTTGTGGATCAGCGCGTAGGTGTCGATCGACGCGTCGCTGACCGGCGTCGCGGCCGTGCCGACCTGGCTCTCGATGATGTCGGGGTCGGCCAGGAACGGGGCAGCCGCCACCGCGTGGGCGAACTTGCCCGAGAACTCGCCGTGGACGACGTGTTGGCTCTTCTGCTCGATGAAGCCGACGGTCAGGGCGTCCCAGCAGGCGTGGGTGCCGCCGTTGCTGAGCAGGACCTCGTACCCGTCGGGGGTCGAGAAGAGCTCGGCGAGGCCATTGCGAAATGCGGCGACGAGAAACTTCACGGTGGCCTGGCGGTGGCTCGTGCCCAGGATCTCGGATCCGGACGCGGCGAGGGCATCGAGGGCCGGCTGGCGAATCTTGCTGGGACCCGAACCGAAGCGGCCGTCGGCCGGCTTGAGTTCGGCGGGAATCGTGATCGAAAGCATCGCCCAACCTTGGCAGCCCACGACGGCTCCGACGAATTCATCGGGCCGGGGTCCGAGGCCGCAAATCTGGTGTCGAACCCCGGACTTCGTGGGAGGATGCGCACTGACCCCTCCCCGTCGCCCAGGAGCGCCCGTGTCCGATCGAATCTCTGCTGCTGTTGCCGCGATCTCGCCGTCCGCCACCCTGGCTGTCGATGCCAAGGCGAAGGCGATGAAGGCCGCCGGTGAGCCGGTGATCGGTTTCGGCGCCGGCGAGCCGGACTTCCCGACCCCGCCGCACATCGTCGACGCTGCGGTCGAGGCCTGCCGCGACCCGAAGAACCACAAGTACACGCCTGCCGGTGGTCTCGTCGAGCTCAAGGACGCGATCGCCGCGAAGACCGCCCGGGACTCGGGTTATGTGGTCGAGCCGAGCCAGGTCCTGGTCACCAACGGCGGCAAACACGCGGTCTACGAGGCGATGTTGACCCTCCTCGATCCGGGTGACGAGGTCCTGCTGCCCGCTCCCTACTGGACCACGTACCCCGAGCCGATCCGGCTGGCCGGCGCCATCCCGGTCGAGCTCGCGACCGACGAGGGGACCGGGTTCCGGGTCACGGTCGACCAGCTCGAGGCGGCCCGCACCCCGCAGACCAAGATGCTGATCTTCGTCTCACCCAGCAACCCGACTGGCGCGGTCTACCCGCGTGAGGAGGTGCAGGCCATCGGCGAGTGGGCGGTCGAGCACGGGATCTGGGTCGTGACCGACGAGATCTACGAGCACCTGACCTACGGGGACCACCACTTCCACTCGATGCCGGTGCTCGTTCCCGATCTCGCCGATCGGTGCCTCGTGCTCAACGGGGTCGCCAAGACCTACGCCATGACCGGGTGGCGAGTGGGATGGATGCTCGGCCCGCTCGACGTGGTGAAGGCGGCCACCAACCTCCAGAGCCACTCGACGTCCAACGTCGCCAACGTCAGCCAGCGTGCAGCTCTGGCCGCGGTGTCGGGCCCGCTCGACGCGGTGGTCGAGATGCGCGCGGCATTCGACCGCCGGGGCAAGGCGATGGTGAAGATGCTCAACGGCATCCCCGGCATCAGCTGCGTCGACCCGCAGGGCGCCTTCTATGCGTTCCCGAACCTCGGGGCGGTGCTCGGTCGTGAGATCAGAGGCCGCACGGCCACGACCACCGTCGAGCTGGCTGAGATCATCCTGACCGAGGCCAAGGTGGCCATCGTGCCGGGCGAGGCGTTCAGCGCCCCTGGCTACGCCCGGCTGTCGTTCGCGCTCGGCGACGATGACCTCGGCGAGGGCATCACTCGCATCGCCGATCTCCTCGAACGGGGCTGACCGTGGTGGCGACCGCCAGGTACGGGACCTGGGCGAGTCCGATCACGAGCGAGCTGATCACTCGGGCTGCCGCCGTGGTCGGCGAACCGAGGGTCGATGGCGATGAGATCTGGTGGCAGGAGCTCAGGCCCGAGGCCGCCGGCCAGATCCAGGTCGTGTGCCGTCGCTCCGACGGCACCACGGTCGATGTCCTGCCCGAGGGGTTCTCGGCCCGCACCCGCGTGCACGAATACGGCGGCGGGGCCTGGACGGTCGATGGGGGCCGGTTGTTCTTCGCCAACTGGTCTGACCAGCGCATGTACCGGCTCGATCCCGAAGAGGCGCCGGTGGCGCTGACGTCCGAACCGGTCGTCGCGATGGGTGACCGGTTCGCCGACCTCTCGGTCGTCGGCGCTCACGTGCTCAGCGTCCGCGAGCATCACCCCGTCGACGGATCCGAAGCCACCAACCAGGTCGTGGCCGTGCCGGTCGAAGGAGGGGAGCCCGTTGTTCTCGTCTCCGGGCCCGACTTCGTGGCCGGTGCCCGAGTGTCGCCGGACCAGACGCAACTGTCGTACTTCAGTTGGAACCATCCCAACATGCCGTGGGACGGCACCGAGTTGTACGTCGCTGCGATCGACCTCTCCGCCGATCACCCCGAGGTCGGGACCCCTCGACGCGTGGCGGGCGGGCTCGACACGGCGATCACCCAGGCGTTCTGGTCGCCCGCCGGAAGCCTCCACTACTGCTCGGACGAGGACGGCTGGTGGAATCTCTACGTCGTAGACGGCGACGGCACCCGCAGGATGACCGACCTGCAGGCAGAGATCGGCACACCGCACTGGGTGTTCGGGCAGCGCCGGTACGACTTCCTCGCATCCGGTCAGGTGGTCTTCGCCGCGCAGTCCGATGGGATCGATTCGCTGTACCTCCTCGCCGCCGACGGTTCGACGCGGAGACTCGACCTGCCGTTCACCGGCATCAACTCTCTCGTCGCGGACGGTGACGCCATCGTCGCGATGGCCGCCAGCTTCGTCACCGAACCGGCGATCGTGCGGATCGTCGTCGGCGCGGACCGAGGAGACGTCGAGACCCTCAGCCGGCCGCGCGAGCTGGGCCTCGACACGTCCTGGTTCTCGATCGCCCAGCCGATCTCCTTCGCCAGTGGCGCCGAAGAGCGAACTGCACATGCGCTCTTCTATCCGCCCACCAACCCCGACCACAGTCCGCCCGAGGCCGAGCTGCCGCCGCTCGTGGTCAAGATCCATGGTGGTCCGACATCGGCCGCCAGGCCCCAACTGTCGCTGGGCATCCAGTACTGGACGAGCCGCGGGTTCGGCGTGGTCGACGTCAACTACGGCGGCTCGACCGGTTACGGGCGTCCCTACCGTGAGCTGTTGGACCGACGATGGGGGATCGTCGACGTCGAGGACTGCGTCGCCGCCGCCCGGTTCCTGGCCGACACCGGCCGCGCAGATCCCGACCGCCTCTGCATCACCGGCGGGTCGGCGGGCGGCTTCACCGTTCTGGCCGCTCTGTGCTCCTCGGACGCGTTCGGCGCCGGCGCCAGCCACTACGGCGTCGCCGATCTCGAGGCACTCGCCACCGATACCCACAAGTTCGAGAGTCGGTACCTCGATCGGTTGATCGGGCCGTACCCCGCCGAGCGGGCCGTGTACCTCGAGCGTTCGCCGATCCACCACGTCGACTCGCTGTCGTCTCCGCTGATCGTCTTCCAGGGGCTCGAGGACGAGATCGTGCCTCCGAACCAGGCCGAGATGATCGTCCAGGCCGTGCGGTCCAAGGGTGTGCCCGTTGCGTACGTTCCGTTCGAGGGAGAGCAGCACGGCTTCCGAAAGGCCGAGAACATCCGGGCGGCACTCGACGGAGAGCTCGCGTTCTACGGTCGGGTGTTCGGCTTGGTCCCTGCCGGTGACCTCCCCGACGTCGCCATCGACAACCTCTGACGGTCTCGTTTTCGACGGTGACGACCTCCGGCCGCCAGACTGAGGAAATGGCACGCATCCTGGTGACCGAGAAGATCGCCGACGGCGGGCTCGACCGACTCCGGGCTGCAGGTCACGACGTCGACGTGCAGCTGGGGCTTTCCCCGGACGAACTGCTTTCCGCCGTCCCCGGAGCCGCGGCGCTCATCATCCGATCCTCGACGACGGTCACCGACGCGGTGCTGGCCGCCGGTGCCGATCTCGTCGTGGTCGGCCGTGCCGGCCTCGGCGTCGACAACGTCGACGTCGAAGCAGCGACCCAGCGAGGTGTGATGGTGGCCAATGCCCCCGGCACCAACAGCCTCTCGACCGCCGAGCATGCGATGGCGCTGCTCCTGTCGTTGGCCCGCAACGTCCCACAGTCGCATCGGGCGCTCGTCGAGGGTCGCTGGGAGAAGTCCGGGTGGCAAGGAGTCGAGCTCCACGGCAAGACGCTCGGGGTCCTCGGGCTCGGTCGCATCGGCACGCTGGTGGCCCAACGGGCCCTGGCGTTCGGGATGCGCATCGTCGCGTGGGATCCGTGGACCACGGCCGACCGCGCCCGCAAGCTCGGCATCGAGCTGACCGAGCTCGACGAGCTGTTCGCCGAGTCCGACTTCGTCTCGCTTCACCTGCTGAAGACGGCCGAGTCGACCGGGATCGTCAACGCAGACGTGCTGGCCAAGGCCAAGCCCGGGCTGCGCATCGTGAACGCAGCCCGCGGTGGCCTGATCGACGAGGCCGCGCTCGCCGATGCCATCGTGAACGGTGTGGTCGCCGGGGCCGCGCTCGATGTCTTCGAAACCGAGCCGATGACCGACTCGCCCTTGTTCGCACTGCCTGAGGTCGTGGTCACCCCTCACCTGGGCGCCAGCACACAGGAGGCACAGGACAAGGCTGGGGTGACCGTCGCCGAGCAGGTCGTCCTCGCGCTGGCCGGCGATTTCGTCCCGTTCGCGGTGAACGTCTCGGCCGACGCCGCCTCAGAGGCCGCTCGCCCGTTCCTTCCCCTCGCAGAGCGGTTGGGCGAGTTGTTCGTCGCGCTCAGCGAAGGCGTGCCCGACCATCTCGACATCGAGTACCACGGCGAACTGGCCGACGGTGACACCCGGATCCTCACGTTGTCGGTTCTCAAGGGCATCTTCGGTCGGGTGAGCGACGAGCCGGTGACCTACGTCAACGCCCCCCAACTGGCCGAGTCGCGTGGCATGGAGTACCGCGAGTCGAAGACCGCGACCGCCCATGACTACGTGAACCTGATCTCCCTGCGGGGCGGCGACCACAGCATTGCCGGGACACTCGTGGGGTTGAAGAGCGAACCCAAGATCGTGATGCTCGACGACCACGTGCTCGATGTGCCGCCGGCCAACAACATGCTCGTCGTGCGGAACCTCGACCAGCCGGGCATGATCGCCACCGTGACCTCGGCACTCGGCGCAGCCGGCGTGAACATCGACGACATGCACCTCGGTCGGGCCGAATCGGGCGAAGCCGCCCTGATGGTGCTCGCCACCACACCCGAGGTCCCCGCCGACGTGCGCGACACCCTGCGCGCCACTCCGGGCATCGCGTCGGTGCACGTGATCACGTCCTGAGCGGCGTCTTCGAGGAGTTCCCGGCGGCGAGGGTCACACCCCGACCGGTGGATCAGCGCTTGGCGGCCCTGAACCCGTCGGCTTCGGCGTCGGCCGGCGTGGCGTAGCAGCGGTCGGGGCTCGTGCGGTCGTAGCTGAGGCCGCCGAGGACGTGGAAGATCTTGCTCGACATCTTGGCCTTGACCGGATGGGTGGTCGGACACACGTCGCCGTTCGGCTCGACCCAGCTCACCGGCTTCTCGGCCGTGGCCGGCGCCGGTTTGCCCGCCTCCGGTGCAACGGGCGGCCAGGACGGGGCGGCCCCCGGCTCGGCCGGCGAGGGGACGACGGCGGGCCGCGGACGACTCTGGATGATCTTGGCGATCAGGGCCACCAGAGCGGCCAGCAGGCCGAGCTTCAGCCCGACGCGACAGGACTTGCGGATCATGCGACTCCCTTGGGACGTTCAGCGGACCGTACGGTAGTGGCTGACGCTGATGCGACGAGGGGAAGGGCCTCGGCTCGACCGACGATCTCACGGGACAGCGCCCCGAAGATCACGGCGTGGAACGGGACCAGCGAGTACCAGTAGGCCCGCCCGAGGAGCCCTCGGGGGAAGAAGATCGCCCGTTGGACCAGCCGCCGTGTGGACTCGTCGTCGACGATCGACCATTCGAGCCACGCCTCGCCTGGCAGCTTCATCTCGGCACGGAGCCGCAGCAGGCTCGGCCTCGTGGTCGTCTCGACCCGCCAGAAGTCGATGGCGTCCCCGACTCGCACGTCATCGGGATGACGGCGTCCGCGACGCATCCCGACGCCACCGACCACCGAGTCGATCCAGCCCCGGAGGGTCCAGAGCAGATCGGCCACGAACCACCCGCGGTCACCGCCGATACCGCTCACCGTGGCGTACAGCGCATCGGCGGAGGCGGTGGTGGTGATGGTTCGTTCGTCCTCGAGGAGCGTGCCACCGGCCCAGTCGGGATCGGTCGGGAGGGGCTCGGCCGGATCGCGGCCCGGAAGAGTGGCGCTCGACCACCGCGTGGGGACGGCGAGGTCGGCCACTCGGTGCAATGCGAGTTCGAGCGCGCGCCGGAACGGCGTCGTCTCGAGAGGGATCACGTCGTCGATCGCGTGGTCGTTGACGATGACCTCGTTCTGGAGACTCGCGACCAGCGGTTTGGCGAGGTCGCGCGGGAGCGACGTCACGAGACCGACCCAGTGCGACGACAGGCTCGGCGAGAGCACCGGGACCGGCACGATGAGTCGTCGGCGGAGCCCGGCCACCTCGGCGTGGATCCGCATCATGTCCTCGTAGGTGACCACGTCGGGGCCACCCACCTCGAAGATGCGTCCGGCCGCCGCCGGAGTCTCGATCGACTTCACGAGGTAGTGAAGGATGTCGCGAACCGCGATGGGCTGACAGCGAGTGCGGACCCAGCGAGGCGTGATCATCGCGGGGAGCACCTCGACCAGGTTGCGGAGCATCTCGAAGCTCGCGCTTCCCGAGCCGATGATCACCGCCGCCCGGAGCTCGGTCACCGGCACCGTCCCCGCGGCCAGGGTGCGGCCCACTTCGTGGCGGCTTCGGAGATGGCTCGACAGCTCACCGTCGTCCTTGTCGCCCAGGCCCCCGAGATAGACGATCTGCTCGACGCCAGCCTGCTCGGCGGCGATGCGGAACGTCTCGGCCGCCACCCGGTCGCGCTCCGCGAAGTCGTGGGTGTGGCCCATCGAGTGAACCAGGTAGTAGGCGGCCCGGACCCCCTGCATGGCCGCGGTCATCGCGTCGAGGTCGGTGACACTTCCTTCAACCACCTCGACCTGGTCGCGCCACTCGACGGCATCGAGCTTCGACGGCGTTCGGGCCACGCACCGCACGTCGTGTCCGGCCTCGAGCAGTGCCGGGACCAGGCGCCCGCCGATGTAGCCGGTTGCGCCTGTCACGAGGATCGATGGTGCTGCCATGGGCCGACAGTGTGCCCGGCGGGTGCCCGCACAACACCGTCACCGCCTGAAACACTCTCCCGGATGTCTCGGAGCCGATGGTGGGGTGTGGTGGCGTTGTCGCTGCTCGCCGGGTGCGGGGCGGCGCCGATCCGAGACGTCGAACAGGATCCGCTCTCGACACCGACGTCCGCTTCGGCTCCCGGCGAGGTCATCGGCACGGTCGGAGCCGACAGCCTCGACGATCCGTACTTCCCGGGCCTGGGCAACGGTGGCTACGACGTCGACCACTACGACATCGATCTCGCGTGGACCGAAACCGACGGATCGATCGAGGCAACCACGACGATCACCGCCACGGCGACGCAGGATCTCGAGCGCTTCACGCTCGACCTGAGCGGCCTCGAGGTCGAGTCCGTGCAGGTCGACGGCAGCCCTGCGATGCAGGACGTGACCGACAGCGAGCTCGAGGTGACGGCGGCCTCGCCCATCGCTGCGGGCGACGTCTTCACGGTGTCGGTCGCCTATGGCGGCGTCCCCGAGCCGATCACCGAGGGAGCAGAGCTGTTCGACCTCGGCTGGAACTCCGATCTCGAGGATCGAGGCGCCTACGTCGTGAGCGAGCCCGCCGGTGCCGCCAGCTGGTTCCCGGCGAACGATCACCCGAGCGACAAGGCCACCTACTCCTTCCGCCTCGACGTTCCCGAGGGGCTGCTGGCCGCAGCCAATGGCGAGCTGCTGGCCCAGACCACCGACGCCGGTCGGACCGTCTTCGAGTGGGAGATGGACGATCCGATGGCCAGTTACCTGGCAACCGTGGTCATCGGCGACTACGAACTCGTGTCCACCGAGGGCGCGAGCGGGGTGCCGGTTCGCAACGTCTTCCCGATCGACCTCCCTGCAGACGCCCGGCAGTCCTTCGACCGCACCGACGACATGATCGCCGGCCTGGCCGAGGTCCTCGGGCCCTATCCCTTCGACGAATACGGCGTGGCCGTCGTCGACGAGACCCTGTTCTTCGCGCTCGAGACCCAGACGCTGTCGATCTTCGGCTACGGGCCCGCACCTGAGTACATCGTCGTGCACGAGCTGGCCCACCAGTGGTTCGGCAATTCGGTCAGCCCGGCGACGTGGCGCGACATCTGGCTCAACGAAGGCTTCGCGACCTACGTCGAGTGGATCTGGGGTGAGATCGACCGTGACCGGCCCGCCGCCGACGCGGCCAGGGCCGAACTCGCTCGCGCCGGTGACCGGCTGGACACCCCGCCCGGCGACCCCGGGGTCGACGACATGTTCGCGCCAACGGTCTACATCCGCGGCGCGCTCACGCTGCAGGCGCTGCGTGAGTCGGTCGGCGACGACGACTTCTTCACGATCCTGCGCACGTGGCTCGAGCGATACGAAGGTGGCTCGGCGTCGACCGCGGACTTCGTCGGGCTGGCCGAGGAGGTCTCCGGAGCAGACCTCGACGACCTGTTCGATCTGTGGCTCGAGTCCGACGAGCTTCCCGACCTGGACTGAGGACGCCTCAGCGGTCGACGATGTTGGTGTGCTCGTGGACCGCAGCGTCGGGTTCGGCCGGCGTGTTCGGTCGGGGACGGTGGAGCATCACCTTGGTCGAGCCCGCGGCCGGCGCCGTCGGCTTGCCCGACATCTCGATGGCGGGCTGGCCGGCCTGGTCGATCCGCACGAGCGGGAGCCAGTCGGCCATGCGGTCGGCATCGAAGTCGTCGGGGTGCACGACTTCGAGCTTGCCGCCGTTGAGGAGCGCGAGATCGATGACGTCCTGGGTCACGCCCTTGCCGAAGGGGCGCCGAGCGAGGCTGTCCGACTCGGTGTTGTCGCGGGTGTCCGCGGCCTTTGGCGGCAGGTAGAACACGTTGGCCCTTCCGACGGTCTCGAGGACCCGAGCGATGCTGTAGGCGTTGAGCTCGGTGTAGCGCGAGAGCGCGATGGCCTGGCTGATCCCGACGCTCTCGAGCGTCTCGGAGAGATCGTCGGCGTCGAGCCGGCCCCGGTAGACCAGCAGACCCCGCTCGGTGGCTGCGGCCGCTTCGACCGGGTCGGTGGTGACCACGAGCACCGGAACATCGAGGCCCTGGAGGATGTCGCCGAGGTCGAGCGCCCATCGCGGCGCGCCGATCAGCGCCACCCCGTGCGGCGCCGGGCGGGCCATGCGGAGGCGGCGAGCTGCGACCCGCGCCCCGAGCCCGTAGATGGCCACGGTCCCGACGATGACCACGAAGGTCACCGGCACCAACGCGTCGACCGGGCGGCCCGCTTCCTCGAGCTCGATCGCGAAGATGGCCGACACTGCGGCAGCCACGATGCCGCGTGGTGCCATGCAGGCGAGGTAGGCGCGTTCCTGCAGTGAGAGGCCCGACCCGAACGTCGACAGGTAGACCGCGATCGGCCGAGCCACGAGGACGAGCACGACGACGAGCACGGCCGCGCCGACGAAGACCTCCTGCACCGCTTCGAGGTCGACCCGGGCACCGAGGATGATGAACAGCGCCGCCAGGATCAGCGACCCGAGGTTCTCCTCGAACTCGCGGATGTGGGAGATCGGGACCCAGGTCTGGTTGGCCAGGACCACACCCATGACGGTGGTCGCGAACAGGCCTGCCTCGGGACGGACGAGGTTCGCGCCCCCGTAGGCGAGCACGACCACCATGAGCGTGAACGGGTTGTGGAGGTGATCGGACACCCAGTGTCGCCGGAACATGAGCATCAGCAGTCCGGCACCGAGGAAGCCGGCCACGGTTCCTGCCCCTGCGGTCTGGGCGATCCGGGTGACGCTCTCGAGGGCACCGTCAGACCCGATCACCGCGTCGAGCACGACGATGGCGAGAGTCGCTCCGACGGGGTCGATGAAGATGCCTTCCCATTTCAAGATGCCGTTCACGGGTTCGCGCACCCTGGCGAAGGCGAGCAGCGGCAACACCACGGTCGGTCCGGACACCGTGAGGATCGAGCCGAGCAGGATCGCGTCGCTGCGCCCGATGTCGAACAGCAGGTACGCCGCAGCCGCTCCGATGACCCAGGTGACCAGGACCCCGATGGTGATCAGTCGCAGGATCGGGAGGCGTCGTCCCTTCTCGAGCAGGCGATAGCGGAGTCCGAGGCCGCCCTCGAACAGAAGGATTCCCACTGCGAGGCTGACCGCAGGGAACAGCAGGTCGCCGAGCAACTCGTCCGGGTCGATCAGACCGGTGCCGGGCCCAGCGACGAGGCCGGCACCGAGCAGCAGCAGGATGCTTGGCACCTTGAGCTTCTGGCCCAGCCACATCGCGACGATGCCGAGCACGATGACCGCGGCGAGCGACACGTCGATGTCGGCGCTGGAGGCCAGGATCCCTGAGACGGACATGTGGCTCGGCAGGCTATCGGTGCAGATCGGGGCTCATCGGGTCAATCGCTGGTGGGCGCAGCGGTCGGAAGCCAGTCGGGCCGTGACGACTCGAATCGGTCGATGTCGGCGACGACCCGCAGCGTGATGCCGATGTCGTCGAGTCCTTGGAGGAAGCGCTCCTGTGTCGAACCGTCGAGCGGGAACTCCACCTCGATGCCGACCGCTGGGGCGGCAAGCGTGCGCCGTTCGACATCGACGGTGATCTCGAGGTCGGGGTCGGCCTCGACGGCCCGCATGAGCGCCTCGGACACTCCAGGGTCGACCTGGACGGGGACGAGTCCGTTCTTGGTGCAGTTGTTCCGGAAGATGTCGGCGAAACGTGGGCTGACGACGGCAGCGAAGCCGTAGTCCATGATCGCCCACACCGCGTGCTCACGGCTCGAGCCGGTCCCGAAGTTCGGGCCTCCGAGCAGGATGCTGGCGCCGGCGTACGCCTCGTTGTTCAGCACGAAGTCACGGTCGTCCCGCCACTCGGCGAACAGGCCCCGACCGAATCCGGTTCGCTCGACGCGCTTGAGCCAGTCGCTCGGGATGATCTGGTCGGTGTCGACGTCGGATCGGTCGAGGGGGACCGCCGTGCCGGTGATGATCTGCACGGGGTCCATCAGTCGAGCTCCTCGGGCGTGGCGAACGTGCCGCGGATGGCGGTGGCGGCGGCGACTGCGGGGGACACCAGGTGGGTGCGACCACCCCGACCCTGCCGACCTTCGAAGTTGCGGTTGCTGGTGCTCGCGCACCGCTCGCCGGGGGCGAGCTTGTCGGGGTTCATCGCCAGGCACATCGAGCAGCCGGGTTCGCGCCAGTCGAAGCCGGCGGCGACGAAGACCTTGTCGAGGCCCTCGGCCTCGGCTTGGTGTTTCACCCTGAACGAACCAGGCACGATCATCGCTCGGCCGATCGAGACCGTGCGCCCCTCGGCGACCTCGGCCACGGCCCGCAGGTCCTCGATGCGGCTGTTCGTGCACGAGCCGATGAAGACGGTGTCGACACCGATCTCCGAAGCGGGCGTGCCGGCGGCGAGCCCCATGTACTCGAGCGCCCGAGCCGCCGACTCGCGCTCGCTCGCCTCGGTGAAGGAGTCCGGATCAGGCACGATGCCGCTGATCGGGATGACCTGTGACGGGTTGGTGCCCCACGTGATGTGGGGCGTGATCGCGCTTCCGTCGATGGAGACTTCCTTGTCGAACGTGGCGTCGGTGTCGGTCGGCAGCGTGCGCCAGTCGGCCAGCGCCTGTTCCCACGCGGCGCCCGTCGGCGCGTGCTCGCGCCCCTCGACGTAGGCGAAGGTCGTGTCGTCCGGAGCGATGAGCCCTGCTTTGGCACCCGCCTCGATCGACATGTTGCAGACCGTCATCCGTCCCTCCATCGAGAGGGCCTCGATCACCTCACCCCGGTACTCGATCACCGATCCGATGCCGCCACCGGTGCCGATGGCACCGATGATGGCGAGTGTCACGTCCTTCGCGGTGCTGCCGAGCGGCAGCACGCCGTCGACCGTGACCGCCATCGTGCCCGGGCGTTGCTGGGGGAGGGTCTGGGTCGCCAGCACGTGTTCGACCTCGCTCGTGCCGATGCCGAAGGCCAGCGCTCCGAACGCGCCGTGGGTCGAGGTGTGGCTGTCGCCGCAGACGATGGTCATGCCGGGCTGCGAGAGCCCCGTCTCGGGCCCGATGACGTGGACGATGCCCTGCCCGGGCTCACCCATGGCGTGGCACGTGATGCCGAACTCTGCGCAGTTGTCGGCGAGGACCTTCATCTGCTTGGCCGAGATCGGATCGGCGACGGGTTGGTCGATGTCGGCGGTGGGCACGTTGTGGTCCATCGTCGCGACGGTCAGGTCGGGTCGCCGGACCGTGCGGCCCTCGAGACGCAGGCCTTCGAATGCCTGGGGTGAGGTGACCTCGTGGACGAGGTGGAGGTCGATGTACAGCAGGTCTGGCTCGCCATCGGCGGCGTGCACCAGGTGCCGGTCCCACACCTTCTCGCTGAGCGTCTTGCCGGCCATGGGTACTCCTCGTGCTTGAGTCTCAATATATGAGACGATAGTCTCATCAAGTGGACAGCATAAGCGGTGTCGGTGTGATCGACAAGGCGATGCGGGTGATGACCGCTCTGGAGGGTGGGCCCAGGGCGTTGGGTGCGCTGGTCGAGGTGACCGGCCTGACTCGGGCGACGGCCCACCGGCTGGCAAAGGGACTCGAGGCCCACGGGCTCCTTCGCCGCGACGCCGAAGGTCGGTTCGCCCTCGGGTTTCGACTGGTGGCGCTCGGTCGCGAGGCCGCACGACAGTTCTCGCTGGCCGACGCGGCCCGACCGGCACTGGCAGCGCTCCGTGACCAGACCGGCGAATCCGTCCAGCTCTACGTGCGTGACGGGGACATGAGGATCTGTGTCGACGCCCTCGAGTCACCGCACGGCCTGCGCACCATCGTCGAGGTCGGTGCGGTCCTCCCTGTCGACAAAGGATCGGCGGGGCGGGTCCTTCTCGGCCAGACCGGGCCACAAGGGTGGGTCGCGTCGGTCGCCGAACGCGAGCCCGGGGTGGCTTCGGTCAGTGCCCCGGTGACCGTCGGCGGCGAACTGGTCGCTGCAGTCAGCGTGAGCGGTCCCGTCGAGCGGACGGGCTCGGATCCGGGCGCCAGGTACGGCGCAGCGGTCGTCGGCGCGGCGACGCGGATCGAACATGCCTCACGCTGACTCCGGGGAGCGACGTCTCAGCCGTTGATCTGGCCGACAACCCTGGTCGGAGTGAAACGCACGAGCAGTCTGCCCTCGTCGGTCATGGCCTGGCGGTACTCGTCCCAGTCGGGGTGCTCTTCGCCGGCCACGGCTCGGTAGTAGTCGACGAGTCGGTCGTTGGTCTCGTCGTCGGGTGTCGTGGCCACCGCTGACAGCTCGACCGTTCCGTCGAATGAGGCGTACGACCAGGCGCCCGGGTCGGTGATGTGGAGCACCACGCGCGGATCGCGGCGCATGTTGCGGGTCTTGGCCCGATCGTCGGTGACCGAGATCACGAACGAGCCACCGTCGACCACGTAGGCGATGTCGGACGACTGCGGCCGCCCGTCGGAGCGGATGGTGATGAGCACGGCGTTGCGTCGTCCGGCGGCCCATTCGAGTGCGGTTGTGAGTTCCATCGGACCAGTGTGCCGGGAGCCCCGCAGGATCCGGTGCTCACCTGTCGGTTGTGTCGCAGTGTGAACCGTCATCTGCGCGAACCCCGACGAGAGGTCGGCTCACTCAGGTCATGTCGAGTCGGCGAGCGTCGATCGGAGGTGGGCGGCGGCCGCATGGCCGGACCGGAACGCCCCCTCGACCTTTGCGCCGGCGAACGCATCGCCCGCGAAGACGAGGGGGACGCCGCCGATCGCCGTCGCCTCGAAGTCGTGTGTTGCCGGCGCGACCGGCTGCGCATACCGCCACCGCTTGAGATGGACCTCTGTGATCTCGGCCTCACCGAGCCAGGGGCGGGCGAGGTCGAGCAGCTCGGAGCGCACGAGATCCGGGTCGTCTTCCCACCGTCGAGAGCTGAGGTGGTGAGTGACGTGGAACGTGACGGCCTGCTCGGCTGATGCGCCCTTCGCCTTGTTGTCGGCGATGAAACTGAAGGGACCGTCGGAGAGCTGGACGGCGCCGGGCGGTGGGAGCGCCGGGGCCCCTTCGAGCGCGACGAGGAGCGCAAGGGTCGGGTGGTACGTCATCGCGTCGAGACGGTCGCGGAGATCGGGCTCGAGCTCGACGCCGCCTGCATCCAACACCTCCAGGTTCTGGGGCATGGGTGCGGTGAGCACCACGGCGTCGGCGGCGAACTTCTCGCTCTCAGCCAGAAGTTCCCAGCGATGAGCCGACACGTTCGCCGCCTCGATGCGTGTGCCCAGGGTGACGTCGAGACCCTCGGCCAGGTACTTCCCGAGACGGTTGAGGCCGTCGCGGGCAACGTATCTCGGATACCCGTCGCCGTCGGCCGAGAAGCCACGGCACCACTCGTGGACGACTCCGTCGCGCTCGGCGCGAGCCACCAGGTGACCGAAGTCGGGAGTGCGGACGGTGAAGAACTGCGCGCCGTGATCGAGTCGTGCGCCACCGATGCGCCGGGTCGCGAGTCGACCCCCGACCGAGCGGCCCTTGTCGATCAGCCGTACGGCGAAACCGGTGTCTGCCAGCCCTCGGGCGGCGGTGAGGCCTGCGATGCCGGCACCGACGACCACGACCATCGGCGATGCACGCTGGGGGTCACGTTCGATGAGCAGAGTGTCGTGCACGCGGACCGACAGGTCAAAGCCCCTCGCGACTGATCGGGACCGCGTGCACGAGGCATGCCACCATTTCGTTCGTGAGTTCGTCGGACCCATCTGTCAGCCTTCCCACACGGGTCGACGTGGTGATCGTGGGTGCCGGCCTTGCCGGGCTCGCAGCGGCCCGCGTGCTGCAGGAAGCCGGACGCGACGTCGTGGTCCTCGAGGCGTCCGACGGAGTCGGCGGTCGTGTCCGCACCGACGTGGTCGATGGTCATCAGCTCGATCGGGGCTTTCAGGTGCTGCTCACGGAGTACCCCGAGCTCCACGTACAGTTCGATGTGGAGGCGCTCGATCTTCGTGCGTTCGAACCCGGCGCGCTCGTCTGGACCGGAAGACGGATGCATCTGGTGGGCGATCCGATCCGGCGACCGAAGGGACTCTTCAAGACGGCCGTCGCGCCGGTCGGATCGATCGGCGACAAGCTTCGGCTCGTCCGTCAACGAGCTCGGCTGCAGAGGGCGTCGCCTCGAGACCTGTTGCGCCAGGCGGACACCGACACCCTGAGTTCGTTGAAGGACGAGGGATTCAGCGATCGCATGATCCAGCAGTTCTTCCGGCCGTTCGTCGGCGGGATCCAGCTCGACCCGTCGCTCCGGACGAGCCGTCGGATGTTCGACGTGATCCTTCGTTGTCTCCTCCGCGGCGACGCGGTCGTGCCTGCCGCCGGGATGGGCGCCATCCCGGAGCAACTGGCCGGCCGCCTGCGTCCAGGCACGGTTCACCTCAACGCCGAGGTCTCGGCGATCGCCACCGGATCGGTGGCCCTGAGCGATGGCCGCCAGGCCCTCGCGGACCGCATCATCGTCGCCACCGAGGGACCTCGGGCCGCCTCGCTGCTCGGGTTGCCCGAGGTCGAGTCGAATCCTGCGTCCTGTGTGTGGTTCGCCGCCTCGACGCCGCCGATCCCTGATCGGCTGATCGTGCTCGATGGGACCGGGGTCGGTCCGGCGCTCAATGTGGCGGTGATGTCGAACGTGGCCCCGGAGTATGCACCGGCGGGTTCGTCACTGATCGCCGCGGCGTGTCCGGGCGTCGACGACGCGGGGCTCGAACCGGCGGTGCGCGCGCAGCTCAGAGACATGTGGGGCGAGGTCGTGGACTCGTGGACCCATCTCCGCACCGATGCCATCACCCACGGACAACCACGTCAGCGGCCGCCGTTCTCGCCGAAGAGGTCCGTTGACCTCGGCGACGGGATCTTCGTCTGCGGCGACCACCGCGACACGGCATCGATCCAAGGAGCGCTGTTCTCCGGACGCCGATGTGCAACCGCTGTTCTGCCCTCCCTCACCTGATCGAGGATCACCATGACCGACATCGAATCCGCTGCCACCTTGACCGGACGCTCGGCGCTCGTGGCGGGAGCGACCGGAGGACTCGGGTCGGCCATCGCCGCCAACCTCGCGGCCCGCGGCGCCACCCTGACCTTGATCGCCCGCGACCAGCGTCGGCTCGACGGGCTCGACGTGCCGGGTCATCGGGTGTCGCTCGACCTGCGTGACCCGGACTCCTGCGCACTCGCAGTCGGCGCTGCGGCTCGGCACGGCGATGGGCTCGACATCGTCGTCAACGCCGTCGGCGTGGTGGCGTTCGGCCCGGTGGACGACCTCTCGGTCGACGCGATGGAAGAGCTGTTCATGACCAACACGTTCGTGCCGATCATGCTGGCGAAGGCCGCACTGCCCTCGCTACGCGAAGGGGGCGTGATCGTCAACATCTCCGGGGTGATCGCCGAGAAGAACCTCCCCCAGATGGCGGCCTACGGGGCATCGAAGGCGGCGACCCGGTCGTTCGACGAGGCGCTGTCGCGGGAGGCGCGTCGCCGGAAGGTCCGCGTGATCGATGCCCGGCCGCCGCACACAGAGACCGGCCTCGCCGACCGACCGGTGGAGGGCACCGCGCCGAAGATGCCCGCTGGGTTGGATCCAGCGGAAGTGAGCGCCGTCATCTGTGACGCCATCGTCGGAGCGGTGACCGACCTGCCGAGCAGCGCGTTCGGGAGCTGATCCGGCAGGTCGGACCCACACCGTGCATCCGGACGCAGGGCACGCTGCGTAACGAAGGTGACACTCCCGATATCGAGGCCACCTCATGCCACAGCTCCCACCCAGCGTCCGGCTCAAGATCCCGTTCCTGATCGCCGGATTCGCGTCCTTTCTCTTCTCGGTCTACCTGTACTTCGTGGCGGACGAGACGACCGCCGGGATCTTCGTCGGCCTCTGGGTCCCGTCGATCCACTCGTTGGGAACGTTGCTCCTCACTCCGGTCGATCCGATGGCGCCAGCGCCCGTGAACGGCGAGGCACGATGAGCGAAACCGTGCTCTTCGGCATCGGTTCGGCCGTCTTCGCGGTGACTGTCTGGGGTTCGGTGATGGCCGGCGGGCTCTGGTTCCGTCAGCTTCAGGACGCCGAGGCGCAGGCTGCCGAGTCGCACGAACCCGATGAACCCGGCGCCGGGATCTGATTCTCAGGCAGCGGACCGTCGTGCGACCGCCGTGCGGTCCAGACGGCGGAGGGCGACTCGACAAACCATGAGGTACGGCGCGGCAGCCGCCGGCACTCCGAACCCGACGCGACTGAGGGTCGGCGAAAGAGCTTCGACGGAGTGAGTGGTGGCGGGAATCCCGGCCACGGTCCAAGCCCACCGAGCGCCGTCCGCCCAGTCGGTGATGGCAAAGGGAAGGGTGATGCCCAGCGCCGTCGACACGGTGCCCTTCGAGTCCGCCGAGAGTCGGCGGCCGTCGTCAACAGTGGCAGAACGGACGCTGGGACCCCACAGCGGCCACTGGTCGGTGTCGGTCAGCAGGTCCCACAGAACGTTTGCCGGCGCCTCGATGTCGTGCGTCAGCCAGAACGTGCGCACATCAGCCGAGCATCGACCGCAGCATCCACGCGGTCTTCTCGTGGACCTGCAGCCGCTGCGTGAGCAGATCAGCCGTGGCTTCATCATTGGCGGCCTCGACCGAGGCGAAGACGGTGCGGGCAGTGCGGGCGACCGCTTCGTGGCCGGCCACCAGGTCGGCGATCATCGTTTCGGCATCAGGGACGCCGACGGCTTCGGGGATGACGGTCAGATCGGCGAATTGGCGGTAGGAGCCGGGAGCGAACACGCCCAGCGAGCGGATGCGTTCGGCCAGCAGATCGATCGCGACCCAGAGCTCGTTGTACTGCGCCTCGAACATGAGGTGCAGCGTGTTGAACATCGGCCCCGTCACGTTCCAGTGGTAGTTGTGGGTCTTCAGGTACAGCGTGTACGTGTCGGCGAGCACCCGGCTGACACCCTCGGCGATGGCCTGTCGGTCCGATTCGGGAATGCCGATGTCGATCGTGGGGGAGGGAAGGGTCATGGCTCGTCTCGACTTTCGGTTGGAGTGGCGATCGAAGGCGGTCTCAGGCCTTGGTCAGGGACCCGCGCAGGATGGAACGTCCGGAGTGGGTCGGGACGCCGTCTCGTGGCTCGACACTGATGTCTACCACTGAGAAGACGCTGGGGTCCGTGGTGGCCGGCACCGCGAAGTCGCCGGGACGGTCGGGATCGACCAGGCCGAGCGACACGAGTTCGGCCGGGTTGCCGTCGGCATCGGGTTCGATGAGCCACAACTCGAGGTCGGCGTCCTCGTCGGCCGGTCGGGGGAGCGACGACTGCTCGAGGTCGATGCGGAGCGTCCCGCCGTCGTCGACCAGCACGACCTCGGCCTGCGCGTCGGAGCCGAGAGGATCGAAGTTGGCCGGGTCGTACGTGAGCTCGGCGCTCGCCACCACGGTCGGCCCTTCGGCCGGCCGTGTGCCGAGGGCGAAGCCGACGACGAGCACGGCCACCGCTGCGACGGCGCCCACCATCAGTGTGCGGGCCGGGAAACGGCGCCGTGCGTCGAGTGACACCACGGGAGCAAGGGGTTGTTCGGCCCGAGGGGTGTCGGACACCTCGGCCTCGATGAGGTCCCACAGCTCGTCCGGTGGGTCGAGGAGATCGATGTCGTCGGGGGTGAGTTCGGTGAGAAGCGACGCGATCTCCTCGAACTCGTCTCCGGGTGAATCGTGGTGGTCGATCATGGGTTCACCGCCAGTTGCTTTCGGATGTGGGCCAGTCCTCGCCGGATGTCGCTCTTGACGGTGCCGAGCGGCAACGAGGTCTGCTCTGCGATCTGCGTGTGGGTGAGGTCACCGATGTAGGCGAGCTCGATGACCGTGCGGTAGTTGTCGGGGAGAGACTTCAGCGCCTCGGCGACGAGCATGCGGTCCCCGACCCGGTCGATGTCGGACTCGACGCCGATCTCCACGGTGTCGTCGTTCGCCCGACGGTCGGCGTGGCGTTTCTCCGAACGGACGTTGTCGACGAGCCGGTTCTTGGCGATACCCATCAACCAGGCGCCGAGGCGACCCTTCGACGGGTCGAAACGGTCTCGCGCCTTCCAGGCACTGACGAACACCTCTTGGGTGATGTCCTTGGCCCGGTCGTCACCGACGCTGCGGCGGCAGTACGAGTAGATCAGCGAGCCGTGGGCGTCGTAGGCGCTTCGGAGGGCGTCGTCGTCGCCCCTGGCGAACGCGCTCTCGGCGGCTTCCGCCATGTCCAGCCCGGTGGTCGGCACGACGAAAGCGTAGCGAGAGATGCTCCTGGCTAGGGGTTCGGGGCGCTGGGCTAGGGGTTCGGGGCGCTGGAGGGTGAGGGTCATGAGAAGAGGGAGCACTCAGCTGGACCAACGCCGGGCCCCGGGGAGGTGGGGCCCGACGTCGGTCCAGAGATCAGTGGGATCAGGTGGGGGGGAGCAGGACCTTGTCGATCACGTGCACCACGCCGTTGCTCGCTTCGACGTCGACCGCGGTGACCGTCGCGTCGTTCACCATGACGGTTTCGCCGTCGACCGAGATGGTGACCGAGGCGCCATTGACGGTCTCGACCTCTTGGCCGTCGAGCGTGACGACGACCGAAGAGGGAACTTCGTCAGCGATCACGTGGTAGGTGAGCACTGCCGTCAGCGTTTCGGTGTCGGCGAGGAGCTCTTCGGCCGTGAGGCCCAGGTCCTCGAGCGCGGCAGCAAAGGCCTCATCGGTGGGGGCGAAAACGGTGAAGGGACCTTCGCCACTCAGGGTGTCGACGAGGTCGGCGGCCTGGACGGCCGCCACGAGTGTGGTGAAGTCATTGGCAATCGCAACGTCCACGATCGTGCCGGGGTCGTCGGCGGATGCGGCCTCGGTCGTCTCGGTCGTCTCGACCGGATCGCCGGTGGACGCCGTGTCCGAGTCGTCGCTACCGCAGGCGGCGGCGACCATCGCGAGCGCGAACAGCGCCGCGATCAGCTTGAGGATACGGGAATTCATTTCAGTGACCTCCGAGGTCGTTGGGGTTTTCCTGTCCTACGTGCGACGGGCGGCGATCGGATGCAAGGAGTTCCACGCCCTTGCTTCATCGTCGGCCGGCGGTCGCTGCGATAGGTTCGGCAAGTGGCCGAGACCCTCTCCCGGACGGTCGCGGCCCCTGGGCGGATTGCCCGAAACACTTCGGTCGCGACGCGCCTCTCGCTCGTGGTGGTGCTGGTCGCATTGGTCTCGCTGGTCTCGGCGTCGGTCGTCGGACTCTGGCGCGGGGGCGAGCTCGCCGACGAGGTACTGCGCAGCCGCGTCACCTCGATCAGTGCAGCACGGGCCGACGAGGTCGAGCGGTACATGGAAGACCTGCAGAGGGCGGTCATCGGGCAGGCGATCAGCCCGAGCACGGCAACGGCCATCAACGACTTCGCGGAGGCCTATCGGGAGCTTCAGGGTGTCGAGCCGTCGGCGGAGAACGCAGTGGCAGTCGACGACTACTACCGAGACACGGTCGCACCCGAGCTGAGCGCGGTTCGCGGCCGGCCGGTCAGCCCCGCCAGCCTCGTGCCGAGCGATCCGGCAGCAGTCCACCTCCAGGCGAACTACGTCGTCGGCTCCGACGACGACCAGGGCCTGCTCGAAGACGCCGGCGACGGCAGCCGCTGGTCCGCAGTCCACCGCACGCTCCAGCAATCGTTCGACGAGTTCGCGATCCAGACGGGAGTCGAGGACTTCTACCTGATCGAGCCGCTGAACAAGGTCGTCGTCTACTCGACCGCGAAGGACATCGACTTCGCCGAGAGCCTGGTGACCGGGCCGCAGAGTGGCGGTGCACTCGCAGCGCTCATCAAGTCCTTCGGTCCGCGACCCGAACCCGGTGCAGCCGTGATTCAGGACTTCGCCACGTATGCGCCGGCCGGCGACGCGCCCAGTGCTTTCGTCGCAAGTCCCGTCATCGTCGACGGTGCACTCGCAGGGTTCGTCGCCATTCGTGTCAACGGCGATCAGCTGAGCTCGATCACGACGAACAACGGATCCTGGGATGAGTTGGGCGACTCCGGCGAGACCTACGTGATCGGCGGCGACGACCTGATGCGTTCGGACTCGCGAAGCTTCCTCGAGGACGAGACCTCCTACCTGGCCACGGTCTCCGAACTCGAGTCGGCGACCCCAGATCAGATCCGGTCGATGGAGAACTTCGCGACCACGGTCATCTTTCAGCCGGTCGACGTTCGGCGAGGCAGTGCGGCAGCGGACGAGGAACCCGCGCTGACCGACACGACCAACTACCTCGGGACCGCGGTCCTGCAGTCCCAGCGTGCACTCGACATCGACGATCTCGACTGGACGCTGCTCACCGAGATCGGCCGCGAGGAGATCGAGCAGCCGGTTGCGGACTTCGCCCGCAACCTTCTGATCGCGATCGCGCTGTTCCTCGTGGCCATCACGTTCGTCGCAGTGCGGTGGTCGGACCGCGTGCTGGAACCTCTCCGCATCATCTCCGATCGTCTTCGCGAGGTCCGTGCCACCGGAGACGTCGAGGCGGGGCGGAGCGCGGCCGTCATCCCGGAACGAAGTGCGACCGAGTTCGTGCAACTGGCCGGAGATGTCGACACGATGCTCAACACGCTTGCGGCCAGGAACGCCGCGGCGACCGAACGCGCGTCAGAACGCCGTCGTCTGTTGCACCGAGTCCTGCCACCGCAGGCTGCCCGACGAGCCGAGGCAGGAGAGAGCGACGTGATCGACCAGGTCGCACATGCCAGTGTGGCCGTCCTGGTGCTCAGCGGCCTCGGAGAGTTGATGCATACGGGCTCGACCGAAGACGCTCGGCTGCTGCTCGATCGCTTCGTCGAGGAGGTCGACGCGATGGCCCGGCAACGCGGTCTCGAGCGGATTCGGCTCACTGGTGATGCCTACTTCGCCGCGTGCGGCACGGTCCGGCCGCACATCGACCATGCAGCCAGGGCCGTGCAGTTCGCGCTCGACGTCCATGACCTGGTCCTGGACCTCCGGTATGACGAGCACGGCCAGGTCCAGCTCGGTGCTGCGGTCGATTCGGGCCCGGTGACGGTCGGGCTGACCGGGGGCGCTGGTCTCGTGTTCGACGCGTGGGGGGCGACGGTGCAGCGCGCCGCCGACATGGCTCGACGCGCGGGGCCCGACGGCGTGGTCGTGTCGGCCGCCGTGAGGTCGCAGCTTCCGTCGAGCTTTCTCGTCGAGGGCGAGGTCGTGGCAGGACGAACGCCCGACGAGGAGACCGTTCAGTGAGCACGCTCTTCACCAGCTCGAGCGCGGCCTGGGCTGCTTTGCTCATCGTGTTCCTTCCTCTGCTGATCATCGGCTCTGGCGAGGTGGAGGAGCGACTCAGGCAACGCGACTCGGAGTTTCGTGGCGCGGTCTCGATCATCAGGGTGTGGGTGGTCCCGCTCCTCACCCTGTGGCTTCTCACCCGAGCGCTCTTCGACACCGATGGCGAGAATCCGTTCCTCCGCTTGCTGAGCAGTGGGCTCCTCATCAGTGCGGCAGCGGCCACGCTGGCCGCCCTGCGTGTGGTCGTCTCCAGACTGGTGGACCGACCGAAGACGTCGAACCGGCCGTCTGTCCCTCGCCTGCTGCTGGCACTGCCACGAATCCTGGTGATCTTCACCACGGCCTGGTTCCTCATCGCGGGCGTCTGGGGCGTCGATCTCTCGTCGGCGCTGGCCGCCGCTGGTGTGACGTCGCTCATCATCTCGTTCGCCCTGCAGGACACGCTCAGCGGGATCGCGTCGGGGTTCACCCTCCTCGCCGACCAGCCGTTCAGCCCTGGCGACTGGATCGAGACCGACACCGTGGCGGGACGGGTGATCGACGTCAACTGGAGGGCGACGCGCATCCAGGATCGCAACGGCGACCTCATCGCCGTCCCCAACGGTCTGCTCGCGACGGCCACGATCACCAACTACGACCAGCCATCCCGCCTCCATCGAGTCATCGTCCCGGTGCAGATCGAGCGGACCGCGCCGCCGACGGCGGCCAAGGAGATGCTGGTCGACGCCGCCCTTTCGACCCCCGGTGTTCTCGAGGACCCGGCGCCGTACGCACGCGTGACGCAGATCGCCGATCCCGTCGTCGACTACGAGGCCCACATGTGGATCGACGATTACGCCATCGCTCCCCAGGTCAAGGCCGACTTCGGCGCACTGGTGTGGTACCTCTCGTATCGCCACGACGTCCCGCTGCCGAATCCCGCACAGGATCTCTATCTGTTCGACGGCGAGAGGACGGCGATCGAGAGTCGGGTCACCTCCGCACAGATCCGGCGGCGGATCAGCGATTCGCCGCTCGTCGCGGAGCTCGAAGACGAAGTGCTCGATCAGCTGGCTGCGGGGGCGTCGCTCAGCCAGTACCAGCGCGGCGAGACCATCTTCGGACGGGGCGAGCGACGAGTCCTCCAGTTGGTCGTCGATGGCCGTGCGCGCCTCGTACTCAGAGGCGGCGATGGTACTGATGTCGATGTGCTCGACATCGAAGCAGGTGAGGTGGTCGGAGTGCTCGATGAGTTGCCCGACATGGACCGCGAGGCGCTCGTGATCGCCATCACCGACTGCGACGTCGTGACGGTCACCGCCGAGTCCGCCAGTCGGGCCGTCCTCCTGGCTCCCGATCTCGCCACGGTGCTCGAGCAGCTCGCCGTGTCCCGCCGTCGCCGGATCGAGCGAGTGCTTCGCCGGGTCGAGAACTCATGAGTCGGCGTCGAACGCGGAGCCTCCGCCGTCGCCTCGCGTTCGCCCTCGTCGGGACATCTCTGGTCTCGGTGCTCCTTCTCTCGGTGGTGGACTACGGGTTCGCCAAGGTGCTCATCGACGACAACGTCGAATCCCAACTCATGGCTGTCCGCGACACTCGAGTCCAGGCGCTCGAGATCGGTATGGAACGACTTCAATCGCGGGTCTCGGCCTTGGCCGTCAACCCGAGCGTGGTCGCCGCGCTCACTGATCTGTCGGCGGCCTACGGCGAGCTCGACGAAGACATCACACCCGACCAGGTGGCAGGCCTCACCGACCTCTATCAGACTGAGCTGTTGCCTCCTTTCGTGGAGGCCGGGGTCGACCTCGATCCAGCTGAACTCGTCCCGGGGTCGGTTGCGGGTCGCTATGTCCAACAGCACTACATCGCCGAGAACCCCGATGGGTTCGACACGCGGGACACGCTCGATGACGCCGGAGACGGGTCGCGCTACAGCGACGCGCACGCAGCGCACCACCCGCTACTCCGTGCACTGATGGAGAACGCACGGATGTCCGACCTCCTCCTGGTCGATGCATCCGATGCCGAGGTCGTGTATTCGACGAAGAAGCGCATCGACATCGGAACCAACGGCCGTGACGGACCGTATTCCTCGGACGGGCTCGGTGAGGTGCTCGATCACCTCAGCTCGGTGGCCGTGGGCGAAGCCGTGGTGTCGGACAGCTTCTTCTACGTCCCGACTCGGGGGGCACCGGTCTTCTTCCTGGCGGCCGCGGTCCGATCCGGCCCAGAGGTCGTGGGTGCGATCGTCGTCGAGGTCCCTGTCGACGTGCTGACCGCGGTGATGACGGCCCGGGAGGACTGGGAACTGCTCGGGCTCGGTGACACCGGAGAGAGCTATGTCGTGGGGAGGAACGGGACCTTGCGTTCGGACTCCCGGCCCTGGCTCGAGGATCCCGAGGAGTATCTCCGCCGCCACGCCGAAGAGTACGGAGATCAAGCTGCGGCCGACCTGATCGAAACCGTCGGGTCGCCGGTCCTCTTGCAGGAGGTGGACAACGAGGCCGTCACGGTGGCCCAGGAAGGCGACGAGTTCCTCGGAACGGTCACGAACTACCTCGGCACCGAGACCCTCGCGGCGTCAGGACCCGCCGACGCGGGTGGTCTGGGCTGGGTCGTCGTGGTCGCGGTGGACAAAGCCGAGACCGATGCGGCGCTGGACTCACTTCTCCGAGCGCTCCTGGTCGTTCTGGCGGTTCTTCTCCCGGCGATCGCACTGATCGGGCTGCTGATCGCCCGGAGTCTGACGCGCCCGGCCAAGTCGCTCGTCGGCTCGGCTTCTCGGATCGCCGAGGGCGATCTGGACACCGATGTCGAGGGCTTCGGCAACAACGAGCTGGGTGACCTCGGACGACAACTCGAGGGCGTGGTGCGTCAGCTCAAGTCGCAGGAGCAGGCGATCATCGACGAGGAAGGTCGCATCAACGACATGCTGATCTCCGTCCTACCGGCTCGGCTCGTCGACCGGGTGCGGGACGGCGAGCAGGCGATCGATGACATCTTCGACACGGCGACGATCGTGTCGGTGACCGTGGACGGCATGCCCGAGGCTGCGGGCGTCGATCAGGACATCGTGCTCGAGATCACCGACCGTTTGAACGAGGAAGCTGACGACGTGATGGCGCGGCACGGAGTCGAGCGAGTCCGTCGATCGTCCGGAAGTCAACTCTTCGCGGCCGGGCTGGCCCACGACGACGCCAGGGTCGTCGACGCCGCGCGCTTTGCCACGGAGGTGGTGCAGCTCGTGGCCGACATCGGTGTCGAACTCGCGCATCCGCTCACGGCGCGCGTCGGCCTGTCCGCAGGTGAGGTGGCAACCGGCGTGCTCGGGGCCACTCAGGTCACCTTCGGCGTGTGGGGCGATGCGGCCAGCAGGGCCGTCACCTTGGGCGCGCTCGCAGGGCCCGGCGAGGTGCTGGGAGATCTCAGCGTCATCGATCAGCTCGGCCCCGACTGGGACATCGGTCCGAGCGAAGACCTTCCCGGGCTCGCTCAGGACATCGACGCCCACGTCATCCGCGGCTCGGGGTCAGCTGGAGCGTGAGGCGATCCACTCGACGGCATCGTCGTGGGCGCGGCGCATCGTCCTGCCCAGCCACTCGTCGGAGCGATAGAGGTTCCCCTCACCGAGCAGAGCGGTGACGCCGGCGACCTCGAGCTGGTCGAGGACTCGCTCGTCATCGGAGATGAGCAACAGCCTGCTGTCGGCGGCGGCCAGGTCGGCGGCGTAGCGAGCGAGGGTTTCGGAGAGGGTCGAGCCCAGGTCGGTGCGGCCGCGGAGCCGGACGATGACGACGGAATGGCGGGTGTCGGCAGTGACGTCTGGGATCTGGTCTTCGAAGGCCGAGGCAGAGGCAAAGAACAAGCTGCCGTACGGCTGGATCAGCACGACCTCGTTCGGCGAGACCGTTGCCGGAGGCTCGACTTCGCGCACGCCGCCGTCCTCGAAGAGCAGCCGCTTGACCACGAGATCGTTCGACTGGCGGATCACGAAGAGGATCGTCGAGAGACCCACGCCGGCCAGCACGGCGAACTGCAGGGGGATCAAGATGGTGAGGACGAGGGTCACCGTCATCGTCGCCGCCTGAACTTGGCCGGTCTTCCAGACTCCGACGATGTTGTCGGGCTTCACCGTGCGGAACCCGACCACGATGAGGAGCCCTGCGAGCGCCGGCATGGCGGTCTCGTCGACGATGCCGCCGAGCATGATGATGGTGATGGCCATCACGCCGCTGGCGACGATCTGGGCCACACGCGTCTGTGAGCCCGCAGCGGTGACGATCGAGGTTGCCGACATCGACCCGCCGACGGGCATCCCCTGGAAGGTCCCCGACACCAGATTGCCGACGCCCTGTCCGATGAAGTCATGCGATGCGTCGGGATAGGTGCCATCGGGGTTCGGGAAGTTGGCGGTGATCGCAGCACCCTGGACGAGGCCCACGAAGGCGAGCGCGATCGCGGGGACGATGAGGGTCGGGATCAACCCGAGCTGCGGGAGGCGCGGTCCGGGGAGGCCGTCAGGGATGGAGACGATGTCGCTCAGCTGAGCGACATTCCACCCGAACATCGGAACCAGCGACGACCCCACCACGACGGCGACGACCAGGCTCAGTGCACCCAACCGCGTGCGTTCGAGGGTCACGATCAGCGCAATGGTCACCACGCCGACGACGATGCTGCGGAGGTCGACCTCGAGTGGGTGCAGCAGCAGGTCGAGCGCCTTGGCGAGCCGGTTGGCACCCTGTGACTCGTAGCCGGTGAAGTCATCGAGCTGGCCGAGCACGATGTTGACGCCGACGCCGCTGATGAATCCGACCATCACCGCGTTGGAGACGAATCGAAGAATCGACCCGAGCTTGACGATGCCTGCAACCAGCATGACGACGCCGGTGAGGACGGCCAGGGTGAACAGCGCGGTCTCGGGGTCGTCTCCACCGTGGACCGCGTCGACGTCGGAGACCACTGCGGCCATGGCGCCGGTGGCCTGGACCGTCATGAACTGCGAACCGGTGAAGAACGCTGCACCCAACATGCCGAACAGGTAGCCGTAGAGTCCGAACACCGGGTTGACGCCGGCCAGAAGACCGCCGGCGAGCCCGTCGGGAACGCTCTGACCGCCGAGTACGACCCCGGCGACCGCGTCCTTGGACAGCGTGTCTCGGTTGGAGAGGGCTCGAAGACGCTTCGGGAACTCCGGCAACTCAGACCTCGGCCGAGTCGCTCGCGATCACGGCCTTGCGCCGGCTCACCCGAGCCGAGAGCTGCTCACGGATGCTCACCGGCTGCTCCGCGTCGCGTTCGCCCCAGTCGTAGACGGTGACCGTGCCACCGGCCACGTCGAACAGCGCTCGCCGTTCCTTGCCGACGACGAGGCCGATGAGCCCGACGAGCAGGATCGCCACCGAGATCGGCACGAAGACGGCGCGTAGCAACGCCCGTCCGGCGCCCACGACCTGGCCCTCGCGGCGAACGACGGCCAACCCCACCAACGCCATGGTGGGAGTTCGTCCGAACAGGGCGACGGGGATCCAGAACCAGGCCAGCAGCCAGCACATCGCCAGGATCACACTCAGCCAACCGCCGGACCCGATGTCGACATCGGCGCCGAACACCGAGCCGAGGAAGTAGAGCGTCACGGCCCCGACGATTCCGTAGGTCGAAAAGGCGAGAAAGAAGTCGCCGGCGAGTGCCAAGCCTCGCGTGACAGGTCCGGCGTAGTGGCCACTCACGTCGCGGCGTCTGGTCTCGGTGGGGTCGATCTGTTCGTCGACGACAGGACGGGCGTCCCCGTCGACGAAGCGGGCGGGTGCCTCGGGTCGGTCACCGGGCTTGCGGCGGAGGACTCGACCGACGACCGCGTCGACGGTCGCGTCGGCACGGACCAGCTGGCGTCGCGCGAGATCGAGTCCCGAGACGGCGACGTCCTGGGTGACGCCGGCAGTGAGCTGCGCCATGTCCATCTTCTTCATCAACGTATCGAGGTCGAGCATCTCGGCGATGGCGTTGACGTCGAGCCGGTCGACGAGGGCGTCCATGTCGAGTCGGGTCATCAGGGCGTCGAGGTCGAGCATCTCGGCGATCAGGTTCACGTCGAGTTGTCGGACGAGGGCGTCCATGTCGAGTCGGGTCATCAGGGCGTCGAGGTCGAGTTGCTCGGCGATGGCGTTGACATCGAGCTCCGAAACGATGGCATCCATGTCGATCTGGCGCAGCACCAACGGCGTCACCCGCCCGATGACGCCCCCGATCAAGCTGGGATTCTTGGGCGACGCGCCCGAGCGATCGTTCGTCAAGCCGGGTTCTCGTCCAGAGTGACTCGTTGGAGCCAGGCGGCGCCGCCGAGACAGATGGCGAAGAAGAAGATGATGGGCAGCCAGGTCGCACCAGGTCCTGGAGCCCGGAACCAGCTGACGGCGAGGGCCAGCACGATGCCGCCGCCGATCGCAGAGGCGGGTCCGAACCGCATGGCGGGGCTGACGAACTCGCGTACCCGGGTCGCCGCCGCAGTCGGGCCGACGAGGACGGCGAACGCGATCAGCAGCAGCCCGATGACGAACTCGGTGAATGCGGTCTGCCGGAGCAAGCTCGTCCCTATGTTCAACACGCTGGACGCGGGCTCGCCGTTCGTTGTCGAACTGCTCCCCGCGAGGGCACCGATGCCGAAGATTCGAGCGACCAGGACCAGGAATCCCACCAGGGCGAACCCGACGCCGATGTTGCGGAGCGTGCGTCGGCGATCAGCCGAGAACCAGATCGCCGCGCCGAAGAGTGCCAACACCACGATGGTCAAGACGGTGGCGGCCCGTTCGACGGTGCGCACGAGATCCTGGGCCTGTTCGAGCTGATCGGATTCGAACAGCGTGACGACGCCGGTCCCGTCGGGAAGCTGGGCGATGCGATCGCCGCTCAGCCCGACGCGTTGGGCGAGTTGTTCGACCAGTTGTCGGAGGTCGATCGTCACCTTCCCCCCGGCTGCGGAAAGCGCAGCGCTGCTGTCGTCACCCAGCACCGCGATGAGGAGCTCATGCGCGTCGCGCGACACCGTGCTCCAGATCTGCTTCGCCTGGTCGGTCGCCAGCAGCTCGTCGACCGCATCGGTCGCCGGCTGACGGATCGACGACGCGAGGATGGGTGCGAGGTTGTCGAAGTCGGCCGGGAGGAGGTCCGCGACGGCATTCTCGACATCGACGGCCTTGTAGAGCTCGTCGACGAGGAACACCGCGAGCGCCGCGCGGACCTCGTCGTCTGCCAGCAGCTCGTCGGTGGCCTCGACCCATGCGTCAGTACTCAAGGCCTGGCGTTGCAGCCAGGTGGTGAGGGTGGCGACGAACATCACGATGCACGCCACGACGACGAGCCAGCGGCTCAGGCGGTTGTGGCGAAGTGCGGGTGTCGGCATTCCCGTGACCTTAGTGACCGTCGCGGGCGCGGAGCCGTGATCTGGAGCGGCTGTCAGGCGTCCCGCCTCGACGAGTCGACCACCATCAGATCGTGGTCGCGCAGCCTGTCGAAGAAGGCGGCCCAGTCACCGAGTTCGCGGTTCGTTCGAGTCCCGTCGATGGCGTTCCATCGCCGGAGTTCGTGATCGTCGACGAACATCACGAGATCGGGATGGGCGCGCGCTCGCTCGAGCAGGCCTGCGGTCCGTGCCGGTCAGCGAGGGCTCGGCTGTGATCGATGCGGCGTCGGTCCCCGTCTTCGCACCTGCACGCTCGACGCGAGGTCCGACACGGGCGGCGGACAGGGATGGCGTTCGTAGAAGCCCGCGATCGGATCGGTCACGGGTCGCTGAAGACGCGATCCCAGTCGGTCTCCATGCTGATGACCGTCCAGCCCAGCCGTGATGCCGTGACGGTGATGGGTTCGGCGGCGTCGAAGGTGCCGGCCACGCCCTCGTAGGCGTACTCGCGTTCGGCATCGTCGTGGTCGACGAGCAGCGCGAGTGACGGCCCGTCGTTCGCCGTCGCGTACTCGAGCATTTCGGCGTCACCGGCGGAGTTCCCGCCGGCGAGGATCGGCCGTCGGCCGAGAACCCGTTGAATCGACTGGATCTTCGCCTGGCCCTCGTTCGGGTCGCCGACCAGCTCGGTGGTGCGGATGAGCTGTGGTCTGCCGTCCTCGTTGTCGAGGCGATAGGCGACCTGGGTGCCGACGACACCTTCGGGGGCGACGCCGTACAACTGCTCGCTGACGGCTCGGACGAACTCGGTGCCGCCACCGCTCACGACGAACACACTGAAGTCGATCGCACGCAGTGCGTCGATCAGCTCGAGCATGGGTTGGTAGCGCATGCCCGAGTACGGCACGCCGCGTTCGGGATGACGCGCGAGATCGAAGAAACGTCGGACCCGTTCGTCGAACTCCTCGGGCGTGATCCCGTCGCACAGCTCGATGAGCGAGAAGGCAATGTGCTCGAGGCCCATCGCCGCCATCGCTGCGGAATCGCCTTCCAACACCGCCCGGTACTCGGCGCGGTCGGCGAGTCGCGGCTGCGCCTCGACGGCTTGGATCAACTCGCCCACGAGGAAGTCGAGCTGGATGTAGTTTGGCTTCTCGCACCACAGGGTGCCGTCGTTGTCGAACACTGCGACCCGCTCGGCGGGCGGCAGCGCGGTGGCGGCCGCGAGGAAGCCCGTCACCGCATCGCGGGTTGCGCCGTCGCGCCAGGACGGCAGGCGCGGATCACTCATCGTCGGCCGCCGTCCGAAAGCCGAGATGACTCATCCCCGTGTCGATCATCTGTGGGCGTCGCGCTGCCGGTCGGTAGCGCTGACAGTAGGAGTCGGCACAGAGGAACGATCCTCCCTTGATCACCTTCCGCGGGATCGCGAACTGGGGTTGGCGGGGGTCGAAGCTCGCTTCGACGCTCGGCCCGCGTGGGTTCGTCGGGACGCAGCAGGGCTTGTCGGGATCGGCGTCGTGGTGATCGGCGTACCAGTCGGTCGTCCACTCCCACACGTTGCCGGTCATCTCGAAGAGGCCGTGGCCATTCGGAGGAAACGAGCCGACGGGCGCCGTCCGGGTGAAGCCGTCGGCCTCGTCGTTGCGCCAGGGGAAGTCGCCCTGCCAGAAGTTGGCCAGGTACTTCCCGCCCGGCACCGGTTCATCGCCCCAGGCAAAGGCCATGCCTTCGAGTCCACCGCGTGCGGCGAACTCCCATTCGGCCTCGGTGGGCAGTCGCCGACCGGCCCACTCGGCATACGTTTCGGCATCTTCGTAGGCGACGTGCACGACCGGGTGATCCGAGCGCGTCTCGATCCCACTTCCGAGCCCCTCGGGGTGTCGCCAGCAGGCGCCAAGCGTCCACGTCCACCACTGACTGAGGTGGCGGAGGTCGACAGGCCCGGAGGTCATCGTGAAGACCATCGATCCGGCAGCGAGGTTCTCGGCCGGAGCGCCAGGGAACTCGGCGGGGTCGAGCGGCCGCTCGGCCACCGTCACGTAGTCGGTCGCCTCGACGAATCGGCCGAATTCCGCGTTGGTGACCGCGGTGGCTCCGAGGACGAAACCCTCGACCGCGACGTCGTGAGCGGGACGCTCCTCCGGATAGTGCGAGTCGGATCCCATCCGAAAGGTGCCCGCCGGTATCTGCACCGATGTCACCTTGGCCTTCAGGCGCGTGACTTGCTGGTCTGCCACCAGACCGCGGTCACCACGAGCGCGCCGACGAGTGAACCGATGATGCCACTGGGCTTGATCGCGAGCCCGTCACCGGCCAGAAGGCTCGCGAGGAGCCCACCGACGAACGAACCGCCGATGCCGGCCACCAGTGCCATCGTCCAGTCGATCTTGAAGCCTGAGCGGCCCAGGATCACCTGGGCGAGCCCGCCGATGGCCATGCCGGACACGAGAAGGAGGAGGATCAGCATTGCGGGAACCCTAGTGCCGGGCCCTCGGCTGCCCCCTCCTGGGTGGAGGGGGTTTGACATCTCGCGTCACTTGACGAGACCATGACGCCGCGAGCCGGATGGCTCGCTTTCTCTCTCACGTCCCACCCTGGAGTTTGATTCATGCTGCTCGCTGCCGAGTTCGGAACCGGCCAGGTGCTCTGGTCGATGCTCTACTTCTTCTTGTTCTTCATCTGGATCATGATCCTGTTCCAGGTCTTCGCCGACCTGTTCCGCTCAGACGACCTGAGCGGCTGGGCGAAGGCCGCCTGGTTGATCTTCGTCATCTTCTTGCCGTACCTGGGTGTGTTCGTCTACCTGATCGCTCGCGGTCACAAGATGGGCGAGCGGCAGATGCGGGCGGCCCAGGCGCAACAGGACGCGTTCGACTCGTACGTCCGTGAAGCCGCCGGCAGCTCGGCCACCGAACTGGCGAAGCTCTCCGACCTGCACGACGCCGGCAAGCTCACCGACGAGGAGTTCGCGTCGTTGAAGGCCAAGATCCTCGCCTGAGCTGACCTCGGGTGATCTGAACTGAGCGAGCGGCCGGCGTCGAGCCGGCCGCTCGTCGCGTGGGGTCAGAACCGCACGGCCGTGCGTCGCGTCACGTCGAGGCACGCCTCGACCAGCCGGGGCACGAATGCGCCGGGGTCCGACACGCACACCGCGTGGTCGCCGGGAACCGGGTGGACGCGAGCCGTCTCGATCGAGTTGGCCAGTGCCCGCTGCCGCTCAGGCGGCACCGCGAGGTCGAGTTCGGTGAGGACCACGGCGGTGGGCACGTCGACCCTGTCGATCCAAGGTGAGCTGTCGAAGCGGCCGAGCGACGCCCCGGCCTCGATCAGCTTCACGCTGTCGGCGCGGCGGACCTCGTCGGCTGCCCATCGGCCGACGGGAGTGTCGTCGAATCGTCCGGTCACGTAGCGCTCGGTGAACCGACGGCGAGCGGTGCCGGGCGTGAGACGTATGGTTGCCGCGAGCGCCGGCATCGCACCGAAGAGCATGCGTTCACCCTGGCTGCCGCTGAAGCTGCGGCTGGTGGCGCACAGCACGAGGCCGTCGACGCGATCGGGGTGCCGCTTCCAGGTCAGCTGCGCGATCGGCCCACCCATCGAGTATCCGACCGGCACGAAACGGTCGATTCCCAGGGCATCACACACGGCAACGACGTCGTCGGCGCAGTCACGTAGCCGGAAGCGGCCCGGTGGCCGGATCCCGCGCCCGTGGCCTCGATGATCGATCGCAACGACTCGAAAGTGACGGCCGAGCGCCTCGTACGCGGATCCCCAGTTGAGATCGGCGGTCGCAGTCCACCCGTGCAGGAGGAACACCGTCGGTGCGTCAGCCGGTCCGTCGAGGTGCCGGATGAACGTCGTTCCGCGGTCGGGCAACTCGAGCGGCCCGCCGGGCGGCAGCACGAGGTGCGGTGCGCTCACGAGAGGTCGACGACCTCGACTGCGAGGGTGGCCCCGGTGGGGGTCTCGTAGGTCACGGTGTCGCCCTGCGATGCACCGATGAGCGCCTGGCCGAGCGGTGAGCCGGGCGACATGACCTCGAGATCGTCGTGTCGTTCCTCGATCGATCCGAGGAGGAAGGTCTCGGTGTCGGTGTCGCCCTCGTAGCGGATTTCGACGACGCTGCCGGCGATCACCTCGTCGGAGCCGCTCGACTCGACGATCTCGGCGTTCTCGAGGATCTGGGCGAGGTGCATGATCCGCCCTTCCATCTTGCCCTTCTCCTCCTTGGCAGCGTGGTAGTCGCCGTTCTCGGAGAGGTCGCCCATCTCGCGGGCGACCTCGATCTTCCGGGCGATGTCGATGCGGCCCCGGGTGGTGAGGTCGTCGTGTTCGGTCTTGAGGCGGTCGTAGGCGGCCTGCGAGAGCTGGGTGGTGTCAGCCATCCGGACGAGGCTACGGGGATCGTCAGGGGTTTCGGAACCCGGGTTGGCCCAGTGCGGTCGCGACACGGTCGAGCATGTCGGATTCGAGGTTGCCGTAGACAAGCCGTCCGCCGGCGAAGCGGGAGACCTCGGCCACGAGCACGTCCTCGTCGATGTCGGTCGCCAACATCGCCACGGTGGCGGTGTCGGGCTGCACCGTGTCCTTGAACCAGGCGACCCAGGCGTCGGAGATCCCGAGGTCGATCACCTTGGCCGTCACGGCGCCCGCCCCGGCGCCGAGCGCGGCGCCGGCGATCCAGCCGACCGGTCCGCCGAGCAGCAGGCCGAAGAGACCCGCCCACATCCCTCCCGACAGCGCTGACCGGCCCGGCTGGGGATCGATCGTCTCGACCACCTTCGTGTCTCCCTTGGCGTCCTTCACGACGAGCACGGCGTCGTGGAGCGCCAGAGAGTCCTTCGACACCAGTCGCGACAGCGCGGTCATGAACTCCTGTGCACGGAAGACGTCGTCGAAGGAGATGCCGATCAGGACCTGGGGGACCTCCTCGGCCGTCGCGGGGTCGGGGAGCGAGGCATCGTCAGGCATCGGGAGAGCCTGTCACGTCAATCGGTTGACGAGAGACTGTCCCGAGCGTCAGACTTCCCGACGATGCAGACCGAACTCTCGCTCGTAATCATCATCACGTAGCGCCGTCGCCCGCGACGAGCGCTGCTTTCCCGTCCACCTCGGTGGGCGGTTTCTCATTTTCAGGAGCAATCACGCGTGACTCACAAGCTCGCCACCATCCCCGGAGACGGCATCGGCCCCGACATCGTCGCGGCCGCGCTCTCGGTCGTGCGCGCCACAGGAGTCGAGGTCGACATCACCGAGTTCGACATCGGTGCCACCCGATTCCTTCGTGACGGGCACGTGTTGGACGACGACGAGGTCGAGCAGTTCCGCGCCTTCGATGCGATCCTCAAGGGCCCGTTGGGTCCGCCGGTGGGTGACACCCGGATCCCGGGCGGCACCATCGAGCGCGGCATCATCCTCAAGCTTCGGTTCGCGCTCGATCAGTACATCAATCTCCGACCGTTCGAGGGCACCGACGTGCGTGGCAGACCCGCCGAGTTCGTGGTCGTGCGCGAGAACACCGAGGGCTCGTACGGCGGCGAGGGCGGCTTCCTCCGGAAGGGCACGCCGCACGAGGTCGCGACGCAGGGCTCGGTCAACACACGGATGGGCGTCGAGCGGTGCATCCGCCATGCCTTCGAACTGGCCCGAGGTCGCCGGCGGCGACACCTCACCCTCGTGCACAAGACCAACGTGCTCACGTTCGCCGGCGACCTGTGGCAGCGGACCTTCGACGCGGTCGCCGCCGACTACGACGACATCGACACCGCCTACAACCATGTCGATGCAGCCTGCATCTATCTGGTCGACGACCCGCAGCGGTACGACGTGATCGTGACCGACAACCTGTTCGGTGACATCATCACCGACCTGGCCGGAGCCGTGACCGGAGGTGTCGGCCTCGCCGGCACCGGCAACCTCAATCCCGATCGCACGAGCCCGTCGATGTTCGAGCCCGTGCACGGCTCGGCTCACGACATCGTGGGCACCGACGCGGTCAACCCGTCGTCACAGATCCTCTCCGCGGCCATGATGCTCGAGTTCCTCGGCGAGGCCGAGGCCGGTCGCCGCATCCGCACGGCGCTCGCCGAGGTCCTGGCCGGCGCCCCCGTTCCCACGAAAATCGGCGACCTCGTCGCAGAAAGGGTTTGAGCCATGCCTCTCGAGACCGTTGACAAGATCTGGATGGACGGCGAACTCGTCGACTGGGCCGATGCCAAGATCCACGTGCTCACCCACAGCCTGCACTACGGCCTCGGCGTGTTCGAGGGCATCAGGGCCTACGACACAAGCGAGGGGCCTGGGGTGTTCCGGCTCACCGACCACATCCGACGGCTCTTCGACAGCGCCAAGATCTACATGCTCGACATTCCGTTCTCGGCTGACGACCTGGTCGCCGCGACCAAGCAGACGGTCCGCATCAACGGCCTCGAATCGTGCTACATCCGCCCCATCGTCTACCTCGGGTACGGCGAGATGGGGCTGAACCCACTGCCGTGTCCGGTCAACGTGTCCATCGCCGTCTGGCCGTGGGGGACCTACCTCGGTGACGACGGCGTGAAGCACGGTGTCCGGATGAAGATCAGTTCGTGGAAGCGGCACGATCCGAACGCCATGCCGCCCGCTGCGAAGGGCACCGGGATGTACATCAACTCGTCGATGGCCAAGGTCGAGGCGATCAAGGCCGGCTACGACGAGGCGATCCTCCTGTCGCCGCAGGGGTACGTCAGTGAGTGCACGGGCGAGAACATCTTCATCGTGAAGAACGGCGAGATCCTCACGCCCCCGGTCAGCGCCGGCGCGCTCGAGGGCATCACCCAGGACACCGTGCACACGATCGCCCGCGACTTCGACATTCCGTACCGCGAGGCGAACCTGCTTCGGTCCGATCTCTACACCGCCGACGAGGCGTTCCTGTCGGGGACCGCAGCCGAGGTCGTGCCGATCCGTTCGGTCGACGATCGGGAGATCGGCGAGCCGGGCCCGATCACCCGCCGCATCCAGGAGACGTTCTTCGCGACCGTGCGCGGGGAGGTCGACCGCTACAAGGACTGGGTCGAGTTGTGCAATGACTGATCGACTGCGGCCGGGTGGATTCCAGTGACGGAGCGCCGGCGGAACAACGATGGCGGTGGCCTCCGTGGCCGGGGAACGCTGGACATCGAGGTGTTCGACACGACGCTTCGCGACGGGGCGCAGTTCGAGGGCATCTCGCTGTCGGTCACCGACAAGCTCCGGATCGCCGAGCAACTCGACTGGCTCGGCGTCCGCTACATCGAGGGCGGATACCCGCAGGCCAATCCGAAAGACGCCGAGTTCTTCCGGTTGGCGCCGACCGAGCTCGACCTGCAGACCGCCGAGTTGGTCGCCTTCGGGTCGACTCGCCGACCGATGGGAAGAGTCGACGACGACTCGACCCTCAATGCACTGGTCGAGTCGCGCGCGCCGATCGCGTGCATCGTTGGAAAGAGCTCGGAGTTCCACGTCATCGACGCGCTGGGGACGACGCTCGACGAAGGCGTGGCGATGGTCGCCGACTCCGTCGAGTTCCTGAAGGCCTCGGGCATGAGGGTCTTCTTCGACGCCGAGCACTTCTTCGACGGCTACAAGGCCAACGCCGAATTCACCCTCCGCATCCTCGAAGCCGCGACAATCGCCGGCGCCGAGACACTCGTCCTGTGCGACACCAACGGCGGCTCACTTCCGCACGAGGTCGAGCACATCACCGGCGAGATCCGGGCTCACTTCGACGACGACGTCATCGTGGGCATCCACACGCAGAACGACAGCGGCTGCGCGGTGGCGAACAGCATCGCCGCCGTCGTCGGCGGAGCAACGCATCTCCAGGGGACCATCAACGGCTACGGCGAGCGGACCGGCAACGCCAACCTCATCACCTGCATCCCGAACCTGTCGCTCAAGCTCGGCCTGACCTGTCTGCCGGAGGGCCGCCTCGAACGACTCACCTCGGTGAGTCGCCACGTGGCCGAGCTGGTGAACCTCCCGCCGCATCCGGCCGATCCCTACGTGGGGAGTTCGGCGTTCGCGCACAAAGGCGGGCTCCACACCTCGGCCCTCGGCAAGGTGGGCGGGTCGGCGTACGAACACGTCGAGCCCGCCGTCGTCGGGAACCACACCCGCGTCCTGGTGAGCGATCTGGGCGGACGATCGGGCATGAACCTCAAGGCCGCCGAGTTCGGTCTCGAGCTCGACGGCTCGGCAGCGGCGGACCTGGCGAAGCGGGTGAACGACCTCGAGGCGGCCGGCTACGTGTTCGAGGCGGCCGATGCCTCCCTCGAGCTCCTCATGCGTCGGAGCCTGGGTTGGGAGCCCGACTACTTCCGCGTCGAGTCGTATCGCGTGACCAGCTACCACCGCGAAGGTGTCGCCTGGCCCGCCGACGGCGTCGATCTCGCCAACGAGGCGACGGTCAAGCTTTGGGTCGGTGATGCCCGCAAGATCGCCGTCGGCGAGGGCAATGGTCCGGTCAATGCGCTCGACGCCGCCCTCCGGAACGCGCTCAACGGCAGGTTTCCCGCCCTGGCAGGCATCCACCTCGTGGACTACCGGGTCCGAGTCCTCGACTCGGCCCACGGAACCGAAGCCGTGACTCGCGTCCTGATCGACAGCACCGATGGCGATCGTCAGTGGTCGACCATCGGCGTCTCCGAGAACATCATCGAAGCCTCGTGGGAGGCATTGCTCGACGGCATCGTGTTCGGTCTGCTCCACGCAGGGGACACCTGAGTTCGGCGGCCGAGCGAATATCGTCGGGTCCATGGCAGCTCCGGAGTTCGTGCCGCACAAACCGGCACAGCGCGTGCGCACCTATCAGTCGCCACCGCGGCACGACGACTCGTGGACCGCCGATCGTCCGGCAGATCTCGTCGGCGGCCAGCCCCGGGGAGAGCACCTCGGTTCGCCGGGCCCCGACCAGGGCTTCATGCTCAAGCTCGCCCGACAGTTCGAGGGCGCGCTCGTCCTCGAATCCGGCGAACACGAGCGCGACGCTCTCTCCGGATGTGTCGCGATCGGGCTGCGTCGCGCATCGCTGTTCGGCCGAGCGCCGGTCACGCACGACCTCACCCTCGCCCTGACGATCTGGGGCTACCTGAGCGAGGCGCCGCGCGAACTGGTCGACCTTCGCAAGAAGCTGTTCGAGGAGGTCTCCCACGAGCACCACTACCGAGAGCGGCGCGATCTGGTCGACATGATTCCCGAGGGGACGCTTCGCATGCCGCACACTGCGGTCGACGTCGGACAGTGGCGGGCGTTGATCGGTGTCGGCTGAGGCCGGCTCGACTCGATGACGACGCCGCGCCGTGTCATCGTCGTCGAGTTGAACGAGGTGCCGTGGCGGATCCTCGACGATCACATCGCCGCCCACCCGGCGTCACCGAGCGCCGACATCCTGGCACTGAGCCGCCAGTTCACCTCCGTTGCGCCCGATCACGGCCACCTCTCGCCGTGGATCACCTGGCCGACCGTGCACCGGGGCGTCGACAACGACCGCCATCGGATCACCGACCTCGGGCAGGACACGTCAGGAGTCGATCGGCGCCATCCCACCTACTGGTCATTGGCACAGCGCGCCGGTCGAGATGTCGGAGTGTTCGGTCCGCTCCATTCGCATCCGCTTCCGGACGATGTCGACCGGTACGCCTTCTGGTTGCCCGACACGTTCGCGCCCGACGATGCCGCTCACCCGCGGTCGCTGCGTCCCTTCCAGGCCTTCAACCTCGCCATGGCCCGCGCGTCGGCCCGAAACGTCGACACCTCGATCGATGTCAGGCGGGCCGGGGCCTTCCTCGCTCTCTCGCCGTTTCTCGGCCTACGCCCGGCGACGGTGGCGTCGCTGGTCCGTCAACTCGCAGACGAGCGCCGCACGCCGTGGACCCGGATCCGGCGCCGCAGCCTCCAGAGCGTGCTCGCGTTCGACCTCTTCACACACCAGCTCACCCGTCGGCGCCCCGATCTCGCAATCGTCTTCACCAATCACGTGGCGTCGGCGATGCACCGCTACTGGGCCGCGACCTATCCCGATGACTACGACCCCGCCGACTACGGATTCGAGCCCGACTGGCAGCACCGCTACGCAGGTGAGATCGACATTGCGATGGGTCATGCCGATCGGCTGTTCGCGCGGTTGGCGTCCTTCGTGGCCAAGGACCCCCGGTATCTGTTGGTCGTGACCTCGTCGATGGGCCAGGCGGCTGCGCAGGGGACCCCCGTTCGTGAGTTGCTTCTGTTGCGCGACGCCGACCGCCTGATGGCCCGAGCCGGGGTCGGCGCAGGCAGCTGGGAGCGCCGTCCGGCGATGGATCCGATGGTGAGCATCCGCGTCGACGAGGCGGCGCAGGCCGGTTTCGGCGCCTTTCTGGATTCGTTGTCGGTCGGGGGGGCGCCGATCACTCATGCGGCCGACAGGGCGGGGCTGTTCAGCCTCGAGTTCGGCCAGGCCGATGACGCGATCGGCGAGGTCCGGGTCGCGGGCGAGGCCGTCGATGGGTCTGCGCTGGGCCTCGAGCGCGTCCAGATCGAGGACGAGGCGGGTTCGAGCGCGTATCACGTCCCCCAGGGTTCGCTGTTCGTGTACGACCCACAGCATCCCGCCGGTGACTCTCTCCGACCCGAGGTCTCGACGACCGCCATCGCGCCGGCGATCCTGGCTGCGCTCGGGGTCGAACCGCCCGCGCACCACACGCCCGATCCAGGGTTCACACTGGTGCCGTGCTGACCCGCTTGAAGGCCCTGTCGACGCGGAACCGGGTCCTGCTCATCGGCGGTGTCGTCGCGGTGGTCGCTGGTGCGGTCGGGTTCGCGTTGACACGGGGCGGCGACGAGCCCGAGGTGACCGTCACGACCACGACGACCGAGCCGCCGACGACCACGACGACCGAATCGACCGGCGAGGTGTACCCGTTGCTCGGCACGCCGGTGCCCGCCTCAGGCCTTGCCGCCGCCGGCCGTCCGGCCCTCGTCGTGAAGATCGACAACTCGGACAAGAAGGCGCGCCCACAATCTGGGTTGACCAATGCCGACGTGGTCTTCGAGCCGCGAGTCGAGGGCGGTGTCACCCGACTGCTCACGGTGTTTCACAGCCGTGATGCCAACCCGGTCGGTCCGGTCCGGTCGTTCCGGACGACCGACGTCGACGTCCTGCGCATGCTCAACCGGCCGTTGTTCGCCTGGCACGGGGCCAACGGCATCGCGATCCAGGAACTCAACGCTGCGGTACGCGACGGCGAGGTCGTCAATGTGGGGATCGACGCCCTGCCCTCGCTGTACTACCGCGAGCCGGGCCGTCCGGCGCCCCACAATTCGATGAGCAACACGATCGAGCTCTTCGCTCGGGCTCCCGAGGACTCCGCACCTCCGCCGCAGCTGTTCGTCTACGGATCGCCGACGGGAGGCGAACCCACGAGCACCGCGACCGTCGACTACGGGGGCGGCGCGGGGGGTGCGCCCGTGACGTGGACCTATGACGAGTCGACGGACTCGTGGAATCGACTGCAGGCCGGCACGCCTCACCTCGACGAGTCGGGCGCCCAGGTGTCGGTGAAGAACGTCGTCATCCAGTTCACCGACTATGTGCCGACGGGCCAGGTGGACACCACCGGGTCCCCGGTGCCCGAAGCCAGGACCGTGGGTGAGGGCGAGGTCTGGGTGCTGACCGGCGGTCAGCGGTTCGTCGGGCGTTGGAGTCGTGACTCGGCACGTGAGGTGATCGAGTACACCCTCGATGACGGGACGCCCATCGAGTTCACGCCGGGTAGGACGTGGGTCAACATGCCGCCGCCGGGCGGCGCGTCGGTCAGTTGAGACAGACGCTCACAGCCCGCTCTGGAGCACGGCCTGCGTGAGTTCGCTGCCGTCGGCCGACTCGACCGTGCATGCTGCGGTGCGGACCCCGAGGTCGATCCACTCGTCCTCGCCGGGGGCAACGGCGAACACGATCAGCGACGACGCGTCGAGCGGGGTCCCGACATAGGGTTCGAACGCGTCATTGCAGAGGGGCTGCGCCTCGTCGAAGATCGTCTGGTTGCCCGGGAAGGGATCGTCTGGTCCGCCGGACAACGGCACCTGGGCGATCACCTCGCCCGCGTGGGGCACGGTCACCCGTGAGCCGTCTTCGACCGTCACGCACTGGGTGAGGAAGATGAGGGAGATGTCCGGGTCGTCGGCCGTCTCTTCCTTCCGGGTGCAGAGCCCGGGCGAGAAGCTGACGATGCCGCTCTCGGCGTAGGACCCACAGGCGAAGAAGCGGTGGCCCGCATCCCACTCGATCTCGTTGGGGATGATGGCCTCGAACAGCAGGCCTGAGCCTTCGAGCGGTGTCCCGGTCTGGGTCTCGAACTGGGCTTCACATTCCGGGATCGCCTCGACGAGGAGGGACTCGGCCCCCGGGAATGCGTCAGGCGGACTGCTGAAGTTCGTGGACAAGTAGACCGAGCCGAAGAAGGGCGGCACGCACTCGACGACGGTGAGGGTGATGTCCGACGACACCGTCGGATCATCGAAGAGCGCACGGTCATAGCAGCGATCCTGCTGGAAGGCGGTGATCGAGGTCGCCGGCTCGGCGAGGCACACGATTCGTCGCGAATTGAGGCTCTCCCACTCGACTTCGTCCGAGCTGATCACCGTGGCGAGGAACGGCGCGACCACCGTCGTCGGGTTGGCGTTGGCGAGTTCGGCGTCGCAGACGGGTTGGCCCTCCTCGAACAGTGCATCGGCGCCGGGGAAGGGGTCCTTGCTGCCAGGGCCGAGTTCGCTCTCGAAGACGAAGTAGACCTCGCCGAGATTCGGCTCGGAGCAGCGGACGTTGTCGATGTTGCCGCGTGCGTCGACCTTCAGGCAGTCCCCGTTCTCGACCGCGAGGATGCTGTCGTCTCGCTGGCTGCTGCGGGTGACCGGAGGGGGATCCTCACCCCCGGAGCTGGCGAACAGGATGCCGCCGATGACCGCGATCGCTGCGACCACGCCACCGATGATGAAGGGCGTCTTGCTCCTCGCGGGGCCGGCACCCGGCGGTGGGGTGGCCGCGGTCGCTGCTGCCGGCGTCGGGGTGGCCGCGGTCGCTGCTGCCGGCGTCGGAGTGGGCGGAGGTGGGGTGGGCGGAGGTGGTGCTGCCGGGGTCGGGGTGGGCGGAGTCGGGGTGGGCGGAGGTGATGTGGCCGGGGTCGGCGGGACGGGGACAGGGACAGGGACGGGAACCACTGGGGGCACTGCCGGTGGGGCCGGGTTCGACGGAATGGGGGCAGCGGATGGAGGGGCGTAGGTGGCGGCGATCGGCGGGTCACCGGCCTGTTGCGCGGAATGGATCGCCGCCCCGCGAGCGATGGCGTTCTTCGGGTCGGAGTCGATGGCGACCGGCCGTCCAAGTTCCCGCGTCACGAGTTGGCCGACCAGAGGGATGCGGCTCGAACCGCCGACGAGGAGCACCCGGTCGAGATCCTCGGCTTCGACGCCGGCCGATCGGAGGGTGCGGCGCAGCGCGCCGATGGTCTCCTGGAGGAGCGGCGCGATGCGCTGTTCGAACTCGTTGCGGTTGACCCGGATCTGGGTCTCGAATCCGGGAAGGATGACGGGGATGGTGGCGTCGGTGTCGGTCGACAGCGCGATCTTCGCGGCGACGCACTCTTCGCGAAGGCGTTGCACTGCGGCTCGGACGTTCGGGGCCTGCGGGTCGAGCTCATCGATCTCGTCGGAGATCTGCTCGACGACCATCCCGTACAGCGTCGCGTCGAAGTCGAGGCCACCCAGGTGCTCGACGCCGTCGGGTTCGCCGATGAGCTCGAAGCCGGTGTTCTGGTCGGTTCGACGCAGGAGCGCGGCATCGAAGGTCCCGCCTCCGAGGTCGTAGACCGCGATGACGGCGCCGGGTTGCACCTCGCGAGCGGTGGCATAGGCGATCGCCGCCGCTTCGGGCTCGGTGATGGTGACCGCGCGGGACACCTCGGCGGCCTTGATGGCCTGATCCATGAGCTCCCGGCGGAACGGCCCCCAGTTCGCGGGATGGGTGACCGTCACCAACTCGGGACGCTCGCCCTCCTGCTCCTCGATGCGGTCGACGACCCAGTCGAGCAGGCGACCGGTGAGGAGGTGGGCTGCGTAGGGCGCCCCGCCGATCATCAGCGGTGCGGGGTCGCCCATGCGGCGCTTGAACTCGTGGGCGACCCGGTCCGGTTCGGTGGTGAGGCGGCGCCGAGCGGTTTCGCCGGTGGTCATGGCACCGCCCTCGGCGAAGTACAGCACCGAGGGCACGGTGAACGACGACGACCCGAGCCGGAACATCTCGACGCGTCCGTCGCGATTGGTCGCTGCCGCGGTGAACGTGGTGCCCAGGTCGATCCCCGCCGCGAAAGGCATCTCGCGGTTCTACCAGTTCAGGTGGCCAGGGGGTCGGTACCCTTGATCCTCTTGTCCAATCGACCCCGGCTCCGCTTCGCCCCCTCACCGACCGGGTACCTGCACATCGGCAGTGCCCGAACGGTGCTGTTCAACTGGCTTCACGCGCGCCGCACCGGCGGCGAGTTCCTCCTGCGCATCGAGGACACCGACCTCGAACGGAACCGCCCCGAGCTCGTCGACAACATCTACGAGATGATCGAGTGGCTCGGGCTGGGCTGGGACGGCGAGCCCGTCCACCAGTCCGACAGGTTTCCCGCCTATGCAGAGGCGGCTCGCCAGCTGCTCGCAACCGGGGCGGCCTACTACTGCGACTGTCTGCCGGCGGACGTCGATGACCGCGCCAAGGCGCGGGGCGAGGCCGGCTACGACGGTCATTGCCGTGACCGTGGGCTCGAGGCCGGACCGGGCCGTGCGCTGCGATTCCGCGTTCCCGACGAGGGCACCACGACGTTCCACGACCTGATTCGCGGCGACCTCAGCTTCGACCACGCCTCGCTCGAGGACTTCGTGCTCCTGCGGTCGAACGGCACGCCGACCTTTCTGCTGGCCAACGTCGTCGACGACGTGTTCCAGGAGATCACCCACGTCGTTCGGGGCGAGGAGCACGTCAACGGCACCCCGAAGTACCTGCTGATCGCCGAGGCGTTGGGCCTCGACTACCGGCCCGAGTTCGCCCACCTGCCGGTGTTGGTCAACAAGGATCGCAAGAAGCTGAGCAAGCGGCGCGACTCGGTTTCGGTGGTCGACTTCCGTGACAAAGGGTTCCTCCCCGAGGCGATGGTCAACTACCTGGCGCTGCTCGGTTGGGGGCCCAAGGACGACGTCGAGATCCGGCCGGTCTCGGAGATCATCGATCTCTTCCGCCTCGAAGACGTCACTCTTTCGCCGGCGTTCTTCGACGAGAAGAAGATGGCTCACATCAACGCCGACTACATCCGGAGACTCGACACCGACGACTTCCTGACGCGCGTCGAGCCCTTTCTGTCGAATCCGGCGGCGATGGAGCCTCTTCGCCAGCTGGTCGGGCCGATCCAGGGCCGTACGCGATTGCTCGCTGACGTCGACGGTGCCGTCGATTTCCTCTTGACCGATGAGGTCGAGATCGACGACGACTCGTGGCAGAAGGGCGTCCTCAAACACGGCGACCGCAGTGTGGTGATGCTCGACGGGGTGATCGGAGGCTTCGCAGATGTCGAGTGGGATGCAGACGCCATTCGATCGGTGGTCGAACAGGTCGGCATCGAGGCCGGATTCGTCAACGACGAGGGCCACCTGCAACTCGGCAAGGCACAAGCGCCGGTGCGCATCGCGACGACTGGCCAGAGCGTCGGGCCGCCGCTGTTCGAGGCGCTCGAGGTGCTGGGGCGCGATCGCACCCTCGAACGGCTGAGATCGGCACGTCGTCGGCTCTGAGATGACACGCCGGCTCCGTCTCCGAACCACCGCCAAGGTGGCTGCGGCCGCCATTGCGCTGGTCGGGCTGTACGTGGGGGTGACCTTCGTCCAGGTGTGGTGGGCGACGGGACAGGACGACGCTCGTCCTTCCGAGGCGATCATCGTGCTGGGCGCCGCGCAGTACGACGGTGAGCCGTCGCCCGTGCTCGAGGAGCGACTCGACCATGCCCATGTGTTGTGGGACGAAGGGATGGCGCCGATGATCGTGGTCACCGGTGGCCGCCAGCCCGGCGACCGCTTCACCGAAGCGACGGCGTCGTACAACCACCTCCGCGATCTCGGCGTGCCCGACGACGACATCCTCAAGGAGGTCGACGGCACCAACACCTGGGAGCAACTCGCGGCCAGTGCCCGCTTCCTCGCCGAGCGCGACGTGACCGACGTGATCCTGGTGACCGACGACTACCACGCCTATCGAGTCGAGGCCATCGCCGGCGAACTGGGTCTGAACGCCACCGTGTCCCCGGTCCGCTCGACGCAGTCGACGCTCACCCGGATGAAGCTGCTCGCCAAGGAGACCGCCGCGGTGTCGGTCGGTCGATTCATCGGCTTTCGCCGCCTGGTCAACCTCGACGACGCAGTCAACTCCTGAGCCGGATCAATGAGTTCCTGGCTGCTCAGGCCGGCCGCTAGTCTCGACGCTCCGCTCACTCGGGAGTGGTGTAATAGGCAACACAGCTGGTTCTGGTCCAGCCATTGGGGGTTCGAGTCCTCCCTCCCGAACCAATCTCTGAGCAGAAACCGCAGGTCGCAGCGTCGTGTTCCTGAGTGAGATCGGCCGAGAGTCACAGACTGGTCACAATCTGGTCACAACTCCGGCGAACCCTCTCAGGTCAGCCCCGAAGATGGCTATGGGCAGCACCCGGCGGATGTGTTCTAGGGTCGACGAAGTGAGCCGCTGGTACCGCTTCATGTACAAGCTCGGACTCCACCCGTGGGAAGACGACACGGAGTCGCAGCTCACCCAGTTGCGCTCCTTGCTGAAGCGGATCGAAGATGGCTGCGACAGCCCACGACGAACCGCACTCGACCTCGGCTGCGGGACCGGTCGATACTCGATCGAGCTCGCCAAGCGAGGCTGGGACGTCGTGGGCGTCGACGTCGTCCCAAAGGCCGTCGAGCTCGCGCGTCAGAGCGCCCACCAGGCGAACGTCACGGCCAGGTTCTGCGAAGGGGACGTTACCGACCTCGAACATGCCGGAGTCGGCGACGGCTTTCGGCTGTTCCTCGATGCCGAGTGCTTCAACCATCTGAGCGACGATCAACGGATCGGTTTCGGTCGAGGCGTGGACGCTGTCGCCGGGCCTGATGCCGAGATGCTCATCTTGGTGTGGAGAAGGGCACGCCGTGGCCCGCTGCCACCTGGCGCAAACCGCGAAGATCTCGCCCACTTCTTTCCTGGCTGGACGATTCTGGATGAGCTTGAGTACGAGGCTGCCCTGCCGCTCCCGCTCAAGAGGGTCGAGCCGAGGTGGTACCTGCTGGCTCGTACGTGAGCCCAACGGAGCGGCACCGGGTTCGAGGGTGGCTGACCGGTGTGCGCGGTCAACACTCCCTTGGCGTGGTGACGGAGTTCGCTGGGTCCGCCGTCACCACGCCGAGGTCGGGTCCATTAGCCGCAGGGGTGATCTCCAGCGACGACAGCAGCGACGAGGCCCTTGGCGCCGCCGGCCTGATAGCCGGGGAAGTAGGGATGCTCGACGAGTCCGCGAACGACTGCGCTGTTCGCCTGGCCGAAGCTGAGGCCACCCGTGCAGCCCTTGACGGCGTTGCCGACGCCTGGCTTGTCGGCTGCGGCGACGCCTGTGCCGACGCCGAAGGTCATGCCGAGCACCATCACTGCTGCTGCGATCTTCTTGCCCATGATCCGGTTCTCCCTTGAGTTGTTGTTGGAGTCGGTCGTTGTAGCTCCGTCGTCTGCGCTCGGCAATCCGCGTAATGCGAGCGGTACGCAGCGTGCGGTGCCACCCCCGAAATCAGCATGGGTGAGATGTACAGGCCCCTGCTCGGCGACCCGAGGGTTCAATGCGGGGTCGTGATCTCACCGATGAGGAACATCGGCACCAGCGCGCCGACGATTGTCGCGAGGATGACCGGGAGCGATCGCTCTCGATTGCGAACGATCGCGATGAGACCCGTCACGAACGCGCCGACGAGTCCGAGCGCGGCAACGAGCGCGGGGCCACTGATCCACCAGTTGTCGGCGAAGGTGTCGCCACCCTCCTGACCCGAGCCAACCGACACCACCATGGCAAGCAGACCCACGATCCCGACGCCGAGGAACCCGAGACAACGACGCCCGAGCAGGGTCGCAGGCACGAGGCGGCGGGGACCGATCGGAGCGGGTGAGGTACTCGAGTTCACGAGGCGATCGTGCTCCGACCGCGTCCGTTCATGAAGGGTCGAAGTGCCTTTCTCACACCGGCCCGACTCAAGGGTCGGGGAGTGCCTGAGGTACGCACTCGACCGAGCGTCGGCGCCGAAGGAACGGTCCAACATGCGAAACCGTGGACGGGTCCCCGCGCCAGAAGCCTTTCAGTGCCGGGACCCGTTCCTCTCGACACCCCCACTGGTGAGCTCGGTCAAGCGATGATCGACGCGGGTGACCTCGTTGTCGTGGTGGGCGACCTGCTCGTCCCCATTGCGGGAGCGGCGACTCTCCAGATCGGCGACTGACCCCCCGGGGCATCGCGATCGAGAGTTGGCTCGCCAGCGGCAAGCGACTCGACGCTCGGTCGCGTAGCCTTCCCGCTGTCAGTTCCGGTCGTAGCGTTCGATGCGAAAGCCCGGGTAGATCGCCTCGAAGACCCGGTCGTGGTCGGCTTCGAGCGCTTCTCGGAAGCCGGCCAGGTCGAGATCGTCGGCGGCGTCTGCGAAGTCGTCACGGATCACCAGCCAGACACGGTCGACCTCCGCAGCGCGGGCGTAGTCGCCGGCGGTGGCGAAGTCGGGGTGGCCGATGTTGAGCTCGCCCCAGCCGGTCACCGGCCACACCAGGTCGAGCTGCTCGACCTCGGGTACGTCCGGCGCGTAGGCGTTGACCGGCAATCGCATGAAGTACGGCACGAACACCACGCCGTCACCGGGCTCGATGAGCGGCGCGATGTCGGCGAGCGCGGTGTCGACGTCCTCGACAGGGTCGCGGGCGAACCAGAAACCCGTCGCAGCGGCACCCGCCACGACGAGCATGACCACCGCCCCGACGCGCACTGACGATCGGTCGATCTTCGACACGCCGAGCGCCGTGATGCCGGCCAAGGCTGGTGCGCCAGCGATGAAGTACCGAGCGCCGAACAGGGTGAGGACAGGTGAGAGCAACGCCACCACGACGACCGGGACGACGAGAACCGACAGCAGCACGACGAGACCCCACGCCTCGGTCGACATGTCGTGAAGCGGTTGGCGGTCGGGGCGGATCTTGACGACGGCGACGAGGGCACAGGCCGTCACGCCGATTGCGAGCGGGATGCCGCCGTTGCCCGCCAGTCGAACGAACACTCCGGCCAGTCGGACAGGACTCAACGGCGGGATGCCGACGGCCTGACCTTCGTCGCCGTACAGAACGAAGAACGCCGCCAGCGGGATCGCGGCGACGACGGCGACCAGGAAGCCGCCGAGCAGTCGGTCACCACGGCGCTCGGTCGGCTTGACGACGAACGACACGAGCATCTGGGTGCCGATGACCAGCAGTCCGAAGAAGTGGAGGTAGGGGAGCACCGACGCCGAGACGACCCATGCGAGCCATCCCCGCCGGCCGCCGTCCTGGACGTACCGGACGAACAGCCAGGTCGACATCGTCGAGGCCGCCATGAAGAGCGCGTAGACCCGGGCCTGCTGGCCGTATTCGAGTGCGAACGCATTGAGCGCCATCAGGACCGCGGCGAGGGCTCCCACGCGAGCGCCGAACAGCCGCCGCGTGAGCAGATGGACGAGGGGAACCGTGGCGACGAAGGCGAGCGCCGACGGCAGCCGCAGCCACCATTCGGCCCGATCGACCCGCACCAGCGCGAACTCCATGACGCTGTGGATCGCCCCGTTCGCCTCACGGGTCACCAGCACGTCGAAGAACTCCGACGCAGGGGTCGAGGCGTGACTGATCGTGAACGCCTCGTCGACCCAGAACGACTTGTCGCCCAATCGGAAGGCCACGAGCATCGCCGCGACTGCGGTGGCAACGGCAACCACCCGGCGGGCCATGGGTTCGTCGGTCATGTGGAGTGCCGAAGCTACTGCCGCGGGCACCGAATCGATTTCCGCCCCCACACCGTCGGCCCACTAGATTGGCGCGTCCGCAAGCCCCGTTCGTCTAGTGGCCTAGGACACCAGCCTCTCACGCTGGCGGCACGGGTTCGAATCCCGTACGGGGTACCAAGGTGGAACGCACGCTCTACGCCGACGAGCACGAGGCCCTTCGCACCAGCTTCCGGAGCTGGCTCGACCGTGACGTCGTCCCGCACCACGAGGCGTGGGAGCGCGAAGGGATCGTGCCACGGTCGGTCTTCACCGAGGCAGGCCGGCACGGGTTCCTCGCCTTCGACGTCCCCGAGGAGCTCGGCGGCGGTGGTGTCACCGACTTCCGGTTCAACTCGGTGATCATCGAAGAGGTCCAGGCCGCGGCCGTCAGCGGCTCGGGCCTCGGACTGACGCTCCACAACGACATCTGCCTGCCGTACTTCCTGCGCTACTGCACCGACGACCAGAAGCAGCGTTGGCTTCCGGGCATCGCATCTGGCGAGCTGATCACCGCCATCGCCATGACCGAGCCGGGCATCGGCTCCGACCTCGCCTCGATGACGACGTCGGCGATCCGCCACGGCGACCGCTACGTGGTCAACGGGTCGAAGACCTTCATCACCAACGGCATCAACGCCGACCTGGTGATCACCGCGGTCAAGACCGATCCGAGCGAGCGCCACAAGGGCATGTCGCTTCTGGTCCTCGAACGGGGGATGGACGGCTTCGAGCGTGGCCGCAACCTCGACAAGATCGGCATGCACGCCCAGGACACCGCCGAGCTGTTCTTCACCGACGTCGAGGTGCCGGTCGAGAACCTCCTGGGCGCCGAGGGGCAAGGGTTCGTCCAACTCGTGCACAACCTCCCGCAGGAGCGGCTGTCGATCGCAGTCGCCGGTGTGGCCGCGGCCAAGGCAGCGCTCGGCTGGACCGTCGACTACGTGAAGGAGCGGCAGGCGTTCGGCCAGTCGATCGGCTCGTTCCAGAACTCCCGCTTCCAGCTCGCCGAACTGGCCACCGAGGTCAACGTCGCCGAGAGCTTCACCGACCGCTGCATCGCCGCGCTGAACGAGGGTGTTCTCACTGCCGACGAGGCCGCCCAGGCCAAGTGGTGGTGCACCGAACTCCAGAAGCGAACCGTCGATCGCTGTCTTCAGCTCTTCGGTGGTTACGGCTACATGGTCGAGTATCCGATCGCTCGCGCCTACGCAGACGCCCGGATCACGACGATCTATGGCGGCACGACCGAGATCATGAAGGAGATCATCGGTCGGTCGATGGGGCTGTGAGATGGATGACCCCAGCGGCTGAACCAGGGTGTGGTGGCGTGGCCGTAGACTGATTCCCCATGTCGAGCGGCGAGACCACGGTGGACTGGGCTGCGCACCAGGGGGTGCTGTTCGACCTCGACGGCGTCATCACTCCGACGGCCGAGGTGCATCAGCGGGCCTGGGCCGAACTGTTCGCCGCGTGGGACTTCACCTCGCAGGACTACCTCACCTACGTCGACGGCAAGCCGAGGTACGACGGTGTTCGTTCGTTCCTCCGAGCGCGCGGGCTCAACCTCGCGGAGGGATCACCCGAAGATCCTCCTGGCGACGGCACGATCTGTGCGATGGGCAACAAGAAGGACGCCGTGTTCAACGAACTCCTCGAACGAGAAGGTGTCGACCCGTACCCGGGGTCGGTCGCGGTGCTCGACGAACTCGACCGACTCGGACGTCCCCAGGCCATCGTCTCCTCGTCCCGCAACGCACGCGGGGTGTTGCGAGCCGCCGGCATGGCCGATCGGTTTCCGCACGTCGTCGACGGCGTGGTTGCCGACACCGACGGCCTCGAGGGCAAGCCCGCCCCCGCGATGTTCCTCCGAGCGGCCGAGCTGCTCGGCGTGGCACCGTCGGGATCGGTGGTCGTGGAAGACGCGAGCTCGGGGGTGGCCGCCGGTGCAGCGGGTGGCTTCGGGTTGGTGCTCGGCGTCGATCGCGGGGGAAACCGCGCGGCGTTGCTCGCGAGCGGCGCTGACCTGGTGGTCGACGACCTCGCCGACACGCTCGCATCGGGCCGGGCGCCGACGTGAAGATCCGCGCCACCGAAGCATCGCTCCCTCGTCATCGGTTCCCGGTCGAACCGTGGAGGCTCGTCGAAACCGAGATGAGCGCCGACGACCGTGGCCGCACCGAGTCGTTGTTCGCTGTCGCCAACGGGTATGTGGGCATGCGGGCCAATCCGAGCGAGGGCCGCGAAGCACACACCCACGGCACCTACGTCAACGGCTTCCACGAGACGTGGCAGATCCACCACGCCGAGGACGCGTTTGCCTTCGCGAAGACGGGCCAGACGATCGTCAACGTGCCCGATGCCAAGCTGATGAAGCTCTACGTCGACGACGAGCCGCTGCTGCTCAACGACGCCGACCTCGATCACTACGAACGGGTCCTCGACTTCCGGACCGGGAGGTCGCACCGCGAGGTGATCTGGACGACGCCGGGTGGCAAGCGGGTGCGGGTGCGGACCGAGCGGATGGTCTGTCTTCAACACCGGCACCTCGCCGTGCTCGAATTCGAGATCGAGATGCTCGAGGGTTCGGCGCCGATCGTCGTGTCGTCGCAGCTGCTCAACCGCCAGGACGGCGAGGACGAATATCACGTTGCCACCGCCGCACTGGGTGAGGGGCGCGATCCGCGCCGAGGCAGCCAGTTCGACCAGCGGGTACTGGTACCTCAGCTCAAGCTCCACGCCGACGATTCCGTCACCGGCGGTGAGGTGACCCTCGGCTACCGGTGCGCGAGCAGCGGGATGACGCTGGCGTGTGCCTATCAGCACGAGATCGTCACGTCGTGCAGCTCGACGGCCGAGACGACGGTGAGCGACGACCTGGCCAAGACGGTGTTCACCGCATTGGCCGAGGAGGGCGAGACCCTCCGGCTCACCAAGTTCGTCACCTATCACTCGTCGCGCGGTGTCCCGGCCACCGAGTTGGCCGATCGCTGTCATCGCACTCTCGAGCGAGCCCGGGAGGTGGGCGTCGATCAGCTACGCGCCGACCAACAGGAGTGGCTCGATCAGTTCTGGCGTCAGGCCGACATCGAGATCGACGGCGACCGGGCTGCCCAGCAGGCCGTCCGCTGGAACATGTTTCAGCTGGCACAGGCCTCGGCCGGCACCCACGAACAAGGCATCGCTGCCAAGGCCGTCACCGGTGACGGCTACGACGGGCACTACTTCTGGGACACCGAGGTCTACGTGCTCCCGTGCCTCGCCTACACCCAGCCCGAAGCCGCCCGAAAGCTCCTCCGGTTCCGCTGGCGGATGCTGAACGCAGCGCGGGAGCGGGCCGCCGAGCTCAGCGAGCAAGGCGCACTCTTCCCGTGGCGAACGATCAACGGCGAGGAAGCGTCGGCCTACTACGCAGCAGGTACCGCGCAGTACCACATCAACGCCGCGGTCGCCTTCGCACTCGAGCGCTACCTCAACGCCACCGGCGACATCGAGTTCCTCCGCGACGAGGGCGCCGAGATCCTGGTCGAGACGGCGCGCATGTGGTCAGACCTCGGGTTCTATGCCCACAACGGCGCCGAGCGGTTCCACATCCACGGAGTCACCGGCCCCGACGAGTACACGACCGTCGTCAACGACAACCTGTACACGAACGTCATGGCCCGCTTCAATCTCCGCTACGCCGCGCAGACCGTCGAGCTGCTCGAGGAGTGGAGCCCCGACGCGTTCACTGCGCTCCAGCACCGCACCGGCGTCACCGCCGACGAGCTGGTCGCGTGGCGGCGCGCTGCGGACGCGATGTATCTGCCGTACGACGAGGAGCTCGGCATCCACCCGCAGGAGGAGAGCTTCCTCGCCCGAGAACGCTGGGATTTCGACCACACGCCGCCCGACAAGTACCCGCTGCTCCTGCACTTCCACCCACTGGTGATCTACCGCCACCAGGTGCTCAAGCAGGCTGATGTCGTGCTGGCGATGTTCCTCCAGGGCCGCCACTTCGACAAGGATCAGAAGCGGCGGAACTTCGAGTATTACGACCCGTTGACGACCGGCGACTCGTCGTTGTCCGCTGCGGTCCAGTCGATCGTGGCCGCCGACGTCGGTCACCACGACCTGGCCTACGACTACTTCGAGCAGGCGCTCTACCTCGACCTCGCCGACACGCACGGCAACACGGCCGACGGCATTCACATCGCGAACGCGGGTGGGGTCTGGGCCGCCCTCGTCCACGGGTTCGCAGGAATGGTGGACACCGGACTCCTCCTGCGATTCGAGCCGCGGTTGCCCGACCAGTGGAATGGGTTGCGCTATCGGCTGCGGCGCCACGGGTCGGACCTGCTGATCAACGTCGATCGGGCCGGATGCACGGTCGAGGTGGTGGCCGGCGAACCGGTGCCGGTCGAGGTCGACGGAACCGTGGTGATGGTCGCCGAGGGTGAGTCGGTCCGGGTCGCCTCGGAGTAGGGGCTGTGCTTGACTGACGAAATGACTTCGCAGGTCCCCCTCGTCGACTACCTCGAACTGGGCGACGAGCCCCATCTCGTGGCCAACGAGTGCACGAACTGCGGTGCCCGCTTCTTCGATCGGCGAAACGCATGTGCGTCGTGCTTCGGCACCGACTTCACTCGCGTCGCGTTGGGCACCGAAGGCGAACTCAAGAGCTTCACCATCGTGTCCTTCGCCGCCCCTGGCGTGCCGGTGCCCTTCGTCGCCGGCCTGGTCGACATCGATGGCACGACCGTGCGCGGCAACGTCATCAACACCGCGCCCGATCCCGAGCACGTGTCGCTCGGCATGAAGGTACGGCTCGCCACCCACTCCGTCGGCACCGACTCGAACGGCACCGAGGCCATCGGCTTCGGCTTCGAACCGTGCTGATGGCTTTGCCTATGGCGGTCTGCTCCGCAGCGCCGCAGTCCGGCTGCTCGCTGGCGCTCCCGACGCCGTGCTGATGGCGGTCTGCTACGCAGCGCCGCTTCCGGCTGCTCGCTGGCGCTCCCGACGCCGTGCTGATGGCGGTCTGCTCTGCATCGATTCCCGACGTGCCCCGACAAAGGAGAACTGACCATGGCTGAAGACGTGTGGATCCTCGGGATCAACATGACGAAGTTCGGCAAGCACCTCGATCTCGACACGGTCGACCTCGCTGCAGAAGCCACCACGGCCGCGCTTGCCGACGCGGGCGTGACGATGGCAGACATGGGCATCCTCGCCGCCGGGAACCTGATGGGGATGGGCGGCATCGGCCAGCAACTCCAGAAGCAGGTCGGCCAGACCGGAATCCCCGTCTACAACGTCTCGAACGCGTGCGCCACAGGCGCCACCGCGTTGCGGACGGCGATCATGGCGGTGAAGGCCGGCGAGTGCGACATGGGGCTCGCCGTCGGGGTCGAGAAGCTGGCCGGTGCTGGTCTCCTCGGTGGCGGTGGTGCACCCAAGTCCGACGACGACACCTGGGAGCCGAGTGGTCGCTACGGAGCTGTTGCACCGACCGACGGACGCATCGGCACCAACACCATGCCGGGCGTGTTCGCCCAGGTCGGCATGGAATATCTGCACGAGCACCAGTACGGCGGGACGCCGTTCGAGCTGTTCGCCAAGATCAGCGAGAAGAACCATTCGCACTCGACCCTGAACCCTCTGGCGGCCTACCAGAAGGCCATGCCGGCCGAGCAGATCATGGCCGACGTGATGATCGCCTTCCCCAACACCCGGCCGATGTGCTCGGCGAACTGCGACGGCGCCGCGGCCGCGGTCGTGGTGAGCGACGCGAAGCTCAAGACGCTGAGCGCCCAGCAACAGCGCCGGGCCGTGAAGGTCCGTGCCTCGGTCCTCACCTCTGATCCCTATGCCGAGGGCTGCCAGGTCCTGCCCGACGTCAACACCCTCACCCGAAATGCGGCCCAGCAGGCGTACGAACAGGCGGGCATCGGTCCGGAAGATCTCGACCTGGTCGAGCTGCACGACTGCTTCGCCACCGCCGAACTCGTCCACTACGACAACCTGATGCTGTGCGAGCCGGGTGGTGCGGTCGACTTCTTCGAGTCGGGTGCGCCGTGGCGTGACGGTTCGAAGCCGGTCAACGTGTCGGGCGGGCTCCAGTCGAAGGGACACCCGATCTCGGCCACCGGGATCGCCAACATCTGGGAGGTCTGTCACCACGTGCGCAACGAGGCCGGCGACCGCCAGATCGAGGGCGCCCGGATCGGCCTGGCCCACGTCATCGGCCTCGGCAGCGCCTGCGGCGTCCACATTCTCGAGGGTTCCGCGGCCTGAACGGTTCTGACGGTTCGTCAGTTTCGGGCTAGACAAGCCGGATGCAGACCAAGGACTCGTTCTTCATCGGCGGCGAATGGGTGGCCCCGGCCACCTCCGACACCATCGACGTCATCAACCCGGCGACCGAAGAGGTCTTCGCCCGGGTCCCCGCGGGGGCACCGGCCGACATGGATGCGGCCGTGGCGGCCGCACGGACCGCGTTCGACTCGGGCGAGTGGTCCTCGACGTCGCCCAGCGACCGGGCCGACGCGATCGCCCGGCTGTCCGCATCGCTCCAGGGGCGAGCTCAAGACATCGCCGAGTGCATCACCTCGGAGAACGGGTCACCCGCGGCATGGTCGCTGATGGGTCAGGTCTTCGCGTCGACCATGGTGCTCGACGCCTATGTCGACATCACCAAGAACTACCCGTGGGTCGAGCACCGCCAGGGTGCCCTCTCGCCCGTCGAGGTGCATCAGGTGCCGGTCGGCGTCGCCGCCGGCATCATCCCGTGGAACGCGCCGTTGTTCATCACCGTGCTGAAGCTCGGACCGGCGCTGGCGACGGGCTGCACGATCGTCCTGAAGGCGGCACCGAACACGCCGCTCGACCCCTACTTCCTGGCCGAAGCGGTGCAGGAGGCGGGCATCCCCCCGGGCGTCGTCAACATCGTCGCCGCCGACCGCGAGGCCAGCGAGTACCTCGTCCGTCACCCCGATGTCGACAAGGTGAGTTTCACGGGCTCGACGGCGGCAGGGCGGAAGATCGGCGCCATCTGCGGCGAGCAGCTCAAGGGCTGCACCCTCGAGCTCGGCGGCAAGTCGGCC
>DATKWD010000158.1:0-20815 GCA_035529695.1 Acidimicrobiales bacterium | reverse complement strand
GCTGTGCGAGGCGCAACGCGACCGTCAGCCCGAGCATCCCGCCGCCCACGACGGCCGTGCGGGTGGACGTCATGCGGGTGCGGTGACCGTCAGGTTCGATCCGTCGAACACGGCCGACCAACCGCAGCGTGGGCAGACGGTGGTCCCGGGGGCCGGCGGCGCGCCGATCGCGTGGCGGTAGAGCGGTGTCCCGCACCGACACACCCACGCCTGGACGCGGGCGGGGTTGCCGACCACGAGGGCGTGAGCAGGGACCGACCGGGTGACGACCGAACCCATGCCGATCATCGCGAACTCGCCGATCTCGATGCCCGGCCCCACGACTGCGCGGGCGCCGATCGTGGCGCCGCGGTGAACGTGGGTCGCAAGGGTGTCGTCGGTGGCTTCGGACGGTCGAAGGGCGGACAGGTCGTTGGTCGCGGCCCGCGGGTAGCGGTCGTTGGTGAAGATCACCCCTGCCGACACCATCACGCCGTCGCCGAGGACGACGCCCTCACACAGATAGGCCATCGCGTTGATCTTCACGCGGTCGCCGACGACGACACCGCCGGCGAGGTAGGTCTTCTCGCCGATGATGCAGTCGGCACCGATCCGAGCGCCGGCACGGACGTGCACATGAGACCAGAGCGCCGTGCGGTCTCCGATCACGACGTCGTCTTCGATCAGCGCCGTCGGATGCATCATGACGAGAGCGCCGATCAGACGTCGATCCAGCAGCCGGCCGCGAGCGACCGATAGGCGGCATCGATCACGTGCACCGACGCGAGCGCGTCCTCGGGCCTGACCAGCGGGTCGCCGCCGCCTTCGAGAGCGTCGAGCACGTTGTCGAGGTTGCGGCCGAACGCATCGTGTTTGGAGTACGGGGCAGCGAACTCGGCCCACCCGGGCGCGGAATCGGTCATGAACCGCGAGCTCCTCCACCCGATCGCGACGTGACCGGACGTGCCGTCGAGCTCGATGTAGTGCTCGCCTGACGACCTGAGGCTCCAAGAGAGATTGATCGTCGCCATCGCGCCTGACTCGGTCTTGAGAAGCAGCTGAACCGTGTCCTCGACACCGAGGTCGCGGTGTCGCCGCGCCTCGATCGCGAGCACCGACGTGACCGGACCGAGCAGGTAGCGACACAGGTCGACCGAATGGGCGCCGTTGTCGATCAGGACTCCCCCGCCGGACACCGCCGGATCGGAGTTCCACCGATGCTGCATGTCGACCGGAGCGCTGAAGGTGTTCCGCATCCACACGATCTCGCCGAACATGCCCGACGTCACCATGCTGCGGGCCTGGACGACCGCATCGACGAAGCGGAACTTCGACGCCATCGTGAGCATGCCTGCACTCGCGTGTGCTGCTTCGACCATCTTGGCGGCCGCATCGACCGTCACCGAGAGTGGCTTCTCGCAGAGCACCGACACGTCACGACCAAGCGCCTCGACGGCGAGGTCGGCGTGGGTCGCTGGGGGCGTCGACACCACGAGCAGGTCGATCTCGACCGACGAGAGCAGCGATGTCAGGTCGGGGTGAACGGACGCGCCGAAGGGCTCGGCCGCTTGGGTCGCAGCATCGAGGACGTTGTCGGCAACCGCCACCAGCTGAGCCCGATCGCTCGTGCGGATCGCCTCCAACCACGACTGGGCGATGGCCCCGGCCCCGACGAGTCCGACTCTCATGCGCGTGCTCGCAGGACGTCGACCGACGCGGCGACGGCCTCGGCGAGGCGCTCGACGTGCGCGGCGGTGAACTGTTCGTTCCAGGGCAGGACGAGGACGTCCTCGAGGTAGCGGAACGTCCCGGCGAAGTCATCCTCGGCATGGTCGAGGGCTTCGGGCCGTGCCTCGGTGAACGGGAACCCGCTCGATCCGAGACCCTTGCGGTCGACGAACACCCCGCATCGAAACGCAGGCTTTTGGATGTACCTCGGCGCAGACGCGACATCGGCGTTACGAAGCTCGGTTGCGAGCGCCACCGGCCCACCCGGGATCTGGGTCGAGTCGACCAGCAGCGGGTAGCGCCAGTACGAGTGGACGTCGCCGGCCGATGCCGAGGGGCACCTCAGCCCGGGGACTCCCGACAGCTTCGCCGACAACGAGTTCGCGTTGCTGATGCGGGTGGCCACGGTGCGGTCGAGACCCTCGAGTTGCGCGAGGGCCACCGCGGACTGCAGCTCGGAGATCCGACCGTTCAGGGCCATGGTGCGGTGATCGGGGTCGGGTTGTCCGTAGCCCCACCCCTTGTTGACCCAGAGTCGGGCTTCTGCCACCAGGGCCTCGTCGTTGCCGATCACGAGGCCGCCCTCGCCGCAGGTGATGTGCTTTCCCTGTTGGAGGCTGAAGCAGCCGACGTCGCCGATCGTGCCAACGGGACGGCCGGCCGAGCGCGCCGAGTAGGCCTGGGCACAGTCCTCGATGACCGGAAGGTCATGACGAGCTGCGACGGCCACGATCTCGTCGATCTCGGCCGGGTTTCCGAACAGGTGGGTCACCATGACGGCGACCGTGCGATCCGAGATGCGGTCGGCGACCGACGCTGCGGTGATGTTGCCCGTCACGGGGTCGACGTCGGCGAAGGTCGGGATGGCTCCCTGGTAGAGCAGCGGCGTCAGTGCGCCCATGTCGGTGATGGACGTGGTGATGACCTCGTCGCCCGGGTTCGGGTCGATCGCGGCCACCGCTGCGTGGATCGCCGTCGTTCCCGAGGCGCAGGCCACGGCGGAACTCATGTCGTGACGGTGGGCGAACGCGGCCTCGAGGCTCGCGGTCATCTTGCCCTTGGTGGCCGTGAGCGTCCCCGACTCGATCACCTGACGCAGCAGTTCGAGCTCAGCGTCGCCCAGCGACCGCCCGGACGCGTCCTGGTCCGAAGGGAGTTCCAACGCTCCGCCCATGACCACCCATTGTGGTGCCTCCCGGGTCGTCGAACATGAGCCGAACGGCCCCATTTCGTGACCAGGTCGGCCGAAGGACCGCACGTTCACGCATACGGGTCGACGATCTTCGTCGAACGGAACCGCGGTATCAACGGAGGTGTCCTCGAAACGGGCCGTGATCGTGAAGAGCGGAACTAGAGGGCGACGACGACCAAGCGGGTCTCGGCGCGACGGAGGTCGGCCTCGATCTCGCCGTTGTGTTCGCTGCGAATGGCGGCCTCGGCGGCCTCCATCGCTTCACGCGCCCGCTCTTCGTCGATGTGATCCTTCATCTCGGCCACGTCGGAGAGGATGGTGACGGTGTTGTCGCTGACCTCGACGAACCCACCGTGGACGGCAACGTGCTCGTCGGTTCCATCGACCGGCCGAATGGTCAGTGCGCCGATGCCCAGCGCGCCGACGAAGGGTGCGTGACCGTCGAGGAAAGCGATGTCACCGCCACCGATGGTGCGAGCGATGACCATGGTGGCCTCACCCGACCACAGCACCCGCTCGGGCGACACCAATTCGACCTGCAGGGGCATTATCGGACCCTCCTGATGATGCGAGGCCGACGAGGCACGAGGAGGCCGGCCCGTTGCGGCCTCGGCGGCCGGGGAACGGATATCACGAATCCACGCTGCTCTGGAGCTCTTGAGCCTTGCGGCGGGCGTCATCGGCGCCGCCGACGTTCAAGAAGGCCTGCTCGGGCAGATCGTCGAGGTCGCCGTTGACGAGCGCCTCGAAGCTCGACACGGTCTCTTCGACCGGCGTGAACACCCCAGGAAGGCCGGTGAAGACCTCGGCGACGAACATCGGCTGCGACAGGAACTTCTGGATCTTGCGGGCCCGCGCCACGGTGATCTTGTCTTCCTCGGACAATTCGTCGAGGCCGAGGATGGCGATGATGTCCTGGAGCTCCTTGTAGCGCTGGAGGATCTCCTGCACCCGGCGGGCCACGTTGTAGTGGCGCTCGCCGACGACCTCGGGGGCCAGAATCGTCGAGGTCGACGACAGCGGGTCGACCGCCGGGTAGATGCCGAGGGCCGCGATGTCGCGGCTCAACTCGGTGGTGGCATCGAGGTGGGTGAACGTGGTGAACGGGGCGGGGTCGGTGTAATCGTCGGCAGGCACATAGACCGCCTGGAGCGACGTGATCGACCGACCCTTGGTCGAGGTGATGCGCTCCTGGAGGATGCCCATCTCGTCGGCCAGGGTGGGCTGATAACCCACCGCCGACGGCATGCGGCCCAGCAGGGTCGACACCTCGGATCCGGCCTGCACGAACCGGAAGATGTTGTCGATGAACAACAGCACGTCCTGGCCGCGCTCGTCGCGGAAGTACTCGGCGATCGTGAGTGCCGACAGGGCGACCCGGAGGCGCACACCCGGCGGCTCGTCCATCTGGCCGAACACGAGCGCCGCCTTGTCGAGCACCGTGGTCTCGTCGTCGATGCGGGTCTCGCCCATCTCGATGAACAGGTCGGTGCCCTCACGGGTCCGCTCGCCGACACCGGCGAAGGTCGACACGCCACCGAACTGGCTGGCGACCCGGTTGATCATCTCGGTGATGAGCACGGTCTTGCCGACACCGGCGCCGCCGAACAGGCCGATCTTGCCGCCTCGCAGGTAGGGCGTGAGCAGGTCGATGACCTTGATCCCGGTCTCGAACACTTCCTTCTTCGGCTCGAGCGTGTCGAAGTCGGGTGCGTCACGGTGGATCGGCCGATAGCCCTCGATGTCGGTCAACTCGGGCACGTCGAGCGGCTCGCCGAGCACGTTCAGCACGTGGCCGAGCACGCCGTCACCAACGGGCATCTGGAGCGGGTGGCCGAGGTTGCGCACCTCGGTGTTGCGCACCAGGCCGTCGGTCGGCTTGAGACAGATGGCCCGCACGCGGTGGTCGCCGATCTGCTGCGCGACCTCGGCGACCACCCGGATGTCCTCACCTTCGAGGGTGATCGTCATCTCGAGCGCGGTGTTGATCTCGGGAATCGAATCCGCGGGGAACTCGACGTCGACGACCGGGCCGGCGATGCCGACGACCTTGCCGTTCTTCTTCGCGCCGGTGCTGCCGGTGGTCTGGGGGTTCTCGGTCACGGTCATTCTGTACGCTCCCCGGCCGCTCGGGCCGCAACTGGTTGTTCGCTCGCTGGCGCTCCCTCGCTCGTGTCCGAGGGTCTGTTCAAGTGAGTCATCGGAACTCCGTTACTTGGCGATCTGATCGGGAAGGAAGTCTTGGTTGACGAGGAAGTCGGGAAGCAGGTCTTCGGGACTCCCCTTGCCTGCGCGCAGGGCCTCGGCACCGCTGACGATCTCCATGATCTCGGTGGTGATGGCGTCCTGGCGGGCCCGGTTCATGGCACGGCTGTACTTGGTGATGAGCTCTTCGGCGTTGTCGGTGGCCGACTTCATGGCTCGTTGCTGGGCGGCGAAGAACGAAGCCGACCCATCGAGCAGCGCAGCGAACAGCCGTGCCTCGGCATAGCGAGGGAGCAGTCGTTCCAGAATGAGGTCTGGTGAGGGCTCGAACTCGTAGTCGGCCGAAGCGACACCACCCTCGGCGTCATCGAGCATCGAGGTCTCGAGCGGCAGGAACTGACGCTCGACCACCTTCTGCGAACCTGCCGACAGGAACTGGGTGTAGACGAGCTGCACCTGGTCGTAGGTGCCGTCCTCGAATCGTTCGGTGACGAACTTGCCGACGCGGCGAGCATCTTCGTAGGAGGGTTCGTCGACGAAGCCGAGGAAGGACTCCTCGATCTCGTAGCCCCGGAACCGGAAGTACCCCTGGGCCTTCTTGCCGACGGTGACCAGCTTCGCCTGCTTGCCCTCGGCGCGCGTGGCCATCATGGCCCGCTCGGTCGGACGAATGACGTTCGTGTTGTAGCCGCCGCACAGCCCTCGGTCGCCACTGATGACGACGTAGGCCACGGTCCTGACCTCTTCGGGCGTGCTGAGCAACGCCGAATCCTGCCCTGCCCCGGCGGCAGCCAGGTTGCTGATCACGTTGGTGATCTGCTCGGCGTACGGACGTGCCGCCTTGACCCGGTTCTGGGCCTTGACGATCCGACTCGCGGCGATCAGTTCCATCGCCTTGGTGATCTTCTTGGTCGACTGGATCGACTTGATCCGCCGCTTGAGCGCGCGCTCCTTGCCGCCGGCCATTACACGCGTTCCCCGGCCACGCAGGCCGCAACGGGACGCGCCTCCGCTGGCGCTCCGGCGCTCGCACGCAGCTTGCTGCTTCGCAGCGTCACTCGCGCTCGGACGGGCCGCTTCATCACGCCTCTTCTACCTCTTCGGCATCTTCGGCAACTTCGAGCTCGACTTCGGCCATGACCCCGGCGATCGCCGCGGCGTCCTCGGAGTCCTCGCTGGCCTCGAACTGCTCGCCGTAGGCCTGGATCATCGCCCCGAAGGCGTCCTCGTCGGGGATCTTGCCGTCGGTCTTGATGGCATCGAGCACGTCGCCGTGACGGGTGCGGAACCACTCGAGCAGCCCGACCTCGAACCGAGGCACGTCCTCGACCGGAATCGGGTCGAGGTAGCCCTGGGTCCCGGCGTAGAGCGACACGACCTGCTCCTCGACGGGCATCGGGCTGTTGAGGTTCTGCTTGAGCAACTCGACCAGGCGGTATCCGCGGTCGAGGGTTGCCTGCGAGACCTTGTCGAGCTCCGAACCGAATGCAGCGAAGCTCTCGAGTTCACGGAACTGCGACAGGTCGCCCTTGAGCGTTCCGACCGCGGTCTTCATGGCCTTGATCTGGGCGGCACCACCGACTCGCGACACCGACTGGCCGGTGTCGAAGGCGGGACGCACACCCGACTTGAACAGGTCGTCCTGGAGGAAGACCTGCCCGTCGGTGATCGAGATCACGTTCGTCGGGATGTAGGCCGAGATGTCGCCGGCCTTGGTCTCGATGATCGGCAGCGCGGTGAGGCTTCCGGCGCCCTTCTCGTCGGACAGCTTGGCGGCCCGCTCGAGCAGGCGGCTGTGCAGATAGAAGACGTCACCGGGGTAGGCCTCGCGCCCCGGTGGCCGCCGCAGCAACAGCGAGATCTGGCGATAGGCCTCGGCCTGCTTCGACAGGTCGTCGTAGACGGCCAGTGCGTGCCCGGCGTTCTCCATCCAGTGCTGGCCCATCGCGCAGCCGGCATAGGGGGCGAGGTACTTGAACGGGGCGGGGTCCGAGCCGCCGGCGACGACCACGACCGTGTACTCCATCGCGCCGTGCTCTTCGAGGGTGGCGACGGTCTGGGCGACGGTCGACTCCTTGAGCCCGATGGCCACATAGACGCACTTCACGCCGAGGCCCTTCTGGTTCAGGATCGTGTCGATGGCGACGGTGGTCTTGCCGGTCTTGCGGTCGCCGATGATCAGCATGCGCTGGCCGCGGCCGATGGCAGTCATCGAGTCGATGGCCTTGATCCCGGTCTGCAGCGCCTCGTGCACGGGCTGGCGGCCCATGATGCCAGGCGCCTGGATCTCCATCCGCCGGCTGATCACGTCGCCGGTGAGCGGACCCTTGCCGTCGACGGGCGCACCGAGGGGGTCCACGACCCGACCGAGCAGGCCGTCGCCGACCGGTACCTCGAGGATGCGGCCGGTCGCCTTGACGGTCTGGCCCTCCTCGAGCTTGTCGACCTCACCGAGGACCACACAACCGATCGACTCCTCGTCGAGGTTGAGTGCGAGACCGAGGGTACCGTCGGCGAACTCGAGGAGCTCGTTCACCGCCGCTTCGGGCAACCCGCTGACGCGGGCGATGCCGTCACCGACCTCGACGATGCGACCCACCTGGGCCACGTCGAGATCGGGGGCGAACCCGTCGAGATTCTTCTTGAGTGCGGCGGTGATGTCGCTGGGATTGATCGTGAGCTCTGCCATGTGGATTCGTTTCCTCAGAACTGGTTCTTGAGCTGGTCGAGACGGTGACGGACCGAGCCGTCGATGACGGTGTCGCCCACCTGGGCGACGACACCGCCGAGTACGGAAGGATCGACGTAGACCTTGACCTCGACCGACTTGCCGGTCGCCTTCTCGAGAGCCGCAGCGAGACGCTGCTTCTGGTCGTCGGTCAGCTCGATCGCCGAGCGGATCTCGGCGACTTCCTTGTTGACCTCGTTTGCGGAGAGGCGGACCATCTCGTCGATGATGGCCGGGAGCTCCTCGGCTCGGCCGGTCCCGACGATCATCGAGACGAGCGATGTCGTGGTCGGGGTGGCCTTGCCGTCGAGGAGATCCTCGATGATCTGCTGACGTCGCGCCGCCGGGACGGCCGCATCGGTCAGGGCAGCACGCAGCCCGTCGTTGCCCTGCAGCGTGCGGGCGAACCGGAACAGCTCGTCCTCGACGCTGTCGAGCGTGCCTTCGGCCTTCGCCACCGCGAACAGTGCGGTGGCGTAGGCGGTGTGGCGATCGTCGGCCATGGTCAGCAGTACCTCTCGGTGCGGGGTCGTCCAGCGCTAGGAGCGCTGGTTCACCTGGTTGATGTAGTTCTCGATGAGCTGGACCTGCGTGGCCTGGTCGAGGCTCTTCTCGACCACGACTTCGGCAGCGCCGATGGCCAATGCGGCCACGTCGCTCTGGAGGTCGCCCATCACCTGGGCCTTCGAGGCCTCGATGTCGGCCGCGGCCTTGGCTCGCAGGTCACCCAACTCGGTCTGGAGCCTGGTTTCCTGGTCGCGTCGCATCTCGTCGGCCTGTTGACGGGCCTCCTCGATGATGCGACCCGATTCGGACTTCGCGCCCGCGAGCTGGGCCTGGTAGTCGGCGAGCACCGCCTGTGCGTCGACCTTGGCCTTCTCGGCCTCTTCGAGGTCGGCTCGGATGCTCTCGGTCCGGTCGTTCATGCCCTGCTTGATGGCGGGGAAGCCGAACTTGGAGATGAACAAGAACACGATGAGGAAGCCGATGCCGCCCCAGATGATCTCGTTGACCTCCGGAAGGAGCTGGTTCGGAGCGTCGACACAGTCCTCGTAGAGGCCCTCGTACTCCTCGGTCAGTTCCTTCTCGGCGGTCGCGAGATCGGCCTCGGCGAGGCCGGACTCCTCGAGCTCGGCCTTCTCGGCCTCGAACTCCTCGAACTTCTCTTCGAGGCACCCACCGATGGACTCACCGGAGGCATGAGCCGTTCCGGAGAAGCCGACGGTGACCGCGACGATGATGCTGGCTGCCGCCAACGCCTTCCTGCTACGTCGGGTCATGTGCGATCAGCCCTGGGCGAGGAAGAAGACGACGAAGCCGATGAGAGCCAGCGCCTCGACGAACGCGATGCCGAGGAACATGGTGGTTCGGACCATGCCGGCCGCTTCGGGCTGGCGGGCCATTGCCTGGACGGACTGGCCGACCAGGTAGCCGATGCCGATGCCCGGGCCGATGGCTCCGAGACCGTAGGTCAGGGCGGCGAGCCCGGTGTCAGTGATCTCCGCGAGGAGCATGGGTGGTGCCTTTCTTGTTTCCCAGGTGAAGGGATTGGTTTCGGGGACGGGAAGAAATCAGTGCTCGTGGCTGACCGCAGCGCCGATGTAGACGCCGGCCAGCAGGGTGAAGACGTAGGCCTGCAGAACCGAGACCAGGATCTCGAAGGCCGTGAAGAAGATGACCGCGAGGAACGGCAGCGGGAGGAAGATCGCAGTCCAGTTGGCCGTCCACAGCGCACTCGTCAGCACCGCGAAGGTGACGAGCAGGATGTGCCCGGCCAGCAGGTTCGCGAACAGTCGCACCGAGTGGCTGAAGGGCTGCACGAGGAACTTCGACACGAACTCGATCGGCACGACGAGCAGGTGCATCGCGATCGGGATGTCGGGCACGATCAACGCGTGCTTGATGTAGCCGAACGGACCGTGCTCGATGAACCCGGCGCCGTGGTAGAGCACGTAGGCCAGCAGGGCGAGCAACAACGGCAGGGCGATGCGTGCCGTGGCCGGCATCTGGATGCCCGGCACGATCTCGAAGATGTTGCAGAACAGGATGAAGAAGAACGTGCTGGTCAGATAGGGAGCCCACTTGAGGCCATCGGGTCCGATGGTCTGCATCACGATGCCGTCTTCGATGAACTCGACCGACTGTTCGGCGAGGTTCTGCATGCCCGTCGGCACGGCCTGCTTCTTGTTGCCGAGCACGAAGATGCCGATCGTCAGGATCGCGGCGAAGAAGTAGACCAGCACCACCTTGTTGATCCCGAACGCGGTGTCCTCGAAGAGGAAGTCGGGCCAGCTGACGATGTGGCTGATCGGGGGGAACTCGAGACCGAAGATCACCGGCGAGTTGACTCCTTGGTGACAGGGGTGAGCCCCGGGAAGGCGAGCGACGCGGACACGTAGCGGACCTCCCAGAACAGCAACCCGAGGTGGGTGATGACGAGGGTGAGGCCGAGCGGGACCCGCTCGACCCAGCTGGCGTCCTTGACCAGCCAGACCGCGGCGAACACGAGGCCGATGCGGATGAGATAGCCGAAGAGCGCGACGCCGGCCAGCATGCCGAACGAGATCCGTGCCGCCCAACCCATGAGGGCCGCGGCGAGCGCGAAGTTGGCGACGACGAGGGTGATGGCGAAGGCAGCCGAAAGCGCTCCCGCAGTTCCCCAGCCGATGGCGCCGAGTGCGATGAAGACCGGACCGACGTAGACCGCACGGCGGAGCAGATCCGCCACGACCTCACGTTCGGGCGCCGGGCCGAGATCACGGCCGGTGAAGACATCGGCAGTCGCAGTGCTCATGCGGCCGCCTTCCGCTGGGCGGAGCGTGCACGACGCTCGTCCTCGTGGACCAGCATCTCGGCCTCGTAGCCGAGATACAGCTTGGTGAAGATGCCGACGACACCGAACACCAAGAAGACGATCGTGAGGATCGGGAACAGTCCCAGCCAGCGATCGAGGAGCCAACCGAAGCCGGCGAAGATGGCCGGCGTGAGCACGATCTCGAAGGCACGCGTCATGCCGTCGCTGTAGCCACGGTTCAATGCTCGCTTGTCGCGATGTTGATCGTCTTGATCGAACGCCATTGTCCCTCGACGGAGCTTGTGAATTGTTTCCCAATGTAGGGAACGGCCGCGAGAGCGGCCAAATCCCCTCGGTCAGACCGGGCGAGGCTAACAAGCCAGAGGCGGCTGTTCCCAAACGCAGCCGGTCGTGCGGGGTCGGTCAGCTGGGGGCGATGGTGCCGCCGTCGACCGGGGCATCGGCGGTCTCGGCGACCACCGCGTCACGGGCCTGCCGGCGACGCGGCAGGAAGTAGGTGAACAACAGCAGCAGCGAGCCGACGATGGCAAGCGGGACGAAGCTGTCGTCACGTCCGGTGTAGGTCGGGTAGAGGACCATCGCCGACAGCAACGCAGTCCACGACCAGAGGATCACCACCGACCGGCGTTGCCCGTGACCGAGGTCCATCAGTCGGTGGTGGAGGTGACCGATGTCGCGTGTTGCGAGTCCCTGGCGACGGGTCGCGCGCCGGACGATGGCGAACGCTGTGTCGAAGATCGGGACGCCGAGCACCACGAGCGGGATGAACAGAGGTGCGAAGAAGAAGAAGGTCTGACCCGAGAAGTCCTCCGACGAGTTGCCGCCGACGGAGATGGTGGCGGCGGCCATCAACACGCCGAGCAGCAGTGCTCCCCCGTCACCCATGAACATCGACGCAGGATGGAAGTTGTGCGGGAGGAATCCGATGCAGATCCCCGCGGTCGCAACTGCGACGAGCGATCCGGGGTTGTCGACCGCGAGAAGCGCGACCTCGGGATCGGCGAGTCGCTCGGCGAACAGGAAGAACGCGATCGACGCGATCCCGACGATGCCCGCCGCGAGCCCGTCGAGCCCGTCGATGAAGTTGATGGCGTTGCACATCCCCAGGACCCAGATGACGGTGATGAGCGCACTGAGGTCGGGCGAGAGCGACACGAAACCGAGGAACGGGATCCGGAAGAAGATGATCGACGCGCCGGCGATCGAGAGGATCGATCCGGCGAGTACCATGCCTGCGGTCTTGGCCGGCGCCGACATCTCACGCATGTCGTCGATGCCGCCGACGCCGTAGATCACGATCGCAGCCAACACGATCCCGAGCGGAAGCGTGCTCCCGGAGAACACCGGGGCGAAGTCGGCGAGCTGCCAGGCGACACCCATGGCGGCGAGGAAGCCCAGCAACATCGCGGCGCCACCGAGGGTCGGAGTCGGTTCGTCGTGGATTCGGAGGTCGTCGGGGGCCACGACGGCTCCGACCCGGACGGCCAGGCGCTTGACCAGTGGTCCGGTGGCGAAGGTGACGAGGGCGGCGACGACGAACACCACCAGGAAGGAACCCACGGCCGCATTGTCCCACGTTCGATGGGCCAGAAACGTCAGCCCGGCGGTCGATCACCTTCGAAGCCCTCGGCCCCATCGTCGAAGTCGACCTCGCGATCTGCATTCCAACCGTTCCGGGCATCGCGTACGACCGCCGTGAGTGTCCGCAACGCGACCTTCAGATCGAGCCACGGGCTCCAGTGCTCGACATAGGCGTTGTCGAACCGCGCCCGCTCGGAGATCGAGGTGTCGCCCCGCAGGCCGTGGATCTGCGCCAGCCCGGTGAGGCCGACGGGCAACCGATGACGGTCGGCGTACCCGACGACCTCCTCGGAGAACTGGTCGACGAAATAGGGCCGTTCGGGGCGCGGTCCGACGAGGGACATGTCCCCCCGGAGCACATTGAACAGTTGCGGGAGCTCGTCGAGACTCGTCCGGCGCATGAAGGCGCCGATCCGCGTGAGCCGTGGATCGTTCGACACGCTCCACTCCACATCGCTGTCCTGGTTCTCCCGCATCGAGCGGAACTTGAACACGTCGATCTGCTCACCGCCCTGGCCGACCCGCCGCTGGCGGAACAGCACCGGACCCGGACTCGAGAACTTGACGGCGAGCGCGAGGACGACGAGCAGCGGTGCCATGACGATCAGGACCGCGATCGAGACGAGGACATCGGTTCCCCGCTTCACCGGCCACGTCCAACGGCTGAGCGCCGAGCGGCGTACTCGGTACAACGGCACGCCCCACACGGCCTCGACATCAGGACCCGATGGCGCCAGCCCGAGTTCGAAGAACCGGGGCACGATGGCCAACTCGATGTCGCGAAGACGCACCCCGCGCAGCACCGGCACGAGATCCTCCTCGCCTCGCGGCCCGAACGCGATCATCACCTGGCGGACCCCTTCGCGCTGCACGATCTCAGCCAGATCGCGGATGTGACCGATCAAGGGCGCCGACGAGTCCGCCGGCACGTCGTCGATCAGCCCGATGCTCTCGATGCCGAATTCGGGATGCTCGCCGAAGATGCGGTGGAGTTGGGAGCCGACGGCGCCCGCGCCGACGATCACCGCCCGATCGGTGAGGTGACCACGGCGCCGCAGCGAGCGGAGACCCGCATACGCGAGCGTCCGCCCTCCGACGATGATCGCGAGCGCCGCACCCACCGCCTCGGGCACGCGCGGCGGCAACTCGCCGAACTCCGGCAGCAGCATCAGCGACAGCCCGGGGACACTGACGGCGACGAGCAGTCGTGGGGCATCGTCCAGCACGCTCAGCACGAGCCGCTGACGGTGGTTCCTGGCGAGGAACTGCCCGACGAGGCCGAACACGACGAAGGCGACTCGCTCGCTGAAGTCGAAGTCGCCGACATACGCCCCGACGGCAAACGCGACCACGTCGATCAGCAGAGTGACGAGCACGGGCGACATGTCCCGCCGGCCGACGCCTGCACCCGAGTTCCGGTTCCCGCGCGTGACGCTCATGGCGGTGGCGTTGGTGGCAGCTGAGGACATGGTCATGATGGGACTCGGAACGCTCACCGTACGACGAGCCGGACGCGCGACCGGCATGGTACGCGTGCCGAGATCGAGCCAATGCTCTCAAGCGGTGACATGGACGCGCCGATAGGGACACGAGCGAACACCCGGGAAGAAGGAGGGAGACGAGTGCGCATCCTGCGAGTCCTCGTCGGCGCGGCGGTCGCCGCGTCGCTACTGATGGCGTCGGCGCCGACGCAGTCCTCTGACCCGAGCGTCGAGGTACGTCCCCGCCTGGTCGCACAGAGCGACACCAACCCCTACCGAGGCCACGTGGGCGTCACCAGCCACACGTTCTGGCTCAGCGAGAACGACGCCTACGCCGAGCTCGCGCCGCTGGGCGCGGCCGGAGTCGAGTGGATCCGTGAGGACTTCAGCTGGGCCCAGACCGAGCCCAGGAACAACCAGTTCGACTGGTCGCGACTCGACAATCTGATGGCGGCCGCCTCGCGCAACAACCTCGACCTCCTCGGCATCGTCGACTACTCGGCGCCCTGGGCATCGTCGGATCCCAGCGGCGCCCGGAGCCCGCACTACCCGCCGAGCGACCTCGACGAGTACGCCCAGTACGCCGGCGAGATCGCCAAGCGGTACGGCGCCAACGGCACCTTCTGGGCAACCCGACCGGAGCTCACCCATCGGTCGTTGAAGGCACTGGAGCTGTGGAACGAACCGTGGGGCTACTGGTTCTGGAAGTCGGGCCCGAACCCCGCCCGCTACGCGGACATGGCCAAGCGGGCGGCGACCCAGATCAAGACATACGCACCTGATCTCGACGTGTTGATCCCGGGCGACCTCCTGCAGGTTCGCACCGACGGAGCCCTGGTCGGCTGGATCGACAACGTGATGCTCGCGCAGCCTGCGCTCAACGACCTGGTGGACGCCTACAGCGTGCACGCCTACCCGTACCCGTTCACGATGGGCCCCTATGACCGCCGACCGGATCCGCGATGGGACTTCCAGCGGATCAAGGTGATCGACGACACGATGAAGGCGCTCGGCAAGGGGAAGCCGATCTGGATCACCGAGGTTGGCTGGTCGACCGTGGTCAATCACCCCGACGGGGTGTCCGAGGCGAAGCAGGCCGAGTTCGTCAGGGGCGCCATCGTGAGCGGACTCAACGACTATCCAGCGGTGGAGCGGGTGTTCATCTTCACCTGGGACCGCGACAACGGCGTCGCCGGTGACCGCGAGGGCCAGTTCGGGCTCCGCCGCCCCAACGGCTCCTCAAAGCCGGCATGGAACGAGATCGTGGCGCTGCTGGCTGCCCCAGCGCCCCCACCGCCTCCCACCACCAATCCGCCACCCACCTCCGAGCCCTCGCCGATCACCCCGGCCGGTGGCTCCGACGCAGTCACCTCGAGCATCGTCATGGAACGCGGCGGCTCGGTGTTGGCGCCGGGCTTCCAACTGGTGGACGGCACGGTCGAGGTGACGCTGTCGTGGCAGGACGTTCCCGACGACTCGGTCGCGATCTACCTCGACGGGACCAGGCTGACGACGGTGCCGAACGGAGCCGACGGGAGCGGGTCCTACGCGATACCGCAATCGGTACAGGTGACCGGCTCGTCCGTCTTCCGGGTCTGCGCCGCCGGCAATGTCGCGAGCTGCTCGGCTGACGTCCAGGTGGCTGGCTGAGCCCACGTCGGCCGTAACCTCGTGCACGACATGAGCACGTTCGACCTCGACGAGAAGCTCGCGGCCGACGCACCCGTCGGCCGCGACGCCGCGCTCGGATTTGCAGGTCTCTCGACGGCCAGGGTCGTCAGCATGACGCTCCAGCTCGTCATGTTCGCCGCCCTGGCGGGTCACCTCGGCACTGCCGGAATCGGCTTGTTCGGATTCGGGTTGGCGGCGGCACAGCTCTTCGACGTCGTCGCGAACCTCGGCTTCAAGCAGGTCGTCACGCGTGACGTCTCCCAGGAACCCGCCGACGAACAGTGGCTCATCCCGAACTACCTGTATCTACGAGGGCTCCTCGGACTGCTCGCCTTCGGAGGCCTGATCGGATTCATCACCCTCGCGGGCTACGACCCCGCACAACGCGAGGTCGCGCTCATCGCCGGCACGCTGCTGTTGCTGACCACGCCCCAAGCGACCCAGCCGATGCTCGAGGTCCGCCTCAAGATGGCGCCCATCGGCTTCGCCGACGTCGTCGAGTCGAGCCTGATGCTCGGCGGGACCCTCGTCCTCATCAACCAGGACGCCGGGGTGACGGCCTTTCTGTGGCTCTACGTCGCCACCAACCTGATCAACTCGGTCATCATCGCCTGGGCGGCGCTGAGCCAGCGACGCGGCCTCGACTGGACGCCTCGTCCCGATCGGTGGAGGGACGTCACGAAGGCCGCAATCGTCCTGGGCATCGCAAGCGTCTTCATCTCGATCTACTACCAGATCGACATCGCGCTGCTCGCCCGCTTCAAGCCCGAGTCCGACGTCGGCAACTACACCGCGGCGTTCCAGGCGCTGGCGGCGGTCAACGTCATCCCTGCCGTGCTGATGACGGTCCTCGCACCCGTCCTCGCGCGGAGCATCAAAGGGCCGCTCGAGATCCTGCAGCGCCGGTACTCGCTGGCCGTCCACCTCGTCTCTCTCATCGCGGTGCCGGTCGCGGTCGGGGGTGCCCTCACCGCCTGGCGGCTGCTCCCGCTGATCCCGCAGTTCGAGTCGTTCGGTCAGGGTGGCGTGGCGTTGTCGATCCTGTCGGTGGCCGCCGGCCTCATCTTCGTCGGAACGATCGTGCAGGCCACGCTCATCGCCGGCCACCTCCAACGCAAGCTGCTCAAGGTGGCGATCCTCGGCGCGGTGGCCAACTTCGGGCTCAACGTCATCGCCATCCCGAGGTTCAGCTTGTACGGCGCTGCGGCGGCGACGGTCGCGACCGAGTTGGCGGTGGTCATCAGCTCACACCGGATCGCGCACGACCACCTCGACCTTCGCTGGCCGGTCAGGCGGAGCATCCGGCTGTCCGTGCCCGCAGCAGCGATGGTCCTGGTCGCCGCGATGACCTACGGCCTGCCCGTCCTGGTGCAGGTGGCCATGGTCGCGATCGTCTACCTCGTCAGCATCGCTGCAACGGGCGCCTTTCGGATCACCGATCTCAACTCGCTTCGCGCCGTCGGTGAGGGTGTGACAGACATCGTGATCGACGGGCAGGAACCCGGAGGAGGCCGCACGGTCGCGCCGACGTACCGGTCGGTGCGCAATGCACTCAGTGGATTCAGGACCGCCCATCTGCACAGCACGCGGCCGGTGCCGTGGAGCGTCCTCGCTGCGGCACGTGTCGCAGGTGTTCATCACCTGGAGATCCATCGCACAACACCCCTGGCGCGCCGTGAACGATGGCGCCTCGAGTTCTTCTCCGACGAGATCCACGTGGCTGAACCACCCCCCGCCGCCGATGTGTTGTTCGTCAACGAGGGCGCACTCGGCAGCGGGATCCTCGGTCACCTGGCCGCACTGGCGTCGCTGCATGCCGGCCTCGACGCCGCGGGCGTCCGCCACGACATCGAGGTCATCGGCGGACCCGAACGCCTCGGCGAGCGGCTCTGGTCGAGTGCAGTCCCGATTCTCGGCTCGTTCGACCTCGACCTCCAGCCATCGCGTTGGCACGCCGTCATGGCCCGTCGGACCCGTCGGCTCGTCAGGCGCCATCCTGAACCGAAGCAGCTCGTCGTCGTCGCCCACACCATCGCGATCGGCCTGCTGCCGACGCTGCGCCGCGTCCCGAGCTACGTGTTCATCGACGCGACCATCCGCCAGTGGGCCGGGCTCGGCCTCTGGAGGAAGGTCCGGCCCTGGACCTTCGCGTCCCTCTGGTGGTCGTTGCGCCAGGAGCGCAAGGTGTTTCGATCAGCCACGATCGTCGCGTACTCCGAATGGGCGGCCGAGGGCGTCCGCGCCGAGGTGCCCGATGCCGATGTCACGGTCCTGTCCCCGGGAATCGACACCGATCGCTTCCACCCCCTCGACGTGCCCCGAGCACCGGACGAGCCCCTCCGGATCCTCTTCGTGGGTGGCCGCTTCGCCGAGAAGGGGGGCTTCGACCTGCTGGCGGCAACCGAGGGGATGCGGCCCGAACACGTCGTCATCGACATGGTCACCGCAGCCGACATCGGCGTGCACGCCGGGGTACGCGTGCACCGCCTCAACGCCACCTCATCGGCGCTCGTCGAGCTCTACCAACGCGCCGACGTGCTGTGTCTGCCGACCCGCGCCGATGGAAGCCCGTTCGTCGTCCTCGAGGCCATGGCCACCGGCACACCGGTGATCAGCACCCCGATCGGCGCGATCCCGAGCCTGGTCGGTCCCGCCGGCACCATCGTCGACGTGGGCGACGTGAGTGGGCTGCGCACCGCGATCCAGGCGCTCGCCGCCGACGACGACCTCCGCCGGCAGCTCTCCCGAGCCGCCCGCCTCCGGGCCATCGAGCGGTTCTCGGCCATTCGCCAGGGAGCCCGTCTGGCCGAGCTCCTCGCCAGTGACCGTTGACGCCGTGATCCGCAGCCGGATTCTCATGTTGGGCATGGATCAGCCGGTGCCGCCGCACGGAGGCACGCGCCTTCGGCTCCTCCACCTGGCACGCCAAGCGGCCACCGTGCACGACGTCAAGATGCTCGCCGTGGGCGAGGCGCCGACCCACATCGAAGAGCCGTTCGCGCTCGAGGGCGTCGGTTGGGGACGCTCTCGGCTCTCGGCTCTCGCCCGATCGGCCACCAAGCCCTACCTGTACCATCGTCTCAACAGCACGGCGATGGCCGACGCGGTCGCTCGCCACCCGACCGATCTGATCCAGATCTCGTCGATCTACTTCGACCGTGCTGCAGCGTGCGCCGCGCCGGCACCGGTGATCCTCGATGCCCACAACGTCGAGACCCAGATCGTGACGACCCAGGCCCGAAGCGACCGATCTTCCCTGCAGCGGGCCCGGTGGCGGTGGGAGGCCGTCACGACCAACCGCTACGAGCGGCGAGTTCTCGGCGGCGTCGACGCCGTGCTCGCCTGCAGCGACGATGATGCCGCGTTCTTCGAGCGGCTGACTCGGCGGGTGGTCATCGTGCCCAACGGCGTCGACCTCGCCGCGACCCCCTTCGGGCCGCCCGCCGCCACCCCGACCGTCGTCTACCTCGGCCTGTACAGCTACCGGCCGAACGAGGTGGCGGCCCTTCGCCTCACCGACGACGTCATGTCGAGGGTGTGGACACGTCTGCCCGATGCGACGCTCAGACTCGTCGGCGCAGACCCGACCCCTGCCATGGTCGAACGTGCGGGACCGAGGGTCGAGGTGACCGGGCGGGTCGACGACGCGGTCGCCGAGCTCGCGCGGTCTCGGGTCCTGGTGATCGCGCTGACCGCGGGATCAGGGACGCGCCTCAAGGCGATCGAAGCCATGGCGTCGGGCACCGTCGTCGTCTCGACCACCACGGGTGTCGCCGGCCTCGGCGTGGCGAACGGTGAGCACGTGCTCATCGCTGACACCGACCACGACCTCGCCGAGGCGACCCAGCGGGTCCTGACCGACGACGCATTGGCCACGAGGCTGGCCTCGAACGCCCGTCGGCTGGTCGAGCAGCGCTTCGACTGGAGCCGGTGCGCTGCGCCGATGCTGGCATTGCACGACGACCTCCTGACAGGATCGGCCCGGTGACGCGCTTCACGGTCGTCGTGCCGTTCCACGGACCCGTCGAGCTGGTCGAGCCCTTGCTCCGCGCCCTCGACCGCCAGGACAGCGACACGCTGCCACGGGTCATCGTCTCCGACGACGCTTCGTCACCGCCGGTCGCCTCGGGGATCGAAGCCCTCGAACTGCAGCGCGTCGACGTCGAGGTGATACGCAGCGACGAGAACGGTGGTCCGGGCGCGGCGCGGAACCGTGCACTTCCGTCGGTCGACACCCCGTGGGTCGCCTTTCTCGATGGTGACGTGGTGCCGCGCGCCGACTGGGTCCGGAGGATGGGGTCGTTGATCGCGCGGACCGACGCCGATGTGGTCGAGGGCGTGGCGGTGATGGGCAGAGGCGAAATCAGCCCGTTCACCCACAGCACCGAAACCGCCCCGCCTGATCGCCACGGAGCCGGCAACGTCGCGTTCAAGACCGACCTGCTGCGCAGCATCGGCGGGTTCAGCGAGCAGTACTTCGACCCGGTCCGCAAGCTGCACTTCCGCGAGGACGCCGACATCACGTTTCGGCTCGAGCGAGCCGGCGCGACCTACGACTTCGACCCGGAGATCGTGGTCGAGCACCCACCACTCGAACCCTCGTTCTGGACTCCGATACGACTGGCCCGGCGCTACTACTTCGACGCCTTGCTCGGGCGCGAACACCCCGAGCAGTACGAGGACATGCACTCGGTCCGAAGGGTCGGACCCGTGTCGCTGAGAGCGGCCCGGCATCACGCTGCCACTGGCTTCGTCCTCGCCGTCGCGTGGTTCGTCATCGGACTGGTCAGCGGACGACGCGTCATCAGGAACACCGGCCTCGTGGTGCTGGTCGCGACCTGGGCCGCCAACGTCGCTGCACTCTGCTGGAACCGGACGGTGCGTCCCCGCCACGTGATGCCGGTGATCGCGGCCGCAGCCCTGGTCCCATTCACCTACGTGTACAACTTCTGGCGGGGTGTCATCACGTTCCGCCACCATCCGCGACCTTGGAGATGAACCGGCTCAGGACGTGGCGGTGGCTCGCCGTGGCAGGGACACGCCCTCGGCTCCCGGCGGAGGTTCGACACCGAGGATGTCGATCATCGTTCGGGCGATGTCGGCCGCTGGGCGGCGTTCGGCGAGGCGTTCGCGCTCGAACGACGGCCCCCGGGCGGCCAGCCACCCGTGAGGTGAGTGGGCACCGGTTCGCTGGAACGGAATCGGGCCCAGCATGCCGACCGCCGGATGCCACAGCGCGTCAGTCGGGCAGTCGATGACCAACATGATGTCGGCATCAGGTCCGGGCTCGGCCATCGGATCGCCGGCTCTGACGCGATGCACCGAGCGAATCGGGCTCGCGCCGGTCCGGGGATCGACGATGCGCTGCATCTCGGCGATCGCCTCGTCACAGACGGCCTCGTAGTCGGCGGGATCGACCAGGCCGTTGGCTTCGC
>DATKWD010000157.1:0-22966 GCA_035529695.1 Acidimicrobiales bacterium | reverse complement strand
GGCCTCCTCGACGAGCTCGACGTCGTCCTGCACGACCAGTCCCGTCGGCCGGCGCCGCAGCACCACCTTCCGGTTGACCTCGACCATGGGAGCGACGGTAGTCGCGGCCGGGACGACCGGTTCGTCCCCACGATCCTCGTTGCTCTCCTGCCACATAGTGGCCGTAGGACAACGAAGATCCGGGGAGGGATCCGACGGTGGCTGGTTCAGGTGATGGCTGCGCCCAGGAGAGCCGCTCGGGTGCGGGCGATCTCGTCGGGGTTGCCGCCCATCGGCACCGCGGTGAAGTCGGTGGCCCCCGAAGCGGCGACAGCTGCGATCCCGGCGGCCACCTCGGCCTCGGAGCCCACGATCGAGAGCTCGCCGAGGCCGTGCAGCCCTTCGATGTCGAGCATTCGGCGGTAGCTGGGCAGCTCGGCGTAGTTGGCGAGGATCGTGCCCAGGAAGTCCCGGGCCGGTTGTGGGTCGTCGGTGACCCACACCGGGATCGAGCAGACGATCGACGGCGTGGGTCGACCCGCTTGGGCAGCAGCGGTGTTGAGTACCGGAGCGATGTGTTCGGCGATGGTCTTCGGACCGACACACCACAGGATCGTGCCGTCGGTTCGAGTTCCCGCCACCTTCAGCATCTGCTCGCCGAGGGCCGCGATCATCACCTTCGGCGGCACGTCGGTGCACCTGGCCGACTCACCCTCGAAGCTCCAGAAGTAGCCGGCATGGCTGGCGCGCCCTTCGGTGAGCAGCGGCTGGAGGACGTCGAGGAAGTCCAGCATCTGACGAACAGGACGCTCCCAGGTCATCTTCCATCGGCCTTCGACCGCAGGTTCGTGCGACAGGCCCAGGCCGAGGACGAGGCGGTTGCCGATTGCGGCCTGCGTGGTGAGTGCCTGCCCCGCGAGCACCTGCGGATGCACGACCCATGTGGGAATGACGGCCGTGCCGAGCTGGGTGGCCGAACCGGTGTCACCATGCGCCGCGAAGACCGTCAGGGCGTCGACCCCGCCCGACTGCGCGAGCCAGTAGGACGAGAAGCCGTCGGCTTCGGCGGCGGTCACGTCGGCGGTGAGGCCGCCGAGGTCCGGAGTGACGAGTTGGCCTGAACCGTTGATCCCGATGCGCATCTCGCCACCGTAGGTGGCAGGTCGGGTCGCCGCAGCTCCGGGGCGCGGGTGCCGGCCGGAGGTCAGTCGGGGATCGACTCGATCGGCGGCGGACCGGCCGCTTCGAGCTGGGCCTCGACCTCGTCCCAGGTCAGGGGCTGCTCGTCTCGACGCTGGCGCAACTCGGCACGTCGCTTCTTCTCCGAGGCCTCGTGCTGGCCCACGAACCGGAAGAACAACATCGTGATGAGCACCCACAGGTAGATGCCCCCGGCCAGCTTCATGATGAGTCCGGCAGCCTGCTGATCGCTCGTCACCGAGATTCCGAACAGCCGCTGCGGGATGTCGTAGGCCTCGTACACCGCTCCGTCGGCGAAGGTGAGCCATGCCGCGGGGATGGTGGGGATGATCGATGTGAGGAAGAGGTACACCATCTGGCTCGGCAAGCCGATGCGCAGCTCGGGAATCGGTCCGCAGACCGGCATCCACAGCAGCAGGGCACTGGCGACCACTGCGGTGTGAAGGCTGTAGTGCAACGGGCCGCTCTCGACGGTGGTGTTCACCACGCCCGTCCAGTGCGTGAAGATCTGCAGGCCGTTGAACAGCACGGCCGCCGGCACCGGTCGCGCCAGCCGGTACACCCAGGTCTTGACCGCACCTTCACCGATGATGAGCCTGGCGAACCACGTCGGGGTGGCCAGCAGGAAGACCGGTGGGATGACCAAGGTCAGCAGGAGGTGCTGGGTCATGTGGACCGAGTAGAGGTACTCCTCGGCGATGTCGTGCATCGGCCAGTCCGACGCCAACCAGAGCAGGATCATGCCGAACACGAACCAGCGCTTGTGGCTGGCCTGCACGCCCGGCAGGCCCTTGGACTCGAGCTTCGGCCCGACGATCCGTGTGGCGTAGAAACCGAGCCCGAGCAGGCCGGCGAGCAGCAGCCAGACCTCAGGGTGAGGTTGCCACCTCCAGAAGTTCTCCGCTGCCATCAGCACCCTGCCAGTTCACCAGACGAGGCACCCGAACGCCGAGTCGGACGTTCTCGTGCTCCGTGTGAAGACTTGGGGTCAGCCGATCCAGTCTCCGACGAAGAAGCCGCTCGCGGCGAACGCGACGACGTACACGGCCAAGGCCATGAACAGTCCCCCGAGAAACAACCAGCGGAAGATCTTCGAGTCGTACTTGAGGTGCATGAAGTACGAGATGACGATGACGAACTTCACGATCATCATCCCCCACAGGGCGACGATGACGAAGTTGTTCAGCTCGAGCCAGTACGTCGCGACCTCGAGTGCGGTGATCACTCCGAGCAGGATGGCGATCTTGACGTAGTCGAGATCGCTCGGATGCCGCGTCTCGTGCTCGGCGTCGGTCTCGACGGAGTCGGTTGCGGTGCTCATCTGCTGCGCTCCACTCATGGAATCAGGTAGACGACGGTGAAGATCAGGATCCACACGATGTCGACGAAGTGCCAGTACAGACCGACGATCTCGACCGTCTCGGCTCGATCAGCGGTGAGCCGGCCGCGAAGGGACATGATGACCAACGACATCAGCATGATGATGCCGACGGTGACGTGGACACCGTGGAACCCGGTGAGGGTGTAGAAGGCCGAGCCGAAGATGTTCGTCGTGTAGCCGAGGCCCTCTCGGTAGAAGGTCGTGAACTCGTACACCTGGCCGCCGATGAACGTCGCCCCCAGCATTGCGGTGGTGACCAACCAGACCCGGCTCCGCTTCAGTTCGCCGCGGGTGATGGCGGCCACGGCGAGCGCCATGGTCATCGAGCTCATCAGCAGGATGAACGTCGTCACCGACGTGAAGGGGATGTCGAAGACGTCTTCGGCGCGGGGCCCGTCCAAACCCACCGGACCTCGGTTGCGGAGCAACAGGTAGGTCGAGATCAGTCCGCCGAACAGCAGGCAGTCCGAGCCGAGGAAGACCCACATGGCCAGCTTCTCGTTGCTGAGCCCGGTGGCCGAGTGGTGTCCCCCGGCATAGGGGAACGAGCCGGCCAAGTCCTCGTCCATGGCCGACAGGCCGTGGGCCGAGGAGTGACCCTCTGGCTCGGAGCCCTCGTCGACGACCTTGGCCGGCGTGGTGCCGGCCGCTTCATCGAGATGGACGTCTTCGTCGATGCTCATGCCGAGACCTCTTCTGCTTCTGCTGGAGCGGTGGCCTCGTCGGACGAATCGTCATCGTCGCCGTCGTCGTGGTCGTCGTCACCGTGGCCATCAGCTTCGGGGTCGTCCTGCGGTTCGAGGCCCCAGCCGACGAATCCGATGAGGACGAGGAGCCCACCGAAGAACGAGATGCCGAGGTTGAAGATCAGGCCGTAGGCGATGAACGGAAGCCCGAGGGCGAGGATCAGCGGGAAGTAGCTCGGAGACGGCAGGTGCGGATGCCCCGAGCCGTCCTGCGCGATCTCCTCGCCGGTCGCGATGCGGGTGACCCGACCGTGTTCGTCCTCGGCGTACTTTCGGTGCCAGAAGTCGTCGAGTTCGGTGACGACGGGACTGGTGTCGAAGTTGTGATGCGGGGTGGGCGAGGGCACCATCCACTCCAGCGTGCGGGCGTCCCACGGATCCGGGCCCGGTGGCGGAAGGTTCGGCGCGTCTCGCTTGCTCTTGGCGATGTTGTAGAAGAAGATCAGCATCGACAGCGCGATCAGGAACGCGCCGATCGTCGCCACCATGTTCCAGAAGTTGAAGCCGTATCCGTCGGCGTAGCTCTGGATGCGACGAGGCATCCCCTGGAGGCCCAGAACGTGCATCGGGCCGAAGGTCAGGTTGAACCCGAGCAGCGCCACCCAGAAGTGGACCTTGCCGATCCGGTCGTTGAGCATGTAGCCGAACGCCTTTGGCCACCAGTAGTAGAAGCCACCCAGGAAGCCGAACAGCGCGCCACCGAACAGCACGTAGTGGAAGTGAGCGACGATGTAGTAGGTGTCGGTCTGCTGGGTGTCGGCCGGAGCGACGGCGTGGGTCACACCCGACAGCCCGCCGATGGTGAACATGGTCACCAATCCGATCGAGAACAGCATCGGCGTGTTGAAGGTGATCTTGCCGCCCCACATCGTGGCCAGCCAGTTCAGGATCTTCACGCCGGTCGGCACGGCGATGAACATCGTCGAGACGGAGAAGGCGGCGACCGAGATGGGGCCGAGGCCGGAGGAGAACATGTGGTGAGCCCACACACCCCAGCCCATGAAGCCGATGGCGATGCCCGAGAAGACGATGAACGGGTAACCGAAGATCGGCTTGCGGCACATGACCGGCAGGATCTCCGACACCACGCCGAACGCCGGCAGGATCATGATGTAGACCTCGGGGTGTCCGAAGATCCAGAAGAGGTGCTCCCACAGCAGCGGGTCGGCGCCGGCGGACACGTTGAAGAAGTTGGCGTCGAACAGACGGTCGAAGGTGAGCAGGAACAGCGCCACCGAGATGACCGGGATGGCGAACACCAGCAGCAGCTGCGTGACGAAGCCCATCCACGTGAACACCGGCATCTTCATGAGCGACATCCCGGGGGCACGCAGGTTGATCACCGTGACCACCAGGTTGATGGCGCCGACGAGCGAGGCGATGCCGACGATCTGAAGGCCCAGCGCGTAGAAGTCCATGCCGTGGCTCGGCGAGAAGACGACGCTCGTGTTGGGGGCGTAGGCGAACCAGCCGCCGTCGGCTCCACCACCGAGGAACCACGACGTGTTCAAGAAGATGCCACCGAACAGGAACGTCCAGTAGCTGAAGGCGTTGAGGCGAGGGAACGCGACGTCACGGGCGCCGATCTGCAGCGGCATCAGGTAGTTCATGAAGGCCGCACCGATCGGCATGACGACGAGGAACACCATCGTCACGCCGTGCATCGTGAAGACCTGGTTGTACAGGTCGGCAGAGAGCAGCTGACCCTCGGGGACCGCGAGCTGGACTCGGATCAGCAGCGCCTCGATGCCGCCGATCACGAAGAAGACCAGGGCGGTGGTGCCGTACATGATGCCGATCCGCTTGTGGTCGACCGTGGTGACCCACGAACGCCAGCCCGTGCTGGTGGTCGGCCGCGCGAAGACACCGAGAGGTTCGACGGTCTTCTGCTGGCCGGACTCGAGCTCCAGCGGCTCAGTGGGTCGTTCGACGATGGCCATCGATTCCCTTACTCCAGTCCCGTGAGATAGGCGACGAGATCATCAATCTGCTGTTCGGTGAGGTTGAGGTTCGGCATCCCGCGGCCCAATTCGCCGTCGGCGGGCGGGTCGGGAGCCAAGGGCTTCTCGGCCGGCGGGTTCCGCAACCATGCTTCGAGCTGCGCGATGTCGAACTCACCCGACTCGGGATCACCGAACCCGTCGCCGTCCACATCCTGGTAGAGGTCGAAGATCGCGCCGGCATAGCCGCTCCGGCTGGCGAAGTGGGTGAGGTCGGGGGCAGCGCCGGAGACCTGGGCGGCGCCCTGGTAGGTGTCCTGGTTGACGCCGCGGATGAGGTGGCACGTGGTGCACTGCGCCTCGAAGACCGCCTTGCCGGCTTCGGCCGCAGGAGTGCTCGGCTCGACGGCCTGCCGCTCCTGGTTGGCGACCCACTCTGCGTAGTCAGCCGGTGCGAGCGCGACGACCCTCAGGCGCATGTATGCGTGTGAGAGCCCGCAGAACTCGGTGCACTGCCCGATGTAGAGACCCGGTTCGGCCGCCTCGAACGTGAGCGGATGGATCCGACCGGGCACGGCGTCCTTCTTGCCGTTCAGGGCAGGTGCCCAGAACGAGTGGATGACGTCGCGCGAGGTGATCGACAGGTTGACCTCTTCTCCGGCCGGGATGACCAGCTCGTTTGCGGTCACGAAGTCGACCGCACCATCGCTGTTGGTGTCGTACTCGTAGCCCCACCACCACTGCTGTCCGTACACGTCGATGCTGAGCGCGTCCTCGGACTGGTCGGCGAGGTCGAGGATGGTGGCGACGGTGAACACGGCGACGAACGCCAGGATGACCGCCGGAAGGATGGTCCAGCCGATCTCGAGGCGGGTGTTGCCGTGGGTCTGCTCGGGCAGCGCGTCGTCGCCGTCGGCTGCACGGAACTTGAAGGCGATGTAGAGCGCAGCGCCCATCACCAGGACGAACACCACGCCGGCGATGAGGAACACCGGGACGACGAGGTCGAAGATCTTGTCGGCCTGACTTCCCGCCGGTCGGAAGGTGTCCATGGGGGCGTCGTCGTCCCAGGCCGTCCCGCACGCCGAGACGGCGAGGGCAACGATCGCAAGGCCGACGAGACGGATGCTGCGGAACACTGAACCTCCGGTACGGGGGGACGAGGTGCTGATCTTGTCGTCGGGGCGAGCGAGACGTGACATCAGTCGCCACCTCCGAGCGGGGCGAGTCCGCCCTCCTGGTCGCCGGTCGTGCCGCCTTCGTCGGCACCGGGTGTCGTCTCGGCCCCGCCTTCGGGTTCTTCCACGCTGTGCTCGCCTTCGTGCTCTTCGAAGCTGCGCTCGCCGGCGGTGGCAGCCACCACGCCGGCGGCGAGAAGCGCAACCGCGCCGACGAAGAGCAGCAAGGCGATCGTGTTCGAGCTGACCCGTGGCCGCTGAGCGACGAAGGCCCCAGCACCGAGCACCAGGATCGCCACGACCGCTGCCACTGCGACCGCTCCGAGCGACGAGACAGCGAGGAGCACCCGTGAGACCGACACGATGACCAGCCCGAGCGCGAGCACCGACAGGATCGGGACCTCGAGGGGGTACATGAGGCGGTTGCGAATGGCGCGATTGGTCGCCGGATCGCCGGTCGCTCGTTCGGCCCAGGCCTGCACCAGCCACTCGAGCGTCACCAGTCCGAGCAGGATGATCCCGACCACGAACAAGACGTTCGAGACGACGAGCCCCAGCACGATGAGCCCGACGGAGAACCCGGCCAGTGCCGGCCAGTAGCTGACTCCTGCCGGAGCGACGGCCGGCACGGCGTCGGTCCCGGCGACCTCGGCTTCGGCCTCAGGATCGGCATCACGGAACGCCGAGGACACCATCCCGAAGAAGAACGCTGCCACCGCCGTGAACATCAGGATCGTGTACCCGAGGTGATCGCCGACGCTGCCCTTGTATCCCGCCGTGAGCGGACCCAAGCCGTTGCCACCGGTGGTCCAGGCGAGCCCGAAGGCCGCGAGGAAGGCGGCGGTTGCCACTGCGTAGAAGAACTTTGATCCGGTGGTGAACATCGGCCCTACTTGACGATGAAGATCGAGTACCACACCACGGTGTAGACCGCGATGGTGACGTGCCAGAACATGGCGGCCGAGGCGACGCCTTCGCGATCGCGCCCGGTGAGCTGACCGCCCAGGGCCCGGAAGGCCATGAGCGAGATGAAGACGAGGGCGGCGACCACCATCGCGAGGTGAAGCCCGGTGATGCTGTAGATCAGCACCGCCTGGGTCGATGACTCGCCGTTCAGGACGAGGTTCATCTGCGTGTAGTAGTAGGCCATCATCACGACGTGGCTCACACCGAGCAGGAGCGTGGTGCCCAGGGCGAGGTAGGCGTGCGGGCGGTCGGACTTGCCCATCGCGTCGACCGCCCACTGCATCGTGACCGCAGCCATGAGCAGCGTGAACAGGCCCATGTTGGCCGGAGTCAGCGGCAGTTCGGCCCCGGCGGGAAGCCAGCTGTCGCCCCCGGCGATGACCGAGCTCCGCACGCTGAGGTAGATGCCCACCATCCCGGCGAACACCATGAACGAAGCACCCGACGCGAGCGCGGTTCCGACGAGCAACACACGCGGTCGTGCCGGCTCGGGAGCGGGCGCGCCGCCGACGACCTCGACGGTGCGTGGGGCGGGAAGGTTGCTCAAGACGTGGCCTCCAAGTGGCGGAGATCGTAGAGCGGCGCCTCACTGGTGATCTCGGGAACCTCGGCGAAGTTGCCCACCGTCGGGGGTGAGTCGGTGATCCACTCCAGGGTGTGACCCTCCCACGGATCCGTCTCGGCCGGCACCTTGTCCGCGGCCGCCACGAGGAAGATCGTCGCGAATCCGAGGGCGCCGAGAGCGACCAGCACGCCACCGACCAGCGACACCAGGTTGAGCATCTCGATGACATCGAGGTCGTCGGGACCGAGGGCTCCGGCAACGAGGTCGGGAACCACCAGGACGAGCGCCCCGAGAGTCAGGACCGTCGCGATCAGGTTGCTCGGTGCCGAGGCCATCGATGTGCCGAGAATCTTCGAGGACCAGTAGGTGAGTCCGCCGAAGAGGGCGAGCACCGCGGCGACGATGACCGCATGGGCCTGGGCCGTCGAGGCCGAGGTCCCGACCAGTTCGAGCTGGTCGACCGGGATGACGGCGCCGATGGCGACGCCAACGAAGAGCACCACGCCGGCACCGAGACCGTACGTCAGAGGTGGCGCCACCTTGACCTTGCCGCGGCTCATCGTGCCCGCCCACAGCGCGAGCAGGACCAAGAGGGGGACGAGCGCGAGGAGACCGAAGGCGATCCAGGGCCCCTCGTCGACGAAAGGAGTGCCCGGGGTCGAGGTGAAGTCGATCGTGAACCCGAGTTGCGCCCATGCGCCGAGCGAGAGGATGCCGAAGCCACCGATGGCCGCCATGGCCACGCGGTGCCGGAGATGCCGGATGCCGGAGAAGGTCGGGATCACGTCGCCGACGAACCCGAGGACGGGAATCGCGAACAGGTAGATGCTCGGCTGGCCGAAGACCCAGGCGACCCGGGCGTAGATGCCGGTGTTACCGCCGGTGAAGTCACGGAAGTAGCGGTAGTCGACGAACAGGATCACGAGGATCCCGACGAGGACCGGCAGGGTGAGCAGCCACATTGCGCCCGCCACGAGGTTCGACCACGAGAACAGCGGCACGCGGTGCAGGCTCATGCCCGGGGCACGGAGCGTCATGACCGTCGTGACGATGCACACCGTCGCCATCAGGTGCGAGGCGATCAGGACGATCATCGCCACGAGGAACAGCTCGACCCCGTCGGAGTTGCCCCCGCCGGGCCCGCCGTTGATCACGAACGATGCCTCGACGAGGCCGGCCGAGACGAGGAAGGTCCAGAACGACGCCGCTGCCGCACGAGGGAATGCAACGGTCGACGCGCCGACCTGGAGCGGAACGATGAGCAGCGCGAGGCCGATCGCGAGCGGCATGAGGAACAGGAAGATCCCTCCGACCGAGTGGAGCGAGAAGACCTGGGTGAAGGTGTCTGTCGCGATGATGTTGTCGGAGGTCCCGAGGTCGATGCGTTCGGCACCGAGCAGGACCCCGCTCACCCCGGTGGCGATGAGCGACAGCAGCGCAGTGACCATGTAGAGGCGGCCGATGGTCTTGTGGTCGCCCGACCCGACGAGCATCGCGAAGCCGCCCACGGTGGATTCAGGGTCGGGGGGCGAGCCGACCGCAGGGTCGGTGGTCGTCGGTGCGGTCTCGGTGACAGTCATGACACGGGGGGTCCGGGAGGACCGGATCGGACATTACTCATGGGGCGGAGTTCCATCGAACTGTGAGGTCGGACAGGGGAGACGCCGTTCAGAATCCCGAACGGATGAGCTGGTCGGCCGCCATCGCGCCGAACAGGAGGGTGATGTAGCTGATCGAGAAGGTGAACACTCGCATGGCGACCTTGGAAGACTCGGTCCGGCGGAGCTGGATCGTCAATCCCAGGAACACCGACCCGAGCACGACTGCGGCGACGGCGTAGAACGCGCCCATGTCGGCCACCGGCACGAACACCAGGGTCGATGCGAACAGCACGACGGTGTAGCCGACGATTCGGTTGGTGACCGTCCGAAAGCTCTCGACGACCGGGAGCATGGGGACCTTGGCGCGGCCGTAGTCGTCCTTGTACTTGATGGCCAGGGCCCAGAAGTGCGGCGGGGTCCAGATGAAGATGATGGCGAACAGCACTACGGGGGCCCAGCCGAGCGAGTCGGTGACCGCCGACCAACCGATCAGGACCGGCACCGCTCCCGCTGCCCCGCCGATGACGATGTTGTGGCTCGACGAGCGCTTGAGCCACAGGGTGTAGACGAAGACGTAGAAGAGGCACGCGGCGACGGCGAGCGCTGCACTCAACAAGTTGACCGTCGCCCAGAGCCATGCGAAGGCGAGCACCTCGATGGTGATGGCGAACACGAGCGCGGCCTTCGGCGTGACCTCGCCGGTCACCAACGGGCGTCCCTTGGTCCGCTCCATGAGCGCATCGATGTCTCGATCGACATACATGTTGATGGCGTTGGCACCGCCGGCGGCGAGCGATCCACCGAGCACGGTTGCCGCCATCAGCCAGAGCGACGGCATCCCCTGCTCGGCCACCACCATGGTCGGGACCGTGGTCACGAGGAGCAACTCGATGATGCGTGGCTTGGTGAGCGCGACGTACGCACCGATCCGAGATCGGTTGGACCCTCGAGGAGGCCGAACGGTCGTGACCATGACGGTTCGCACACTAGGTCGTGTTGCGGAGACGGAGCCAAGCCGCTGCCGGCCTGACGTTCTTGTGCTCCGCCTTTGCCCCGACGACGTGGGCGCGCCACGCTGGTGGACGTGCTTCGGAACCTCGTCGACGCGACCGTGACGCCCTCGCAGTACCGCAGGATCACGTTCGCTGCGCTCCTCCTGCTGGCGTTCATCGTCGTGACCGGCGCTGCGGTGCGACTCACCGACTCCGGGCTCGGGTGCTCGGACTGGCCGACGTGCGAGAACGACAAGATCGTCGCCCCCCTCGAATACAACGCAATGATCGAATTCGTGAACCGGACCATCACCGGGCTGGTCTCGATCGCCGTGATCCTGGCGGTGCTCGGCTCGCTCCGCCGGACGCCGCGCCGACGTGACCTCACCCTGTGGTCGTTCGGATTGGTGGCCGGCGTGATCGCGCAGATCATCCTGGGTGGTCTGCTCGTCAGATCCGAGCTGGCCAAGCCGTTCCTGATGGGCCACTTCCTGTTGTCGATGGTGCTCGTCTGGAACGCGGTCGTACTCTGGCGCCGCTCCGCGTGGCCCGACGGGGCCGAGGCCCGACCCCGCTGCACCCGCGAGGTGATGCTCGTCTCCCGACTGGCCGTCGCTTCCTGCACGCTCGTGCTGGCGACCGGCACCGTCGTGACGGGGAGCGGTCCGCACGGTGGCGACCCCGACGTCCGTCCACTCGATTTCTTCGTGCCCGATGTCGCCCGCCTGCACGGCATCGCGATGATCCTGTTCGGCGGCGGCGTCGTCGCGCTGGTGGTCGCCTGTCGACGAGGCGACGCGGATGCGGTGGTCGCCAAGCGCGCCGAGTGGCTGCTGATGGTGCTGGTCGCCCAGGCCGCGGTGGGTTACACCCAGTACTTCACCGGCGTTCCCGTGGTGCTGGTGGGCATCCACGTGGCTGGGGCGACACTCGTGTGGGCATCGGTGGTGGCCTTCCACCTCGAGCTACGAGAACCCCTGCCGAGTTCTTCGGAACCGGTCATGGCCGACGGGGTGCCGGTCCTGCAACAATCACCCTGACAATGGCCTCGACCTCACCCACTCCGAGTGCGCTGCGGTGACCGCACCGATGGAGGTCGACGAGCCGACGGTCGTCGACGACGTCGCCGTCGATGAAGACCGTCCATGGGTCGTGCTGGTCTGGAACGATCCGATCAACCTCATGTCCTACGTGACGATGGTGCTCCAGAAGCTGTTCGGCTACTCGCTCGAGAAGGCGACCGAATTGATGCTCGACGTGCACGAGAAGGGCCGTGCCGTGGTCTCGAACGGCACCCGCGAGAAGGCGGAACTCGACGTCTTCCGGCTCCACGAACACGGCCTGTGGGCGACCATGCAGCACGACGAGTGACCCGATGATCCTTCCGCGCCTGCGCATCCGCCGGATCGAGGCCAACCGCTACGCGCTGCGCCTGCCAGACGAAGAGCGCGAGGTGCTGCTCAGCCTCATGCCGCAGCTCCGCGACCTGCTCACGATGGACGATCCGCTCACCCGACGCATCTTCCCGACGGCCTATGCGCAGGACCACGAACGCGACCGCGAGTACCAGCAGCTCGTGCACGACGACCTGCTCGAATCCCGACTGGCCGCCATCGAGGTGTTCGAGGTCACCCTCAGGTCCGACGAGCTCTCGACCGAACAGCTGGATGCGTGGATGACCGCCCTCAACAGCCTCCGCCTCGTGCTCGGAACCCGGCTCGATGTGGGCGAGGACCCGCCCGAGCTCGATCCCGACGATCCCGAGGCGCCGATGTATGCCGTGTACGAGTACCTCGCCTGGATGCTCGAGCAGGCGATCCGCGCCCGGAGCGAAGACCTCCAGAAGCCGTGACCACTCCTCCCGCCAGCGAATCCGTTCGCGTCCGCCGTCTACCGGATCGTGGGGCCTACGACGCAGCCACCATCCATCCGATCCTGGATGAGGCGCCGTTCGCCCACGTGGGCATCACCGTCGACGGTCAGCCGTTCGTCATCCCGACCATCCACGCCCGCATCGACGAGACGCTCTATCTCCACGGATCACCCGCATCGCGGCTGCTGCGGACAGCCAAGGGACCGACTCGGGTCTGCGTGACCGTGTCGATCGTCGACGGCCTCGTCCTGGCTCGGTCGGCGTTCCATCATTCGATGAACTACCGGTCGGTCGTGGTCCTGGGCGACGCCGTCGAGGTCACCGACGAAGACGAGAAGATGCGAGCGTTCGAGGCGCTGGTCGAACAGGTCTGTCCCGGACGCTGGGAAGGGTGCCGGATTCCCAACGCCAAGGAGATCAACAGCACCCTCGTCGTGAAGCTCGCGCTCACCGAGGCATCGGCGAAGGTGCGCACCGGTGGGCCGGTCGATGACGCCGAGGATCTCGGACTCGATGTCTGGGCGGGGGTCGTCCCGGTGTCGGCCGCGTTCGGGGTCGCCGAGCCGGCAACGGACCTCGGCGACGGGATCGGGCTGCCGGACCACGTTGCGGCGCTCGGTCGCTGATCGAGCGATCAGGCGGTCGCCGGCCAGAAGAAGGCGCCCGCGGTGCCAGGACCCGTGTGGGCGCCCACGCTCGGGCCGATCCGATAGCGCACCACCTCGACGATCTCGTCGGAGGCTGCGAGCGCGGCTTCGAGTTCGTCTGCCAGATCATCTGCCCCGCGATCGGCGGTTCCCACCGCGGCCCGGAGCCCCGTCCCCCACGCTCGCGCAACCGCGGCCATGGCCTCGGCGCAGGCACCGATGTCGCTCGCCGCCCCCACGATCTCGATCTCGCCGTCGACCAAGGACAGCACCGGGATCCCGGCGGCGTCGCCCGGATCGTGGTCGATGCGCATCCGACCGCCAGAACGGGCCAGATCGAGCGCGCCGACCACGAACACATTGCCGACCGTCGACACCACCGACTCGGCGACGATCGCAGCATCCTCGGGACTCGCGCCGGTGCGTAGAGCCTCGGCCGCCTCCCACACACAGCACGACACCCCGAAGCTGGCCGTCGCGGTGTCGACGAGTCGGACGGCGACGTCGACGCTCTGCGCAGCGAGCCGGGCGCTGTTGAGCGTGCCCGACAGATCGGACCCGATGTGGATGGAGAGGATGTGGGTCGCCCCTTCCGCGGCGAGGCGCGCATAGGTCTCGATGAAGGCCCCCGGGCTGGGTTGGCTCGTCGCGACCTCGGGGGTGGCGCCGCCGTCGAACCGCCCGTAGAAGTCGTCGGCGGTCAGCTCGGTCCCCTCAGCGAAGGTCTCGCCGTCGACGCTCACCTGGAGCGGCACGACCTCGACGGCGTACCGGGCCACGAGCTGGGCAGGGAACTGCGCGTTCGAGTCGGTCACGATGCGAGTGGTCACGCGGGACGCTCCACGGCTGCTGCCCGCCGGAACTTGTCGAGGATCACTGCGCTGCTCGCCGCCGCCGACAGCGGTAGTGCCATCGTCGGCCGGGGGCCCCACGCGTTGGGCCATCCGTTTCTCACCCACACGGCACCCGCCGTGACCCAACATGCCGACGCAGCAGCGGTCGCGACGAAGGCCCGCTGCTTCCACTTCGGCGACGAGACCGACAGGGCGGCGACCCCGAGATCGAACGCGAAGTACGCGGGGAAGTTGGCGAGGCACTGACCCGCGCTCGCAGCCACGCCCTTGCCGCCTCTGAATCCGTTCCACACCGGGTAGCAGTGGCCGATCACCGCGGTCGTGCCGGCGAGGTGGGCACCGTCGTCGCCGGCGATGCGACGCCCGAGTCCGCACGCTGCGGCACCCTTGCCGACGTCGGCGGCCATCACCCCGAGACCCCACCCGGTTCCCAACACCGCGAGTGCGTTCGCCGCCCCCGGGTTGCCGCTCCCAGAGGTGCGGAGGTCGGCCCGACCGGCCGTCGCCGCTTGCGCAGCGAGGTCCGCAGACGGGATCGTGCCGAGCAGGTAGCCGGCGATCGCGGCTCCGGCGAGACGGGCGAATCGACCGGGTGGTGGCATCGGCGCGGGACAGTAACCGGCGTGACTGGTATCGATCGCGCGGTTCGCTCCTAGCATTGCTTCGATGACGCGTGCCTTCGTGTGGACCTCGGCCGGACCAGGACGTCGGGGCGCGCTCACATCGCTGCTTCCCGACAGGGTCGAGATCGGAGATGCCGCGGGTGCCGAGGCCGCCATCGTCGACGGCGACCTCGACACCGTCCCGGACGGTCTGGCAGCCGACCTCGCAGCGATCGCCGAGCGCGGCGGTTCGGTGATCCTCATCGGCGGACCCACCGGAGATCTCGCCACGTTGGCAGGTGTCACGGTCGACGAACCCGTCGGCCCCGCCGAGATATTCCTCACCGGAGCGCTCGCCCATCCGGCGCTGGCCCGCACGGCAGGCGAGTGGCCGGTCGACGACGACCTCGTCGCGCTGCGTCCCACCGGCGATGTCGTCGTGCTGCTCACCAGTTCGATCCGGTTCCGCCACGTTCCCGCCGTCGTCGAGCGAAGGCTCGGACGCGGGCGGATCGTGACCGCCGGGGTCGGGCGTACCGACGCGGCACTCGGTGATCGCGACCTGCGTCTCGTCCTGAGCCGCCTGCTGCGGCCCGTGGCAGCAGAAGCCCCCCCTGCGGATCTCGGGTTGGCAGTGGTCGGCTACGGGCCCTTCGGCGGCATGGGATACCTCCACGGCAATGCCGCCGCCAACGTCGACGGCCTCGAGTTCGCGGCAGCGGTCGACACCGACAGCAACCGTCGCAAGGCCGCCGAGCAGGAGTTCCCCGGCATCACCACCTACGCGGACATGGCCGATCTGCTGAACGACGACGCCGTCGACATCGTGGTGATCGCCACCCCGCCCAACAGCCATGCGTCGCTGGCTCTCGAGGCACTGCGGGCCGGAAAGCACGTGGTCGCCGAGAAGCCGATGTGCATCACCGTCGCCGAGGCCGACGAACTGATCGCCACCGCTGACGCACACGGTCTCGCGTTGACGGTCAACCAGAACCGCCGATGGGATCCCGACTACCGGACCCTCCGCCGGGCCGTCGAGCGCGGCCTCGTCGGCGACGTCTTCAACATCGAGACCTTCGTCGGCGGCTTCGAACACCCGTGCCGCGCCTGGCACAGCGAGGTGGCGGTCAGCGGCGGGGCCATCTACGACTGGGGCAGTCACCACATCGACTGGATCCTCCAGTTGATGGACGACGACCCGGTCACCGTCGTGGCCCATGGACACAAGCGGGTGTGGCAAGACGTGACCAACCTCGACCAGGTCCGCGTCAGGCTCGGATGGGCCGACGGACGCGAAGCCCAGTTCCTCCAGAGCGACGTGGCCGGATTCCGACCGCCCAAGCTGTACGTGCAGGGCACCAAGGGGACCGTGACCGGGCACTACCGGCCATTCAGCGTCGAACGGGTCGAGCCCGGGCTCGGCTACGTGAACGAACAGAGCCATCACGCCGAGGCACCGGTCGATCTCACCCTCGCTCGGTACGAGCCAGGTTGGGGACTCACCGAGACGACGCTCCCGCCGCAGCCCGCCGCACCGCACGCGTTTCACCGCAACCTGGCCGACCATCTCCACCTCGGCGAGCCGCTCGACGTCGGGCCCGGCCAGGTCAGGCGGGTCATCGCCGTCCTCGAAGCTGCGCAACGGTCAGTCGAAGCGGGCGGAACGGTCGAGCACCCCGACTTCACTGCGTGACCGAGCGACTCCAGCGAGTCCGGCGGGCCGACTCGATCGACCTGGTCGATCGCACGGCACCCCTCCGGTTCGGGGTGATCGGTGGCACCTCGATGGTCGCCCGCCTCGCGGTGATCCCCGCGATCATGGCGAGCGACCTCGCCGAGCTCTCGATGGTTGCGAGCCGCACGCCCGAGGCGATTGCGGGCGTCGGTGAGGCGCAGATCACCTCCGATTATGCCGACGTGCTCGGTGACCCCGAGGTGGATGCCGTCTACATCCCGCTTCCCAATGGCCTGCACCGACCCTGGGTCGAACGAGCAGCGGCAGCAGGCAAGCACGTCCTGGTCGAGAAGCCCATGGCGCTCACCGCGGCCGATGCCGAGGCGATGGTCGCTGCGAGTGTCGACGCAAGCGTCGTCCTGATGGAGGCGTACATGTCTCCGTTCCACGCCCGCAACGTCGCCCTCGCCGACCTGGTGGCATCGGGACGACTGGGCGAGCTCCGCACCGGACGGGCCGTCTTCAGCTTCGTGCATCGCGACCCGACCGACCATCGCTGGGACCCCGATCTCGGCGGCGGTGCACTGGCCGACGTCGGGATCTACGTGCTCACCCCGCTGTTCGACGTGGCCGGGTCCGACCTTGTGCACCACGAGATCCGATCGGTTCGCACCCAACGGGGCGTCGATGCCACGACGACCGGACTGCTGAGCTTCGCCAACGGCTTCAGCGCCACCTTCGTCGCGTCGATGGAGCTCCCCGAACGGCAACGTCTCGAACTGGTCGGAACCGAAGGGGCGATTGCCGTCGACCGGCCGTTCACCGCAGGAACCGACGACACGGTCATCGAGCTGACCGGGACCGACGGCGCCGTGGAGCACCTCGAGATCGACGGAAACGACTCGTATCGCTCGATGATCGACCACTTCTGTTCGGTCGTCGCCGGCCGCTCCACGCTGCGTCGACCAACCGCACTGTCGGTCGGCTTCGCACGGCTCCTCGAGGCAACCCGGACGTCGACATGACCGAACCGCGGTCACGCCGAGTCGAGATCCGGCCGGGCCTCGAACTCCACACGGTGTGGTTCGGTCCCGACCCGGCCGATGCCGACGAGACGCCGTTCGTGCTCGCGCACGGCCTGGCGTCGAACGCCCGCCAATGGGACGGCGTGAGCGTCGAACTCGCCCGACTCGGTCACCCCGTCGTCGCCGTCGACCAGCGGGGCCACGGTCGCAGCGCCAAGCCCGACGACGGGTACGACCTCCCCACGGTCGCGGACGACCTGGCCCGCCTCGTCGAGTCGACCGGCTTCGACCGCCCCGTGGTCGCAGGGCAGTCGTGGGGCGGCAACGTGGTCATCGAACTCGCCGCGACGGCCGACGTGTCGTTGCGCGGAGTCGCGTGCGTCGACGGGGGCATGATCGACCTACGGGCTCGGTTCCCCGACTGGGACGACGCCGCCGAGATGATGGCACCACCGCGATCGGCCGGAACGCCGTTCGCACAGATCGAGACGTTCATGAGGTCGGCGCATCCCGACTGGCCCGAGGTCGGGCTTGCCGGCACCCTCGCCTGCTTCGAGCAACGCCACGACGGAACCGCCGCACCGTGGCTCACCTTCGAACGCCACATGACGGTCCTACGCGGCCTCTGGGACCACGACCCGATGACCCGCTACCCAACCATCGACGTCCCGGTGATGTTCATCCCGGCAGAAGGCACCGCTCATTGGGCGAGCGACAAGCGGGCATCCATCGAGACCGCAGCCGCCGAGATCGAGCGGGTGCGGGTCGAGTGGATGATCGGTGACCACGACCTCCACGCCCAGCATCCGATCGAGGTCGCCACCCTCCTCCATGACGCAACCCGGGACTTCTGGCGATGACCACTCGACGACCGACACGCGCAAGGATCTGGCGGTGAGCGCACGCCGGTTGACGATCATGGGCTCGGGTGAGACCGCGCCGACGATGACCAAGGTCCACCGTCGGATGATCGAAGCGGTCGGACCGAGCGCCGTCCTGCTCGACACGCCGTACGGCTTCCAGGAGAACGCTGCCGACATCTCGGCCAAGGCCCAGGACTACTTCCGCGACAGCGTCGGTACCCCCATCGACGTCGCCAACTGGAGGTCGGCGAACGACGACACGCTCGCTCGCGAAACCGCGCTGGGCCGCATCGGTTCTGCCGACTACGTGTTCGCGGGCCCGGGCAGCCCCACCTACGCCCTGCGCCTGTGGGCGGACACACCGCTGGCGTCGTTGCTCGCCGACAAGCTCGAACGCGGAGGCGGGGTCACGTTCGCGAGCGCAGCCGCGCTGACCCTCGGAGTCGCCACGGTGCCCGTCTACGAGATCTACAAGGTGGGAGCCGTGCCGTCCTGGGCGCCGGGGCTCGACCTGTTGGGGGCGATCGGGCTGACCGTTGCCGTCATCCCGCACTACGACAACGCCGAGGGCGGGGGCCACGACACCCGGTTCTGCTACCTGGGCGAACGCCGGCTGGCGATGCTCGAGCCCGAACTGCCCGACGACGGTTTCGTGCTCGGCATCGACGAGCACACCGGCCTGGTGATCGACCTCGACTCGTCTCGATGCGAAGTGGTCGGCAACGGCGTCGTCACGGTGCGACGCAACGGGGTCAGCACCACGTTCGAGACGGGCCGCGAGCTGAGCCTCGACGAGCTCAAGGCTGCCGGCGCCGACCCGGGCGGAGCGGCTGCGGTGACGGCAGCCCCGATGGAGTCCGTGCCACCGGCCGAGTCGGAGGCCGAAGCCGACGCCGCCATCCCCTCGCTCGCCGGCGACGCCGAGCGGCTCGAAGCCGATTTCGCAGCTGCGCTCGACCGCCGTGACGTCGACGGCGCCATCGCCGCAATCCTCGACCTCGACGCGTCGATCGTCGAGTGGTCGCGCGACACCCTCCAGTCCGACGAGACCGACATGGCCCGGGCCACCCTGCGCCGAATGATCGTCCGACTCGGTCAGGTGGCCGTCGACGGAGCCCGCGACCCCGTCGAGACCGTTGCGCCGTTCGTCGAGGCCGCCCTCTCGGCGCGAACCGCAGCGCGGGACCTGAAGCAGTTCGAACTCGCCGACACGATCCGCGACGACATCGTGGCGGCCGGCATCGAGATCCAGGATCAACCCGACGGCACCATCTGGAAGCTCGTCGATACCGATTGAGCAGCCGGTCGGCGGCTGGATAACCTGAGCCGCCCCCGTTCTGGGGCAGGCCCCCATCGTCCAGCGGCCTAGGACGCCTGCCTTTCACGCAGGTAACACGGGTTCGAATCCCGTTGGGGGTGCAGCACACCAGCCCATTGGGCGTGCTCACAGCGGGATCCTTGTTGCTCTCCTGCCAACTATTGGCGGGAGAGCAACGAAGATCGGTGTGGGACGGGTTCCTGTGCGTCCGGCACCGCGCCCAGCCCTGACCCGATCGGCGAGACCAACCACATTGCCCGGGTGACGGGTCATTGAGTACGGTCTCGCTTCCTGCCCGGCTCCGGTCGGACAGGTCTGGTCTGGTCCCGTGGTGCAGTTTGGAGTGCACGCCGCCCTGTCAAGGCGGAGGTCGCGGGTTCAAATCCCGTCGGGACCGCCACCAGACAACCGAATCCCGGTCGGGTAGCTCAGTTGGCAGAGCGCTCGCCTGAAAAGTGAGAGGTCACCGGATCGACGCCGGTCCCGACCACCGGACGAATCAGGTCAGCGGCCCAGGTCGCTGACCTGATTCGCGCTCACTGTGCCAAGTGTCGGAGGCTTCAGTTCGTTGGCGGAGGGCCACTCGATTGTGATCTACGTCTCGGTGATCGCGCAGATCCCGGTCCCAATGGTCGACCTCCTGGACGAACCCAACCGTCACTGCGCTGGCGGCCACCTCTGGACCTGAGCTCAGGGTCGTTCGCCATGCCTTGCTGCATCTGTTCCTCTGGAAGACTTGGCCGATGTCCTCGTCCAGATCCACCAACACGGTTGTCATCGGTGGAGGTCACAGTGGACTCGCCATGAGCAGCCGACTGTCCGCGCGGGGGATCGATCATGTGGTGCTGGAGAAGGGGGAAGTGGCTGCATCCTGGCGGAAGCAGCGGTGGGACTCGTTCACCCTGCTGACCCCGAATTGGCAAACCTGCCTCCCCGGACTCGCCTACGGGGGCGACGAGCCGGACGGGTTCATGACCGGCAGCGAGATCGTCGAGTTCATCGACCGATACGCACGCGAGATCGACGCCCCAGTCCTGTCCAACACGGCCGTCTCCGCGGTTCGCGCGGCCGGGGGCGCCTACGAGGTCGAGTCCGACCAGGGTCCGTGGCGTTGCCGGTCCGTCGTGCTCGCGGGCGGCGCCTGCAACCTGCCCAGCATCCCCGACTTCGCTGTCGGTCTGCCCGACGGGATCGAGTCCGTGAACCCGCTCGACTACCGCAACCCCGAGCAGTTGCCCGATGGTGGCGTGCTGATCGTGGGCGCCGCGGCGACTGGCATCCAGCTCGCCGATGAGATCCAGCGCTCCGGGCGGCAGGTGACCATCTCGATCGGCGAGCACGTCCGCATGCCCCGCACCCATCGAGGTCGCGACATTCAGTTCTGGATGGACGCCATCGGCCGTCTCGACGAGCGATACGACGAAGTCGAAGAGGTCCTCAAAGCCCGCAAGGTCGCCTCACCACAGCTGATCGGCACCCCCGAGCGCCGAACCCTCGACCTCAACAGCCTCGTCGACGACGGCGTGCATCTCCGTGGCCGCCTCGGAGCGATCCGCGACGGTGTCGCCATGTTCTCCGGCGGACTCCGAAATCACTGTGCCCTCGCCGACCAGAAGTTGGGTCGTCTGCTCGGCGACATCGACGACTGGATCACCGCTCGAGGTCTCGACGGCGAGGTCGGCCCGCCCGAGGAGTTCGAGCCGACCCGCGTCGCTGCGGGAGCGCCGCTCACGCTGGACCTGCGGTGTGGCGAGATCCGCTCGGTGATCTGGGCAACCGGCTTCCGTCCCGACCTGTCATGGGTCGACCTCCCCGTGTTCGACGCCGGAGGCCGGCTGCGCCACGACGGCGGCGTGGTCGACGCGCCCGGCGTCTACTTCCTGGGCGGCACATTCCTGCGACGTCGGCGCTCGAGCTTCATCCACGGCGCTGCCGACGACACGCGTGACCTGGCCGACCACCTCGTCCACTACCTCGCCGGGTAGCGGAGGTCAGGCCTTGGTGCCCACGTAGCCGAAGACCTGGACATGGCCACGCAGCGGCAGTCCGTCACGGGTGTGGTCGGCGGCAAGCTCGGTCGCCCGCCGGATGAACTCGTCCTCGCCGATGCTCTGGATCGATTCGTAGGCCGGTCCGGTGGCCGCAAGTCCCCGGGCGTAGGTCTCCGGATCCGGGTACTCGAAGAAGAAGGGGATCTCGAACCGCTCGTCGACGGCGAACCCGCGCTCGGCCAGGAATGCCTCGCCGATGCCCGGGCGACCGAGGGCCACCATGTCGGCCTGATGCTGAATCTTCTCGTCCGTCGCCCACAGAAACGGATTGAGCATCCATGCCCCGGGCGACTTGCCGACGTTGCCCCAGACGGTCAAGGCCACCCTGCCGCCTGGCACCAGGACACGGCGGGCCTCGTCGATCGCACGCGGCGTGGTGCCCCAGATGCCCCGGAAGCTGGTCACGACGTCGAAGGACTCGTCGTCCCACGGGAGTCGGTCCATGTCCCCGACCCGAACGTCACCGTCCGGGTTTCGGTCACACGCGACTGCCACCAGCCGAGGCGAGGCGTCGATCCCCGCACACACGGCCCCGCGCACGGTGGCCAACTCGATCGCCAGACCCGAGCCGCAGGCGACGTCGAGTACCCGGTCGCCCGGCCCGATCCCGAGGCGCTGATGCATGGCCACGTACTCACGACATGCAGAGGGCTCACTCAGCGTCGAGAAATCAACGGCGCGACGCCCCCATCCTTCATCGACCATTTCCCAAGACATCATCTGTCCGCTTCATCGAGCATCATCGAAACCTACGCCCCCACCGTCTCGGGAGTCATCCGCGGTGACCAGTGCGGGTTCGACGGCACACCGGCGATGCGAGGGCTACGATCCGCGCTCCGCCATCGTGACCGAACCGAAAGCGAGCATTCATGACTGGAGCAGTGGACCAAGAGGTCAACGGAGTCCCGTGCGACAAGATGTTCGGGGCGATCGCCAAGGTTCGCGAGGACGGCGAGCTCGCACAGTTCAGGTTCTCCGCCAAGAACGAGTGGATCAGCGGAACTGCCAGCCGCTCCTCGATCCACGAGTGGTACGGCATGGGCGGCGACCACGTCCACGTCGACCAGTACTCATACGCCGCCGATCACCCGACTCTCGGTCATGGCCATGGCCCCACTCCGCAGGAGTATGTGCTCCACGCGTTGGCCGCTTGCATCACCGCAGGTGTCGCGACGGGCGCAGCGGCCCGCAACATCAGCCTGAACTCCGTGTCGTCTGAGGTCAGCGCTGACATCGACGTCCGCGGAGTCCTCGGTGTCGATCCCGACGTCCGTAAGGGCTTCAGCAACGTGACCATCACCTTCGACATCGACGCCGACTGCGACGACGAACAGAAGGACGCCCTCATGGCCGCCGGAGCGAAGTACTCCGCAGTGTTCGACATGCTCGCCAACCCGACCGAGGTCAACATCTCCCGCAAGTAGGCGCTGGAGCCACCCACGTTCGTCGGCTTGCCGAGCGAGAAGACCTGAACCTCTTGCGGTGAGCTCACCCGTTCCACTGGATCCGT
>DATKWD010000156.1:0-25236 GCA_035529695.1 Acidimicrobiales bacterium | reverse complement strand
GCCAGCTTCAACGAGGTCTTCTTCAACGAGCTCCACGTCCCCGACGACCATCGCCTCGGCGACGTCAACCAGGGATGGACCGTCGCGCTCACCACGTTGATGAACGAGCGGGCATCGATCGGTGCCGGAGGATCAGGCGGTGGCGGAGCGGGCAGCTTCACCCGTCTGATCGAGATGGTGCGGCACTTCGGGCTGGCCGACGACCCGGTCACACGCGACGAGCTGATGAAGCTCTACACGAAGATGTCGGTGTCGAAGTACACCAATCAGCGGGCGATGGACAAGATCAAGAGCGGGCAGGCGCCCGGCCCCGAGATGTCGATCGCCAAGATGGCATTGACCTCGATCATGACCGACACCTCGAACTTCGTCACCCGCGCCCTCGGGCCACGGATCACCGCCGACACCGGCGAGTGGGGCACGTTCAGCTGGGCCGGCTACGTCCTCGGCACTCCCGGCATGCGCATCGCCGGCGGGACCGACGAGGTGCTCCGCAACATCGTCGGCGAGCGCGTGCTCGGACTCCCGAAGGAGCCGGGCATCGACACCACGAGCCCGTTCCGCGACCTCAAGGTCGGCACGCAGACGTAGCCAACACCTAGCTCAGCCCGTCGCGGCCCCTGAGATCGATCTCCTCGACGAGATCGTCCAACCGGCGGAGACGCTCGGCGACCGGCGCCGGCGGTGCGGTCGGTGGTTCGGCGCCGTCGTCGATGCCATCGGGCTCGTGGGCCATGCGCGATCCCGCCACTGCGATCACCAGGATGAAGAGTTCGAACACGATCGCGAACGCCAGCACGACGCCTCCGCCGAGCAACCAACCGATCGCGAGGATCGGGATCCCACAGATCAGACCGACGACCGGAAGCGCCGAGGTGCGTTTGGTGGGGGCGACCTTCGGTGCGGTCGCCCGACCGCGGAGGTCGCGGGTGAACCTCCCACGGACCTTGGCCTCGAACAGAGCCTGGGACAGCAGGGTGGTCGACGCACGGATGCCGATCGCCTCCTCGTTCTCGAGCGCCGACTCGAGTTGCTGAGCGGCGGCCTCGATCTCGCTCCAGCCGACCGGGTCGAAGTGCTTGCCGTCGAGCTCCTCGAGGACCCGTCGGGTCTCGGCGAGATGGTCGCCCGTCATGCGACCTCGAAGAGGGTGCCCTGCGCCTGCGGCGGGCGATAGCGGGGAAGCCCGGTCCATGGCATGTGATCCATGAAGACCCATGCCCGCCGGTGGATGGCCGACGGACCGACGTACTGGAGCGCGGCCTTGTGGGTTGGGCACGGGTACCCCTTGTTCGATTCGAACGCCCAGTACGGACGGTGCTCGGCCTCGGCACGCATGATCCGATCACGGGTGACCTTCGCGAGGATCGACGCGGCTGCGATCGACAGGCAGGATGCGTCGCCCTTGACGATCATCTGGCTCGTGCCCTCACCGACGAAATCCCACTTCCCGTCGAGCAGGAAGCGATCGGGCTGCACGCCGAGTCCGTCGATGGCGCGGCGCGCGGCAAGCCTCTGCGCGGCCGACATGCCGAGCTCGTCGCACTCCACTTCGGAGGCATGGCCGATGGACCAGTGCTCGGCCCACCCGGTGATCCGATCGAACATCGCTTCGCGCTCGCGCTCGGTGAGCATCTTGGAGTCGCGGACCTTGGTGATCCGACGATCCTTCGGGATGACGACCGCCCCGAGCGTCAGCGGACCGGCCCACGCCCCGCGGCCCACTTCGTCGATGCCGACGACGATGTCATGCCCGGCGGCCCAGAGGTCGCGCTCGTTTCGCGTACCAGGTGCCTTGTTGCGGAGCGCCTTTCGGAGCTGAGGTACGCGGGGGGCGACCATCCGCGCCGACGGTAGCCGCCGGATGGCCATGTCACGGCGCGGCGCTCAGGCTCCGGGACCGCATTGGTCGAAGTTGCCCGCGACCGGACCGAGTCCGGCTTCGATGGCACGCTCGCGGAACTCGACGAGCCCCGGTTGCGCGGCCATGAAGTCGACCCGGGCCTGCTGATCGGGAGACGGCTCGACACGAAGGACGTAGGCCGAGAAGCTCTCGGCGAAGTCCTCCTCGGGATTGCTGGCTGCGTACGTGCCGAAGAAGCCACCATCGGCGTCACAACGCTCGATGCCGTCCACGACCGACGGTTCGACGCCGACGTCGAGCTCGTCGACGGTGTCACCCCAGAACGACTCGACCCACGCAAACATCAGCGAGTCGTCGAGAAAGCAGCCCTCGCCGTTGAAGTAGGTGTCGCAGCCGTCGATCGCCTCGAGCGACCGGTCGAGCTGGGTGCTGGTTGCGGTGAACACATGACTGAATTCGTGGGCCATCGTCAGCACCAGTTCGTCGGGATCGTCCTGGGCGGCATCGAGGTTGATCGACATCTGGAACTCCACGCCGTCGTCGTCGAGCGTGTTGACGAATGCGAGCAACGTCTCGTCGGCGGTGACCTCGGCATCGAATCCCCCGAAGACGCCGAGGTCGGCCAGCTGACCCCGCGGCGCGATCGCAGCCAGGAGGTTCCACGCATCCACGAGGGTCGCGTCCAGTTCGCCGAAGCACACCTCGCCCAACACGCCACCCACGACCACGTGCGCGACCATGAAGTCGACGATGTCGTCCTCGCCGAGGCCGACCGCCGAGCAGTCGACATCGTCCCTCGTCCGGGACAGATCGACCGATTCGCCGGTCGGCGTACGGTTGCGATCCTGCCGGCCGCCAGAGCGGGGTCCGGCCGGACTCGCTTCCTCCGACTGCCGGTCGGGTGGGTCGAGCACGAGGCCGCCCTCGTCGCTCGCACATGCGGCGGCGACCAGGGCCACCACGGCCAACGCGACCCGCCGGCGAGACGCGACACGTATCCTCACGTGACCCAGTCTCCCAGTTCGGCCCGTGCCTCGAAGGGCGGCGGGACCATGGCAGGCAACCCGTCCGTGATTCCGCTACACCGCAGGGGGTGATCGTCACGCATCGCTACCACTCCACCCTCCGGTGGGAGGGCTCGACCGGTGCCGGGTACGACCACTACTCACGCGCCCACCGTGTCTCGTGCCAACCAGCCGATGCCTCGTTGCTCGTGTCTGCCGACCCTTCCTACGGGGGCGACGCGAACCTGCTCGATCCCGAGCAACTCCTGCTCGCTGCTGTCGCGTCCTGCCAGTTGTTGTCGTTCCTCGCCGTCGCCGCTCGGGCCCGCGTCGACGTCGTCGCCTACGAAGACCATGGCGAGGCCGAGATGCCCGACCGGACGGGGTCGATGTCGGTCGAGCGCATCGTGTTGCGACCCGCAATCACCCTCGTCGAGGGACCGAGCATCGCGAAAGTCGAGCGGCTCGTCCAGGTCGCCCATCGCGAGTGCTTCATCGCCAACACACTTCGGATCGAGCCCGAGGTGATCCCATCGATCACGTTCGCCAGAGCGGCGGCGACGTGACCGACGAGTCGGCGCCGTCGGTCGCCCGGAAGCCGTATCCACCCGGCACCGACGTGGAGATCCGGAACCAGTTCGACCGCGCGTGGTCGAGCGGGTTCGTCGTCGAATCACTCGCCGGCAACGGCCGGTACTTCATCTCGCGCACGAGCGACGGCACGGTGCTTCCGACCGAGTTCCCTCCGAGCGCGGTGCGGCGAGTGAAGAACCGGGCGAAGAACTCGATGTGGTGGGTCTGACTCACGGCCTCCGCGGCATGGCCCTGGCCCGTCAGAGTGCTGCTCAGGAGCGCCTGAGCGCAGCCACGTAGTCCTCGACCGGCACCGCGGACAGCGTGGTGGTCTTCATGGTTCCCCGAGCAGCCAGGGTGGTGGTGATCTGCACCATCGTCTCGGTGTCGGGCGCCTCGAGGACGTTGATGAAGTCGTACTGACCGAGCACCGCCCACTGGTGCAGGACCTTCGCGCCCATCGACTCGATCTCGGCGTTCACTTCGAGCATCCGATCGGGGTTCTCGGTGAGTCGAGCGAAGCCGTCGGGGCCGAGTGAGGACAGGAGCACGAAGGTGGCCATGGGGGCCGAAGCTAGTCCACCTTCGAAATCACGTCGGCCTCGTCGGCGTCGACCGTTCCGACGAGGAACGCGGAAACGATCTCGTCGGCCAGCGACGGTGCGAGCAGGCGCAGGCTGAGCGCGAGGACGTTGGCGTCGTTCCACCGTCGGGCCCCGTCGGCGGTCTCGGCGTCGGTGCACAGCGCGGCCCGGACGCCAGGCACCTTGTTGGCGGCGATGGAGACACCGGTTCCGGTCCAGCAGCAGACGATCCCTCGGTCGGCACCTCCTCCGGCCACCGCCTCGCCGACCGACCGCCCGACGTCGGGCCAGTCGACGTCCTCGGCGGTGACCTCGAGCTCGTGGCCCATGCCGAGCACGATCTCCTTGACGCGATCGGTGATCGGCGTCCTCTCGTCGGTCCCGAATGCGACCTTCATGGCAACGCTCCTCGGAGCGAACGGCGGTCGGGCGACACCGTCGCAGGCACCCACAGCGAGTCACACACGCCGCCAACGTATTTCAAACTCGGCTGAGCTACGTGCGCTTGTTGCCCTTCTTCGACGGCGTCGGACCTTGCTTCATCGTGAACCGGTGGTCCTCGACCAGTTTGAGGAGATCGAACGAGCTCAACATGCCGACCACCTTGTGGTCCTCGGTCACCACGACGTGATGCAGATGGTGATTGCGCATGACGCGGGCCGCGATGTGCGGCTGGTCGTACCGCGGGACCGTGAAGACCTGCGTGCTCATGAAGGTGCTGATGGGCGTGCCGTCGGCGTGGTCGCCGAGCAGATCGGTCGCGGTCACGATGCCGACCGGTCGGCCCTCGGTGTCGACGACCGGCATGGCCGAGACACCGTGCTCGCGGATCACACCCCTGACGTGCCCCGCACTCTGGTGGGGGGTGGCCATCATGACCCGCGCGGTCATGAGCTCGTCGATGGTCACGTTCACGGAGATGTCCTGTCGTCGGCAGCATGTGCGGCCAGAAGCTCCCCCATCACGAGCATCCCCGCCAGGCCCGAAAGTCACTTTCTGACGCTCGCCTACGCTCGGCCCCATGGACCGCTATCGAATCGCACCCGGCACCCGGGTCGACCTTGCTGCCTTCGACCCGAACGACAGCTCCGAGTTCGACGGCGACAAACAGGCCGGTGAAGCTGCGGCGACAGAGCTGGTGAAACGCATCGAGGAGCTCCAGGAGCTCATGTGGGCCGACCACTCCAAACGCCTGCTCATCGTGCTCCAGGCCACCGACACGGGCGGCAAGGACGGCACGATCCGGTTCGTGCTCGACGGGGTCAACCCGCAGGGGGTTCGCGTCGCGGGCTTCAAGAAACCGACCGAACCCGAACTGGCGCACGATTATCTGTGGCGCGTGCACCCGCAGGTCCCTGGTGACGGCGAGATCGTGGTGTTCAACCGCAGCCACTACGAGGACGTCTTGGTCGTGCGGGTGCACGACCTGGCCCCCGAAGAGCGCTGGCGGAAGCGGTACGACCACATCAAGGCGTTCGAGCAACTGCTCGTCGACGAGGGCACCACCGTCGTGAAGTTCTTCCTGCACATCAGCAAGGACGAGCAGAAGGAGCGGCTGCAGGCTCGCCTCGACGAACCCGACAAGAACTGGAAGTTCGACACCGGCGATCTGCGCGAACGAGAGCACTGGGACGCCTACCAGCAGGCGTTCGCCGAGGCGATCGAACAGACGAGCACCGAAGCCGCCCCTTGGTACGTCGTTCCTGCGAACCGCAAGTGGTACCGGAATCTGGTGATCGCGCAGGTGTTGGTCGAAACGCTCGAGGGCCTCGACATGCAGTATCCAGACCCCGAGGACCTCGACGGCGTCGTGATCCCGTGAGCGCACGACGTGTCTGACGTCTCCGACGGTGACGAAGGCCGGAGCGAACCCCGCCACATCGACCGGCTCACCGCGCGGATGCGAGCCGAGGCCGGGCAGCGGGTCGATCAGATGCGCGGCGCGGCGCGGCGGGCTGCGAGCACGCTCGGCACCGCGGTGTTCGGTTCGGCGCTGGCGGCCGTGACCGCGTGGCTGGTCCTGTTCGGGCTCCGCATCGGTTCGGGGACGCCGTGGGTCCTGGCCGGCGTCGTCGTCCTGACCATCCTGCTCGTCCCTGCGGCCGCCCTGTGGTACCTGCGCCGACAGCTCGTCTTCATCGCCAACCTTCCCGACCAACTCGTCGAGATCTACACCGAGGTGGCCGACACCGCAGATCCGTCGGAGCTGAAAGCGCAGTTCGACGGGCTCTCGGGAAAGCGAGGGCTGCGGTTGGCGTTGGCGATCGGATCGCTCATCCGCTGGGCACGAAGCACCGTCGACCTCCCGTCGACCACCTCGACCACCCAGCGGCTCGGCCGACTGGCCACGACCGTGCCCCTCGCGACCGGCATCGGTGTCGTCGGCACGGTCGCCGTCGTGCTGCTGATCCCGATGTTCGCCATTGCGTCGGGCGCGCTGCTCCTCGTCAACTGAACGAGGCGGCCGACCGCTCGGATCCTTCGGGCGCCTCGAGCAGCGCGTCACCTCGGAGATCGGTGGTGCGCCAGTTCGGATCGAGGCCGGGCGCGGTCAGCTCGACGGGGCCGACGCCATCGTGAGGCTCGAACTCCCAGAGCAACGCCGGCCGAGCACCGTGCCAACGCACCGCGAACGACATCTTCCCCAATCGCGTCGGCGCATCGTGTACCTCGATCCCCTGCCCGAGCCACGAGGCGGGGAGCATCGAGCACAGCCTGAGGCTCGACTCGCCCTCGTCAACCAGCATCGAGCGAACCAGGTTGAGGAATTCGGCCGATGCCCATCCGTGATGGCCGTCGCCCATGCACCCGCCGCCGAGGCGGGGGTGGATGGCCTCGGGCCACGTCCAGGTCGGCGTGGCGGCGTCGAGCATCCAGTCGAGTCGGTCGAGGGCCCGTCGATCACCCGCGGCGAGCTCGACCGCAGCGAGCTGGAGCGTCAGATAGGTCCCGAGGCCTGTGTGACTGATCGCCTGGTAGAAGGCGTCCCCCTGACAGAACCGTTCTCTGATCACCTCGGCCGTCGCAGCGATGCCGGGATGATCGGCGGCGAGCAACCCCAGCGGAGTGCATGCGACCAGCGAACCGATGGCGCCCGGATCGATCCGACGCCGCGGACCGGCGGGAATGGCGGCGGTCCCGAGGTGGGCGGCGGTGTGTTCGAGCGACCGGAGCACGTCGGCCTCCATCGAGGCGAACATGTTGCGAGCGTCGGCGGCGGCGGTGTCCTCACCGAGCGCCTCGAGCAGGGTCGCGCCCGACCGGAGGCCCGCGAGCGACCAGAAGTCGTCCCAGTAGAAGTAGTCGAACGGGCCGAGATGCTCGGCCGAGATGCCGGCTGGGAGCAGACCCTCGAGCCGTTCGTCACGACGACGCGGCTCGACGTGGCGTTTGTGCTCGATCCACTGGATTCCCCGGGCCAGCGTGGGCTCGAGTCCTTCGAGCATCGCCTCGTCGCGGGTGAGTTCCCAGTGGTGGGCCATCGTCCAGAGCGCCGCGCCATTGGCATCCCACTCGCTGCGCTGACTGAAGAAGAAGCCGTCGGCCTTCTGACGATCGGGATAGGTGGCGATGACCTGCGCCGCCTCGTCGTGGAAGCCGAAACGGTCGAGCGCGGCCAGTTGGTAGGCCGCGTCACGGAACCAGAAGCGGTGGTAGGTGGTCGGGCCCGGGGTGATGTCGTCGGGGTCGTGGAAGAGGAGTTGGTATGCCTGGTTGGCATCGAGCGCCGCCTGCATCCGCTCGTCGGGTACGACGAAGCGTGCCCCGCGTTCGATCTGTGAGCGCCAGCCGTTGGCGACCTGCTCGGCCGACGGCACGGACGCGGGATGCCCGACGGCATCCGCGACCCGCCGACGCCGGCGGCCGCGCCGGGTGGTCCTCGGTGCGGGCTCGATCGGGATCGCGATCCGCATCATGGCCCGATGTGCGAGCGGGAACAGGAACGCAGCCTGGGCCATCCCGGCCTCGTCACGCAGGTCCTGCGGGAACGAATCGCCGGCATCGCCCGACGTCACCGTGGAGACACAGTCACCGTCGATCAGGGTCGAGGCCGCCACGCGAGCCGGCTCGGTCGCGAACAGCAGGGCCACGCGCCCGTCGACGGACACGATGGTGTCGTCGAGATCGATCCGCTCGATGACCGACAGACCTTCGGTGTTGTAGGGACGAACGGCGAGGGCCAACGCGAACGGGTTGGGGCTGTCGTTCTCGATCTCGACGTGGATCAACTCGCGGCGTCCGTCGCCGGCGTCGGTGCGCGAGCAGTAGACCCGGTGCACGGCGTCACCACCTGGCACCCGCATGCGGGTCTCGACCACCGGGGCTCCGCCCAGGAGACTCTGGCGAACGGTGACCTCGCGCGACGGGAAGTGCCAGCGGTCGTCGGCTCCGACCCACCAGTCGAGCGACCAGCCGTCGATCCAAGGCACGACCAGACCACGCTGATCGACGATGGCCTCCCACGGCGAGTCGACGTTGCCCACCATCGTCCAGTTGCGGCCCGTCACGTTCGACAGGAGGGGCAGGTGCCCTCGCGGGATGAACTCGGGAGCTGTCGGATCGAGCTGCCGGTCGAGCCAGTGCGGCCAGACCCAACCCTCCCCGACGTTTGCCGCGGCGCGGGTGCGCAACGCCCTCGCGACGGTACGGGCCCCGACGGGCAGCACCTCGGTGGGCATCTGCACCTCGAAGGTCTCACCGAGCCGCTGGAACGTCGTCAGGTGCCGGATCGTGTCGTCATCGATGCGCAGGCGCCCGAGCGCCCTGCGCAACATCCAACTCCGAACGGTCAATGGATGCCGTGCATCTCATGTTCGAGGTTGCGCTTCAACAGGCCGCGATAGGCCTCTTCGGCCGACGCTCCCTCGTAGCAGACGCGCACGACCTCGTCGGTGATGGGCATCTCGACATCGTGCTCGCGTCCGAGCTCCTGGATGGCCCGGCAGCTCTTCACGCCCTCGGCCACCTGGTTCATCTCCTCGATGATCTTCTCGATGGTCTTGCCCTTGCCGAGCTCCTCGCCGACGTGCCGGTTGCGGCTCTGCTTGCTGATGCAGGTGGCCATGAGGTCGCCCATGCCGGCCAGGCCCGAGAACGTGATCGGCTCGCCACCGAGCGCCGAACCGAGGCGCGTGAGCTCGGAGAGGCCTCGGGTGATGACCGCGGCTCGGGTGTTGTCTCCCGCTCCGAGTCCGTCGGCCATCCCCGATGCGATGGCGATGACGTTCTTGAGTGCACCCCCCAACTCGCAGCCCACCAGGTCGTGGTTCGTGTAGACCCGGAAGACCTCGGTCGTGAAGCAGTCCTGGAGCGCCGTGGCGATCGAGAGGTCGGTGAGCGCGATGACCGACGCCGCCGCATGGCCGGCCAGGATCTCCTTCGCCAGGTTCGGTCCGGTGAGCACGCCGACCGGGTGTCCGGGCAGCTCCTCGCTGATGACCTCGGTCATACGCAGGCGCGAGCCCTGTTCGATGCCCTTGGTGAGGCTGATGACCGGAACCCATGGGCGCAGGAAGGGACGCGCATCGGCGACGGCCTCGCGGAAGCCAGACGACGGCACCCCCATCACGAGCACGTCGGCCGTCGAGACCGCTTCTTCGAGGTCCGCGGTGGCGTGCAGCGTCTCGGGCAGCCGGTAGTCGGGCAGATAGCGGGAGTTGACGTGGTCGTCGCGGATCTCCTCGGCCGCGTCGGGGCGGCGGGCCCACAGCGTCGTGGCCGTGTTCTGAGCGGCGAGGGAGGCCACGGTGGTTCCCCACGAGCCGGCCCCCAGGACGGTGATCCTGATCTCCATGCGGCAACCCTAGGCGAGCGCCGAAAGAAACGAATCGGTCGTCGAAGTGGTCACCATGTCGCCGTTTCGACGACACATTCGGGGATGCGACGCTCCTACACTCCGTTGCCATGGACCCGGGAGCCGCGGTGCTGATCCCGGTGAAGAGCTTCGCTGACGCGAAGGGACGTCTGGCCGACGCGTTGTCGCCGGATGATCGGGCGGCGCTGGCCGAGGCGATGGCGACCACGGTCGTACGGGCCGCATCACCCCTGCCGGTCGTCGTGGTCTGCGACTCCGAGGCCGTGCGGACCTGGGCCGAAGGCGTCGGGGCTCGGGTGCTCTGGACCCCCGGCCTCGGCCTCAACGGCGCCGTCGAGGCAGGAATCGAGGACCTGCGCGACCATGGCATCGACACTGCGGTCGTGGCCCACAGCGACCTGCCGCTGGCCACCGGGTTCGGATGGCTCGTCGACTACGAGGGCGTCACCATCGTCCCCGACCGCCACCTCGACGGCACCAATGTGATCTGTGTCCCCACCGGCGCCGGGTTCGAGTTCGCCTACGGCCCAGCCTCGTTCACCCACCATCGCGCCGAAGCCCGTCGGCTCGGACTGACGGCCCGGATCATCACCGACGAAGCCCTGTCGTGGGACGTCGACCAGCCGGCCGACCTCGACTACCCCACCCATCTGTTGGAGAAGACATGACCGAAGCGTTCACCACCGACCTCGCGACACCCGGACGTGCGCTGGCCATCTGCGCGCACCCCGACGACGTGGAGTTCGGGGCCGGTGCAACGCTGGCCAAGTGGGCCGCCGACGGGTGCATCGTCAACCACCTGATCTGCACGGACGGATCGAAGGGGACGTGGGATGTCGAGGCCGACACCGCAGCCCTCGTCGTCACCCGCCAACACGAGCAACGGGCCGCCGCCACGGCACTCGGCGCCACCGGCGAGGTGATCTTCCTCGGTTGGCCCGACGGCGAGCTCGAATCGGGCCTCCGCCAGCGGTGGCAGATCGCCTACTGGATCCGCAAGCTGCAGCCCGACGTCGTGCTCGGTCACGACCCGTGGAAGCGCTATCGCCTTCACCCCGACCACCGCAACGCCGGCTTCCTCGCCGTCGACGGACTCGTCGCGGCCCGCGATCCGCACTTCTTTCCGGAACAGGAACTCCCCCATCACCGGCCGTCCGAGCTCCTGTTGTGGGAGGCCGATGAGCCCGACCACGTCGAGTCGGTCAGCGATCGCGACGTCGACGCCAAGGTCGCCGCCCTCGAAGCCCACGAGAGCCAGTTCGAATCGACGATGCACATCACCGACGGATCCGAGGCCGCCGCCGAGCACGAGGCCTTTCGAGGGCGTGTGCGCCACCGCCTCGCCACCTTCGGGGCCATGGCAGGCGTCGAGCAGGGCGAGGCGTTCAAGCGAATGAACCGGCTGTAGCGACAGCCGTACGTACGCTGCGCCTGTGGCGGTCAAACGAACTCGGAAGGCCAGACTCGCTCGCAAGCGCAAACGACGGATGGATCGCGTCGAGCACGATCTGAGCGACCAGCAGTGGGCGGCGCTGAAGGATGCCTGGGGAGGCTGCGCCTACTGCGGCGCGACCGACAAACCCCTGCAACGCGATTGCATCCTGGCGCTCTCACGTGGCGGCCGCTACACCCTCGACAACATCGCTCCCGCCTGCGGCTCCTGCAACGCCAGCAAGTGCAACGACGAGGTCACCGGTTGGCTACGACGCAAGAAGCTCGACGAGCAGGCCTTCCTGATCCGCCACTACGAGATCAGGTCGGCTCTCCAGCTCAGCGCACCCTCGGATTGACCGAGGTCATTCGAGGACGAGTCAATCGGGGATCACGTCCTCGCGAGGCGTTCGTCGACGAACTGGCATCTGGACCACACGCCCGGTCAAAGCATGCGAGGGTGTCTTCGAAAGAGGCCAATGGCAACGACATCAGGGGTATCGCCATGACTGCTCCGATCAGTTCCGAGAGCGACGGATCGTCGCGAGCAATGCGCATCGGCGAGGTGGCAGACGTCAAGATCATGGCCATCTCCGGCCAGGGTGGTGAACAGGTCACCATCAACAACCACCCACTGTGCATCGGTCCCGGATTCGAGGCAGTCTCGGCCCGATCCGACCACTTGCGCCACACCGACCACGGCTACGAAGGGGAGCTGTCGGGCGAGAACGGCTTCTTCTCGCCCTCCAGCTACGACGGCTGATCGTGACCACATCACTCACAGGGCGACCCACGTCGCGCCGAATTCCCACAGCGGCGGCGCTCTTCGTGGCCACCGCCGCCTGTTGGGCCTACCTCCTTCTTCTCCGCTCCGAGATGGGAGCCATGGGCGAGATGCCTGCCATGGATGACATGACGGCAACGGGGGGCAGCGGTTCGGTGTTCGCCATGCCGATGACCGCGGCGTGGAGCGTCAGCGACGCCGTGCTGATGTGGACCATGTGGGCGGTGATGATGGCCGCGATGATGATCCCTTCAGCCACGCCGATGATTCAGGCCTACAACACGACGATCACCTCCGCGTCGCGCAGCCGGTCCGAGTCACACACCGGATCGACCGCGCTGTTCGTCGCCGGCTACCTGCTCGCATGGAGTGGGTTCGCAGCCGCAGCCGCCGGAGCGCAATGGTTGCTCCACGATGCGTCGCTCGTCGATGCGATGGGCGCGTCCACGAGCCGTTGGATTGCCGGCCCCGTGCTCGTTCTGGCCGGCGCCTACCAGTTCAGCAGTCTCAAGAACGCCTGTCTCGGCAAGTGCCGGACGCCGCTCGGCTTCCTGCTGAGCGAATGGCGGGCGGGGCGAGGTGGCGCATTCGTCATGGGGCTGCACCACGGATCGCTCTGCATCGGCTGCTGTTGGGCGCTCATGGCGCTCCTGTTCGTCCTCGGCGTCATGAACCTGTGGTGGATTGCCCTGGTCGCCACGGTCGTGCTCATCGAGAAGGTGACCCGCAATGCCCTCCTCCCGAGAATCGTCGGTGTGATGCTCGTCGGGTGGGGTGCAGTCGTCGTGACTGGCTTCATCGACACTGGGGTCTCCGCATGAGCACCCCGTGGTCGGTCAGCGGCAGATATCTCGAAGCATGCAACTGCGAGTCGGTCTGCCCCTGTCGCAGCCACAACGGAATCCCCGGGGGCGAGGCAACCTATGACCGATGCGAGTTCGCACTGTCCTGGAAGATCGAGGAAGGCCACTTCGGCCGCGTCGATCTCTCAGATCGGTCGGTCGTGATGACGGGTTGGTACGCAGACGCCGAGCCTGGATCACCGTGGCGGGTCCGCCTCTTCATCGACGATCTCGCCAAGCCGGAGGCCAACGATGCCCTCGCGACGATCTTCCTGGGGCGGGCAGGAGGTCACCCCGCAAACACCTACGCCGCGGCGATCACTGAAGTCCTCGGGGTCGAACCGGCTGAGATCTCTCTGACCTACAGCGAGCAGCGGTGGCGCATCGGGGTCGAAGGCAGAGTCGAAGTTCGAGCGTCGCAGCGAACCGCGGTCACCGGACCCGTCGTCTGTGGCATTCCGGGCGCAGACCCGGGGACCGAGTACACCGCTGACGTGCTGCGGGTCACCGACGAACCGTTCCAGTGGGACGTCGCCGGTCGAGCCTCGTTCGTCGCCGCTTTCGCCTATCACGACGACGCACGCTCATAGGGTCGAGACCACCAGCCGGGTTCCATGCCGAGCACCTGGTCGGCGCCGACACCGTCAGCAGCCGACATCGCCGAACCACCCTGGGCATCTGTCGGGCGCTCAGGTTGCGCGAACTTCAGCCGGTTGCTGGGACACTGGACCCATGGCTCACGAGGAGACCCATCGGACTCATCGGATCGGCTGGCTGCGAGCTGCCGTGTTGGGTGCCAACGACGGGATCGTGTCGACCGCCAGTCTCCTGATCGGCGTTGCCGCGTCGAGTGCTGATCGGAGCGAGGTACTCGTGGCCGGTATGGCGGGCCTGGTTGCCGGTGCGATGTCGATGGCGGCGGGTGAGTACGTGTCGGTGAGCTCCCAGGCCGACACCGAACAGGCCGACATCGCCCGCGAGCGGCGCGAGCTGCGTGATGATCCGGAACGGGAGCTGGTCGAACTCAGCCAGATCTACCAGGACCGGGGGCTCACCGCCGAGCTGGCGCACGAGGTCGCGGTGGGTCTCACCGCGGCGGACGCGTTGGGGACTCATGCCCGCGATGAGCTGGGGATCTCCGAGATCACCACCGCCCGTCCGGTTCAGGCGGCGTTCACGTCGGCGGCGACCTTCGCCGCGGGCGCCGCCCTCCCGCTGATCGCGGCTGCGTTGGCGACCGGTGGCACCCAGATCGCGATCGTCGCCGTCACCGCGCTGGTGTTCCTCGCTGCGTTGGGTGCCGTCGGCGCCCGAGCCGGCGGTGCGCCGATCGCCGCCGCCGCAGTGCGGGTGACGTTCTGGGGCGCGCTCGCCATGGCCGTCACCGCCGCGATCGGCAGTTTCTTCGGCGCGGTCGTGTGACCACGACATCGCCAACTGGCCCCGTCTGACCTCGAGCTCGGTTCCCGGGGCTGGACGGTTCGGTAAACGGCATTACAGCCCCCACCTCCTCAGTTCACGCTGGGGTCAGCCGGGTACAGGCCCACGGCTGCGAGCCGGCCCGGTTGGCGTCTGAGCACCCGGCTCCAGAGCTCGTTCGGGTCGGTGCTGAAGCAGTCGTCGTCGAGACGCTCGACGACGTACCAGGCACCGGCCTCGAGCTCACCCTCGAGCTGACCGGCACTCCAACCTGCGTAGCCGCTGAAGATCCGCACCCGTCCGACGTCGGCGGGCAGTTCGTCGGGCGAACGGCTGACGTCGAGCGTGCCGAGATGTCCCACCGCGACCTGCCATCCGTCGGCCTCGCCGACGTCGTCGCGTTCGCCCAGACAGATGGCGACCTCCGGCGAGACGGGGCCGCCGGAGAACACGACTCCGGGTGCGGCGACCCGGTCGGTCCACTGCGGCAGCACCTCGGTGACCGACGTGTCGCTGGGCCGATCGAGGACGACGCCGAGTGCGCCATCGTCGGTGTGTTCGAGCATCAGCGTCACGGTCCGGTGGAACGCCGCGGCATGCAGGGTCGGCTCGGCGATCAACAGCTTTCCGGCGAGCGTCTCGGTGTCGCTCATCGATCCGAACGTATCGGGTGTACAACGTGATTCGTGACCACCCAGGCGCCTGTGCCCGACGGCATCTACGACGCCATCGTCGTCGACGCCCACCTGTCGACGACGAACGAGGGGGTCACCCTCGAACTCGCCATCCTCGACGGCGACCACAAAGGGGCCGTGGTGGAGGTGGCGAGCTCCGAGCTCGACGACGACCCGGTGTTCCTGCTGGGCATCCCTGCGACCCTCGTCGTCGCCGACGGGACGCCGGCGGTCACACTCGAACCCTGAAGCTTGACGGTCGCCACCGACCCTGTGAGTTTTGCGGCCATGCAGCGACTCACCGGACTCGACGCCGGCTTCCTCTACATGGAGACGCCGACGTCGCACATGCACGTCGCCGGACTCCAGATCCTCGACCCGTCGACGATGGCTGGCGACCAGCCCGACCTCGACGACATCAAGAAGATGATCGGTGACCGTCTCCACCTCGCACCGCCGTTCCGGCGGCGGCTTGCCGAGGTCCCGCTCGGACTCCACCACCCCCTGTGGATCGAGGACCCCGACTTCGACCTCGACGAGCACGTGCACCACATCGCGGTGCCGGCGCCCGGCGGCAAGCGCGAGCTTGCCGACCTGGTCTCCCACCTCAACTCCATCCAGCTCGACCGCACCCGGCCGCTGTGGGAGATCTGGGTCATCGAGGGCCTCGAGGGCGGCAGGATCGCCACGCTCAGCAAGACCCACCACGCAGCCATCGACGGCGCGTCGGGGAACGAACTCACGGTCGCTCTGCTCGACATGACCCCCGAGATCGCCACCCACGAGCCCGAAGAGGAATGGGTGCCAGACAAGCTCCCGAGCGACGTCGAGCTGCTCACCTACGCGGCCGGAAGCCTCGCCCGCCAGCCGGTGAGCGCAGTCAAGGCCGTCCGCCGGACCGTCGAGGGCGCACTTGCAGTCCGGTCACGGAATCGTCAGCCCGACATCGACCCACCACCCGGGATCGGCGATGCTCCGCCGACGTCGTTCAACGGCGCGCTCACACCTCGACGGAGCTTCGGCTACACGACGCTCTCGCTCACCGACGTGAAGGATCTCAAGAACGCCCTCGGCGTGACGGTCAACGACGTGGTCCTCGCGCTGTGTTCGGGCGCGCTGAAGACCTACCTCGAAGACCGAGGCGAGCACTACGACGACCCGCTGGTGGCAATGGTCCCGGTGTCGGTGCGGAGCGATGACGAAAAGGACGCCATGGGCAACCGCGTGTCGTCGATGCTTTGCTCGCTGGCGACGAACCTCGACGACCCGCTCGACCGCGTCAACGCCATCCACGAAGGCACGCAGCGGGCCAAGGAACAGCACGAGGCCATCGGTGCCGACACCCTGAGCGACTGGGCTGAGTTCATGGCTCCCGCCGTGCTGGGCCGAGCGGCTCGGCTCTACAGCCGCACCAAGATGGCCGACCGGCACCGCCCACTGTTCAACGTCACCATTTCGAACGTGCCGGGCCCGAACTTCGACCTGTACAGCGGCGGTGCGCGCATGGAGGCGATGTATCCGCTCGGACCGATCATGGACGGCGGCGCCCTCAACATCACGGTGCTGTCCTACAAGGACAACCTCGACTTCGGCATCTACGCCTGCCCCGACCTCGTCGACGACCCCTTCGTCATCGCCGACGCGCTCGAATCGGCCCTCGCCGACCTGCAGAAGGCAGCCGCCCAGCAGAAGGCGAGCTGACCTCGGCCTGTCACAGCGGGTCGCTCAGACGAACCAGCAGTGCGTCGATCGCGGCCGTTGCGTCGGCTGCGTCGGGTCCGTTGACGACGATCGAGAAGGTGGCAGTTCGACCGTCGGTGGTGCGCGTGACGCCACTCATCGCCTTGCCACCGATGATCGAGCCGCTCTTGGCGGTGAGGACCCCGGCGGCTGACGTGCCGACGAATCGACCCGAGAGGGTGCCGGTCTCGGCAGCCACCGGCAGCGAGTCGAGGACCGCTGGGCCGAGAGGATCGACGAGGAAGAGATCGACGATCCGGCGGAGTTCGCGGGCCGAGCGGAGGTTGTCGAGCGAGACGCCTGAGCCGTCGCCGAAGCCGCCGACGAGGTCGATGCACCGCGATGCGAAGACCTCTTGAACCCGGGCTGCCCCCGCGTCGAGTGTGCCCTGGCCAGAGGCGACCACCCCGACCTCGCGCAGCAGCAGGTCGGCGGACTCGTTGTCGCTGTTCAGCAGAAGATCGCCGATCAGCGAACCGACCGGCGCCGATTCGACCGACGCCAGGACCGTCGGATCGGTCGGACCGGTTGGTTCGGTTGCGGCGTCGGTCCGTGCGACGCCCCCGGACACCACGATGCCCCGGTCGGCGAGGAGTCGGGCGAAGGTTGCGGTGTGCTCGAGGCCGGGATCGGCCAGAAATGCGGTGTCCGAACGCGCCTCGTTGTCGTCGACCATGAGCACCGACAGCGGACCGCCGAACCGGGGCACCTGGAAGTCGGGCCAGCCGGACGGGATGAGGATCGACTCGTGCCGCGTGTCATCGAGCACCACGCGCCCCGACACCGAGGTGAGCCCGCTGGCAGCGACCTGGTCGGCCAGCGCGCTCAGCGAGTGGGGGCCGCGGGTGGTGAGGGTCGGGTCTCCACCGGCGGCGAGCACGAGGTCGCCGGCCACGTTGCCCGCAACGTCGAGTTCGGCAGAGGTCGAGACGGTGGTGGTCAGGCCGCGGAACAAATCGAGAGTGGTCAGCGCGCCGTACGCGGTGAGGAGCTTCTGGTTCGACGCGGGCGACAGGGCCAGGTCGGGTTCGTGGGCGAGCACCTCCCCATAGCCATCGATCCGGATCGACGCGGTGAACTGCGAGCCCGGCGCAGCGGCAACCAGCCGGACGAGGCCCTGGCCGAGCGACGTCCGGAGAGCTTCGGGCACCGGCTCCCCGTCGACGGGCGACGGCGGACACGGCGGCTCGGTCGTGGTGGTGGTCGACGGCACGGTCGATGAGGTCGGCGCCGCAGTGGTCGAGACCCCCCTCGCGATCGCCTCGTCGTCGCTCGTCGCGCCACCACACGCAGCCGCCATGAGCGCCAGCGAGATCACCACCGCCGGCGCCGGTCGAGTCAGGCCACACCTGCCTCGTTGCGCCCCGCCCATCGTCGCCGACGCTACCTCGCACCTCCTCGACCAGAACCACGGGTAGGTTCGTCCCCAATGGGTGACGAGCACATCACGACGCGACTCACGCAGTTCAGTCACGGCGCGGGCTGAGGGTGCAAACTCGCCCCTGGCGAGTTGGCCCACGTCGTGGGCCGCCTGAATCCCGACATGCCCGACGAACTGCTGGTCGGCACCGCTACCGGCGACGATGCCGCCGTGTGGCGCCTGTCGGACGATCGCGCGCTGGTGGCGACCGCCGACTTCATCACCCCCGTCGTCGACGACGCTCGCACCTGGGGCCGGGTGGCCGCGGCAAACGCGGTCTCCGACGTCTACGCCATGGGCGGGCGGCCGTTGTTCGCCCTCAATCTCGTCGGATGGAACTCCGACGAACTCGGCACCGATCTGCTGGGCGAACTGCTGGCGGGGGGTGACGACATCGCTCGGCAAGGCGGCTTCTTCGTGGTGGGTGGTCACACCATCGACGACCCCGAGCCGAAGTACGGCATGTCGGTCATCGGCGAGGTCGACCCCCGCCGGATGATGACCAACGCCGGACTCCGCCCCGGGCAGACGCTGGTCCTCACCAAGCCGCTCGGAGTCGGCGTGATCACGACGGCCATCAAAGCCGACCAGGCGGCACCCGAGGTGGCGGCGGCCGCGGTCGATTCGATGACCAAGCTCAACGACCTCGCGTCGGTGATCGCGGTCGAATCCGGTGCGACCGGCTGTACCGACGTGACGGGGTACGGACTGCTCGGCCATCTCGGCCGCATGGCTCTCGAGTCCGGCGTCGACGCCTCGATCGACTTCGCAGCGGTGCCGTTCCTGCCGGGGGCCGTCGATCTTGCTCGGGCCGACATCGTTCCGAGCGGTTCGCGGCGCAATGTCGAGTGGATCGCCGATCGCGTCGAAGCCGGCGATCATGACCAGGTCGACCTGGTGCTCCTCGCCGACGCGCAGACATCGGGCGGCCTCGTGTTCGGCGTGGCGGACGAGCGTGTTGGCGACGTCCTCGCCGAGCTTTCCGAATCCGGACACACTGCGGCGGCCATCGGACGCACCTCCGACGGCACGGGCGCGATGGCGATCGTCTGACACGCGATGGACGCGACCGAGAGCGCCCTGATCGTCACCGTCCCCGAGGCCGAGCCGGCTGTCGGGCCACACCGAGCGCGCCTCGACTCCGGTGCGATCGTCGGCGTGCCCGCCCATGTCACCGTTCTCTACCCGTTCATGCCTCCTGACCTGATCAGCGACGACATCCTCGCCGACCTCGAATGCCTTTTCGGCGCCGCGCCGCCCTTCGATGTGACCTTCGCGTCGGTCGCGTGGTTCAACACGGCGGTCGCTTACCTCCGCCCCACACCCGACCAGCGGCTACGAGACCTCACGACACTGGTGCTGGCCCGCTGGCCCGAGTATCCGCCATACGGCGGGTCGGTCTCCGATCCCGTACCGCATCTCACCATCGGTGACAACGGCGACGTCGCGGCGCTCACGGACGCGGCTGACGCCATCGAGCCGTCGCTGCCGATCACCACCCGGGTCGACACGGTCCACCTGTTCGTCGGATCCTTCGAACCGTCGAGCTATCGCCAGCGGGCGGCCTTCCGCCTGGGGCCGCCCACCCCTTCGTGACGGCAGGAGCCGGACGCGAGGCCAGGGTGAGTGCGACACTCTCGGCATGACGGCTGCGTACGAATCCTTCACCGAGCTGACCTTCGATCGACCTGCTGATGGGGTGATCCGGATCACGCTCGATGCGCCGGGGCTCAACGCCGTCAACGAGGCCGCCCATCGTCAGCTGGCGGATGTCTGGCGCACCGTCGATGCCGATCCCGAGGCCCGCGTCGCGCTCCTGCGTGGAGCCGGCAAGGGATTCTCGGCGGGTGGGAGCTTCGACATGGTCGAAGCGATCATGGACGACCACGAATCACGCCTTCGGGTGATGCGAGAAGCGCGAGATCTGGTGTTCAACATCGTCGACTGCTCGAAACCGATCGTCTCGGCCATGCACGGCCCTGCGGTCGGTGCCGGACTCGTGGCCGGCCTGCTGGCCGACATCTCGGTGGTCGGACGCACGACGCGGATCATCGACGGGCACACCCGCCTTGGCGTGACCGCCGGCGACCACGCCGCGATCTGCTGGCCGCTGCTGTGCGGCATGGCGAAGGCGAAGTACTACCTGCTGACGTGCGACGACCTCAGCGGCGAGGAGGCAGAACGCATTGGTCTGGTGTCGCTGTGCGTCGACGACGAGGCCGTCCAGGATCGTGGCCTCGAGGTCGCCGTGCAGCTGGCCAACGGTGCGCAGTCCGCGATCCGCTGGACCAAGCACACGCTCAACCACTGGTATCGCTCACAGGCGGCGGTGTTCGACGCGAGCCTCGCGTATGAGTTCCTCGGCTTCACCGGCCCCGACGCTCGTGAGGGCGTGGCCAGCCACAAGGAGCGCCGCGACCCCGACTTCACCGGTCCGGCCTGAACCGCTTCACTGTCCGGTGGCGCTGAAGTGCATCGAGTCGACCGTCCTGCCGTCCCATGCGCCGCCCCACTCCCAGCCGACACCGCTGAATGCCGTCACGGCGGCGCTGTCGGGGGTGAGCATCCCCTCGCGCACGTTGCCACGGTCGAGGTAGGTCGACGCGAGTTCTGGAAGCACGATGTCACCCCGCACATATGGGTTGTGGAACGGGTTCACGTCGATCGCCGTGCCGAACGCGTGCTCGCTGAAGCTCGATCCGCCGCGTACGGCACGACAGACGAAGGCCGAGGTGTTGTTGCCGTCGCCGGTCGGACCCAGGTCGAGCTCCTCGGCTGCGGTGATCCGCATCTCCTCGATCGGGAACCGCGTCGCATCGAGTTGCTCGAACGCGCCGACGATGTCGTCGGCTGCTGACGCGTTGACCAACAGCTCGCCGCGATGGTGCTCGCCGTCGAAGCCCCAGAACGTGACCGTGACGTAGCGAAGCTCGTCGACCGACACCGGGCACCCGGGCATCCACGTCGACCGAGCGAGCACGTGGTCGGGAACAGCGGACACCGTCGAGGCGAAGGCGTCGTCGGGCGGATCCGGCAGGTGTGCCGGGGTTCGCAACACCCGCGGGTCGAGCTCGGCCGGCGTCGGTTCGACGACGCCGAACCCGCCGGATCCGGGCGCCAGCACCCGCGTGCCCAGCCAGTCGGGCCGCGCAAACGGATCGATCGGCGATGCCGGCGCAGCTGTCGTGACGGTCACCTCGGGTCGCACATCCGAGGTGGTCGAGGTGCCGGACGTCGCGATGTCCGGACCTGCGCCTTGCTCGATCGCCGCTGCCCCTCCACACCCGGACAGCACCAACGCCAGGCCGACCACCACCAGACACCGGGCCAATCGTGTCCACCAGCCCCGTCCCACCGATCCAGTCTGCCTTGCCCCCACCGAGACCGGGGTCAGGCGAGGGCAGCGCGGAGCCGGGTGGCCATGGCCGCAGCCTGCTCGTCGTCCTCGTAGGTCGTGCGCGGCCAGAAGAAGCCACGCAGGCCGTCCTTGGGATTTCGGGGCACCACGTGCACGTGGAGGTGCGGCACGCTCTGGCTGACGGTGTTGTTCATGGCCACGAACGACCCGGCGGCCCCCAGTTCGTCCACCATCAGTGCAGCCAATCGCTGGGTGCGCTCGAACAACGGCTCGATCAAGTCAGCCGGCAGCTCGGGCAACGTCTCGTGGTGATCCTTCGGGATGAGCAGCGTGTGCCCGGGAAACAGCGGACGGGTGTCGAGGAAGGCGAAGAAACGGTGGTCGTCGAGCACGACGTGGGCCGGAGCCTCACCGGCGACGAGGCGACAGAACAGGCAGCTCAGAGCAGCCGGGCCGCCAGCTCGGCCAACGGTGACCGCTCGCCCTTGGTCAGCCCGACGTGGCCGAACAGCTCTTGCCCGGTGAACGCCGCGATCAGTGCCGACAGCGCGTTGGTCGACTCGCTCAGGAAGGCCGCGTCGATCTGGCTGGTGTCGCCGGTGAACACCACCTTGGAGTCGGCGGCGATCCGGGTGAGGATCGTCTTGCCGACCTGTGGCGACAGGTTCATCGCCTCGTCGATCAGCACGAAGCTGTTGTGCAGGGTGCGTCCGCGGAGGTGGGTCACCGACTCCATCGTCAGCTGACCGCGGTCGCGGATCTCCTCGAGCACCTGTTGTGCCTCGTCGCGGTCCTGTCGCTCGGTCAGCGCGTACACCGCGTCGGTGATCGCCGCCATCCAAGGGTCGAGCTTCTCGTCGAGCGTCCCCGGCAGGTAGCCGACATCGGCCTTCCCGACCGGGATCACGGGGCGGTAGACGCACATTCGGGCGTAACGGCCCTCCTCGACCACCTGCTGCAGACCGGCTGCCACCGCGCAGAGGGTCTTGCCCGTGCCCGCAGGACCGTCGAGCGCAACGACCTTCACCTCGTCGTCGAGGAGGAGGTCGAGCGCGAAGCGTTGCTCCTTGTTGCGCGCCCGAAGGTCCCATGCCGCGAGATCGTGGTTCAACAACGTCAGACCCTCGCCCACCCGCCGCACCAGCGCCGACTGTGAACCGGCGGCGAGGACCCCGAACTCGTTGGGCACGAGCGCCGCCACCACGTCGTCAGCGCCGGAGGGCCGATGGTCGCCGGCGAACAGCCCGTCGATGACCGAGGTCGACACCTCGAAGTCGCGCCATCCGACCGGCTTCGGCCCGTCGGGAGAGCCGTGGGCATCGTGCTCGACCGCGGTGAGACCGAAGGTCGCCGCCTTGACGCGCAGGGCCGAGTCGTTCGAGACCACCGACACGTTGGCGCGACCGTCGACCAGTCCGAGCGCGGCTCCGATGATCCGGTTGTCGGGCTTGTCGACCGCGAGGCCGTGCTCGCGTAGCAGCGCTTCCTGGATGCCGTTGAGCTCGACCCGGACGGTGCCACCGACCGGGCGCGGGCACGGCGCCCGCAGATCACCACCCGCATCGGCACGGAACTGCTCGAGCGTGCGGAGCACCTCACGGGCTGCATGGCCGACCGGATCGAGTCGCTTCTTCAGCCCATCGAGCTCTTCGATCACGGTGAGCGGGATGACGAGGTCGTCGCCGGGGTACCGAGCGAACACGCTGTCGGGGTCGGCGATGAGTGCCGAGGTGTCGAGCACCACCAGCTCGGCAGTGCCGGAGGATTCGAGCGAGTGCGCGACGGGGTCGGTGAGAGTCAAGACACCTCTTCGGGTCGGGTCGAGCGGCCGCGACACAGCGCGTGGGACCGCAGCAACGGGTGTGGGTGAACGGCCGGGCGGCGAGGGCATCCGGCATCGTGCGAGCGGGACGGCGACAAGACCTTCCCATCGTGCCCGCAGCGCGAGCAGCCGGTGGGGATGACCCACGAAACACACTCTGAACTGGGGATATCCTCGACGCGCCGCCATCTCGTAGGCTCCCGACATCACCACCGAGGGAGCCGACTCCGCCGCGGATCCCGACATCGACGGGTCCGCCGAACAGCCGACACCCACGCGCCTCAGCGACCTGCTGCTCCTGCTGCTCGACACCACCACCGAGCGGATGTTCACGCGGCCGGTGAGGCCGCGCATGAAGGTGACGCCCGGCGGCCTGCTCCGTGGGCGCATCGACGTCCTCAAGATCGAGGTACCGGCACTCTCGATCTCCGGGCTCGTCGTCGACCGTTTCATCGTGCGGGCCGAGAACGTCGGGATCGTGCCAGGACTGCCGCCACATCTGCAGGCGGGGCCGGTCGGATTCAAGGCCGTGGTCAGCCAGGCCAACGTCGACCGATGGACCAGAACCGCCCGGCTTCCCCTCAGGCTCAGGCTCACCGACACCGGGATCGTCACCACCACCGGCGTGCGGGGCATCAAGGTCAGCGAGATCGAGTCCGAACTCGACGTCGCCGGATCGTTGATCCGCCTCCGCCCGCAGAAGGCCACGATGCTCGGCGTCTCGACCCAGCTCGTCAAGATCTTCCGCGGGTACCTCCCGCTGCCACCGCTGCCGCGAGACGCACGGCTCGAGGCTGTCGGACACGCCGACGGGGAGTTGTCGGTGTCATTCATCATCGACGAGGTCGACGAGCCGCTCACTCCTGAGGTCGCCACCCGCCTCCGCAAGAAGCTGTTCTGACTTCGCGGGCAGGTCAACCAAACGCATGTTCGTAGCTGTCACACCCCCTGTTTAGGGTGGGGTGATGGAGCTCGGGGGTGCGCTGGAGATGATTGCCGAGGGGGTCGAAGCCCTCGCCTCGGTCGACACGTCGTTGCTTCTGGCTGAGGATCTGATGGGGTCGGTGCGTGATCTCGAAGTGGTGCGGCGCCAGTTGGATGCCGCGACGGTGGGGCTGGCTGCCCGGGTCGACCGGACCAACGCGTACCGGGTCGATGGGCATGCGTCGGCCATCTCGGCGATCAAGCACCTGGGTCGTCTGAGCGGCGGTGAGGCTTCGGGTCGGGTGAAGGGAGCCGCCGCGTTGCGGCGTCTGCCGTTGTTCGCGAAGTCGTTCGCGGAGGGACTCATCCCGACCGGTCATCTCCAGGTTCTGGGTCGGGTGGGGGCGAATCCTCGGGTTGCGGGGTTCTTCGAAGAGGCCGATGAGTGGTTCCGTGAGCGGGCCATCGAGTTGGATCACGACGGCTTTCGGGTGGTGGTGCAGCAGTGGGAGATGCTTGCTGATGCCGATGGGGCCGAAGCCAAGTCTGATCGTGAGCACCGGGCCCGCAACGCCACGGTGACCAAGGGTTTCGATGGGTCGTTCCGGACTCGTGCGAATCACGCGTCGGTGCAGGGGACGACGATCGCGGGGATCTTCGAAGCCTTCGAGCGGGCCGAGTTCGAAGCCGACTGGGCCGACGCCAAGGCACGCTTGGGTGAAGGCGTCGCCAAGAAGACCGACTTGTTGCGCACTGATGCGCAGCGGCGAGCTGATGCGATCTACAAGATCTTCCAACTCGCCGCCGCCAACCCCGACGTCCCCACCGCAGTACCGACGGTGAACATCGTGATCGACGAAGAGATCTTCGTCACCGAACTCGAACGACGAGCCGCCACCGGCATCGACAACGTGCCCGATCACGACCCGGCCCGGGAAGGTGTGACGTGTCGCACGATCGACGGGGTCGCGTTGACACCTTC
>DATKWD010000155.1:0-2963 GCA_035529695.1 Acidimicrobiales bacterium | reverse complement strand
CGCTCGCTTCGACGAAGCGCTCGACGTGCTTCCTCTGGCGTGGAGCGGCGAGGCGTTCAGCTACACCGGATCCGACTTCGAAGCCCGGGAGGTCGTCTGCCGACCCGCCGCGGTGCAGCAACCCATCCCGATCTGGATCGGCGGCAACGCCACGATCACGATGCGACGAGTCGCCGAACGGGCGCAGGGGTGGATGCCGATGACGACCACGCCCGAGGTGGCGGCCACGGCGAGGACCCCGCACGTCGGATTCGACGATCTGGCCGATCGCATCGAAACCGTCCACACGATCGCCGGCACCCGCGCGTCCGGCCTCGACGTGCTGGTGGCGTACTACGACCTCGACCCCACCGATCCGACCGTCGACGCCGAGCGTCACCGCGAAGCATTCGACCAGCTCGCCGAGATCGGGGTCACCTGGATCGCGGTCCACGGCGAGACGGTCTCGACGACGGCGACGCTGGAGTACATCGATGCGTTCGGATCGACCTACTGCGGCGCTCAGCGATGACGGCGGCCTCCTGATGGCCCGTGCCAAGAACGCCGAGTTCGGACTCGAGCCCACGATGCGGAGCCCCGCCGCAGCGCCTGGCCCGCGGGCCAACCGCACCATCGCCAAGATCCTCGACGCCACCCGGTCGGTGTTCCTCACGCGGGGGTACGCGGGGACGACCATCGACGAGATCGCCAAGGCCGCCGGCATCTCGCGCGCCAGCTTCTACACCTACTTCCCGACCAAGCGCGACGCGTTGCTCGCACTCGGCGCCGACTCGGCCGAGGCGTCGCAACGGGTCGTCGAGTCCTTCGGAGACGGTGACCTCGCCTCGTTCGTCGACGACTACTTCACGATGCTCGACGAGCACGGGAGCTTCGCGCTGGCATGGACCCAGGCGGCCCACGAGGACGACGAGATCCGCAGAGCGGGCATGAAGCGCCATCTCGCGATCTGTCGCAGCTTCGGTCGCGCGGTCGGCAAGCGACGCGGGACACCGCTCGACGACCCGACCGCGTTCGGGCTGGTCTTCTTCTCGCTGTGCGAACGCAGCTGGAACTACGGCCACCTCTACGAGAAGGAAGTCGACGAGGCAGCAGTCAAGGCCGAAGTCACCACCCTGCTCGAATCGGCCCTCGAAACCCCCTAGGCACATCTGCGCCTAGGGTGACGAGTCGCTTTTCGAGAGGGGTTCGACATGGCCGAGGCTTGGATCATCGATGGGGTGCGATCACCGCGTGGGAAAGGGAAGTCGAACGGGTCGTTGCACCACATCCACCCGCAAGAGCTGCTCGCGCAGGTCCTCAACGGGCTCCGCGACCAGAGCGGCCTCGACACCGCCGACGTCGACGACGTGATCATCGGCAACGGCAACCCGCAGGGCGACCAGAGCGCCTGCATAGGTCGTATGTCGGTCCTCGCCGCGGGCTGGCCGGTCGAGGCACCCGGCGTCACCCTCGACCGATTCTGCGGCTCGGGCCAGCAGGCCGTCACCTTCGCCGCCATGGGCATCCAGGCCGGTCATCAGGACGTGGTCGTCGCGGGCGGTGTCGAGTCGATGTCGCGATGGCCGGTGCCCGACGGTCCCCCCGACTTCACCGTCGGCAACTCGGCGCTGCGCGAGCTGTACCCGCTGGTCCCCCAGGGCATCAGCGCCGACCTCATCGCCACCCGTGAGGGGTTCACCCGCGACGATGTCGATGCCTTCGCGCTCACCAGCCAGGAGCGCGCTGCGGTCGCCATCGAAGAGGGTCGTTTCGAACGAAGCCTCGTCGCGATCACCAACCCCGACGGGTCGGTGGCGCTCGACCACGACGAGTTCCCGCGGCCCGGCACGACGCTCGAGGGCCTCGGCAAGCTCGACCCGTCGTTCGGGAAGATGGGCGCGCACGTCTTCGAGGGCTTCGACGCCAGCTTCGACGACATGTGTCGACAGGCGTATCCCGAGGTCACTGCCGTCGATCACGTGCACCACGCGGGCAACTCGTCGGGCGTGGTCGACGGTGCGTCGGCACTCCTGCTGACCTCGCCCGACTACGCGAAGGCCCACGGGTTGACTCCGCGCGGCCGCGTCGTCATGAGCGCGGTGGCAGGTGCCGAGCCGGTCATCATGCTCACCGCCCCCGGCCCCGCCAGTCAGAAGTGCCTCGACCGCGCGGGCATGACGGTCGACGACATCGACCTGTGGGAGATCAACGAGGCCTTCGCCGCCATCCCGATGAAGACGATGCGCGACCTCGGCCTCGATCCCGACCGGGTGAACGTCAACGGCGGAGCGATCGCGCTCGGCCACCCCATCGGTGCCACCGGTGGCATCCTCATCCAGACGGTGCTCGACGAGCTCGAGCGTCAGGACAAGACCCTCGGCCTCATCACGATGTGCACCGGGGGCGGCATGGGCACGGCCACCATCATCGAACGCATCTGAAGCAGTGACCGTCGTCGTCCGCCAGGAGCCGATGGGTCGCCTCGACGAGTACGCCGAGATCTCGATCGCCTTCGAGGTCGTGGGCAGGTTCGATCCCGACACCCTTTCGGTCGATCCCGTCGCCCGACCGTGGCGCAAGGACTACGACGCCATCGAGACGTCGGGCCCCCGCCACTGGCCGAAGCGGTTCGACGTGTCGAAGTGGGGGCTGTTCGCGGCGTTCGTCGATGACCGACGGGTCGGGGGCGCGACGGTCGCCCGCGACACCGCCAACATGCACATGCTCGACGGTCGGACCGATCTCGCCTTCCTCCTCGATCTCCGAGTCGACGACGGTCGCCGCGCCCAGGGTGTGGGCCGCGCGCTCGTCGAGGCGGCCGAGGCGTGGTCGGTCGACTGCGGCCTCGTCGAGATGAAGGTCGAGACCCAGGACATCAACAGCCGAGCGTGCGGGTTCTACGAGGCCATGGGTTTCACGCTCGCCGAGGTCGACCCGAACGCATACCCCGACCTTCCCGGCGAGACCCAGATCATCTGGCGGAA
>DATKWD010000154.1:0-12329 GCA_035529695.1 Acidimicrobiales bacterium | reverse complement strand
TCGGCCCGACCCCCACCGAACTCAACCAGGATCTCGACCTGCGGACCCCGCCCGACGCGATTCGCGAGGCCCGCTTCTGGTTCGACGACTACGGCATCGAATGGAAGGACTGATGAGCCACGGGCCGGCCGATCACGGCTGTCTCGTCGAGTCGCAACCAGGCCGGCACCCGGATGACGATCGCGGGCCCGGGTGTCTGCGATCGTCGCCCGCCCAAACCCGGATCTTCGTTGCTCTCTCGCCAATAGTTGTCCGTTGAGCAACGAAGATCCGGGTTTGGGACGGTCCTGAGTCCGCCCGGCTCGTGTCAGATCTCGATCTCCATGCCTTCGGCCGCCATCGAGACCGAGGCGTCGGCGCCCATGAGTTGCTGTGCTTCGACCAGCAGGCCGTCGAGGGCGTCGTCGTCGTGGTAGGGGTCGTGGTGGAACAGCACCAGCCGATCGACATCGGCTTTTCGGGCGAACTCGACGACGTGAGCGATCGCCGAATGCCCCCATCCGACATGGGCGGGGTATTCGCCGTCGCCGTACTGGGCGTCGTGAAGCAGCACATCGGTGTCGGCGGCGAGCTCGTACCCTGAGATCCACTCACCGTCGAGATCGGTGAGGTCGACGCCGAGCGACGGCTCGTGGTCGGGGAGGTAGGTGAGCGACCGGTCCGCCTCGGTGATCCGATACCCGACCGTCGGACCCTGGTGCGTGACGGCCGACGCCACCACCTGTACCGAGCCGATCGTGACAGCGGTGTCGGGGGCGTCGTGGAAGACGACGTTGGCGGGTATGTCGGCGAGGCGCACCGGGAACAGCGGCGGCGAGAGGTAGAGGGCGATGCGATCCCGCAGCGACTGGACCGGTGACGGCGGACCCCAGATGTGCACGGTCATCTGTTCGTCGAAGAGCGCCCGGAAGAAGCCGAGCCCCTGGAGGTGGTCGAGGTGCAGGTGGCTGAGCAGCAGGTGGACCTCGTCGACATCCTGGTGTTGGAGGTCGACGCCGAACGGCCGGAGGCCGGTGCCGGCATCGAGCACGATCACGTCGCCCGAGTCGGTACGCACCTCGACGCACGACGTGTTCCCGCCGTACTGCACGTTCTCCGGCCCGGGAGTGGCGCACGATCCGCGACACCCCCAGATGCGGGCCTTCACCGGCCTTCCCAGAAGATCGTCATGACCCCGTGGAGCTCGTCGGTCGACCCGAAGAGAGGAAGCGAGGTCACGTGGATCTCGTGGTCGTCGCCGTCGAGCGAGCGGACGCGGACCTGGTCGTGCGCCGGCTGGTGATCGTTGAACGTCGCAGCGGTCGGCGTGTCACGTCGAGCCAACTCGGATCCGTCGTGGGCGCGGAGGTCGAGCATCGCCCCGAACTCGAGGACGCTGATCTCGCCGACCTCGCCGAAACTGCGGCCGAAGAACTGTTCGGCCGCGTCGTTGAAGTACACGAGCGTGCCGCCGGCGTCGATGAGGAAGATCGGGGTGGCCAGGTTGGCGGCCAGTTCCCTCGCCACGATCAGGACCAGCGCCTTGGGTGACATGCTCGGTGCTCCCCGCCCCTGCATTCATCGCCGCAACAGCGGTGTCGCCGTTCGCAACGGGCACCGTCCGGTGCCGCTCGCACCGTACCGCGGCTTCCCTCGTGCACGATGGGCCGGCCGGATTCCTCCTTCGTGTCGTTGCCGGCCGCCGCCACCTCGCGACCGCGATCCGTCCCGTTGTCCGGGTCAGATCAAATACTTGACGAGGTCCAGAATATGTGCTGTGATCTCCGCCATGGCCGGCGATGTGGAGCAACTGCTTCGCGACCAGAGGTTGCACGTGACTGCGCAGCGTCTGGCCATCCTTCGGGCGGTGTCATCGCACCCTCACGCCACGGCCGACGACCTCATCGAGGACGTTCGGGCAACCATCGGGTCGATCTCACGCCAAGCGGTCTACGACTCGCTCGGCGTCCTCGTCGACAAGGATCTCGTGCGCCGCATCCAGCCGGCGGGGTCGGCGGCCCGGTACGAGGACCGAGTGGCCGACAACCACCACCATCTGGTCTGCCGAGGCTGTGGTGTCATGTTCGACATCGACTGCGCAGTCGGCGAGGTGCCCTGCCTCACTGCCGATGACGACCACGGGTTCGAGATCGACGAAGCCGAGGTCGTGTACTGGGGGCGTTGCCCCCCGTGCCGGAAGGCAGACGCGGCTGCCTCTGGCAAGAAGTAGTTCGTCCGCCCGCGCAATTCACGCAATCCAATCCCCCCAATCCAGGAAGCTCAAGGAGCAGCAATGACCGACCAAGATGCCGTAGACGTGAACGAGAGTGCCCAGGGGTGTCCCGTGATGCACGGACCCAATGCCGCGAACACCGCGGTCGGATCGACGGCCAACGAGCACTGGTGGCCGAACCAACTGAATCTGAAGATGCTCCATCAGAACTCGCCGGCATCCAACCCGATGGACGATGACTTCGACTACGCCGAGGAGTTCAAGAGCCTCGACTACGCGGCACTGAAGCAGGACCTCACCGACCTGATGACCGACTCGCAGGACTGGTGGCCCGCCGACTACGGCCACTACGGCCCATTCTTCATCCGGATGGCCTGGCACAGTGCAGGCACCTATCGCATCGAGGACGGTCGTGGCGGAGGCGGCAACGGCACCCAACGCTTCGCGCCGCTCAACAGCTGGCCCGACAACGGCAACCTCGACAAGGCACGCGCCCTCCTGCTGCCGATCAAGCAGAAGTACGGCCGCAAGATCTCCTGGGCCGACCTGATGCTGCTCACCGGGAACGTCGCCATGGAGTCGATGGGTCTCGAGATGTTCGGCTTCGCCGGAGGGCGCGAGGACGTCTGGGCACCCGAAGACGACATCTACTGGGGTCCTGAGTCCACCTGGCTGGGCGACGAGCGTTACAGCGGCGACCGCGAGCTCGAGGATCCGCTGGGCGCGGTCCAGATGGGTCTGATCTACGTCAACCCCGAGGGCCCGAACGGCAACCCCGATCCGCTCGCATCGGCGCGCGACATTCGTGAGACCTTCGCTCGGATGGCGATGAACGACGAAGAGACCGTGGCGCTCGTCGCCGGTGGCCACACCTTCGGCAAGGCCCACGGTGCCGGTGACCCCGAGCTCGTCGGTCCCGAGCCCGAGGGCGCACCGCTCGAGCAGATGGGCCTCGGCTGGAAGAACGCCCACGGAACCGGAAAGGGCGTCGACACGACCACCAGTGGGATCGAAGGCGCATGGACGGCGACCCCGACCACCTGGGACAACAGCTACTTCGACACGCTGTTCGGCTACGAGTGGGAGCTCACCGAGAGTCCCGCCGGCGCCAAGCAGTGGACCGCCTCGAGCCCTGAGGCGCAGAACACCGTGCCCGACGCGGGTGACGGATCGCTCAAGTACGCGCCGATGATGACCACCGCGGACATGGCGCTGCGGATGGACCCGATCTACGAGCCGATCTCTCGTCGCTTCCACGAGAACCCGGCCGAGTTCGCCGATGCCTACGCCCGAGCGTGGTTCAAGCTGCTCCACCGCGACATGGGTCCCGTTTCGCGATACCTCGGCCCCGAGGTCCCGACCGAGGAGCTCGTCTGGCAGGATCCGATTCCGGCCGGGACCACGCTGAGCGACAGCGACGTGGCCGAGCTCAAGTCGGCCATCCTCGCGACCGGCCTTTCCACCGCCGAGCTCGTCCGCGCCGCCTGGGCATCGGCGTCGACGTTCCGAAACAGCGACAAGCGGGGCGGTGCCAACGGTGGCCGCCTTCGCCTGGCGCCGCAGAACGACTGGGAGGTCAACAACCCAGCCGAACTGCGCACGGTGCTCGGCAAGCTCGAAGGCGTGCAGTCGAGCTTCGGCGGCACCGTCTCGATGGCCGATCTGATCGTGCTCGGCGGCTGTGCCGCGATCGAGGCTGCGGCCAAGGCCGCAGGGCACGACATCACCGTGCCGTTCACCTCGGGCCGTGGCGACGCGTCGGACGCTCAGACCGATGCCGAGTCGTTCGCTCCGCTCGAGCCCAAGGCAGATGGCTTCCGCAACTACCTCGGCAAGGGCCACGATGTCTCGGCTGAGGCCCTGCTGGTCGACCGTGCCCAGCTGCTGACGCTGAGTGCCCCCGAGATGACCGTCCTGGTCGGCGGTCTTCGCGTGCTCGGTGCCAACGCGGACGGCTCGCAGCACGGCCAGTTCACTGACGAGGTCGGCACGCTGAGCAATGACTTCTTCGTCAACCTGCTGGACCTCGGAATCGAGTGGCAGGCGACCGACGACTTGGAGAACGTGTTCGAGGGTCGCGATCGGGCGTCCGGCGACGTGAAGTGGACCGGCACCCGCTGCGACCTCGTGTTCGGATCGAATTCGCAGCTCCGGGCCATCTCCGAGGTCTACGGATCGACCGATTCGGACGCGAAGTTCGTGTCTGACTTCGTGGCCGCGTGGGACAAGGTCATGAACCTCGATCGGTTCGACCTCGCCTGAACCGAGTCGCCACCATGACGTGATGTCAGCGGCCCCGTCGAAACCACCCAGGTGGCGCCGACGGGGTCGCGGCGCGTCCTTTCCGGATCCTGCCTAGGCGATCGGGTCGATGAACCCGGCGGGCAGGAGTTCGCGCTCGAAGCGGCGGTGCCCGAGCGGTCCCCACACCTCGACGCCGCCGATGCCCACGGCCCGGTGTTCGTCGCCGTGGCGCACCATTGCCGTGCCGCCGTCGATACCGACCACCGTGTGACCGCGCCCGACGACCCGCCGGACCAACCCGCTGATCAGCGACGGCCACTCGTCGAAGTGCGGGATGATCATCGTGCCCGGGAGCAGCGCGAACCCGTCGGTCTCACCGCCGCCGCGCAGGCCGGCGATCTTCGCTCCCTGGACCATGGCGCCGGCGCTGCACCCGGCCAGCACCCCGCCACGGTCGAGGACGACCTGGATCGCCGACCAGGCCCTCGATCCGTCGAGCACCTCGTGGAGCATCGTTGGTTTGCCGCCCGAGAGGTAGACCAGATCGGCCTGCTCGACCTCGGCGGCGAGTCCAGGGTCGTCGGCCGTCTCGGCACTCACCACATCGACGGCGACCGCGTCCGCGCCGAGCCCGGTGAACCACTCGACTCCTCGCCGCGACCAGTCCCGCCACACCCGTTCGCCGTCGCCGGCGGCAGCAGTCGGTAGACACGCCACCTTCACCGGCTCAGCGTCGGCGCCCCTGCATCCGGCTGCCAACGACAGGAGGTGCTCGTCGACCTCGCGCGACTTCTCGAGGTATTCGCCGCTGCCCACGAGTGCGATGGTCCGGGACACCCCAGCAGTCTGCACGATGCGCTGGTGAGTCGACCGTCAGCCGAGGGGATCGATCAGCACGACCGTTCGGCCGGTCGTTTGCCGGTCGGCCATCGCGGTGATCGCCGCAGGGATGTCGTCGAAGGAGACCACGTCGCCGATCACCGCACGTAGGGCACCACGTTCGACCAGGTCGACGATCTCGCCCATGACCTGCTCACCGAGCCGGCCGGAGGCGAAGTTCCAGCCCATGGCGGTCTTCACCAGGTCGGCCATGTCGTCGGTGGCGTAGGCGAGCAGGACACCACACAGTTTGATGTTGGCCGTCGCCAGTCGGCGGGGCACGACGAAGGGCTCGTCGGCAACCGACTTGTCCGACGCGAAGCCCATCATGAGGTAGCGGCCGTTGTAGGCGATGCACTTCAGAGAAGCGTCCCAGACCGCCGCGCCGACGTTGTCGAAGACGACGTCGACGCCCTGGTTGCCGGTCTCGGCGAGCACCACTTCAGCGAAGTCGGTTGTCGTGTAGTTGATCGCCACCGCCGCACCCAGCTCACGACACAGCTCGACCTTCTGGTCGCTCCCAGCGGTGGCGAACACCCTCGCCCCTCGGTGAACAGCCAGCTGAATGGCTGCACTGCCAGACCCTCCGGCGCCCGCGTGGACGAGCACGTTCTCGCCTGGCTGGAGATCGGCGCGGTCGAACAACCCGAGCCACGCGAGGTGAAACGGGAAGTAGAGCGCAGCCGCATCGGGAAGCGGGATCGAGTCGGGCATGTCGAACGTCGAGACCGCTGGGCACACCGCGTACTCGGCATAGCCGCCGTTGGCCCCCTTGGTCGTACCCACCACCCGTCGCCCGAGCAGGTGTTCGCACCCCTCGCCGCAGGCATCGACGACGCCCATGACCTCCATCCCGGGGCTGGAGGGCAGCTCGGGCTCGACCATCATGTTGCCGCCGGTGATGCGTTCGAGGTCGTTGAGGTTGAGCGGGATGGCCTGGACGCGGACCAGCACCTCGCCAGCGTCGGGCAGCGGCACGTCGACCACGTCGAGGTGCAGCGCCTCGGAGGGCGGCCCGTACTCGTGGGTGCGCCACGCCCGCATGGCCGTGGGTGTCGTGTGCGCATCGCTCGTCATCTGAGATCGGCGTCCCCGCCCGGGTCGAGAGATCCCAACAGTAGGTTCCGCGTACCGGAGCCGCATCCGAAGTGGCCCGAGCACTGATCTGGAGCCGCATGAGCAACGACCGTCTCGATCGTGACCGCCTCGTCGCCGAGGCAGTCGAGGTGGCCGGCGCGGACGACCTGGGCGAACCGACGTGGCAGGAAGGTCTCGATCTGCTCATCGACGGGTTCCGAACCGAAGCGAGGCTCCACGAGATCGGACTCGAGATCGCTGCGGGCGAGATCGTGAACCAGCTTGCCAACCGGATCGGCGTCATCGATTGGCGGCGCCGGTATCCCGAGATCGCCGAGGTCGGGATCACTCGACCGATCGTCATCGTGGGCCAGCCGCGAACGGGCACCACGATCCTCCACGACCTGCTCGCCCTCGATCCCACCCTGCGGGCCCCGCTGACCTGGGAGGTCGACCGCCCGCTTCCACCCCCCGAGACGTCGACGTACGACAACGATCCGCGGATTGCCGAGGTCGACGCCACGCTCGAACTGTCGAACACGCTCATCCCTGGCTTCACCGACTTCCACCCCATGGGGGCGACGCTCGCCCAGGAGTGCGTCCGCATCACCGCCGGCGACTTCCGCAGCATGATCTTCCCGATCCAGTTCCGCCTCCCCACCTACAACCGCTGGCTCCTCCACGAAGCCGATCTCGCGCCGGCCTACCGCTGGCACCGCCTGTTCCTCCAGCACCTTCAGTCGAAGCATCCCGCCCAACAGTGGCTGTTGAAATCGCCGGCCCACCTGTGGCACCTCGACGCGCTGGTCGGCGAATACCCCGATGTCCTCATCGTCCAGACCCACCGTGATCCGCTCAAGGTCATCGCCTCGACCAGTGCCCTCGCCGCGCACCTGCGGCGGATGGCCAGCGACGACCCCGACCTGACCGAGATCGCCTCAGACTATGCCGACGACATCTTCGTCGGCCTCGATCGCGGGCTCGACGCCCGTCGCCGAGGCGTGATCCCGGCCGACCGCATCATCGACGTGCACTTCTCGGCGTTCGTCGCCGATCCGATCGCGACGATCCGGCGCATCCACGAGGCGCTCGGTCGCGACCTCGACGACGTCACCGAGCAGCGGATGCGCGACTTCCTCGCGCGGAATCCCGGCGACGGTGGCGGGGGCGGCACCCGCTACCGGTTCAGCGACACCGGGCTCGATCCAGATGCGCTCCGGGCCCGCGCCGCCGGCTACCAGGAACAATTCGGCGTCGAGAGCGAACCGATCACGTGACCGAACCAGCCGCTCCCTCGTCGCGAGGGTGGGTCGAGTGGTCGTCATTCCGGCCGATGAACCCCAAGTGACCTTGGCCCGTGGCTGCGGTCGGGCGCCGTCCTGGATCATGAAGCCATGAGCGTCGTTGCCGGCCGCGTCTCGTGGCGGTCGGTTGCGCTGCCCTCCGAGCACGGTGGGTGGAGCCTGACGGCCGAACCCGCGTTGCTCGGTCTGCTCGTGGCGTGGTCGTGGCCCGGCCTTGCACTCGGTGTGGCCGCGATGGTCGCGTTCGTCGCCCGGACCCCGCTCAAGTTGGTGCTGGTCGACCGGTGGCGGCATCGCCGGCTCGACCGGACCCGTCTGGCGGCCTCGATCGCGGCGGTCGAGTTGGTCGTCCTCGCGATGTTGAGCGGCTACGCGATCTGGGCGGGGGAGCCGGGCTTCTGGGTGCCGCTCGCCGTGGCCGCACCGCTGGTCATCCTCGAGCTCTGGTACGACATGCGCAGCCGAGGTCGTCGGCTGGTGCCTGAGCTCGCAGGCACGGTCGGCATCGGCGCAGTTGCTGCCGCGATCGCGCTCGCCGGCGGCGAGACCGAGCGGGTCGCGTGGGGCCTCTGGGTGGTGATGGCCGCTCGTTCGATCGCGGCGGTCCCGTACGTGCGAGCCCAGATCCTCCGGGCCCGATCTCGGCCGGGGCCGCGCTGGCACAGCGACCTCGGCCAGCTCATCGCCGTGCTGCTGGTAGCCGTGGCCTGGGCCTCGGATCTGGTCCCAGGACCTGCAGCCATCGCCATCGGTGCGCTCGCGGTCATCGACGCGGCAGCCCTTCGCATGCCGCCGAAGCCCGCGGTGGTGATCGGTATCCAGCAGACCGTGTTCGGAGTGCTCGTCATCGTCACCACCGCGATCGCGGTCGCCGCGAGCTGATGTCGAGTCGGACCAGCGCTCCACCGGGGGTTGGTAGGTTCGCGACAACCGACCGCTGAGGAGCCTCACGTGACCATCGCAACGCCGTCGCAGACCTCGCTCTTCTCCGAAGCGCCCGACTGGGCCGACATGACCGGGTGGCACGAGACCGTCGGCCGGATCCGTCGTGAGACCCCGATCCTGCGTTGCGAGCCCGAAGGCTTCCAGCCGTTCTGGGTGCTCACCCGTCATGCCGACGTCTTCGCCGTGTCACGCGACTCGAAGACCTGGGAGAACACGTCGCGGGTCGTGCTCGGTCCGCAACCGACTCCCGAAGAAGAGATCCAGTTCGCGGCCTTCACGCCGGCGAGCCTCGTGCAGCTCGACGGCGACGATCACATCAAACACCGCCAGGTCACCAGCAACTGGTTCAAGCCTGCGGCGGTGAAGACCCGTCAGCCGCGAATCGATGAACTCGCCGACGAGTTCATCGAGAAGATGCGGTCACTGGGGGGGACGTGCGACTTCGCCATGGACATCGCCCAGCCGTACACACTGCGCGTGATCATGGACATCTACGGCGTTCCGCCCGAGGACGAGCCGCTCATGCTGTCGCTCACCCAGGGCATCTTCGGTTCGAACGACCCCGAGTACCTCGGCGACGGTGATGATCCCGGTGCACTGGTGTTGGCGAGCGTCATGCAGTTCTTCCAGTACTTCAATGAGATGACCGCGGATCGGCGTGCGTGTCCGGCCGACGATCTCGCCAGTGTCATCGCCAACGGCGAGGTCGACGGTGCCCCGCTCGCCGACGACCGGCGGCTCTGGTACTACATCATCGTCGCGACCGCCGGTCACGACACGACGTCGTTCGCGCTGTCGGGAGGGATGGAGGCGCTGGCCCATCAGCCCGACCAGCTCAGGGCGCTGCGCGATCCGGCGCTCGTCAACAACGCGACCGACGAGTGCATTCGCTGGACGACCCCGGTCCGTCACTTCCTCCGCTACGCGACCACCGATGTCCAGGTGGGCGGGGTGGACATCCCGTCCGGCGACCGCGTCCTGCTCTCGTACCCCTCTGCCAACCGCGACGAAGCGGTGTTCGAGAATCCTGATGTCTTCGACATCCATCGACCCGACGCCGACCGTCTGCTGTCGTTCGGCGTCGGCTCACACTTCTGTCTGGGTTCGCAGTTCGCCCGGCGAGAGCTCCGCACGATGCTCGGTCGGTTGGGCGCCGAACTCGATCATGTCGAGCTGGCCGGCGACCCGGAGTGGGCCGAGGGCCACTTCGTGTCGGGCGTGAAGCACCTGCCGATCGAGTATTCGTTCCGGTAGGGCATTGCCGCACGTGTTGGGTCAGCCGCCGGTGTAGCGGGTGCCCGGCGGGTCGGTGGCCCATGGGGCGGATTCGCCGTAGCGGCCCTCGTAGACGAGGTCGGGCAGCGGGAGCCGGCGCACCGCTCCGTGCGAGCCGACCGGCTTGCCGAGCGGAATGGTTGCGGCGATCGACACGTCGTCTGGGAAATCGAGCAGGTCTGCGAGTTCTTGTTCGACGGGGAAGTGCCACTGCGTGATGACACCGCCATAGCCCATCGACCGAGCTGCGAGCAGCAGGTTCTGGCATGCGGGGTAGAGCGACGACCCGGCGGCGATGTCGGTACGGCCGCGTGTGTTGCGAAACAGCGCGAGCACGATGACCGGCGCGTCGGCGATGTGGTCCACGAAGTGGTTCATGGTTCGGGCCATCCGTGCGGGACGGCTCTGATCGGCCTCGTCGGGCTCTTGCCGTGCCGCCTGCCAGGCCTCCTGGAACCCGCGACCGAGCAGCTCTCGTGCCGCCTCCGCGTCGGGTGTCCGGCGGAGCACGAGGAATCTGAGCGGCTGCGTGTTGTGGCCCGAAGGTCCCCGCGTCGCCGCGAAGAACATCTTGTTGAGGTCGTCGACATCGATGTCCTGGTCGACGTAGCGCCGGATCGCGCGGGTGGTGATCAGGCCCTCGTAGAGCGAGACGTCGTCGCTCGTGGTCACGGCAGGCTCGGCGGTCGTGCAGCTCGGAGCATCCGCCGAAGGTACCAGCGCCACCGCGACGCCCGAGGACCCGGGACTAGCTTCGGCGCCATGAAGGGTCGCCCGTGACGTTGCGTACCCGATGGGCCGACGACGTCGATCCCGATCACCCGCTACCCGAGTATCCGAGGCCGCAACTGGTGCGACCGAGGTGGACGAACCTCAACGGGAGGTGGGATGCATCGGTGCACCGGCGCGACCAGCCGCCAGCGTTCGACCGGTCGATCCTCGTTCCGTTTCCGGTCGGGTCTGCCCTGAGCGGCATCGATCACATCCTCCAACCCCTCGAGATGCTGACGGTCCGACGCTGCTTCTCGGCTCCGCATCTCGAACCGGGCGAACGTCTGCGACTGCACTTCGGTGCCGTCGACTGGGAGTGTGAGGTCCGCGTCAACGCCAACCTCGTCGGCTCACATCGGGGCGCTTTCGATCCGTTTCACTTCGACATCACCGACGCCCTGGTCGACACCGATGAGCAGGTGGTCGAGGTCGCTGTGCTCGATCCGACCGACACCGGCGATCAGCCGTTGGGCAAGCAGACGCTCAACCCGTTCGCCATCCAGTACACGGCGCTCGCCGGCATCTGGCAGACCGTGTGGCTCGAACCGGTGCCGGCTGCGTGCATCGAATCGGTGGTCACGGTCTCTCACCTGGAGAGCCAGACGGTGCGGGTGACGTGTCGGACCTCAGGTGCCTCAGCTGGTAACGCGGTCGAGGTCAGGGCGTTTGCGGACGGCGAGGCCGGATCGGTGTCCAGCACGACCGTGATCGATGACCTGGCGCGGGTGACCTTGGAGTTCGATCACCTTCGACCCTGGTCGCCCGACGACCCGTTCCTCTATGACCTCGAGGTCGGACTCGGCCCGTCCGAGGGTCCGCACGACCTGATCGAGAGCTACTTCGGGGCCCGGGAGGTCGGCACCACCAGAGACACCGACGGCCACTGCCGCCTCACCGTCAACGGCGAACCAGTGTTCCACTTCGGTCCGCTCGACCAGGGCTGGTGGCCCGACGGCCTGTACACGGCGCCGACCGATGAAGCTCTGGCCTTCGACATCGAGGCCACGCTCGCAATGGGCTTCAACACCATTCGCAAGCACGTGAAGGTCGAGCCTGCCCGGTGGTACTGGCATGCCGATCGGCTCGGCGTGCTGGTCTGGCAGGACATGCCATCCACACGGTTCGACATGGTCGCCTTCGGAACGCAGTTGGGCGAGGGGATCGCCCCGTCCGACATGAGGTGGCACGAGATCAGTCCCGGCCGCGACCCTGAAGGGTTCCGAGTCGAACTCGACGCGATGATCGATGCGCTCGAGCCGTTCGCATCGATCGTCGTGTGGGTGCCTTTCAACGAGGCCTGGGGGCAGCACGACACCGATGCCACCCTCACCCACGTCGCTGAGCGAGATCCCAGCCGCCTCGTCGACGGATCCAGCGGCTGGGTCGACACGGGCTCGGGCCACCTGCGCGACCACCACGAGTACGAGACGCCGGCCGAGTTCGCTGGTCCTGAGGACGATCGGCCGGTCGTCTACGGCGAGTACGGAGGCCTGAAGCTGGCGGTCACCGACCACATGTGGTCGACCGGTGGCTGGGGATACGAGACGACCGAGACCCCCGAGGAGTTGGAGCAGGCGTACACCGAGCTCACCCAGGTGATCGCCTCGTTGATTCCGCAGGGC
>DATKWD010000153.1:0-28756 GCA_035529695.1 Acidimicrobiales bacterium | reverse complement strand
AGGACCTGCGGATCGAGGCCTACCGTCGACTCGCGGCGGTCACGACTCCCGACGAGGTCGAGGCGATTCGCACCGAATGGCAGGATCGCTACGGTCCGGTGCCCGAGCCGGGTGAGGGGCTGCTCTCGGTCGCGTCGCTGCGAGCGGAATGCAGCCGCCTCGGCATCCGCGAGATCGTGGTCAACGACGGAGGTGGCTTCGGCGGACCGGCTTTGATGGCCCGTCTGAGCCCGGTCGTGCTCAAGGAGAGCCAGAAGATCCGTCTGAAGCGGCTCGTCCCGAAGGCGGTCCACAAGCCGGACGACACCCTGGTTCTGCCGCTTGCTCGCAAGTCCGATCCCGGCGGCGACCTGGTGACTGCGCTGCGCGAGCTGGTTCCTCGGTCCGACGACCAATAGGTTCGGTGTTCTCCATGACGCGCCCTCGCCTGCTCGCATCGTCGGTCCTGGCATTCGCGTTGGTGCTGAGCGCGTGTGGCACGGGCGCTGCCCCCGCGTTCTCCGTCGGCGACGAGGACTTCAGCAACGATCAGCTCAATGCCGAGGTCGAGGGCATTCTCGCTCGGCCGCAATTCTTCGTCACCGTTTTCGGGTTCTGCCCCACGGCGCCCGATCCGGTCTCGTTCAATGCGGCCGCCGAGGTCTGTCCCGGAGTCGCGAGCGGTCCATCCGGCACCTACCTGCAGGCGGTGGCCTCCTTCGCCATTCGCCAGCGGATCTTCTTCGCGGAGATGAAGCAGGAGCTCGAGACGCGCGATCTGTCGCCGTCGGCTGAAGACCAGGATTTCGTCAACAACGCATTCGGACAGCCCGGCCCGGATGGTCGGAGCTTCTTCGATCTGATGGTCACCGCGGACTCGTCCGCCGACGAGGCTTTCGTCAGCGGTCTGCTCGAGGACTTCACCGCCCAGGTCGCGATCCAGAACGTCTTCACCGACGAGGCCTCGTTCAACGACTTCGTCATCGATGCCAACCAGCGTGTCGAGGTCAGCCGGCGCTACGGCACCTGGGATCCGACCGTGGGCTCGCTCGAGCCGCCCGAGGGTGCGTCGCCCTCGCCGGCTCGCGTCGACTTCCCGACCTGAAGGCCTCGTGATGAGCCGGGTGGTCGTCATCGGCCTCGGGCCGGCCGGACCCGACCTGGTGACGCGTGCCACGCTCGCCGAGATCGAGGTCGACCGGCCGCGCTTCGTCCGGACCCGACGCCATCGGTCTGCCTCATTGCTCAGCGATGCCGTGTCCTTCGACGACCTCTACGAGCAGGCCGACTCCTTCGACGAGCTCTACCGGTCGATCGTCGAGCACCTCGTGCTCGCAGCGGGTGAGTACGGAGAGGTGCTCTACGCGGTGCCCGGGTCGCCGGCAGTGGCCGAACAGACCGTCGAACTCCTTCGCAGCGATGGACGGATCGAGACACGGGTCGTGCCGGCGCTCAGCTTCTGCGATCTGACGTGGACCACGCTGGGGGTCGATCCGGTTGCGGCCGGGGTGAGCCTGATCGACGGCCGGCGGTTCTCGTCGGAGGCTTCGGGTCGCTCCGGGCCGTTGCTGGTCGGACAGTGCGACCAGCGCCATGTGCTGTCCGACATCAAGCTCACCGTGGATGTCGGACCGACCGTGACCGTGCTCCAACGGTTGGGTGGCCCGGACGAGGCCGTCTTCGACGTCGCCTGGGATGAGCTCGATCGTCGCGTCGAACCCGACCACCTGACGTCGCTGTGGATTCCCGGCCTGCCCTCCGATGCCGGATCTGCACTGGCCGCGTTCGAGGAAGTGGCACGACGGCTCCGCATCGAGTGCCCCTGGGACCGGATCCAGACCCACGACAGCCTGCGCCCGTTCGTGCTGGAAGAGGCGGCCGAGGTCGTCGAGGCCATCGACGCCCTCGGTGACGAGCCGACCGACACCGAGATCGCGGCCCTCGAGTCCGAGCTCGGTGATCTGTTGTTCCAGGTCGTGATCCACGCGACGTTGGGTGCCGAGACCGGGTGGTTCGATCTTGCCTCGGTGATCCGTGGGATCCAGGACAAGCTCGTCGGTCGACACCCCCACGTGTTCGGTGACGAGACGGCCACGACTCCCGCCGAAGCCGCCGTGCTGTGGCGTGCCGCCAAGGCAGCCGAGCGTGCCGGCGCCGACGACTCGGACTGAGCTGCTTTCGGTGTCCGTGCCTCACGAGTAACGTGCCCCTCACCTTTCACACCAGCAACATCAGCAACATCACCAACCAACACATGATCGACCAGGGAGACGTGTGAGCCGGATCGACGACATCGCAGGGCGCGAGGTGCTCGATTCCCGCGGCAACCCCACCGTCGAGGTCGAGGTGAGGTTGTCCTCGGGCGCGGTGGGCCGCGCCATGGTCCCGTCGGGCGCCTCGACCGGTCAGTTCGAGGCCGTCGAACTCCGTGACGGCGGGTCGAGGTACCTGGGCCGAGGGGTCCAGAAGGCCGTCGGGAACGTCAACGGTGAACTCCGCGACGCCCTGGTCGGGTTCGACGGCACGTCGCAGCGCGATCTCGACCGGGCGATGATCGACCTCGACGGCACCGACAACAAGGCCCGGCTTGGTGCCAACGCCACCCTCGGGGTGTCGCTCGCCACGGCCCGGGCCGCCGCCGACGAGGTCGGTCTGCCGCTGTACCGCTACATCGGCGGCACCCACGCCCACGTCCTGCCGGTGCCGATGCTCAACGTCCTGAACGGCGGCGTGCACGCCGACAACAACGTCGACCTCCAGGAATTCATGATCATGCCGGTCGGCGCCGCCAGTTTCTCCGAGGCGCTCCGCTGGGGGGTCGAGACCTACCACCACCTCAAGGCGGTGCTCGCCGAGCGAGATCTCTCGACGTCGGTCGGCGACGAAGGCGGTTTCGCTCCCGATCTCGCCAGCAACGAAGAGGCGGTGCAGGTCCTGGTCGAAGCCATCGAGCGTGCCGGCCGGGCGCCCGGCGACGACATCGCGATCGCCATGGATGCTGCGGTGAGCGAGATCTACCGCGATGGCGCCTATCACCTCGACGGCGAGGGTCGGACACTCTCATCGGCCGAGATGGCTGACTACCTCGCCGATCTCTGCGACCGCTATCCGATCGTCTCGGTCGAGGACGGCATGGACGAGGAGGACTGGGACGGCTGGTCGGCGCTGACCTCGGCCATCGGCGATCGTGTGCAGTTGGTCGGCGACGACCTCTTCGTCACCAACGTCGAGCGTCTCGGTCGCGGGATCGATCTGGCAATCGCGAACTCGATCCTCATCAAGGTGAATCAGATCGGCACGTTGAGCGAGACCCTCGACACCGTCGAGATGGCAGGGCGAGCTGCGTACACGTCGGTGATGTCGCACCGCTCGGGCGAGACCGAGGACAGCACGATCGCCGACCTGGCGGTGGCGACCAACTGCGGGCAGATCAAGACCGGCGCTCCGGCGCGGTCGGATCGCGTGGCCAAGTACAACCAACTGCTGCGCATCGAGGCCGATCTCGGCGACGCCGCGGCGTTCCGTGGCCGTGACGCGCTGGCGAGGCGTGCATGAGGTCGGGGCTCCGGCGGCTGTTCCAGGCGTTGCTCGTCGTGGCGATCCTCGGCGTGGGAGTGTTCGCGGTCTTTCCGACCCGGACCTACCTGGCACAGCAGGACGCGACCAGCAAGGAGCGCGAGCGGCTGAAGGTCCTCGTGGAGGAGACCGAGCAGCTCAAGGCTCGAGCGGCCGCACTCGACTCGGACACCGAGATCGAGCGGCTCGCTCGCGAAGACCACGGGCTCGTGCGCCCTGGCGAGGAGGCCTACCGGGTGTTGCGGCCCCCGCTTCCCCCGGTCGACCTCCCGGAGATGTGGCTCGTGGGTGATCCCGACGGCGATCCCGAGGTGACCTCGCCGGTCGAAGTCGAAGCCGTCCCACCCGAGGAACCGATCAGCGGTTGAAACCAGCGGGTACGTTGGCCGCCATGAGCGTCTTCGGAAGCCGAGTCCTGCGCAAGGAAGACGCCAAGTTCCTGACGACCGGCGGCGAGTACACCGCCGACATCAGCGATCCGCTGCTGGACGCGGCGGCCCATGTCATCTATGTCCGGTCGATGATGGCGCATGCCGAGATCGGCGAGATCGACATCAGCGGCGCACTCGACATGCCCGGAGTGATCGGCGTCTTCACGTCGGCGCACACCGCAGGTCTCCCGCTCCTCGCGCCTGGTCCGATGGTGCCGGCTGCGTTCTCCCGGCCCGTACTCGCCACCGACCGGGTGCGGTTCGTGGGAGAACTGGTCGCCGCCATCGTGGCCGAGACGCCGCAGGAGGGCGCCGACGCCGCCGAGTCGATCTGGCCCGACTACGAGCCACTCCCTGCGGTGATCGATCTCGAGGACGCACGGACCGACCACACCTTGCTCTTCCCCGAGGCCGAGACCAACCTGGCTGCCGCAGTGCCGATGGGGACGACCGACGGGTTCTTCGACGGCTGCGAGGTGGTCGTGACCCAGGATCTGGTCAATCAACGGCTTGCCGGCTGCCCGCTCGAGGTTCGCTCGAGCGCGGCCGCATGGGACTCCGAGGGCCGCCTTCACCAGTGGATCAGCACCCAGACCCCGCAGCAGGCCCGCAATCAGATCACCAGGTTCCTCGGCGTCGCCGAGGGCACGGTGCGCGTGATCGCTCCCGATGTCGGCGGTGGATTCGGGCCGAAGATCGGCATCTATGCCGAGGAGACGCTGCTCGGCTGGATCGCCCAGCAGGTCGGCCGCCCGGTGCGATGGACCGAGACCCGGTCCGAGAACATGGTCGGGATGGGGCACGGCCGTGGCCAGCGCCAGAAGGTCGAGATCGGCGGGAGCCGTGACGGCTCGGTGTCGCACTACCGCCTCCACGTGCTCCAGGATGCCGGCGCCTACCCGATGCTCGGGGCCTACTTGCCCTTCCTGACGAACGCGATGTCGTGCGGCGTGTACGACATCCCGAACATCGAGTTCGACTCCAAGTCCTTCGTCACGAACACCACGCCCACCGTGGCCTACCGAGGTGCCGGCCGTCCCGAGGCCACGGCCGCCATCGAGCGGGCCATGGATCTCTTCGCCCGTGAGATCGGCCTCGACCCCACCGAGGTCCGCCGGAAGAACCTCATCGGCAAGGACCAGTTCCCGTTCACCGCTCCCAGCGGCATGGTCTACGACATCGGCGACTACGAGACGAGCCTCGACCTCGTCCTCGAGGCGGCCGACTATCCAGCGCTCCGAGCCGAGCAGGCACTGCGACGCGAATCGGGCTCGGCTCGGCAGATGGGCATCGGCGTCTCGGTGTACGTCGAGGTGACGGCCGGGCCGACCGCGGGCCAGGAGTACGGCCGTGTCGAGATCGGCCTCGACGGACGCGCCACGGTCTTCACCGGCAGTTCGGCGCACGGCCAGGGCCACGACACGGCCTTTGCGATGATCGCCGGCGACGAACTCGGCATCCCGATCTCCGACGTCGAGGTGAGACACGGCGACACCGACGAGGTGACCAAGGGAGTCGGCACGTTCGGCTCCCGCTCGCTCCAGCTCGGAGGATCGGCCATCAAGCAGGCAAGCGAGCAGGCGGTCGAACGCGGCTGCAAGCTTGCTGCCGACCTGCTCGACGCGGCCGCCGCCGACGTCGTTCTCGACAAGGTGTCCGGTGGCTTCCACGTGACCGGAACACCTGAGATCTCAACGAGCTGGGCCGAGGTCGCAGCCGCCGCCGGCGACCAGGGCCTTCGGTCCGAGACCGACTTCGTGGCGAGCAGTCCGACCTTTCCGTTCGGTGCTCACCTCGCGGTCGTCGAGGTCGATGTCGAGACCGGTGCGGTCTCCCTCGAGCGAGTCGTGACCGCCGACGACGCAGGCCGGGTCCTCAATCCGATCCTCGTCGAGGGCCAGCGCCACGGCGGGATCGCGCAGGGTGCTGCGCAGGCCCTCCTCGAGGAGTTCCAGTACGACGAGGACGGCAATCCGGTCACCGCCAACTTCGCCGACTACGGGATCATCAGCGCCGCCGAGTTGCCGAGCTTCGAACTCCTGGCTCAGGAGACGCCGACCCCGGTGAATCCGTTGGGAGCCAAGGGAATCGGTGAGTCGGGAACCATCGGGTCGACCCCGGCGGTCCAGAGCGCGTTCGTCGACGCGGTCAGTCACCTGGGCGTGCGTCACATCGACATGCCGGCCTCGCCGGAGCGAGTCTGGCGGGCGATCCAGTCGGCATGACCGACACAGCTCAGCTTCCGCCTGCCATCCCCGCCGCCACGGTCGTGGTCGTGCGCGACGGACCAGAGGGTGTCGAGACCCTCATGCTCAGGCGAAACTCCAAGGTCGCCTTCGGCGGCATGTGGGCGTTTCCGGGTGGGAAGGTCGATCCGGTCGATCATGCCGATGACGACGAACTGACGGCGCGACGGTGTGCCGTACGTGAGGCTGCCGAGGAGGCTGATCTCGTCCTCGGCCACGATGCCCTGGCGCCCTTCGCTCACTGGGAGCCGCCGCCGGTCATCTCGCGACGATTCGCGACCTGGTTCTTCCTGGCACAGCTCCCGCCCGGTCCCGACGGTGATGTGCTGGTCGACGGCGGCGAGATCGATGAACATCGCTGGCTCAGCGCCCGCCGGGTCCTCGAGGAACGCGATGCCGGGACCATCGAACTGGCACCGCCGACGTGGGTGACGCTGCACGACCTGAGCAGCTTCGATTCGGGACGCGATGCGATGGCTTGGGCGGCAGGTCACGTCGAGATCCCCCGTTACGTCACCCACTGGCGCGAGGTCGACGGCGGTGCCGTGGCCATGTGGCACGGCGATGCCGGCTACGAGTCGAGTGACCCGTTCGTCGCCGGACCCCGCCACCGACTCTGGATGACGGGTGCGGGCTGGAGGCTCGAGCGGACCTGACTCTGCCGGAGCTCAGACGCCCGGCGACGAGGCGGTGCCTCCGTCGGGGTCGGCTTCGCCCGCGAGCTCGTCGGGCGCACCCAGCCGTTCGAGATGGCCTCGGGCCGCGTCGAGGCGCTGCGCGACTCCCTCGGAGTCGGCCAGAAGCCGCTCGATCTCGGACTTCATGGTGACCAGTTCGGCGGTATCGGCGATCTCGGATCGGACCGAGGCCCGGACCTCTTCGGCACGCACCTTTGCGGCTGAGATCTGGCTGACCCGGAAGGCCTCGGCTTCACGGCGCAGCCGGGCCGCCTCGCGCTCGGCGTCGTCGACGGTTGCGGCTGCTTGCTCGTTGGCCGCGTTCCGTTCGGCCTCGATGCGCCTGGAGGTCTGAACAGCCCGCCGCTCGGCGGCGGCGACGATGGCCGTCGCTTCGTCCTCGGCGGCCGAGATCATGGCCGCAGCAGCGGCTTCGGCTCGTTCGCGTCCGGCGTCCAGGAGCGCCTGACGCTCGCGGTTCATCTGTTCGCGGGCACCGGCGATCATGGCTTCGGTCCGGCGCTCGCTCTCGGCCTCGATCTCCTCCTCGGCCGACATCAGAGCGGTGGCAAGGGTGCGCCTGGCGTTCTGCGAGGCGTCTTCCTCGATGCGGGCCGCCTCGCGGTTGGCTGCCGTTCGGGTCGCCATCGCCTCGGCTTCTGCGGCACTGGTCATCTCGGCGGCCCGCTTGGCTCCGTTGGCGACCACGTTTCGCGCCTCGAGTGCGGCGTTCTCGGCCGTACGGCGGGCGAGTTCGGCAGCTTCAGCCCGGGCCACGTCGACGATCTCGCCGGCCCGATGGTCGGCGTCGGCAACTCGTTGCTCGGTCGCGCGAACACCGTCTGCAACGAGGTGGGCGCTACGCGCCTCGGCGGCGGCGACGATGCTGGCGGCTCGTTGCTGCGCCTCGTCGAGGAGGCGGGCGGCCTCGTCGGAGACATCAGCAGCGCGGAGTCGGATCGCTTCGGCTGCCTCGGCTGCCTCTTCCACCAGGTGTTCGGCCTGATCGGCAAATTCGGCTCGGATGGCGGCGGCCGCCGACCGCGCCTCGCTGACCACCTGCTCGGCTTCTCGGGTCGCCTCTGCCCGGTTCGACTCGGCCTCGGCGAGCACGATCTCGGCCGATTCGGCAGCCTCGTCGGCGGCCGCCTCTGCGCTGGCCCTGATGGCGGCAGCCTCGGCCCGCGCGTCGGCGAGGAATGACTCGCGTTCGTCGCCGACGCGAGCCACCAGAGCCGCGGCTTCGGCTGCGCCTGCGGCCCGGGCCGCCTCGAGGAGCTGTGCGGCTTCGGTCGATGCCTCCTCGACCGCCTCCTGGCAGAGGCGCTCGGCCTGCTCCATCGTCGCGGCCGCATCGATCCGAGCCTGTTCGGCGACGCGCGCTGCCTCGTCGCGCAGTGACGTGGCCTCCCGCATGCGCTCGGCGATGTCGGTGGCGACCTCGTCCTTGAGGCGGGCGTGGCGATCCTGGACCTCCGCGATCCGCGCCATCGCCTCGCGGGTGGCCGCTTCTTCGTACTCCTTGATCTCGGCGCCCACGGTCGAGCGCATCTCGTCGGCTTCGGCACTGGCGGCCTGACGAACCTCCTCGGCGTCGGCGAGCCCGGCCTGTCGGATGCGGGCCGCCTCCTGCTTGGCCAGGTCAGCGACTCTCGACGTCTCTGCGGCACGGCGCGCGACCTCGGCCTCGGCGTCGCGAATGCGGGTTGCCGAAGCGTCCTCGAGCGTGCGGATTCGTTCGTCAGCCGTTGCCGCCCGCAACGCGATCTCGGCGTCCGCTGCGGCCATGCGATCGGCGATCTCGGCTTCGATCTCAGCTTCGCTCGCGGCCAGCCGCTCCGCGGCCAAGGCGTCGGCATCGCTCAGGCGCCGCTCGATCTCGGCCGCGACCGCGACCTGGCCCTCGGCGCGGGCCTCGTCGACGATGTCGTCAGCGCGAGCTCGGGCCTGGTCGACGAGCCGAGTCGCCTCAGCCTCGGCGCGCGCGGCTCGGGCAGTCGCCAGGTCGGCCGCGTCCTTCTCGGCTGACGCGAGGAGTGCGTCCGTGCGAGCTCGGGCATCGACGATGAGTCGTTCGGCTTCCTGCTCAGCGGCCTCGACGAGGCCGCTGACCTGTTCCTCGCGTTCGACGGCCTCGGCCAGCTTCGCCTGCGCGGCAGCCTGGGCGGCGAGCGCGGCCTCGATCCGCTCTGCCTCGATGCTGGCTGCGTCGGTCCGGGCCTCGTCGATGATGCGTGCCGCTTCCTCGCGGCTCTCGAGAAGGGCGCGAGCGACGTCGTCGTCGAGAGCGTCGCGCTGCGCGGTCATGTCGGCGAAGGCGGCCAGGACGGTCCGTTCGCTCTCCTCGACCCGGGCGTCGGCTTCGGCGATCCGGGCCTTCGCCTGTTCTTCGGCCTCGACTCGAGCCGCGTTGGCGTCGCGCCTCGCATCGGCGCGGATCCGTTCGGCTTCGCTGAGCAGCGACTCGGTTTCCTGACGTGCAGCCTCGAGCTCCTGGGTCGCCTGGGTCGTCTGGGCGGCCGCGGCCAGCCGCTTGCCCTCGATCTCGGCCAGCGCCTTGGTACGAGCCTCGACCGCAGCGTCCCGGATGACCTCGGCCTCTCGGAGCGCTTCGTCGGCCGCGTCGCGGGTGCGATTGAGGGTCTCGGTCATCTCGGCATGCCGGATCCGCGAAGACTCGATCTCGGTCTCGGAGACCGACATGATGGCCTCGGCCCGCGCCTCGGCGTTGGCCACCCGTTTGGTTGCGCTCGCTTCGAGCGCCGCGGCGCGGTCGCGGATCTCCTTGGCATCGCGCTCCGCGGCCGCGATCTCCGACTCGGCGCGACGAGCCGTTTCGGCTCGGGCGTTGTCGGCGTCGGCCTTGGCCGTCTCGAGCAGGTTCTCCATCTCGGAGCGAACACGTTCGGCCTCGGAGATCGCCGTCTCGCGGATGGTGGAGGCCTCGTCGCGGAGACGACGGGCGTCCTCGACCGCTCGGGCGCGGATCTCCTCGGCGCTCGTCCGCGCCGAATCGAGCTGATCGACGGCATCTTCTGGTGGTGTGTCGGTCACAGGAAGAACCCCAGCTTGGCAGGTCGGCTCGTGGATCTGGGCGTTCCCACCAAGGTCAGTGGGCGGTCTGCACCGCCGACCGGCGGGCGAGCACGGGACGGATCTGCTCGGCGATGATGCGCAGGTGCTCAGGGTGGTCGCGATAGACCGCCCACGCGGACTCGTCGGCGAAGGTGGCGATCACCGCGAGGTGTGCGTTTCGGTCTGCGAGGCCGGCATCACGCGCCACGTCGTAGGTCTCGATCTCGTCGATGGCATCGGGGAGTGCTCGCAGGTCGGCGACGAGGGCCTCGATGGAGGCTTCGTCGGCCTCGGCGGTGAATTCGAGCAGCACGATGTGGCGGATCATCGCACCATCGCCTCATCGAGGGCGCGGCGGGTGAGGACCCGCGCCAGGTGTCCTCGGAAGTCCTCGGAGGCGTTGAGGTCGGCCGGGGGTTGGGTGCCCTCGGCCGCGAGTTCGGCCGCGTCGGCGGCCGAGGCCCCGCTTCTCAGTGCGGCCTCGGTGGCAGACGCGGACAGGGGAGTGGAGCCCATGTTGACCAGACCGACACCGGGTCGGTCGGTGGCCAGCACCGCCGCGACGCCGACGATCGCCCAGTCCTGGGCTCGGCGGTTGAACTTCTGGAACGACCAGCCCGCCCCGGGAACCCGAGGGACACGGATCTCGGTGAGGAGTTCGTCCTCAGCGACCTCGGTTTCGAGGAAACCCTTGAAGAAGTCGCCGGCGGCGACCCCCCGAGGACCTCGCGGCCCGGTGATGTGGAGGGTCGCGCCGAGGGCCAGCAGCACGGCCGGGAGATCTGACGCCGGGTCGCCGTGGGCGATGGATCCGCCGATGGTGCCTCGGTGCCGGACCTGGGGATCGCCGACCTGCCCCGCAGCGTGGGCGAGGAGCGGGACCTCGGTGGTCAAGACGTCGCTCGTCTCGAGGTCCCGGTGCCGCGTCAGCGCTCCGATCGCGATCTCGTCGCCGTCGGGGCGGATGTACGCCAGGTCGGTGATCCGACCGATGTCGACGAGGACGGCCGGAGTCGCCAGCCGGAGCTTCATGAGGGGGAGCAAGGAGTGGCCACCGGCCAGGAGTTTGGCTTCATCGCCGTGCTCGGCCAGGGCGGCCAGGGCGGCCTCGGCCGAGTCGGCTCGGACATAGTCGAACGCGGCCGGGATCATCGCTCACCGCCGTGTCCGGCCGCCGCCAGAACGGCCTGCACGATGTTGTGGTAGCCGGTGCAGCGACACAGGTTGCCTTCGAGCCCTTCACGCACTTCCTGTTCGGTGGGGTCGGGGTTCTCGCGCAGGAGCGACACCGCGGCCATGACCATGCCTGGTGTGCAGAACCCGCACTGGAGCCCGTGGTGCTCGCGGAAGGCGGACTGCATGGGATGCAACCCGTCGCTGTCCGCCATCGCTTCGATCGTCGTGAGGGTCGCCCCGTCGGCCTGCACCGCCAGCATCGTGCACGACTTGACCGACTCCCCGTCGACGTGAAGGGTGCAGGCGCCGCACGACGACGTGTCGCAACCGACGTTGGTCCCGGTCAGGCCACACGCCTCACGGACGTACTGCACGAGCAGGGCGCGCGGCTCGACGTCGTCGGTCCGCTGCGTCCCATTGATCTCGACGGTGACTTCCATCAGGCGCGAAGCTAGCCGAGCCCGCGAGAATCGGAGCCGTGACTCCAGCCGCGTTCCTGCTCGCTGCCGGACCGGCCAGTCGTTTCGCGGACGGCCACAAGCTGATCGCTGACTTTCGGGGCCACCCGCTCGTCTGGTGGGGCGCATCGGCGGCACTCGATGCCGGCTTCGCACGAGTGCACGTGGTCTGGGGTGCGGTCGATCTCGCTGACCACGTGCCCGACGGTGTCGAGCTGGTGCCGCACCCCCGTTGGGCCGCTGGTCAGGGGTCCTCGCTCGGGCGGGCGGTCGAGGTCGCCACCGCCGAGGGCTACGACGCCTTCGTGGTCGGACCTGCCGATCAACCACTCGTCCCGCCCGAAGCGTGGCGCCGCGTCGCTGCCTCGACGTCCCCCATCGCCGTCGCCACCTTCGACGGCCGTCCGCGCAACCCGGTCCTGCTGGCTGCCGAGGTCTGGGATCTCCTGCCGCGAACGGGCGACGAAGGCGCGCGGCGCCTCGTCAGGGATCGTGACGACCTGGTCGAGGCGATACCGTGCCCAGGCGACCCGATCGACATCGACACCGTGGAGGACCTCGCCCGATGGAGCTGATCAACCAATTCAAGGTGCCGGTCCCGGTCGAGACCGCCTGGAACGTGCTCACTGACGTCGAACTGATCGCCCCGTGCCTTCCCGGCGCGCAACTCCAGGAGATCGAAGGCGACGAGTACCGGGGCATCGTGAAGGTCAAGGTCGGTCCGATCACCGCGCAGTACCAGGGGGCAGCGACCTTCCTCCGCCAGGACCGCGATGGCGGCACGGTCGTGCTCCACGCCGAGGGGCGTGACACCCGAGGTCAGGGCAACGCGGCGGCCGACATCACTGCACAGCTGACCGCCAACGGCAGTAGCACCGACGTGCTGGTGACCACCGACCTCAAGATCACCGGCAAGGTGGCGCAGTTCGGACGGGGGGTGCTGGTCGACGTCAGTGCCAAGCTGCTCGACGAGTTCGTGGCATGCCTCGAGACCAAGGTGCTCGCGGACCACGTCGGTGCCCCCGATCCTGATGTCGCCGCGAGGGCCGAAGGGGTGCGCACGATCGCCTCACGCGAGACCGAGCCGGTCGACCTGCTCGACACGGCCTCGGCACCGATGTTCAAGCGGCTCGCGCCGATCATCACCGCGCTGATCCTGGTGTTGTTCCTCGGACGCCGCCGCCGGCGTCGCCGGGGCTCGGGTGGATCCTGACGATCTCGCTGCCGTCGAGCGACTGCTCGGCCGTCGCCCGCAGGGCGCGTTCGACGTCGTGGTGCGCGATTCGGCCGGCGGGCCGGCGGTGTTGCGAAACGCCCCGATTCTCTACGACGGTCGCCCGATGCCCACTCGCTACTGGCTCGTCGACGCGACCTTGCGGCGGCTCGTCGGCCGGCTCGAGTCCGTCGGTGGCGTGCAACGCGCCGAAGCGGACGTCGACCCGGTTGCGCTCGAACGTGCGCACCTCGCCTACGCACGAGAACGCGACCACGCGATCGATCCCGATCACCGAGGTCCGCGACCCTTCGGCGGGGTCGGCGGGACCCGCACCGGCGTGAAGTGCCTGCATGCCCATCTCGCCCACCTCCTCGCGGGCGGCGACGACCCGGTCGGGCGTTGGGTCGAAGCGCATCTCGACGAGGTCCGCGACCTGTCATGACGGTCTTCGGTGCGATCGACTGCGGGACCAACAGCACTCGACTTCTCGTGGCGCGTGTGAGCGATGGGCAGGTGCTCACCGAGCATCGTGAGATGCGGATCACCCGCCTCGGCGAGGGGGTGGACGCTGCCGGTCGGCTGAGCGGCGCCGCCGTCGATCGCACCGTGGCGGTTCTGGCCGAATACGGCGAGACGTTGCGTGAGCTCGGTGTCGGACGAACACGCATCACGGCGACGTCGGCGGCACGCGACGCGGCGAACCGAGATCACTTCTTCGACCGTGCCGAGGCGGCCGTCGGGGCTCGCCCGGAACTGCTGTCGGGCACCGACGAAGCCCAGCTCAGTTTCCTCGGTGCAACCGCCGACCTCTCGGGCGTCGACGGACCGTTTCTGGTCGTCGACATCGGCGGTGGTTCGACCGAGTTCGCGGTCGGCACCGATGTCTTCGAGGCGGGCACGTCGGTCGACATGGGCTCGGTCAGGTTCACCGAGAGCTACCTCCACGGTGACCCTCCGGCTCCCGAGGAGCTGTCGGCCTGCATCCAGATCGCACGGGCGCACCTCGACGATGTCATCGCGGCTCTCCCCGGCGCCGGAGCGGCGAAGACCTTCGTCGGTCTCGCAGGGACCGTGTCGACCGTCGCTGCCGTCGAGTTGGGACTCGCCACCTACGACCGTGACCGGATCCATCACTTCGGACTCGGTGTCGATGCCGTCGAGGACGTGTTTCGTACCCTCGCCACCGAACCCTTGGCCGACCGGGTGCAGAACCCCGGGCTCGAGGCCGGCCGCGCCGACATCATCGTCGGAGGATGTTGCATCCTGGTCGCGATCTTCCGCCACCTCGGATTCGAGGAGTGTCTCGTGAGCGAGGCCGACATCCTCGACGGGCTGGTGTTGTCGCAGGCCTGAACCACCTACCATCGGTCGCCGTGCCGCTCTCTGATCGTCTCCTGATGGGCCCCGGTCCATGCAACCCCTACCCCGAGGCGACCGAGGCGCTCGGACGGCCGATGCTCGGTCATCTCGATCCGGAGTTCATCGCGCTGCTCGACGAGACGATCGATGCTCTGAGGACGGTCTTCGGGACGTCGAACCAGCTCACCCTGCCCATCAGCGGAACGGGATCGGCGGGGATGGAGGCCGCCTTCGTCAACGTCGTCGGGCCCGGCGACACCGTCGTCGTGGGGGTCAACGGGGTGTTCGGCGGCCGGATGTGCGAGGTCGCCCGACGCTGCGGAGCCGACGTGGTCGTCGTCGAGGCCGAGTGGGGTCACCCCATCGACCCGACCGCATTGCTCGAAGCGCATCCCGACCCGACCGTGATCGCCGTCGTCCACGCCGAGACCTCGACGGGCGTTCGCACCGACCTGGCCGAGATCGGCGCCGGCAAGGGCGAGGCCCTCTTTCTGGTCGACTGCGTCACCTCGATCGGCGGGCTCGATCTCCGCGTCGACGAATGGGGCGTCGATCTGGCGTATGCGGGCACGCAGAAGTGTCTCGGCGTGGCCCCGGGACTCGCCCCGCTGACGGTCAGCGATCGGGCCCGCGACCGCTTCGTCGACCGCTGCCAGAGCTGGTACCTCGACCTCTCACTGATCGCCGAGTACACCGGTGCGGGCGACGGCGGTGGGAGGACCTATCACCACACCGCTCCGATCTCGATGATCACCTCGTTGCACGCCGGCCTCGATGCGGTGCTGGCCGAGGGCCTCGATGCGAGCATCGCCCGCCACGCAGCCTGCGGCGCACTCGTGCAGGAGGGCATGCAAGACCTCGGGTTCTCGCTCTTCGCGGCCGACGGGTACCGCCTGCCCCAGCTGACGACCGTCCGGATCCCCGACCGTGTCACCGACGAGGCCGACGTGCGTCGCTCCCTGCTCGAAGAGTACGGCATCGAGATCGGGGGCGGTCTCGGGCCGGTGGCCGGCAAGGTGTGGAGAATCGGGTGCATGGGACACACGGCAAGGCCGCGCAACGTCACCACGCTTCTTGGTGCGCTGGCGACCGTGTTGGCCCGATGACCACGATCGGTGCTCAGTCGACGACGCTCTTCGGCCGTCGCCTCTTACTGCGCCCGCTCACCACCAGTGACTTCGGTGCGTGGCAGGTGGTGCGGCGTCGCAACGTCGAGTGGTTGTCGCGATGGGAACCCCAGCGCATCGAAGGACAACCCGACGTGGTCGAGAGCCGCGAGGCCTTCGCCGCCCGGTGCGCGGCTCGGGCCCGCGAACGCCAGCTCGGCACCGGGTTCAGCTTCGGGATCTTCGTCGACGGCGGGTTCTGCGGCGAGGTCAATCTGTCGTCGGTGCAGCGAGGCCCGTTCCAGAACGCCTACGTGGGCTACTGGGTCGACGAGGGCGTCGCAGGGGAGGGCTATGTGCCCGAGGCAGTGGTGGTCGTCCTGCGCCATGCGTTCGACGACCTCCACCTACACCGCATCCAGATCGCGATCATCCCTCGCAACGAGCCGAGCCGCCGTGTGGTCGCCAAGCTGGGGATACGCGACGAAGGCCTCGCCGTCCGCTACCTCGAGATCAACGGCACCTGGGAAGACCACATCCGATACGCGATCACCCACGAGGAGTGGGAGGAGCGTCGTGACCAGTTCGAGGTCGACTGGCTGTCGTGACGAGGCCACCCCGATGAGGATCGTTCGCTCACTGGTGCTCGTGGGCCTCGTTGCGTTCGCTGCTTGCGGCGACGCTGGATCGGACACCGCGACTGCGGTGCCGCCCCCGCCCGATCCGGGCCTTGCCTCGACGACCTCGACCTCGATCGACCTCGGTGGTCTGGCGCTCGAGGTCCCCGAGGGGTTCTTTGCGGTGCCCGTTCCCGCATCAGGATTCGGGCTCGCGCTCCCCGGTGGCTTCGAGGCCTCGCTCCTCACCCCCGATGCCGTTGCGGTGCTCGAGACGGCCGAGGTCGCGGACGACGGGTTCGTCTCAGCGGCGTTGGTCGCGTCCGAATCAGGGGCCCTGTTCTACGCGGCCGGGCTCACCCCTGATGGCGCGGTCACCGACGTGAAGCTCGACGTCCAGCCGACCGACGATCCCGATGCCTTGGTGCTCGAGGTGGTCGAAGCGGTGCAACGCCAGACCGATCTCGCGGACATCTCGGTCGGGATCGACGCCGAGGCGGGCATCGCGCGGATTCGCTTCACTGCCCCTGGGCCCGAAGGCAGCACCGAGCGAGCACAGGGCACCCAGTTCGTCTATCGGGCTCCCGATGCGGTGTGGTCGATGATCATCACCAGCGAGGACACCCAGAATCACGACCTCGTCGCCGACGCCATCGGCGCCACCTTCGTGTTGGCTACTTCGAGCTGATCTTCTTGCGGAGTGCAGCCATGCGCTCGGCGAAGTCGGGTTGGTCGAGGCTCCAGAGCTGAGGAACGAGCTCCCGGTCGACGGCGGCATCGTGCGTCTTCACGTCGGCCATGTCGATGATCGTCTCCTTCACCCGCCGGACCAGCTCGCGGGGTCCGCCGGCTGCCCGTGCTGCCATCGCGAAGGCCGCCTCGGCCAGCTCGCCGTCGGGGACGCACTTCCACACCAGACCCGTGCGCTCGGCTTCGCGTCCGTTCATGATCTCGCCGAACACCGCCGTGGCGAAGACGGCCTGGGGTCCGGTGATGTTTCGGTACATCCAGGTGTGCCCACCGCCGGGATGGAGCCCGAGGTCGACGAACCGGGTGTCGAACCGGGCCCGCTCACCGGCGATGCGGACGTCGCACACGAGCGCAAGGTTCATCCCGGCGCCGACGGCGGCACCGTTGACGGCGGCCAGGGTGGGCAGCGGGGAGCGGCCGACCCGGAGGAACCCCTCGTAGATGCGTCGGAGACCGGCTTCGCGACTGTCGCCGAGGTGGGACAAGTCGGCGCCGGCGCAGAACGCAGGAGGCGCGCCGGTGACGATCACGGCCCCGACGTCATCGGGGCGCGATTCGAGATCGTCGAAGGCGGCCTCCATCTCGGTCACCATGTCGAGGTTGAGAGCATTGCGCCGCTCAGGATCGTTGAGGGTGACGATGGCGACGCCGTCGCGGACTTCGGTTTCGATGAGGCTCACATCGCCGATTCTGTCAGCTCTGCTCGCGGACCCCATCCCTGACCGTGCGGAGCAACGACGTCAGCGTCGCCAGGTCGGCTGCGGACAGATGCTGTGTGAAGCGGTGCTCGATCTGGGCCAGATGGAGCGGAACGGCGTCGTCGAGTCGACGTCGCCCTCCCGGCGTCAGCGCAGCCATGAGCCCGCGACCATCGCCGGGGCACGGCCTCCGCTCGACGAGGCCTGCCGTCTCCATCCGGTCGACGAGGCGGGTCAGTCCGCTGGTCGAGATCGACATCTCATGGGCGAGCCGGGTCATCCGCAGCTGCTCGCCTGGCGACCGACCGAGTCGGATCAAGACGCCGAAGAAGGCGATCGGGAGATCCGAGCTGTCAGCCAGGTCGGTGGAGAGGGCAGCGATCACCGAGTCGTGGGCCTCGATGAGCATGCCGAGTTGCTCGAAACGCGGGTCACCGAAATCGGTCATGACCGGCAGCGTACGAAGAATCGGATAGTTGTGGGAACAACAAAGGAACTCCGGTAGTTGTCACGGCAACAACATCGGAATGCTCTCTCAGGAGGAACCCCATGAACACCACCGAAACCCTCACCAGGACCGTCAGCGGCAGCGATGTCCCGGCGCCGGGCACCTATGGCATCGACCCGGCTCACTCGGGCGTCGAGTTCACCGTCCGTCATCTCGGGCTCTCGAAGGTCAAGGGTCGCTTCGTCTCGTTCGACGGGGAGGTCGTGATCGCCGACGACGTCGCCGAGTCGACCACGTCGGTGAGAATCGAGGCCGCGTCGTTCGAGACCGGGAACGCCGACCGCGATGGCCACGTGAAGTCTGCAGACTTCCTCGATGTCGAGGTCCATCCCTCGGTCGACTTCGAAACCCGCGCCGTCCGTCGGGACAGCGACGGTTGGAAGCTCGACGGATCACTCACGATCAAGGGCGTCACCCGACCCGTCACCCTCGACGTCGACTTCGAAGGCGCCGGTGTCGACCCGTGGGGCGGACAGCGCATCGCCTTCTCGGCTTCGACCAAGGTCGAGCGCGAGGAGTTCGGCCTCACCTGGAACCAGGCCCTCGAGACCGGAGGGGTGCTGGTCGGGAAGACCGTCACCATCGCCATCGAGCTGCAGGCAGTTCGTCAGGACTCCTGAAACCGTCCGAGACCTCAGTCGGAGCTGCGGACCACCGCCGGTGAGTGCCGGAAGAACTGTTCGACATCACGTTCGTACTGGTACTCGGGCTCGCTCGACCCGACCGTGTCGCGGAGCCGAACGGCCTCGGCGAAGGCGGCCACGGCTCCGGCTGAGGTGTACTCGTACTCGAACCCGGTCCGCTTCAGGCGCCGATTGTCGACGCCGCGGCCGAAGCGCAGCAGGTCGATCAGTTCGGGCGGGTAGTCGACCCCGAACCGGCGGAGCGGGGTCGTGATCAGGCTCGACCCGATCGGGGGGAGTGGGAAGGTGCTCTTGCCACAGATGGCAGCCACCTCGCTCCAGGGCAGCAATCCGTCGCCGGCGACGTTGAAGATGCCCGGCACCTCGTCGCGGAGCACGAACATGATCGCCCGGATGACGTCGTCCTCGTGGACGAACTGAAACCGTGGGTCGAATCCGAACATCGACGGCACCAGCGGAAGTTCGAGCGCGCGACTGAGCGGGGTCGAGATGTCGGAGCCGATGACGTTCGAGAACCGCAACATCGACACCTGGACGTGTGGGTTGTCGATGGCGAAGTCGCGGACGTAGCCCTCGACCTCGACGAGGCTCTGCTCGACCCGGTTCTTCGGAAGGGACGAGCGGGCCATGTCCTCGTCGAACCAAACAGGGTCCTGAACGGCCGAGCCGTACACAAGCGTCGACGACTTCACGACCACGTCTCGGACCGTGCTGCCCGGGGCCGACGCGGCCGCGAACAGGTTCATCGTGCCGATCACGTTGATCTCGTTCATCGACCTGCTGCCCATCTTGGTCGAGTCGACGATCAGGAACGTGTGGACGATCGTGTCGATCTGGGCTGCCTTCACGATCCGGCTCAGGATCGAGTAGCTCTCATCGGTGCGCACGTACTCGGTGCGTTCGAGTCGGACCGTGGGTTCCTCACGGTCGAGTCCGATGATCACGTCGACGTCGGGATCGGCTTCGAGGGCCTGGGCGACCCGACTGCCCCAGAACGTGCTGAGACCGGTGACCAGCACGCGGCGCTTGTCGCGGTGGGTGGCCATCTCAGCCGAACCAGACGCTCTCGCGCTGGCGGAGCATGTCGTAGAGCGCCTCCTGGATGATCTGCCGGATGTTCTCGGCTTGTTCCATCACGAGGCTGCGCGAGTAGCGGGGCTGATCGGGTGCGACGTCGAAGGTGACCGGCGGAAGCACGCGGAGCTTGAACTTGGCCGGGAAGTAGAGCACTGAACCGAGGATCGGGCCGAAGGCGACCATGTTGGCGGTCACGGGGAAGTAGGGCACGCCCAGCAACTTGGAGAGGGCATTGATCTTGAACAGGATCGGCATGGACTCCTCGGCACCGACGACCGCGATCGGCACGACCGGGACTCCGGCTCGCATGGCGATCTTGACGAAGCCGCCTCGACCGAACCGGGCGAGCTGGTAGCGCTCCCGGTAGTTCTTCGAGGTGCCCTTGGTGCCCTCGGGGAACACCAGGACGAGCTGCTTCTGGTTGTGCAGGAGCCGATAGGCGTTGTCGGGGTGGCCGACGACGCCGCCGCCGCGAGCCCACAGCGTGCCGACGACCGGCATGCTCTTGAACAGGTACTCGGCCAGCCCGTAGACGGGCCGCTCGAGCTCGGTCTCGATGCCGTGCATGATGACCGGTGCGTCCGACGGCAGGGCGGCCGCGTGGTTCGACACGAGCAGGGCGCCGCCCTCGGCGGGAATGTTCTCGAGCCCTTCCCACTCGGCTCGGAACCAGTTTCGGTAGATCGGGTCGTAGCCGCGTCGCACCATGGCGCGGAAGCTCTCCGAGCGTCCCCACTCGTCGACGTCGCCGCGTCGCGGGTCTCCCGGTTCTGGGCCCGGGTCGGCGGGGCGGGGCAGGTGCACGAGTTCGCCGCCGGTGCTCTCGGCCTCAGCTGCCTTGCGGGGTGCCACGGCTGACGAATCTAACGGGCAGAGGCCTACCCTGTTCGAGTCGTGAGCCAGGTCGATTCCACCCCCGCCGTGACGGGGCGTGCGACCGAGGCGTTCACCCACCCCGAGTACCTCCGGTTCTGGCTCGGTGCCCTCGTGTCGAACTCCGGGTCGTGGATGCAGCGGGTGACGGTTCCGTTCGTGTTGTTCGACCTCACCGGCAGCGCAGCGATCGTGGGTCTGGCCGGATTCCTGCAGCTGATCCCTGCCGCGATCATGGGTCCACTCGGTGGATCGCTTGCCGACCGGTTCTCTCGTCGGAGCGTCCTGTTGGTCACCCAGACGGCGATGGCTCTCGTCGCGGTGGTGCTGTGGGCGACGTGGGCAGCCGGTGTCCGCTCGACGGCTCTGATCCTGTTCGTCGTCTCGGTCCAGGGCGTGTTCGGAGGGCTCAACATCCCGTCGTGGCAGGCATTCGTGAGCGAGCTGGTGCCACGGGAGGTGCTGCTCAACGCCGTCACGCTCAACTCGGCCCAGTTCAACGCCGCTCGGGCGGTGGGGCCGGCTGTCGGAGGGGTCGTGCTCGCGACGCTCGGACCTGATTCGGCGTTCCTGATCAATGCCATCAGCTTCATTGCGGTGATCGGCGCCTTGCTGTCGATTCGAGGCCGGCCGCCTGCTTCGGTGACCGCCGATCGGCCGAAGATCCTTCGGGAGTTCGGTGGCACCTTCGGGTATGTCCGCGCCCGACCCGGCATCTCGGTGTGCGTGAAGGCCGTCATGACGATTGCGTTCTTCGGTGGCCCGCTCTTCGCCCTGCTCGTCGTGTTCAAGGACGAGGTGTTCTTCATCGGCGACACGGCGTACGGCTTCCTCGGTGCAGCTCTCGGGACCGGCGCCGTGCTCGGTGCTCCCTTCATCGCCGGGAGGGGACGTGCGGTCCGCCGCAGCCGTCTCACCACCGGCGCACTGATCACCTACGGAACGGCGGTGTTCGCCTTCGCGCTGTCACCGACGTTCGCGCTCGCGCTCGTCGCCCTGCTCGTGGCCGGGGCGGCCTATCTGGCGATCGCCTCGACGCTCAACACCGCGGTGCAGCTCCAGGTCGACGAGGACATGCGCGGCAAGGTGCTGTCGCTGTACGTGATGGGGCTCACGATCGCGACGCCCATCGGATCGCTGATCCAGGGCTGGCTCGTCGAGTTGATCGGGCCTCGACCCGTCGTCGCGACGTCCGGTGTGGCGATGGTCGCCATCACGGTGTGGCTGCGATGGGGACGCCAGTCGATCCTGCGCATGGACGACGAGCTCGTCGATCGCGATGTGGCTCCCCCCACGTGACTCAGAGTTGGGCGAGGGCAGCCCCGAGGCGGGCTTCGGACTGGGCGATCTCGCGGGCGTCGAGTGTGCCGAGGTCGTGTTCGAGGACCGACGTCACCTCCCAGTAGGGGTGATGGGCGATGCCGGTGGTGGCCTCGTAGGCGGCCGTGAACTCGTTGGCGGCGTCGTCGCCCGACAGCCGCAACAGGTTGTCGCGACAGTGGGCGATGTCGCAGCCCCGCGGACCGCGGCAGCCGTTGGCCCAGTCGACGATGCCGGTAACCCGCCCGTGGGTCCAGAGCACGTTGCCAGGGTGGAAGTCGCGGTGGATGAACGCCGGGTCGAAGGCGGGCTGATCGTGCAGCCAGACGTCGATCGCCCGCTCCCACAGTTCGGGCTGAGTCGCCTGCGGCGGCGGGCGACGTTCCACGTCGGCGTACCAACCGAACCACTCGAACTCGAACTCGGCGGCCGGGACTGCATGCACGGCGGCAGCTGCGGCAGCGAGGCGGTGGAGATCGGGGGAGCGCTCGGCTCGACCCTCGAGCAGCGACATCACGATCGTGGGGACCCCGTCACCGACCCCTGCGCCGTCGAGGTCGGTGGCGAGCACCTCGGGCACGTCGAGTCCACCTTGGACCGCATAGCGGAGCGCTGCGACCTCGCGCCGGGGAGCGATCGGCTCATCGGTCAGGAACCCGGGCCACAGGTAGCGTTTGACCACCACCGGGTCGCGACCCTCGAACTCGACGCGGTGGACCGTGGTGGACGAGGCGCCGGGCAGTCGCACGGCACGGACGATCGGGCGGCGCAGCGCGGCGGAGATCCAGCGTTGCGCGTCATCTGAGACGTCGGCGTCACGAAGCTCGACCGGCAGGGCGTCAGGCCGGCGGTAGTTGGGGTGGAGTTCGTCGGTCACCGAGCGTCACCAGCCATCGTCACGGTCCCTCGACACGAACTCCAGGCCCGCCTCGCACTGGCTCTGAGCGATGCACCAGTGGCAAGGTGGCCCCGGCCGGAGCACGGGGTCGCGGCCGCCGCTGCGCACCTCGATCATCGACCTGACGCCATCGACCACCCGAGCGGCTGCCGAGTCGAGCAGCTCCTCGGTCACCGTTTCGGTCTCGGGCCTGCCGGCGTCGAGGTAGTAGCTGGCGAGCAGACGAGGCGGGATGCCGACCCGCAGGGTGTCGAGCAACGCGTAGAACCGCAGATCGTCTCGGTGGGCCATCTGGGGGCGACCCGTCTTGAGGTCGACGATGACCTTGCCGGCCCGGTCGCCGTCGGCGATCCCGACGGTGAGGTCGACCTTGCCCGACAGCACTACCTTGCCGCCGCAGAACTCCTGACGTTCCCGCGATTCGGTGCGAGGTCGCCACCGGGCCTCGAGCGGCGGCCACAGCTCGACGAACCCGCTGACCCGGTCGACCGCTTCGGCGCGCAGCTCGGCGCGCTCGATCTCGTCGATGCCCTGGAGCCACTCGGCCAGTCGGTCGGTGCCCTCGGTGAGGCGAGCCATCGACTCGTCGACCAGTTCGGCCGGCGGCCAGTCGCCCTTGGCGTGGATGCTCAGCTCGATGGCCTTGTGGGCGACCGTTCCGCGTGCGACCGGGACCGAGTACTCGAACGGTTCGTTCTCCTCGGCCTGCCACTTGACCTCGCAGCCGTGCACCGTCGTGAGCGCGTGCTTGGAGACCCAGAGCGTGGTGTCGTCGGGGATGTCGGAGGCCAGGGGATCGAGATGGTGCTCGATCGTCGCCCGCAGCTGATGCTTGATGGCGAAGTCGAATTGCGGTCGATCGGCCGGCTTGGCTCCGAGCAGCGAGAGGATCTCCTGCTGGGCGGGCGAGAACTGCGGTGCGGTGAACTCGGTCATCCGGCCCGGGTCATCGGTACGAGTCGGCCAGCGACGTGAGCGTGTCGTGGAACCCGTCGATCAGCTCGTCGATGATCTGTGCCACCGGCTTGACCTCGTCGATGCGCCCCGCCACCTGGCCTGACAGCGCGACGGAGGCCTCCATGTCGCCTCCGAAGTAGAGGTCCATGGTGTTGCCGAACGCAGTGCCGAGGTCGACCGCCTCGTCACGCTCGAGCCGACTGGTCAACTCGGTGCGCAGGGCGCGAAGGCCGGGTCGGGAATGGCGGTTGAGGAACACGGTGTCGGTCTCGGCTGCGTCGATGATTGCCTGCTTCCAGTTGTCGTGCACGGGTGATTCGGCCGCCGAGACCATACGAGTGCCGAGCTGAACGCCCTCGGCGCCGAGGGCGAATGCCGCGGCCATCGTCGGACCGTCGAGGATGCCCCCGGCCGCGACGATGGGCACCTCGACATTGGCCCGGACCAGCGGGAGCAGCACCATCGTGGCGACGTCGCGCGGGTTCTTGAACCCTCCACCTTCGCCGCCCTCGACCACCAGGCCGTCGACCCCTGCCTCGACGGCCTTCAGCGCGCCCTTCAGCGTGGGCACCACGTGGAAGACAGTGAGCCCCGCTGCCTTCAGCTGCGCGGTGTACTTGGTCGGGTCGCCCGCACTCGTCGTGACGAACCGCACGCCTTGGTCGACGACGAAGTCGACGATGCCCGGATCGCGCACGAACGCCTGGGCGATGTTGACTCCGAAGGGCTTGTCGGTGAGGTCGCGCATCTTGGCGATCTCGGCCTTCACGTTGTCGAGTTCGCCCGACGAGGTCTCGATGATGCCCAGCCCGCCGGCGTTGGACACGGCACTGGCCAGTTGGCTGCGGGCGATCCACCCCATCGGCGCCTGGATCACCGGGTGCTCGACGCCGAGCATGCGGGTCACGCGGTTGTCGATCGGGGTCTGCGTCGGAGCCATCACGACACCGTACGCGGCATCGGTGACCCCGAACGCGCTCCCACCTGCACGTAGCTGTCACACCACCGGTGCATGATGGAACCGATGCAGCCCACCTCCCTCCGATTCGCAGCCGCCAGCCGTGCGTTGGCGCACGCAGCGCGCAATCAGGGGCTCGTCGTGCCTGCGTTCCGCAGCCCACCCGGGCGGCGATCCTCGGTGCGCACCATTCGGCGGGGCCGTTCGGGCACGGTGACGGTGGCCGTCGCCATTCACGACCGTCCCTGGGGCCTGGTCGTCGCCGACATGATCGACGGGGTGACGGTCGCCAACGAGTTGAGCGGTCCGGCCGCCGATGCCTGGCGCGAAGCCGGCTGGATGGCGATCGAGGGTGACGGGCGGGCCCAGGCGGCCTGACGTCGGTCGCCTGCTCGGCGCGTAGGGTCGAGGTGATGCAGGCCACCCGGTTCCTCGTGCAGCGGTTGAAGGTCGATGGCATCGTCGTCGAGACGACCTACGCCGACCTCTACGTCGTGGTGCGTGACGACGCCGATGGGCCCGCACCCACCGACTGGGAGGCCCAGGCGCACGGCATCGAGACCCGCAACATCAGCGCCGGTCGTCACCACCTCGAGTGCTCGGTGCCCGATGGGTCGGTCCTGAGCGGCGAGGCGGTCGTTCGCTTCTCCGACGGCACGCGTCACTTGTTCCGTGGTGACAGCGACTTGCTCGGTTTCGCCGGCTGACCGTCGGGGGTACGTTCGGCCCATGAGAACCGTCGCGGTGAACGACGTCGAGCTCGCGTACGTCGAGCAGGGCGAGGGTGATCCGATCCTCTTCGTGCACGGCTGGTGTTGCGATCACACCTACTTCGCACCGCAGGCCGATCACCTGGCGACCTCGCGTCGGGTCGTGAGCGTCGACCTGCGAGGCCACGGCGCGAGCGACAAGCCCGAGGGTGATTACTCCATCGCCACCTTCGCGGCCGACATCGCCGCTTTCGGCGACGCGCTCGGCCTCGACCGGCCGGTGATCGTCGGCCACTCGATGGGAGGCGCCATCGCGTTCCACGTCGCACGCGATCACCCCGGGGCGACCCGTGGGGTGGTCGGCGTCGATCCAGCCCTTTTCTTCGACGAGGGCCTGCGCGAGATCGTCCGCGTCGGCGGCACCATGATCGCCGGCGACGAGAGCGGCGAGATCCACCGTGGGCTGGTCGAGGGCTCGTTGTTCCTCGAGACCGACGACCCCGAGCTCAAGGATCGAGTCGTCCGGGAGATGACCGCCGTGCCGCGGCATGTGCTGGTGCCGGCGTTCCAAGATCTTGGCGAGATCGACGCCTCGGCCCTGGTCGAGGCCTGCATGGTGCCGGCGATGGTCGTCTGGGCCGACCGCGACGACATGGACCTCGGCGCGATCGCCGAGACCCATGGTCATGTCGACTTCCGTCAGACCCTCGGTGTCGGTCACTTCAACCAGCTCCTCGCGCCTGGCGAGGTCAATGCCCACCTCGACGACTTCCTGGAGCAGTTCGTATGAAGCCGCAGCTCAACCACACGATCGTCGCGGCACATGACCGCGAGGAGTCGGCGACCTTTCTCGCCGAGGTGATGGGGTTCGACCCGCCCGAGCCCTTCGGCCACTTCCTCGTCGTCGAGGCCGGCAACGGGGTGAGCCTCGACTTCGTCCGGGCCGACGGCGAGTTCAACCACCAGCACTATGCATTCCTGGTCACCGAGGCCGAGTTCGACGAGATCTTCGGTCGCATCGTCGAACGTGAGCTGCCCTACTGGGCCGACCCGATGCGATCGATGGAGGGCGAGATCAACACCCACGACGGCGGGCGTGGCGTCTATTTCGCCGATCCCTCCGGCCACCTCCTCGAGATCATCACCCGTCCCTACGGCTCAGGACCCCGTGCGGTCTGAGGCGGGCCGGCTTCGTCACTCGTCGTCGTCGAGGTAGATGACTTCGGGCCAGTCGATCGGAAAGCCGTCGCGGTCGAGGCGGGGTTCGGCCCGGGGGAAATCGACTGGTGGCGGATCGGTCGATGCGCCGCGATCGACATCTCGCGCTGCCTCGAGCGTCTCGAGTGTGGGTCCGACGCATGCGTACGGAGAGAGGTTCCCGATCTCGGGCCGGTGGTAGGCAGCACCGGGTGGTGGTGGTGGGAGATCGTCGGGCGGATGGGGTCGGGGTCGCGGTTTGATCTCGACGCCGCGAGCATCGGCGAAGGTGATGCCGTCGGGATCGTCGGCGTTGGTCCCGCTGATGCCGAGCGTGCCCCGGTGGTGGGCTCGGTGATGCTGAGGGCAGAGGGCGATCAGATTGACCGTCTCGGTGGCGCCGCCGTCCTCCCAGTGCTGCACGTGGTGGATCTGCACGTGGGTGGCGTGGCAACCGTGGACTCGACAGCCGCCGTCACGTGCTTCGACGACGAGGCGGGTCCGAGCCGGGATCTCAGGAGACGTCCGGCCGACGCCGATCGCTCTCCCGAAGGCCTCGAACAACACCTGGAACGTGGAGTCACACGTCAGATGGCGCCGGACCGACGCGGGAATCGCCGGGCCGAGGTGGAAGTGCCCGACCTTCGCGTTGAGGTCGACATGGATGATGGTCTTGGTGCGTTGCGAGTGGGGCCGCACCGAAGCTTCCGCGGCCTGGCCCGCCTCGGCGAGCCGGGCGAGGGCGTCGACCCGGGTCGGTCGTCCGGTGTGTTCGTCACCGGGTTGGTCGGCTCGGCCGCCCTTGAAAGCAATCCAGAGTGCGTCGAGCTGGGCGCGCAGCGCTGCGTCGAGACCCGCCCCGACGTCGCTCGGGAGAAGGCCGCGCAGGCGGTAGTCGCCGTCGTCGTCGGCGTGCAGATTCACGTGATGGCGCTTCGGGCGGCGAGCTGGCGTGTCGTCGTCGTCTTCGAACGGGGGGAGGGTCTGGCAGTAGCGCCGGAGCTGCGACGGGCGGAGCGCCTCGGCCTTGCTTACGGCGTCGGCTTCGTGTTCGGCCGGCGCGCGACGAGCGATGACGGCGGCCTGATCGAGGCTGATCGAACCGGCTTCGAGCGCCGCCATCACCGCCGGCAATTCGTTGCGACGTCGAGCCAGCTGGGCGATCCGGCCGGCCCGGGCCGGCTCGCACCCGAATCGCCACGCGACCCACCGTGCGAGCGGGAGATCGGGACCGATGCACAGGTCGTTCTCGAGCGCTTCTGCCACGAGTGCGACCGTCTGGGCGACGAGACGGTTCTCCTGCCCGGCGATCACCGCGAGCTGCGCTTCGATCTGGGTGGCGCGTGCGAGGGAGGTCTCGGCTGGCCGTTCAGCAACCGCTGCGGAACTGGTGTTCGCACCCATGAGAACAACCTAGACAGGGGGTGTGACACCTACGGAGGGGTCGACGGGACGGTAGGTTCGAGGTGCTCCATGAACGCGTTCGCCCGCCGCTGCTTAGCCTGACCCCACCCGCGCCCGGGTGGCGGAACTGGTAGACGCAGAGGGCTTAAACCCCTCGGCCGCTCAGGCGGCGTGCGGGTTCAAGTCCCGCCCCGGGCACGAACGTCAGGTGGAGTGCCTTCTTCTCTTGCCTTCGGCTCAGGATGGGTAAACGATTCGGTGTCTCACGCGTCTGGTGGGGCATGGAGGCACGTTCGACGCTCATGACGCAGCCGCAGATCGAGCTCGACGTCGCGCGTGATGAGGCGTTGTGGTCGTTGTATGCGACCGAGTACCAGCGTCTCGTCGGCCTGGCCCGGCTGCTGGTCGACCGACGCGAGGATGCCGAGGAAGTGGTCCAGGAGGCGTTCGCCCGAACGTGGTCGAACCTGGGTCGGGTGAAGGGCGACCTGCTGCCGTACGTGCGTCGCGCGGTCGTCAATCAGTCTCGAGGCCGGCTGCGCCGGCGGCGCACCGCCGACACCCATCGACCAGAGGGCGGACCAGATGCCGAGTCGGCCGAGTCCGGGGCCATCCGGGGCGAGCAGGCCCGTCACGTCGTCGAGCGGCTGCGCCAGCTCCCGCGTCGACAACGCGAGTGTGTCGTGCTGCGCTTCTTCGACGACCTCACGGTGCCCGAGATCGCGACGGTGCTCGGCGTCGCCGACGGCTCGGTGAAGAGCCATCTCCACCGGGCGATGACGACGCTCGCGATCGAACTCGAGGACCAGCGATGACCACCGAGACCGAACTCCGAGATCTGCTCGA
>DATKWD010000152.1:0-54077 GCA_035529695.1 Acidimicrobiales bacterium | reverse complement strand
CGGCCGGTGCCGAGGGTGCGCGCGATGCCCTCGCTGAAGCGGCCGAACGCATCGGAGTCGTAATGGATGCCGAGGTTCGACCCGCCGCGGGGTTGGCTGAGGTCGGTCTCGCGTCGGAACAGGCTCATCCCGGGCTCCGCTTCAACATTCGCCGCCAGCCCTTGGGCAGCATGTGGTCGACGACGTCGTCGATGGTGACCGCCCCGATGAGTCGCGATGCCTCGTCGCAGACCGCGAGCGCGACGAGATCGTAGGCCGCCAACCGTCGGGCCACCTCGACCTGGTCGGTCTCGGGGGTGAGCCACTCGGGATCGTGGTGCAGGCAGTCGCCCAGCATCGTCGACGGCGGTTCACGCAGGAGACGCTGGAACCCGATGACCCCGAGAAACCGGCCGGTCGGCGAGGAGGTCGGCGGACGGACGACGAAGACCTGCGCCGCCAGCGTCGTGGCGATGTTGGGATCGCGGAGGCGGGCCAGGGCCTCGGCCACGGTCGTCTCGGGGGTGAGGGCCACCGGCTGTGGTGTCATCAAACCGCCTGCCGTGGCGTCGCCGTAGGCCAGCAGCATGCGCAGCGAGGCTTCGTCGTCGTCGTCCATGGCCTCGAGGAGCGCTGCACGCGAGTCCTCGTCCATCTCGTGCAGCAGGTCGGCTGCGTCGTCGGGGTCCATCTCCTCGAGGATGTCGGCGGCGCGCTCGATGTCGAGGCCCTCGATGATCCGGATCTGCTCGTCCTCGGGCAGCTCTTCGAGAAGATCGGCCAACCGGTTGTCGTCGAGCTGCTCGGCGAGCTGGCGCCGCTTCTCGAGCGGCAGGGCGCGGATGCGGGTTGCGATGTCGGCCGGCCTGAGCTGACGCAGCTCGACCACCTCGGCGTGCTCGGGGGCCGGAGCGAACAGCTCGGCGACCTCGGACCAGTCGACGATGTGGGGGGTCCGTCGTCGCCGCAGTGGGCCCTTCCCACCGATCGCCACGGTCGCGATCTCCCACTCGGTCGGTCGGTCGGCTGCGTTGCGGAGCGAGAGGTCGGTGATGAACCCGTCCTGGGCGCGGGTGTTGAGGAGGTCGGCGACGGCCAGCAATTCGCCGGAGCGTCGTTCGAAGGGTCGGACGTCGATGGTGCCGGTGCGCAGACGCACCCCCGTGGGGGAGACCTCGGTGATCCGGTTGGCGTTCACGAAGATGTGCCGCCGCTGCACCGACGTGACGAAGCCCAGCACCTTGGGCGCGAGCTTGGTGGCGGGTGCGATGACCACGTCGGTCACCTGCCCGATGGCCGAGCCGGTGTCGTCCACCAGTGGGAGGCGCACGATGCGCGAGACGTAGCGGAGGACGTTCGACACGCACGAACGGTACCGCTCCGAGGAATCTCGGAGAACCTGGCCGTGCTTGTCGTCGAGCCCCGCGCGAGGACCCACCGATCCCGCTTCTTCGTTCAGCGTCGACTGCCCGATGATCGGAATGGAACGAAGAAGCGGAGTGTCAGTCCTCGCGCGGGGGCTTGACGGCGTACACGAGGGTGCCGTGGGCGGCCTCGCGACCGTCCGCCCCGCGGACCTCGGCTCGGCAGAAGACGAGCGAGGATCCGCGCTTCACGATCCAGCCCTCGGCGATGGCGTCCTGGTCGACGATGGCCGACAGGTACTGGATGTCCATCGACACGGTCGCGAACGACCAGCCGCGATCGTAGGCCTGGCCGACCGCGGGCACGACGACGGTGTCGATCAGCGTGGCGAGCGCGCCACCGTGGACGGTCCCGGCGGGCTGTTCGAGTTCGTTGCGGAACGGAAGGCGCATCCGGCAGTAGTCGGTGCGGACCTCTTCGACCACGAGCCCGACCACGTTCGCGAACAGCGTGCGGTCCCAATGTCCGAACTTCGCCCATCGGGCGGCCTTGTCGTCGGGAAGCGGAGAAAACCTGGCAGCACGCTCGGTCATCGTCGGTGGACGGTAGTGGTGGGCCTGCCACCCGCCCGCACCGACGCGGCCCTACCCTTCGCCTGAGTGGTCACCAAGGCTCAGGCTCGTCGCAACGGCATGGTCGCGCTCGTCGTGGGCATGACGCTGGTCGTCACTGCGCTGTCCTGGGGATTCGATCAGGTCGTCGGCGGCAGCGACTCCGCCGACGACTCGTCGCAGCCCACCTCGGCGCCGGGTTCGTCGGAAGATGCCGAGGCCGGTCAGGCGCCGTTCGCCGACCCTGCGTTGGTCGGTCAGCCCTGGACCACCGCGTCGGTCGAGGGCATCCTCACCTTTCGCGGCAACCCGACCCGCACCTACTTCGGCCAGGGACCCGTTCCGCGCGATCCCGAGATCGGGTTCAAGTTCCCCACGAATCCCATGTGTTCCGAATCGACCGATCTGGGCGAGACCAAGACGTGGTGCGGCATGGGATGGACCGGCCAACCGGCGGTGTTCGAACGCGACGACCGCACCTGGGCGGTGTTCGGGGCGTATGACCGCAACGTGCACTTCATCGACGCCGACACCGGCGAGCGGATCCTGCCCGACTTCCCGACCGGCGACTTGATCAAGGGGTCGGTCACGATCGATCCCGACGGGTACCCGCTCGTCTACACCGGCGGCCGCGACAACTTCCTCCGTGTCCTGTCGATCGATGGCGACACGGCAACCGAGCTGTGGAAGGTGTCGTCCGAGGCCGTCTCGCCGGTCCGCTGGAACGACGATTGGGACGCGTCGCCGCTGGTCATCAACGACTATCTGATCGAGGGCGGCGAGAACGGGCAGTTCCACATCTTCCGACTCCATCGCGGCTACGACGATGCCGGAGAGGTGACCGTCGACCCCGAGCTGATCTTCAACACACCGGGCTGGGATGACACGCTGCTCGCCGAGCTCCCCGACGACACGGTGTCGATCGAGACCTCGCCGGTCATGGTGGGCGACACCGTCTACTTCGCGAACTCGGGCGGGCTCGTCCAAGGGTGGGATCTCAGCGGCCTCGGCACCGGCGAGGCGCCTCGGCGCACGTTTCGATACTGGGTCGGTGACGACACCGACGCCACGATGAGCACCGACGCCGACGGCATGCTCTACGTGGCGGTCGAATGGGAGCGCTCGCTCCAGCGATCCTCCGAGGTCGGACAGCTCCTGAAGCTCGATCCGAACGCCGAGGGTGACCCCCTGGTGTGGAAGGTCGACGATCGAGAGGTGAAGCCAGGCGGGCTCTGGGCCTCGCCGGCGGTCACCGACGACTCGGTCTACGCAGCCACGAACGCCGGCGAGGTGTTCGCGGTCGATCGAGCAAGTGGGGTGAAGCGTTGGTCGATTCGTCTTCCCGGACCGACCTGGGGATCACCCGTCGTGGTCGATGACGTGTTGCTCATCGGTGATTGCGGCGGGACCTTCCACGCCTACGACGTGTCCGATCCCACGGTCGAACCGCCCGAGATCTGGTCGCTCGAGCTCGGTGGCTGCATCGAGTCGACCCCCGCGGTGTGGAACGACCGGATCCTCATCGGGACACGTGGTGGATTCCTCCACATGATCACCAGCGCGGGCGACGGCTGAGCCACTGCATGGCCTCGAGGTCGTGCTGACGTCACGAGGGTGTCGGGATCCGGGCGAGCGGGGCGTGGGGGTAGTCGTCGAGGACGAGGCGGGCGAAGCGCTCGCACTCGGGTTCGTGGGGGTAGCCGCTGAGGATGAACGCATCGATGCCCACGGCCCGGTATGCGTCGAGCTTCGCCCGCACCTGGTCGGGGTCGCCGACGATCGCTGCTCCGGCGCCGCTGCGGGCCCGGCCGATGCCGGTCCACAGGTTCGGTTCGACGAAGCCGTCGTCGGTCGCCGAGTCGCGGAGCTCGGCCTGGCGTTGGACGCCAACCGACGCTGCATCGAGCGAGCGGTTGCGGATGGTCTCGCCGGTCTCGGGGTCGAGCTTCGACACCAGCCTCTCGGCGGCAGTTCGCGCCTCGGTCTCGGTCTCGCGGACGATGACGTGGGTACGGAGCCCGTACCGCAGCGTCCGGCCCAGCGTCGCCGCCCGGCTGCGCATGTTCTCGACGGTCGCCCCCACGGCGGCGACGGTGTCGGGCCAGGTGAGGAAGACGTCGGCCGCCGCTGCCGCGGTCTGCTTCGCTGCCGGCGAGAACCCGCCGAAGTAGAACGGTGGACACGTTCCCGACACGGTGCCGATACGCGGCGGATCGAGGTCGAGCTGATGAAACTCGCCGTCGAGATCGAGGTGCTCGCCGTTCAGCAGGGTGCGGAGTGCCGTCATGACCTCGAGCGTTCGTTGGTAGCGAGGTTCGCTGTCGAGCGCCTCGCCGGGGCGATCGCTCGAGATGATGTTGATGGTCAGCCGACCGCCGAGCATCTGGTCGAGTGTCGCCAGTTGGCGAGCGAGCTGCGGAACCCACAGCTCGCCGCACCGGACCGCGACGAGGAGATGGATCCGCTCGACGAGGCCGGCCATCCCTCCGGCGAAGGCCACCGAATCGATGCCGAGGGCGTAGCCCGACGGCAGCAGGATGTTGTCGTAGCCGTTGTGATCAGCCGCCAGCGTGATGTCGCGGCAGTGAGGCCACGATGACACCAGCGCAGGATCGCTGACGCCGAGGAACTCGTAGTCGTCGTCACAGAGCGCCGCGAACCAGGAGATCTCGGGAGGTGCTTCGTGGTTCACCGGTGCGAAGGTACCGGCATCAGTCGGCGACGAAGAAGACCTCGAAGACCCGCCAGCCGTCGACGGCTCCGAAGTTCATCTTCAGGTGGGTCGTGCCACCCTCGAAGCCGAAGACGCAGTCGATGTGTGGGTCGCCGGCGCCGTCGTCGACCGGCGAGCAGCCGAAGAAGTCCTGAGGTGTCGGACCCGGTTCGACGGCGAACATCGTGTCGACGGCGCTCTGGGTGGCGACCGCCTCGGCGCACGGGCGGTCGTCGAGTTGCCACGAGTCCATGAACGTCTTGGCGATGGGCGACGCATCGTCAGGCGGCGCGTCCTTGCCCGAGCAGGTGCTCAGCGGCGGCGTCGTGTCCTGGGTGGTCGAGGTGGTCGAGCCCGAGGTGGTCGGCGGCTGGGTGGTCGTCGTGGTCGCCTCGGTGGTCGTCGTCGAGGTCGACGTGCTCGACGTGCTCGACGTCGTCGGATCGGCCGAGTCGACCGAAGCGTCGTCGTCGCCGGTGAACAAGAGAATCCCGAGCAGGATCAGGATCAACGCCACCGTCGCCCCGATGGCGATCTTCATGTTGCGGTCGCGGTTGGCGCCCCCATCGTCTCCGTCGTCGCCGGGGGGTGGACCGCCTGGGGGTGGACCGCCTGGTGGGGGATCGGTGGGCGGGGGCGGTTCGCCCGCCGCGGGCTGCATCATCGTCGGCTCGCCGACCGCGTCGGTGTCGACCCGGGTGGGTTCGAGGGGGTCCTGATCACTCATGACGAGAGCTCCGGTGTGCCGTTGCCGAGGTCACGAGCCTGCCAGATCACCCACCATGCAGCGGCGACCCTCGACCCCCGCTTTCTTGCATCCAAACGGCATGGTCGTGCCGCAGAGGCTAAAGAGTCACGCGCTGGGAGGCTGTTGTGCGGATTGCGATCGTTGGTTCTGGCATCTCCGGGCTCGGCTGCGCCCATCTGCTCGGGCCGCACCACGACGTCACGGTGTTCGAGGCCTCGACGCGGCTGGGCGGACACACCAACACCGTCTTGGTCGACGACCCGGTGGCGGGCCGGCTCGGCATCGACACCGGCTTCATCGTCCACAACGACCACAACTATCCGAACCTGGTGCGCCTGTTCGACGAGTTGGGCGTCGAGACGCAACCCTCCGAGATGAGCTTCGGCGTCCACGATCGCAGCACGGGCTTCGCCTATCGGGCGTCGGGGCCGAACACGCTCCTTGCCAGCCGCCGCAACGCCCTGCGAGCCGACTGGTGGAGGATGCTCGTCGACATCCCACGCTTCTGGCGTTCGGCCAAGCAGGTGCTGGCCGTCGGTGACCGCTCGCTGACCCTCGACGAGTTCCTCGCCGAAGGCGGCTACTCGCAGGCGTTCATCGACCTGCACCTGATCCCGATGGGATCGTCGATCTGGTCGGCCGATCCCACCCGATTCGGCGAGTTCCCCGCAGTGAGCCTGTTCGGCTTCCTCGACAACCACGGTCTTCTCGGCCTGCGCAACCGGCCGAAGTGGCGCACAGTCGTCGGTGGGAGTCAGCGCTACATCGACGAGATCGTCGCCCGCTTCTCGGGGACGATTCGCGGCAACGCGCCGGTGACCTCGGTCATCCGCTCCGACGACGGGGTCGAGGTCACGGCCAACGGGGTGACCGAGCGGTTCGACCGCGTGGTCCTCGCATGCCACACCGACCAGGCGCTCGATCTGCTGGCCGACGCTTCCCCGGACGAAAAGGAGATGCTCGGCTCGATCGCCTATCAACCGAACCTGGCCACGCTGCACACCGACGAAACGGTCCTGCCGCCGACGCGGCGGGCATGGTCGGCCTGGAACTTCGAGATCGTCGAGGGCGCCGACGAGGCGACGCTCACCTACGACCTCACGGCGCTTCAGCGCCTGCCGGGCAGCCGCCGCTACCTGGTGAGCCTCAACCTCGACGACCGGATCGATCCCGAGACGGTCATCGCCCGCTTCAACTACGCGCACCCGGTCTTCGACGCGGCCGCGATCGAGGCCCAGCGTCGCCTTCCCGAGATCGACGGCAACGGCGGAGTCCACTTCGCGGGAGCGTGGGCCGGCCACGGCTTCCACGAAGACGGTTTCGTCTCGGCGATCGAGGCCTGCCGTCGGATCGGTGTGTCGTGGTGACCCCTGGCTCTGCTGCGCTGTGCCCCGGGCGGGTGCTGCACCGACGCAACGCACCGGCCGGTCACGCCTTCACCCGACCGGTGTCGATGGTCTGGATCGATCCCGACGACCCGGTTGCGCTGTTCGGTCGGAGTCGGCTGTTCTCCAGTCGACGACCCGCACCGGTCAGGTTCCGGCCCACCGACTACGGAACCGTCGATGCACCGGTCGGCTCGGCCGCAGTGCGCGACGAGCTCGAGCAGGTTCTCGGTCACCGGCCCGACGGGCCGGTGCGCATGCTCACCCAGCCACGCCGTTGGGGGTGGCTCTTCAACCCGTTCACGCTTTACGTCGCCTGGGATGACGCACAAGATGGTCCGGTGGGCGCTGTCGTCGAGGTCACCAACACCCCGTGGAAGGAGCGTCACCGCTATGCGTTGGCGCTGCCTCGACCCGGCACCGAGCTGCGCACCACCTTCGACAAGGAACTGCACGTCTCGCCGTTTCTCGGCGAGGACCACCAGTACGAGCTGTGCCTCGGAGCAGAAGGTGACCAGCTCACCGTCGAGCTCGACGTGATGGGGCCGGCCGGAACGCCGGTGGTCGAGACGCGTCTCGAGGTCGAGCGTCTCGCTCCGACCCCTGCGGCGATGCGCCGCTTCGTGACCCACAACCCGCTCGCGACCCATCGCGTCAGCGCCGGGATCCATCTCGAGGCGGTCAAGCTCTGGGCCAAACGGGTCCCGTTCATCCCCCACCCGAAGCGCAACGATCGACACCTCGCCCCGCCGGTCGACACGATTGGAATGAGCACACGATGACCACGATCACCCGCTCTTCACGCGACGATGCAGCGACCATCGCTGTCGAGGCGCCGGCCGCATCACCACCACTGCTCAGCCTGCCCGAGACCCAGCGCTCGAGGCGCTCACTCGCCACGTCCAACGTGTCGCGACGCATCGTCAACCGGCTGCTCGAGCGTCTGCACGGCGGCCATCTCAGGGTCACCGACGTCGACGGGGGAACGTCGGCCTACGGGCCCGCCGACGCGGCGCTGCGCGCCGACCTCGTCGTTCGCGACTCGCGGGCCTGGCGGGCCATCGTCGCCGAAGGATCCATCGGGTTCGGTCGCGGCTTCATCGAGGGGTGGTGGCACTCAGACGATCCGGTGACGGTTGTGCGCATCCTCATCGCCAACATGCACGCCCTCGACGACATCCAACGGCGAGTCACTCGACTGACCAACCCGGTCCTCGACCCGATCCGCCGCCGGAGGGGTCCACGAGACAGCCATCGCAATCGCGAGGACATCTCGGCTCACTACGACATCGGCAACGAGTTCTTTTCGCTCTTCCTCGACGAGACGCTGTCGTACTCCTCGGCGGTCTTCTCGTCTGCGGACATGTCACTGCGCGACGCGAGCCTCGCCAAGTACGACCGCCTCCTTGACAAGCTCGACGTCGGCAGCACCGACCACGTGCTCGAGATCGGCACCGGCTGGGGCGGGTTCGCCATCCGAGCCGCAGGGACCCGTGCCTGCGAGGTGACCACCACCACCATCTCGGCCGAACAGCGCAGTGAAGCGGTCGATCGGGTCGCCGCCGCCGAGCTCGACCGACAGGTCACTCTGCTCGATTCGGACTGGCGTGACCTCGAGGGCACCTACGACAAGGTCGTCTCGATCGAGATGATCGAGGCGGTCGACTGGCGCGACTACCAGGACTACTTCGCGACGATCGAGCGCTGCTTGAAACCCGACGGCATGGTCGGCATCCAGGCCATCTGCATGCCCGACCGGCGCTTCGAAGCCAAGAAGAACAAGGAAGACTTCATCCGCCGCTTCGTCTTTCCGGGCGGGATGCTCCCCTCGATCGGAGCGATCAGTGATGCGGTCGGCCGGGCGACTCATCTGCAGGTCCTCGATGTCGAAGACCTCTCGATCCACTACGCCGAGACGCTGCGGCGCTGGCGCGTGGAGTTCGACGAGTCGATCGACGACGCCCATCGCTTGGGTCTCGACGATCGGTTCTGTCGGCTGTGGCGCTTCTATCTCGCCTACTGCGAAGCGGCGTTCCTCGAGCGCCACTGCACGGTCAACCAGTTCGTCCTCGTCGGCCCCGACTGGCGGCCCGACGGCATCAGCCCCCGACAGATCTGATCAGGAGATCGCCATGGCCAAGTACACCACCACGGTTTCGTCGCCGAAGCCGGCCGACGAGGTCTTCGACTACCTGTCCGACCTCCGCAACTTCGCCGAATGGGATCCCGGCGTCGTCGCCTCCGAGCAGGTGACCGGCGACGGCGGGGGCAGCGATGCGTCCTTCGATGTCACGGTCAAGAGCTTCCCGAGTCCGATGACCCTCCGGTACGAAACCGTCGAGTACGAACGACCCAACACGGTGCGCGCCGTCGCCGAGTCGGATCGCCTGGTCTCCGACGACCGCATCACCGTCGCCGCCCATGGAGACTCGTGCACGGTGACCTACGACGCCGAGCTCCGCCTGAAGGGAGCGCTGCGGTTCGCCGACCCGTTCTTGAAGCTGGCGTTCAACCGCATCGGCGACCGGGCCGCCGCGGGCCTGCGGACCGCTGTCGACGGACGCCCGGCCCGAACATGACGTTGCGCGACGCCGCCGATCGCGCGCTCGAGTTCGTCGTCGTTCCGAGCTTCACCCGCATCGGACCGGCGGCCCGGTCGCGAATGTTCGACTGGAAGCCGCTCGACTCGTACGACCTCACCGGTCGGGTGGTCGTCCTCACCGGTGCCACGTCGGGCATCGGCCGCAACGCCGCCGACCACCTTGCTCGGGCCGGTGCCGACCTCACGATCGTCGGACGCGACCCCGACCGGACCGAACAAGCCCGAGCCGAGATCGCCGCCGGGTCGGGAAACGACTCGGTGCACGCCGTCGTCGCCGACATGGGCGAACTCGACCAGGTCGACGCGGCGGCCGATCAGCTGCTCGCCCGCCACGACCGGATCGACGCCTTGCTCCACAACGCCGGCGCACTGACCGCAGATCGCCGCACCAACTCGGCCGGTGTCGAACTCACCGTCGCCAGCCAGGTGCTCGGCCCGTTTCTCCTCACCTGCCGGCTTCTCGAGCCGCTGGGCCAGGCTGCTCCGGGTCGCGTGATCACCATGTCGTCGGGTGGGATGTACACCGCCGGTCTCACCGTCGCCGACCTCCAGATGACCGAGGCGAGCTACCGCGGGAGCGAGCAGTACGCCCGGGCCAAGCGGGCCCAGGTCGTGCTCAACGAGATGTGGGCCGCCCGGATCGACCCGTCCGAGGTGGTGTTCCACGCCCTGCATCCCGGTTGGGTCGACACCCCGGGCGTCGACGACTCGTTGCCGACGTTCTCGAAGGTCATGGGCCCACTGCTGCGCACGCCCGATCAGGGCGCCGACACCATGGTCTGGCTGGCTGCCGACGATGGCGAGCCGCTGCGGACGACCGGGTCGTTCTGGCTCGACCGTCGGCGCCGCGATCCGCACCGGACCAATGCGTCCCGCCGCAGCGACACCGCAGTCCGTCGGGCCGAACTGTGGGAATGGTGCGTCGAGATGACCGGAGCGAACCCCTGAGCAGCGGGAGTAGCGATGGCGGGCCGGGCCTCGTCTGGTTCCGTCGCGACCTTCGCCTCGACGACAACCCGGCGTGGGCCGCGGCGACGGCGAACCACGACGAGGTCGTGGCCTTGTTCGTCCTCGAACCGGTCCTTCTCGATGCCGCGGGTGCGAAGCGTCGTGACCAACTCCTCACTCACGTCGCGGCGCTCGACGAGGAGCTGCAGGGTCGTGGCGGGCGATTGACCGTCCGAACCGGACCAGCGACCGACGCCCTCCCCGTCGCGCTCGAGGATGCCGGCGCCTCGGCGGTCTACGTCAATGCCGACGTGTCGCCGTTCTCGGTCGCTCGAGACGCGGCCACCTTCGGCTCGGTCAAGGTGCCGGTCGGAGTGTTCCACGGACTCCACGTCCACGAGCCGGGCAGGGTGCTCACCCAGGCCGGTGCGGTCTCGCAGGTGTTCACGCCCTTCTACAAGACCTGGGCGGCGACCTCGTTGTCGCCGTGGCCCGAGCCCGGCGAGGCGACGGTCGGCGAGCTTCGTTCCGATCCGCTGCCCGTACCGAGCGCCGAGCCGTTCCAGGCACCCGGCTCCGCAGCGGCCTGGTACCGGCTCCAGGGCTGGCTCGACCGGGTGGACGACTACTCCGCAGCGCGCGATCTGCCGGCGGTCGACGGCACGTCGGAACTGTCGGCCGACCTCAAGTACGGCACACTCTCGGCCCGCACGGTGCTCGACGTCGTGGGCACCTCCACCAAGGGGCGCGCCGCGTTCACGCGCCAACTCGCCTGGCGTGACTGGTACGCCCACACCCTGGCGGTGAGGCCCGATCTGCCACATGCCGCCGTGCGGTCCGAGTACGACAAGATCTCCTGGCGCAACGACCCCTCCGAGTTCGAGGCTTGGAGCACGGGCCACACCGGGTTCCCGATCGTCGACGCAGGTATGCGCCAACTCATCGAGACCGGCTGGATGCACAACCGGGTCCGCATGTTGTGCGGAAGTTTCCTGGTGAAGGATCTGCTCATCGACTGGCGCAAGGGCGAACGCTTCTTCCGTCACCACCTGGTCGACGGCGACGTTGCCCAGAACGCCGGCAACTGGCAGTGGGTCGCCGGCACGGGCCCCGACGCCGCGCCCTACTTCCGGGTGTTCAACCCGACGACGCAGTCGAGGAAGTTCGACCCGGCCGGTGACTACGTCCGTCGCTGGGTGCCCGAACTCGCATCCCTGCCGGCCCCGTCCATCCACGAACCCAGCGCCGCCGCCCCGCTCGATCTGGTCGAGGCCGGCGTCGTGCTCGGCGACACGTACCCGTTCCCGATCGTCGACCACGCCGCGGCCCGCGATGCCGCGCTCGCCGCGTACAAGGCAGCGACAGGATGATCAGCGGTCTCAAGGATCGCGTGGTGGCCTCGACGACGGGGTTGTTCTCGCACGGTCCGCAGCCGCTCGAACACACCATGGACCACGAAGGCGATCCCGGGCTTCTCGGGCCGGACTCGGTGTCTTGGCGAGTCATCGGGGATGCCGCGGCCTTCGTCGGCGGCATCCGTGCCCTGCTCGTCCAGACCGCACACGCCGAGGTCGTCGCGGGGGTCGAACAGCACTCGCGCTACCGCGACGATCCGCTCGGCCGGCTGTCGCGCACGTCGGTGTACGTCACCGAGACGACCTATGGCGCACTTCCCGAGGTCGAAGCAGCCGTGGCAACGGTGCGAATGGCGCATCGGCCGGTTCGTGGTCGTTCTGAGCGGGGGAAGGCCTACAGCGCGGGCAACCCCGCCATGGCGGCCTGGGTCCACAACGTCCTGACCGACTCGTTCCTCGTGGCGTTCCAGACCTACGCGAGACACAAGCTCACCGCATCCGAGGCCGATCGATTCGTCGAGGAACAGACCCAGATCGGTGGTCTCCTCGACGCCGACCCCCTCCCGACGACGGCATCCGAACTCGCGACGTGGATCGCCGAGCACCCCGCGATCGCGGCAACCGAGGCTCAACGACACTCGGTCGACTTCCTCCGCAACCCCCCACTGCCGCTCGCGGTGAAGTTCGGGTATCGGCCACTGTTCAACGCAGCACTGGCCACCCTGCCAGCTTCGATCGGCGCGACCGTGGGCCTCGAAGCGCCACCCGCCAGCGTGCCGATCGGGCGCTTCACCGTGTCGAGCCTGCGCTGGGCGCTCGGCTCGTCACCCTCCTGGCACCTGGCGCTCGTGCGTGCGGGTGCCCCGGTGCCGTCAGGTCTGTTCCGCCAGCCGCTGCAGTCGAACGCTGGGTCGACGCAGATCTGAGTGTCGATCGAGGTGTGCCGCGCACTACCCTCTCGGTTCCCTCGGGGACGTAGCTCAGTTGGCTAGAGCACCTGCTTTGCAAGCAGGGGGTCGTGGGTTCGATTCCCATCGTCTCCACCAAGTCGCTCAGTCAGGGTCCCGCTGAGGCCGGAGCCGTCCGCCGGGCTGCGAGTTCGCTTCAAGAGTTCGACGGTCGTCTCGTCGTGGTAGGCGAGGGCGGCTCGAGGAACCGGTAGGCCCATCGGTCGCCTCGACGGCATAGTTGCCGACGGTCAGCGCCCCCTTCCGTGGTGGTGGCCTGCTGCTTGTCGAGCTTCCACGCATATCGCTCTCAGGTGTCGACCGCGATCTCCAGCACGCCCGCAGCGCTGCGTGCCACGGGAAGGCGCGTGCCGGGCCGGGTCCTCCTCCGGGTTGCGAGCGATGCGGAACACCTGCGCCACGCACCGACCGTAACCGGGGCTGCCGGTCCGCCGTCCACGACCCCGATGACCTGCCGATTCCAGATGCAGCCGTCCGACCCATGAAAGTGGTCACGTGCGAGATGTGTTGCCTCAGCTGGGGCTCGTCGGATTCCTCGTCCTGTTGAACGCGGCCTTCGCCGGCACCGAACTGGCGCTGGTGTCGCTACGGGAGGGGCAGTTGCAGCGACTGGAGCGGGCGTCGAAGACCGGCGCGATCCTGGCCGAGCTCGCCCGCGACCCGAATCGGTTCCTGGCCACCATCCAGATCGGCATCACCCTCGCCGGGTTCCTGGCCTCGGCGGCGGCGGCGGTCTCGCTGGCCGAGCCGCTCGAGGCACCACTCGGGTTCCTGGGCGGGGCGGCCGAGCCGGTGGCCATCGTGGTGGTCACGTTGCTGCTGGCCTATGTGACCCTCGTCTTCGGCGAGCTCGCCCCGAAGCGGGTCGCGATGCAGCGGGCCGAACGATGGGGCCTGCTGGCCGCCCGGCCCCTGGCGTTCGTGTCGGTGCTCACCCGCCCGGTCGTCTGGGCGCTGTCGCGGTCGACCGACCTGGCCGTGCGGCTCATGGGTGGCGATCCTCACCGGGACCGCGAGGCGGTCACCGAGGAGGAGATCCGAGACCTGGTCGCCGGCCAGACGACCTTCACCTCCAAGCAGAAGCTGATCATCGACGGCGCGTTCGAGATCGCCGAGCGAACGATCGAGCAGGTGCTCCGGCCCCGCGGCGACGTCGTCTTCGTCGGGGCCGACCAACCGGCCGACGAAGCCATCGCCGTCCTCGTCACCAGCGGGCACTCGCGTGCTCCGGTCGCAAACGCCGATCCCGACGACGTCATCGGCTTCGTCCACCTGCGCGACCTCATCGGCCTCGGCGACTCCCCCGTCCGCCGGGTCGTCATCGACATCCAGGCCTTTCCCAAGACCGCCGACGTCCTCGACGTCCTCCACGAGATGCAGGTCGCCCGCTGCCAGATCGCGCTGGTCGTCGACGAGCACGGATCGACTGCGGGGATCATCACCGTCGAAGACCTCGTCGAGGAGCTCGTCGGCGAGATCTACGACGAGACCGACCGTGACGTCCTCTCGGTTCGCCGCCAGGACGACGGGTCGGTGCTGCTGCCGGGCCAGTTCCCCCTCCACGACCTGCCCGACATCGGCCTGCCGCCGGTCGAGCGCGGCCCCTACACGACCGTGGCCGGGCTCATCCTCGACCGGCTCGGCCGCATCCCCGATGCCCCCGGCGACCGCGTCACCCACGAGGGCTGGACACTCGAGATCACCGACATGAAACGACACGCCATCACCGGCGTCCGCGCCACCCCCACGCGGGCGGCAGCCGACGATCCTGCACCGCCCGACTCCAACGCCGACGACCAAGACTGACCCACGCGGGTGGACGCCAACGCGCCCAGCCGCCCGGATCGGTACTGCGATCAACCCGACGAAGATGGCGTCGGACGCGCCGCGCCGCCCTGGCTTCGCACCGGTTGGTTGGCTGGGTCTTCTGGGACCCGAGGGGAGTCGAGACCTACGCGGCACCCGGCGCACAGGACGGCTTGGGTACTCCATCGCCACTCGAGGCGCGACGCTCGGTGAGTATGGTCGTCGTGTTCAGGGATCCTGACGGAATCCAGGGCGGATCTTCCACCAGGAGGCAGGTGAGTGATGCAAGGAACCTCCAAGGCGAACCACGCACTGGTTGTGCTCGCGCTGACTGCGCTGTTGCTCGTAGCGTGCGGCGGCTCGTCGGACGGGACCGAGTCCGATGCCGCTCAGGATGTGACAGCGGACCAGGAGACCGCCGACGGGGGGACCCCGCAGGTCGATGACAACGAAAGCGACGAGGACACGGCGCCGGCGTGTCCGACCGGACCGGACGTCGGCGTCACCCGTAGCTCCCTGGAGGCACCCGACGGCCGGACCCGCGACTACGCCGTCGTCGTGCCCGAGTCGCGGGAGCTTCCGTCGCCGCTGGTGATCGACCTCCACTTCTTCGGCGGGAGCATCGACCTGCATCTCGAGCTCGATCGGTGGGGCGAGCTCTCCGAGGCGGAGGGTTTCGTCGTCGCCTTCCCCGAGGCGACGCTGCTCGAGATCGGTCAGACCGCCTGGTTCGCCTCGCCCGAGGCCACCCCCGACGCCGAGACGCCCGACGAGGTCGGCTTCATCGAGACGCTCATCGACGAGCTGACCGAGACTGCGTGTATCGACCCGACCCTGATCCACGTGATCGGCCACTCGAACGGGGCAGCCATGGCCTCGCTCGTGGCGTGCCGGCTCCCGAACCGGGTGGCGTCGGTCGTCACGATCTCTGGCCTGGCGCCTTCGCAGGAGACCTGCGACCGCTCGCGCGACGTGCCGCTCCTCCACGTCCACGGCGACGCGGACCCGACCGCCGAATACTCGACGCACAGAGGGTTCGTCGAGACCTGGGCTGCCGAGCGGGGCTGCGATACGGAACCAGCGCTCACGACGCTCAGCGGCGAAGTTCAACGCGAAGACTTCAGCGGCTGCACCGCCGACATCTCGCTCATCACGATCCTCGGACGAGGACATCCGCGACCGGGTGACCCGCCCGGGGTCCTCGACGAGGCCCAGTTCGGCACCGCCACCTCCGAGGTCGTCGCGGCCGATCTCGCCTGGGAGTGGTTCGAAGAGCATCCCCTCGGCTGAGGGCCGCCGCCGCGGACGGCCTGAGCAACGTGTTCGGCGGACGCCTTGGAGAAGGTCGCCGGTGGGGACTGCGACTGATCTCGGTCCGCCCCACACTCCGACGACAACTCTCCGGTCAGTCCTTCGCTGGACGGGTGGTGCGGGCCAGACGGTTCCGTAGCTGATCTGAGAGCTCGGTCAGCACCGGATCGTCCTTGGTGACGAGTCGACCGTCGCCGGGATCGGCGAAGGAGAACCAGACTGCGAGCCGCGCCTCGACCCCGCGAACTCCATCCGGGTCCGAGCGATCCAACGATCGGAGTCGGTCCGCGAGTTCGGCAGTGCCGCCGTGCTCGGCCCACTGCGCGAGGAGCGCATGACGGAGGGTGTCGGCCTCTCGGTTCGTGGCATCGATGCACTTCGCGAGGAGCCGGAAAGTAGATCGTGATGTCGGAGCTGTCGCGGCGATGGCGGTGGGCGGGATCGGCGAGGTCAAGCGGTGAGTCTCCCACGGCGTAACCGCCGTCAGGGTCGGCGCGAGGGCCGACGCGATCGGCGCTGAATCCAGCAACCGCGGTCGACACCCCGGGGCGGGCAGCGGTCGGATTCGGTGAGGTGACCACGGAGGTCGTTCGCGGGCCTCGTTGACACCGGGTCGGTCCGGATCGCCCAGAGTGGCTGATGCTCGCAGACCGACGGTGCCCTACGCTTGGTCGGTCGGCTCGACTCTGGTCCGACGACCATTGATCTGAAGGAGATCCACCTTGCTGGCCTACGACTACCCGATTCTCGGTCTCTTCTGGACCATGTTCATCTTCTTTCTGTGGTTCGCCTGGATCATGCTGCTGTTCCGGGTCTTTGCCGACATCTTCCGGAGCCACGACCTCGGTGGCTGGTCCAAGGGCCTGTGGTCGATCTTCGTGCTGTTCGCGCCCTTTCTCGGGGTGTTCGTCTACTTGATCGCCCGCGGCCACTCCATGGCGCAGCGTGATGTCGACGCTGCCCGTTCGAACGAGGCCGAATTCCGCTCGTACGTGCAACAGGCGGCCGGCACTGGCGGATCCGCCGACGAGATCGCGAAGCTCGCGGAGCTCCGCGACAGCGGCGTGCTGACGGAGGCCGAGTTCGCCGACCAGAAGGCAAAGCTCCTGGCCTGAGGCCGCTTGTCGGACGATTCCGAGCAGCCGAGCGGGCCGGATCCGTCGTCTCGAACCAAACGGTTCGGGATCGTGGCGGTCGTCCCGCTCGGCCTCACGGCGCTCGCGACGACGCCGCATGGCCACCGGTCCTGTCTCTCGGCCGGCCGATCGGCCCCAAGTGGTCAGGCAAATCACCCATTTTGGTGGGTTCGGTCGTTCCCGCAACCGCTCAGAATCGAGTGAGTGCCACGTTCGTCGCGTCGCAGGTTCCCTGTGCCGTCGAGCAGGCGATCAATCGAGAAAGACGGGAGGATGCGTCATGGATACCCATGAAGTCGTGGTGGCTGCCTACCCAGCTCGCGCTGGGGCGAAGGAGGATTTCGACGAGTTGGTCCGACGGATCGAGGCCAAGGAAGTCCGGAGCGAGGGCGCCATCCTCATCGAGAAGGACGAGTCGGGCGAGGTCCTCGTCAGCGACACCGGCGATCATCTCGGGCGACGGGGGATGGGCTGGGGTGGAGGGGTCGGCGTGCTCGTCGGTCTTGCGGCCCCGCCGCTGCTCGCGTCCGTCGCCGTCGGCGCAGCCGCCGGGGGGATCGTGGGCCAATTCGCAAAGCACAAACTCGAGAGCGGTCTCGAGGAGGGGTTCGGGGAGAACTTGAAGCCTGGTATGGCCGCGGTCGTGACCATCATCGACGTCGATGATCGTCTGCTGGCCGAGCAGGCCCTGGCCGGTTCGCCCGCCAAGTCGGTGGCCGCCATCGAGGGCAAAGGCCTCAGCGGCTTGAAGGACGCGCTCGGTGAAGCAGCCGGCAAGTTCGACCCCGATCGCACGGAACTGCCGCTCCCTGATCGGGCCTTCGGTGGTTCGATCGGTCGGACGATCCAGGATTCGGTCGATGATTGGACGATCGTCGCCGGCCACAAGGCGCCCGAGGGCGCCCCGAACGTCCTGATCGTGCTGATCGACGACGCCGGCTTCGGAGGACCGGACACCTTCGGTGGGGCGATCAAGACCCCGACCCTCACCCGGGTTCAGGAGATGGGGCTCACCTACAACCGCTTCCACGTCACTGCGGTGTGTTCGCCCACCCGCGCCGCGCTCCTGACGGGACGCAATCACCACCGCGTCGGCATGGGTGGCATCGCCGAGTTTCCCGGACCGTTCCCCGGCTACACGGGCACGCGCCCGCGGAGTTGCACGGCGCTGCCCCGGATCCTGAAGGAAAACGGCTACATGACCGGCGGCTTCGGCAAGTGGCACATGACGCCGGGTCGCGAGATGGGCCCAGCCGGCCCGTTCGACCATTGGCCGCTGGGCTGGGGCTTCGACCATTGGTGGGGGTTCCTCACGGGCGCGGCCGGCCAGTACGACCCGGTCATCACCCAGGACAACTCGGTGGTCGGCGTTCCTGAGGGCGAGGACGGCAAGCTCTACTATTTCCCCGACGACATCACCGACAAGTCGGTCGAGTGGCTGCACGCGATCCGCGCGCACGACGCCACGAAGCCGTGGTTCATGTACTACTCCACGGGCTGCAGCCATGCCCCGCACCACGTCGGCAAGGAGTGGGCCGACAAGTACAAGGGCCAGTTCGACGACGGCTGGGACGCCTACCGCGAGAAGACCCTCGAGCGTCAGAAGCGTCTCGGGGTCGTCCCGGAGGACACCGAGCTCTCCGAGCGCCCCGAGCTCTTCCCGGCATGGGATTCGCTGAGCGAGGCCGAGAGGCGGCTGTACGCCCGACAGATGGAGGTGTTCGCCGGATACTCGGAGAACGCCGACTGGAACGTCGGGCGGCTTCTCGACTCGGTCGAGGAGATGGGCGAGTTGGACAACACCGTGATCATCTACATCTGGGGCGACAACGGCGCCAGCATGGAAGGCACCATCACGGGCTCGTTCAACGAGACGACCTTCTTCAATGGCCTGGTGTTCGAGACCGACGAGCAGCTCGCCCTCATCGAGAAGTACGGGGGCATCGAGGAGTTGGGGGGCGAGCACACCGCACCCCACTTCGCGGCCGCCTGGGCTCACGCCAACAACACCCCGTTCCCGTGGGGGAAGCAGATGGCCAGTCACCTCGGCGGTGACCGGGATCCGATGGTTGTCGCCTGGCCTGGGCGGATCGCAGCCGGGGGAGATCTGCGCACGCAGTTCACCCACTGCATCGACGTCGCGCCGACGTTGCTCGACTTGATCGGTATCCCCGAGCCGACCTCGGTCGACGGGGTCGCACAGGAGCCGATGGATGGCACGAGCTTCGCCTACACGTTCGACGATGCCGAGGCCGACGAACGCCACACCCTGCAGTACTTCGAGATGTACGGCAGCCGTGCCATCTACCAAGACGGCTGGTGGGCATGCACCCGGCTCGACAAGGCCCCGTGGGACTTCTCGCCCGAGACGTTGCAGCGCTTCTCGCCATACGACATGAGTCAGGACGTGTGGGAGCTGTACTACCTCCCTGATGACTTCAGCCAGTCACGCGACCTGGCAGCCGAGAACCCGGAGAAGCTGGCCGAGCTGCAAGAGGTGTTCTGGCAGGAGGCCGAGCGCAACAAGGTGCTGCCCCTGCTCGGCGGTCTGTCGGTGTTCTTCGGCAACCTGCCGCCCATGCCGACGGTCACTCGATACACCTACTACGGCGACGTGCAGAACGTCTCGACCACCTTGCTCCCCCGGATCTATGGCAGGTCCTACGCGATCGAGGCTGATCTGCACGTGCCCGAGGGTGGCGCGGAGGGCGTGCTGTGCGCGTTCGCCGACTTCATCGGCGGGTTCTCCCTCTGGGTCGACGAACGGGGCCACCTGATCCACACCTACCAGTACCTCGGCGTCGAGACGTACAGGCAGGTGTCGACCGAACCGCTCCCCACTGGCGACATCTCCGTGAAGATGCTGTTCGAAGCCGACGAGCCCAAGCCGGGGACCAGCGGACAGGTCTCCCTCTGGGTCGGCGATCGCCAGATCGGCGGCGGCGAGATGCCACACACGGTTGCGATGCTGTACACCACGTACGCGGCCATGGACATGGGACGCGACAACGGCGGCGTCGTCGACCTCGATTACGAGGACAAAGCGCCGTACGCTTTCACGGGAACCGTGAAGACGGTCGTGTTCGACTTGATGCCACTCGACCACGAGGCGGAGAAGGCACTTCACGCCCACCGGTCGCACCAGGGCGTCGCCGCCGGCGCTGCCGGATGAGCCGACGGTCACTTCGTCGATTCGTCGCCCGAGTACTGCGGTTCGCGGAACGTTCCGGAAGTCAGATGTCGGTCTGTGCCTGGACGCGTCCTGCCGCGATCGCGTCGACGAGCGCGGCGTGGTCTCGTTCGTTCTGATCGGCATACGCCGTGGCGAACTCCGAGAGTGCCACGGCCAAGCTGTCGCTCTTGCCCAGGTACGCCGCGAGCGCCACGCGATCGCCCGTCCGAGCGTGCGACCGCGCAAGCGTCCACCCGCAGATCAGCGCGTAGGCGTCGAGCACGGTCGGACTCATCGCCCCGATGTCGGCCGATGCCTTCCAGTCCCAGAGCTGTCTGAGGTAGTAGTCACGTGTGACACCGTCAGGACCGGTGACGACGTTCCATCCGAGGAAGATGTCGCTGGCTGCCTGCACCAGGCTCTGGCCGGCGACCACTCGTTCGCCGTTGCTGGCGAAGGCGGACGGCTCTGCGTACGGCTCGAGCACCGAAGGTTCGGCCTGCTTGACCTGGAGGAACAGTGGATCGCCCAGGTCGCGTCCGACCAGCAGAACGACCCACGCACGTGTGCCCACGCTCCCGACTCCGACGACCTTCCGGGCGAGATGCACGAAGGAGTACTGATCGAGGAGGTGGCGGTTCTTGAAGTCCAGGGTGTCGCGGTAGTCCAAGAGGACGCGTTGGACGGTGTCGTGGAGTTCAGTCGCGCCCGATTCGTCGAAGAGCTCCTCGGCCGGGACCAGCAGCGGCGGATCGCTCACGAACCGAAGCCCGCCGTCGCCAGCACGCTCGGTCAATCGGTCGAGCGCCCGGTACCGATCCTTGCGCTGGGCCTTGTCGGCTCTTCGACGCAACGTCTTGATGACCTTCTGCCCCACTTCCGGCCCGATCATTGCGACCAGACCGTCGAGATCGAGTCGGGAGTACCAGACGTCGAGAGGTGTCGACGACGCGAAGTCCCGCATCGTGCGCCCGTAGGTCTTCACGACCCGCTGCACCGTTGCCGTGCGCTGCTTGTCGTTCAAGCCGAGGTCCCGCCCGGCGATCTCGAAGCTTGCCGCCAGACGCTGCAGGTCCCACTCGAACGGGCCGGGGTGGGTCTCGTCGAAGTCGTTCATGCCGAACACGAGCCGTCGGTCGGGTGCGGCGAAGCCACCGAAGTTCGACAGGTGGGCGTCGCCACACAATTGGACCCGGAGACCCGTGGACGGCCCGACTCCGATGTCGGCGGCCATGATCGCCGCAGCCCCGCGGAAGAAGGTGAACGGCGAGGCGATCATCCGCCCGTAGCGGATGGGAACCAACTCGGGCACCCTCGTACGGGCTTGCAGTTCGAGGATCTCGACCGGATTGGCCCGGTCGGGCCGCGGTACCCACTCGCCGAACGATGAACGCGGCCGCTGGCTCCGTGCCGCCTTCCCGTGTGTGGCCCCCGTCGCGGAGAGGTCCGATGCCGTCGATTGCTGCAGGTCCGACCTCATGGTCTGGTTGTCCTCCGGGCGCTGGGCTGAACGAAGACGCACGACGCGTCGATGTGGGACGGTAGTGCTCACGGGGCGTCCCGGCATCGCCCACAATGGGCGAATCAGGAACTCGGGCCGGTCGCTTGTCGTGCGCCGTCTCTCTCTACCGACGAGGCGTCGACTTCGACGGAGCGAGGTCGTCGGATGGGCTTCCCCGATGGGCTGGGTTCAGGACGTCTCGGCGCCGGCGGGCGACGTCGTCGGAGCTGACACCGGCCGAAGCCGAACGGACACGACGTAGGAGACGACAACGGCCACGATCACGACTGGGGTCAACTCGAGCCCGTCGGCTTGGAGGAACACCATGGGCAGCAAGACCGACACGAGTGGCAGGCCGAGCATCGCCACCGACATCGCGCCAATCCCCATCGCGGCACCGGCAATCATCGGGAGTCCGGGCAGATGCGAGAGGGCGATGCCGCCGGCAGCGCCGATGAACATGCCAGGGAACACCGGCCCGCCCCGGAAGCTCGTCAGGGCTGCGGCGTACGCCAACGACTTGCAGAGGACCACGAGCAGCAGGGCACCAACGGTCCAGCTCGACGCATCGTTGATCAGCGGCGCCAACTGGTCCTGACCTGAGAAGAGAACATCCGCAGACGTCCGGTCGGTCGCGGTGACGAAACCGAGGGTGATCACGCCGATGCAGGCCCCGACGACTGGCATCAGCAGCACCATGCGGCGCTCGATGATCGGCTGGAAGAACAGCGCGATCCTGGTGATGCCAGTACCGACCACCGCTGCCAACACACCGATGACCACTGCCCAGCCGAACTGGGAAAGCGTCGGTGGACCAGTGGTCGGGATATCCGAGATCGCCAACGAGAACGTCCCGAACCCGGTCCAGTTGTCCAGGCCGACAAAGATCAACGATCCGATCCCAGCAGCCAGCAAGCCGGGCACCAGGACGACGCCCATCATGGCGCCACCGAGACCGGCTGCCTCCATCAGCAAGAACGCGCCGGCAAGTGGCGAACCGAGCAAGGTCGCGATCGCAGCGAAGCTTCCGGCACCACCGATCACCATCGCTGCTGTTGCGGGCGCATCGCGCTTGAACAGGTGAACGGCGAGCACCCCCATCCCGCTCCCGATCGCGATCAACGGTGCCTCGGGTCCCAGGACCACGCCGAGGCTCAGGGTCAAGAACGAAGCGGCGATGATTCCGGGCAGATCGATCGGCGCGACGGGGCCGCCGGTCTTGAACCCTTCCGCCGGCTTGTGTCCGGCCTCGCCGGGTAGGTGCTTGATCGTGAGCGCGACGAGCAGGCCGCTGAGCGCCAGCGGCAGGATCGGCCACCACCCGGGCTGACCGTCGAACCCGAGATCGTTCGGAAGCGTCGTGAACACGTACTTCTGGGCTTCAGCGACGGCTTGGAGGAAGAAGTAGGCAACCGCCGCGACCGGAACACCCGTGATCGCTCCCAGCACCAACAACCCGACGTAGGCCGGGCTCCTCAACATCGAAGCCGGATCAGGAGCCGCGAGATCTGACGGGCCGTCCGGCATCGCCGCAGAGTACCTGTGATGCCCAAGGAGGTCGTCGACCGACCACCCGCGAGATGGGACGGGGCGGAACCACAACCTCCTGGTTGCGATGGCGGTGTTCAGTCCGCGTTGTCGTCTTCGGCGGGTGCGTTCGATCCTCGGAGGTTCGTGACGTCACCCTCGACCACCTCGACGATGTCGGCGACGCCGTCGCCGTCCAGGTCGACCTCGGTGACCTGGGTGACTTCCACCGCGTCGGCGATCCCATCGCCGTCGACGTCACTCAAGACGGTCCGGGTGGTCTCGACGATGTCGGCGACGCCGTCGCCGTCGAGGTCGATCTCGGCGATCTCGGTCACCGCGACGATGTCGGGCTGACCGTCGCCGTCGAAGTCGGCCGACTCGGTCACCCTGGTGACGACCGCGTCGATCGTGCCATCGCCGTCGATGTCCACTCCCACCACTTCGACGTCGACGTCGGCGTCGTCGGTCTCCTCGCCGGTCTGCGCGTCTCGGTCTGAGGGCTGTTCGTCTCGGGCCATGTGCTCCTCCTGATCGGGACGGCAGATCGTAGCGGCCTGTCCCGACACGTCCCCGACGCTGCCGCCAGAGCCTTCGTCGCTTTCGACCACACCGACGAGATCGACCACGCCGTCGTCGTGGGCTCACTGACAGAGGTGCGAGGCTCAGGTGCGGCGGGAGTGGTCGGCGAGGAATGCCTTGAGCTCGCCGATGTCGGCCATCTCGGCAAGTTGGTTGCCTACGAACTGCACGCCGAACTCCTCCTCGATGAGATACATCAGGTTGATGTGATGCAACGAGTCCCAGTCCTCGATGTCGTCGGCGGTCGTGTCGTCACGCAACTCGACGGTGTCGTCGAAGATGTCGTGGAAGACCTTGAGCAGTCGTTCGTCGAGGGTCACGGGTCCGTTGGGCTGGTGAGGTGGATGTGCGGGGTCGGCATCGCGGCCCCGTCGGCGAGTTGATGCTCCCACACCGACGTCCCCTCGTCTGATGTCGAGACCAGAGCGAAGTGGTGGTTGTCGTAGAAGTCGGCGACGAGGGCGTTGCGGCTGGTCGGCTCGTAGGTCCCCCGGATCGTGGTACAGCCCAGATCAGCGGCCCGCCGAACCGCAGCGCCGAGCAGCGCCGTCTCGGCCGTTCTGCCGATCACCCGGCAGCTCATGAGCAGCGTGTCGATGTCGAGCACCTCGCCCTCCTGAACGCCGACCAGCACGGCGACGAGCCCGTGATCGGCGAACCGGTCGCGGAGGTGGAGCCGGAGGCACACTGCATCGGCTCGGTTCGCGAACTCGGTCACCGTGCCGAGGTCGTGCCGGCGTGTCGTGAGGTTGAACTGGTTCGTCTTGTTGATCAGTTGGTGCACGCGAGCGACCTGATCGGGCCCGACATCGTCGATCTCGGCGATCATGTCGAGGCTCTCGAGGAAGTCATCGAGCGTTGCCGACGTGCTTCGGGCGTGTGAGGTCGCAGCCTTGGCCCGGTAGCTCGCGGCGCGGCCGAGGTCTTCGGCGGTCACCATCGCAGGCTCGAACCCGAGGTAGCGGTCGAGTGCCCGCCCGTACGTGGCGGGGTCGTCGCCGAGGACCACGACGTCGACCTCCGGCAGGGCCTGGCGCACGGCTTCGCGCTCGGCCGGGTTGTCATCGACGAAGACGAGGCTGTCCAGACCGAGCGACAGTGTTGCGGCCAGACGCTCGACGCTTTCGGGTTTCGGGTTCCAGCCGACCTCCCAGGCCGACACGTCGTCGAGGGTGATTCGCATCGCAGGGTTCGTCTCGAACACCTCCCGCACCACCGCTTCGTCGTTCTTGGAGGCGACGGCGAGGAGGACACCCCGTCGACGAAGCGAAAGGAGCTGGTCCTGGAACGCCGAGAACGCCTCGCCGCGGGCGCCGCCATCGGGCCCGAGGGCAACGCCCATCGGCCCCACCTCGCCGACCACGCCGCCCCACAGGGTGTTGTCGAGGTCGACGACCACACATTTGCGAGTGAGGCCCATCTGCGCGGCGATCACCGCCATCGTGTGGCGAGCGAGGGTCGGCAGCGCGCTCAGACCCACGGCCTGTTTCGCCGCGAACCAGTAGCGCTCGTCGAACCAGCGCTCCTTGCCGTGCATCGAGGCGAGGTGCTCGCAGTCGACGACGCCGACGCTTCCCGCGGCGGCTTCGGCGAGGAGGTGGTTGAGATCGGCGAGCAGGCGTGCTCGGGTGTCATGCCGCCCCGGTGTCAGGTGCCCGAACGGGCGGGTCGGCGGAATGGCGAAGAGGTGCTGCACGATGTGCGCAGTGCTCTGGCTCTGCGCCGCGGCCCAGAGCGACAGCCACCGGTCACGTTCCTCGGCCAGGCTGCCCGCTGGGTCGTCACTGGGACCCTCGGCGAGCCGGGTGGCTCCGTGATGAACAGCCAGGACGACAGCGGTCGGGTCGAATGCCCAGGTGCCGCTGCTCGGGTCGAGAATCTCCTGTTCGAACTGGCCGTACGGCGGCTCGGAAACCGTGACGTCGATGCTCCACGGTGCCCCGGCCAGACGCAGCATCGGCGCCAGCTGCGTGGTGGTCGAGCTCCCCAGCAGCGCGAGGCGGACCAAGCGGTCGGACGGGTCCGATGCATCCTGCGCCTGGCCGTAGACGGTGGCCGCGGCGGTCCACGGACCGAACTCCTCGCTCGCAGATGCGACCTGCGCTGCCCATCGCCGCGCTCCCGGATTGTCGCCGGAGCGAAGGAGGGCACGCGCCAGGTCGAGCGCGGCGGCGGGGTCGGGGACCTCGGACGCGAGGGCCGCGGCCTCGAGGGTGTCGAGGTCGTCGCCCGTCATCAGAGCTGGATGACCCGTATCGGCGCGGGAGCCACCGTCGAGTTGGAGGGGATGTTCCGGATCACGACCGCGTTGGGTCCGATACGAACGTCGTCGCCGATGCGGATTCGTCCGAGCAGCATGGCGCCCGCTCCGACGTTGACCCGGTCGCCCAGCACCGGGGCACGATCCTCCGCCCACTCATCCGCAGCGCCGAGCGTGACCCCCTGGCGGATGATGCAGTCGTCTCCGATCGTGGAGTGCTCGTGGATGATCACCGCGCCGGGGTGTGCGATGAGCAGCCGGCGCCCGATCTTCGCGGTTGCGTGCAACTCGATCGTGTAGTGGTTCCGCACGTACCGGTGCATGAACCAATAGAGACGGCTGAAGGGAATCCGCAGGACGCGCGGCTCGATGCCCATTCGCCAGCGGCCGAACCGGTACATGAACAACGCCCGGAACCCCGGCTGTGTCCAACGAGAGTGGTGCGTCCGCCAGTCCTCGACGACGAGTGTCCAGAAACCGACGTCATCCTGGTCATCAGTACTCGAGTTCACCCCGTGAGCATCGCGCATGTCGCGCGGTCGCCGGCCGTCGAACCGCCGTCCGTGGTCTGCCCGAGGCCCTCGGGAACCGACGGAAGGCCGTTCTGCCGAACGGTCCCTTCAACGGCGATGGCCCGACCGCCGGCGGGGCGATCGGCTCGGCGCTCAGGTGCTGTCACGGACAACGGCACGCCGTCGTGTCTGGGTCTGCACGTGTGTTCACGCCTCGGTGGCGAGAGGGGGGTGGGTTTCGTACATCCTCGCCATCACGATCACTCCGGAGGCGGCAGTGAGTGCGGCGACCGCCCAGATGGCGGCTTCGATCGAGGCGGCGTCGGCGATCAGCCCGGCGACGAGTGCGCCGACGGCGAACCCGCCGTCTCGCCACAGCCGGTAGACGCCCACTGATCGGGCTCGCCAATTGGGGTGGGCGACGTCGCCGATGGCCGCAAGGAGTGTGGGGTAGACCATGGCGGTTCCCGCTCCGAGGAGGGCTGCGCCGAGTGCCCATGGCCAGAAGCCCGATGTGGCGGCGATCATGGCGATTGCAGTGGCTTGGGTGAGCATGCCGCCGGCGATGAGTGGTTTGCGGCCGATCCGGTCGGAGAGTCCGCCGGTGACGAGTTGGCCGAGTCCCCAGACCGCGGGGTAGATCGCGGCCAGGACTCCGATGCGACCGATCGAGAGTCCCCCGGCTGCGAAGAAGATGGGAAACAGGCCCCATGCGAGTCCGTCGTTGAGATTGTTGACGAGGCCGGCTTGGCTGGCGGACGAAAGGGCCTTCTCGGTGAAACTGGTGAGGACGAAGACGTCGCGAGTGCCGAGGTCGTGTCGGGCGGGCGCGTGCTTCGCCGGGTCGTGGTTGGTGGCTTCGAGCCGCGCGTGGTCGCGGGTTTCTCTGACGAAGAGCGTCGAGATGCCGAGTCCGAGTCCGGCGAACACGAGCCCGAGGAAGAACGGTGCGGGTCGGAGCCCGTGGGCGTCGGCGATCCAGCCGGTGGCGAGTGCGGTGGCGGCGACTGCTCCGTAGCCGGCGGCTTCGTTGAGGCCCATGGCGAAACCGCGTCGTCCGGGGCCGACGAGGTCGATCTTCATGATGACGGTGGTCGACCAGGCGAGGCCTTGGTTGATGCCGAGGAACACGTTGGCGACGATGACCCATTCCCACGAGGGCGCCCAGATCAAGATGATGGGGACCGGGAGTGCGAAGAGCCAACCCGTGACGAGTACCGGTTTGCGGCCGTAGCGGTCCGAGAGGGTCCCGGCGAAGAAGTTGGTGATCGCCTTCACGGCGCCGAACGCAGCGATGAACGTCAAGGTGGCGGTGAACGCAGTCAGTCCGAACTCGTCCTCGGCGAGGAGCGGCAGGACGGTGCGTTCTTGACCGATCATGCCGCCGACGAGCGCATTGACGCCGACGAGCAGCCCGAACTGGGCGAGGTTCTCGCGCAGGCCGAGCCGGATCTGGCGGGGTCCGGGCGATCCGGCGGAGTCCCCGACGATGCTGATGGTCTCCACGTGGCACTCCCTGACTCGCATCGGTATATTCAAGCAGTAACTTGAATAGTCGCGGAGGCCAGCCCGTCTTGTCAAGAGTTCACTTGAACTGGTGGGTCCAGGCACCGCGGTCGAGTCATGGAGGTCGTTGTGGGTGATCGAGTGTCCAAAGACGGTCTGTTCGACGGGTTTGCCCAGGTGGGCAAGGCGCTGGCCAACGGTCGGCGGGTCGAGCTGATCGATGTCCTCGCCCAGGGCGAACGCCACGTCGAGGCGCTGGCGCTCGAACTCGACCAGAGCGTGGCCAACACATCGCACCATCTCCATGTGCTGGCCCGTGCCGGGTTGGTCACGACGCGTCGAGACGGCAACCGGATCTTCTATTCCTTGGCGAGCGAACGGGTGGCTTCGCTGTGGCAGCTCGTCCAGGCGGTGGCGTCGGACCACGTCGAGGATCTCGACCGGCTCGCGAACGCCTACCTGGGTGGCCGCGACGGCGTCGACGTCGTCAGCAGGGATGAGTTGGCGAATCGGCTCCGGACAGGCGACGCCGTCGTGCTCGATGTCCGACCTGAGGTCGAGTACGCAGCCGGCCACATCGCTGGTGCTCGTTCGGTTCCGGTCGACCAGGTGCGTCTGCACCTCGATGCGCTTCCGAAGGACGTGAAGATCGTCGCCTACTGCCGGGGACCGTTCTGTGTCTACGCCGACGAGGCTGTCCGTGAGCTCGTTCGCAACGGTCGATCGGCCAGCCGTCTGGCCGGCGGCTTCCCCGAGTGGCGGACCGCTGGCCTCCCCGTCGAGCACGGGATGGTCGATGCCTCTTCCCACCCCGACGCGTGACGATCTGTTGATGGTGAGGTTGGTGGCCGTCGACGCGGCGCTCCCCGGCAGCCGGTGCTGTTCGTGGGGAGATGATCGGGTCCACCATGATGGGGACCATGACCGTGCCGCTCTCGATCCTCGATCTCGCGGTCATCAACCGAGGGTCGACCGCCCGCGATGCGTTCGAGGCATCGGTCACCCTGGCGCAGCGGGCCGAAGCTCGCGGCTACCGCCGTGTCTGGTACGCCGAGCACCACAACATGGCGTCCATCGCCTCGTCGGCCACCAGCGTCCTGATCGCGCACGTCGCGGCCCACACGAACACCATCCGCCTCGGCTCGGGCGGCGTGATGCTGCCCAATCACTCGCCGCTCGTGATCGCCGAACAGTTCGGCACGCTCGAGACGCTGCATCCCGGCCGCATCGACCTCGGTCTCGGCCGTGCTCCGGGCAGCGACCAGAACACCGCCCGGGCGCTTCGGCGCGACCCCTCGGCGGCCGACACGTTCCCCCACGACGTCCTGGAGTTGCAGGGCTACCTGTCCGACCGCAGCCGGATCCCCGGCGTGTCGGCCGTGCCCGGTGCGGGCACCAACGTGCCGCTCTACATCCTCGGCTCGTCGCTGTTCGGTGCCAAGCTGGCTGCCGCACTAGGACTGCCCTACGCGTTCGCGTCGCACTTCGCCCCCGACGCCCTCGTCGACGCCGTACGCATCTATCGCAGGGAGTTCGAGCCGTCCGAGCAACTCGACGAGCCGTACGTCATCGCGGCGGTCAACGTCGTCGCCGCCGATACCGACGACGAAGCGGCCGAACAGTTCGCCGCAACTCTTCGCGCCCGTGTGGCCCGCTTTCTCGGCGGTGGGCGTGAGCTCGGCGAGGACGAGGTCGACGCCTTGGTCGACTCACCCAACGGCCGCCACGTGGCCGGCATGATGCGCTACCGAGCCGTCGGCAGCCCGACCGCGGTTCGCCGGCAGCTCGACGACTTCGCCGGGCACGCCGATGCCGACGAACTGATCGTCGCCCATGCGGCCCGCGATGCCGGCCAACGCCTCCACTCGCTCGACCTCCTCGCCGAGGCCCTCGGACACACCGACACCGCAGTACCGAGCTGACGCACCTTTCTCGGCCTGAGGCGTGACGTTCGGCCCTGGCCCGTCGGCGCGGGTCGGTATCACCATCGGTGCATGAGTGGAGACACGCCCCGCATCCGTCGAGCCATCCCGCGATTCGCATGGGGTCTGGTGCTGCTGGTCGTTGCCATCGCGGCGTTCGGCCTGGAGCGTGCACAGGCCGGAACGGACGGCTCACGCACGAAGTCGGCCCACGAATGGGTCGTGACGTGGGAGGCCTCTGGGGATGGCGTGGCCCTGGCCAGTGACCCGCTGACCCAGCGCCAACTCGAGTACGTCTCGATCCAGGACGGCTGCCGGTTCTACGACACGCGGCAGTTCGGCGGAAGCTTCGCGGCCGGCACCAGCCGGGACCTGAGTGTCACCGGCGGATACCTACCAGGGCCTGGGTGTGGCATCCCGCCGTCGGCTCTTGCCGTCGACCTCAGCCTGTCCACCATCGGTGGCTCACCGTCGGGATCAGGCTGGGTGCGCGTGGGCCCAGGTGGGGTGGAACCGAAGGCGACGGTGCTTCAGTTCCTTCGGTTGCAGGGGACGTCGGTCACCACGACGGCCTCGCTCGACCAGTTCGGCCAGATCCGCATCAAGGTCTTCGGGGCCAGCACGGGCATCGTCGGCGATGTGCTCGGCTACTGGCATGCTCCGATGGCTGCGAGTGTCGAGGCAAACGGCACCCTGATCGCAGGACGGGCGGTCTTGAGGATCGAGAAGGACACGTTGTTCGCCGGCGACTACCTCGTCGTGTTCGACCGCGATGTCTCGAATTGTTCGTTCTCGGCGACCCCCTGGGGCGACGACTCGATCCATCTGCTCGTGGTGCACTCGGGCCCCTCGATCCTCGTCGACGCCCGTCAGTCGGGCTCGACCGCCGAAGCCGACGGCGCGTTCCAACTCGTCGGATCCTGCTGAGCCCGCCGACGCCTGGCTCGGCCCTGGTTCTGGAAGGTTCAGGGCGCTAGCAGGTCATTTCGATGGTGGCATCCGCAGGCGTTGCGCCGCCGTTGGGGAACTCGGCCACTTGTCCTGTCCACGTCGCGCCGCCGTCGGTGAGGACTGGCTGAGGTGCCCCGCCCGAGTCGACCCAATCGACACCATCCAGGGTCATTCGCACGAGCACGGTTCCTTCGGCCGCCGTCAGGCTGGCCTGGTCGGCTCCGGAGGTGAAGGTGGCCAGGATCGTGTCTGCACCAAGGATGTTGCAGCCCGCTTCCGACGTCATCTCGTAGGTCGTTTCTCCGACGGTGACGACCGCCGTTGCGCCAGCGGACCCGGCTTCGGTCCCTGGTTGTCCGGGGTCCGCCTGGCTCGAGCCGTCCGCCGAGTCGCCCGACGGTGCAGACGAGGGGTCGTCGTCTGCACCACATGAACTGGCGAGGAGGCCGATCGCGAGGAAGGCAGCCACGATTGTCGAACGTCTCATGAGGTCCCCCGGACGGGTCGAGTTGCTGATCGACGCGAGAACGTACCCGACGGAGGCGCCGCCGCGTCGCCGAACGGTCGGGCGCGGCGGGGGCTACGGTCCGAGACGTGTTCGAGCCCGATGTCACGATCGAGGTCACCACCCCGGCGGGCGGCACCGTCGCCTTGGCGCTCGATGATCGAGGAGATGGCGAGGAGACACCCCTCGTCCTCGTTCATGGCTTCACCGGCGGGCGGATCGACTTCGCAGATGTCACCGACGCCCTCGCCGGCCAACGGCGAGTGGTGGCTTGGGACCACCGCGGCCACAGCGACTCGACGAACACCGGCGACCCGTCGACCTACACGTTCGAGGTGCTGGCCACCGATGCCGTCGCAGTCCTCGATCACCTGGGCATCGAGCGCTTCCACCTCGTCGGGCATTCGATGGGTGGCATCGTCGCCCAACACGTCGTGCGCCGGCATCCCGGACGAGTCGTGAGCCTCGTGCTCATGGACACGCTCGCCGAGCCGGCAGGCGGTGGGATCCCGAAGGAGTGGATCGACCGGGTCGTCACCATCGGACGTGCTGAGGGCATGGGCGTCGTGGCCGACTTCATGGCCGAGGTGACTTCCGACATGTCGGTCGCGCTCGAGCCTGACCGACCGAAGATCGCAGCGCGGAACCACCACAAGCTGTCGCACATGGACGTCGAAGCCTTCGAGTCGCTCGGCACCGAGCTGCGTGAGTTCGAGTCGCTGGTGCCCTGGCTCGGCGCCATCGCGTGTCCGACCACGGTGCTGGTCGGTGAGCACGACGGCGGACTGCATGGTCAGGCCGACCTCATCGCCGCGTCGATCGATGGCGCGACGCAGGTCGTCATCGAGGGTGCCGGTCACTGCCCACAGGAAGAGCGCACCGTCGCATGGCTCGAGGCGGTCAGGGCTCACCTCGCGCGCGCCGACCGCTGACCCGTCGACCTGGGTGACCACCGGCGTTCAAGTGACGAGCGCCTCGATGGCGGTCTGGAGCTGGGCGATCTCGTCGTCGGAGGTGGAGTGCACGAAGCTGATGCGGACGACGCCCGACTCGGGGTCGATGCCCATGGCGTCGAGGGTCCGCCAGCTGTAGAAGTGACCGAAGCCCGCCATGATGCGGTGGTCACGGAGCACCTGAGCAGCCTCCGCGGGGGTCCGATCGAGCGGCGCGAACGCAACCGTCGGGCAGCGGTGACCTGGTCCGGCAGTCGTGGCCGGGCCGAGCAGTCTCACACGGTCGGATGCGTCGAGTTGGGCGAGCACCGGACCGAGCTGTCGCGTTTCGTGGTCCTGCCACAGGCGGGCGACCGCATCGAAGTCCACCCCGTGGTGCTGAGCCAGCTCGTCGATGTAATCGAGAACGGCACCCGACGCCGCCACTTGGGCGTGGTCGGGACCGGCCGGGTTGAGCCGCTTGTGGGCGTCGCCGTCGTTGAAGAAGTGGCCTTGGTTCGGCAGGCTCCGTGCCAGCCCGCCACGCACCGCCATCAGCCCCTGGTGGACCGAGAAGACCTTGTAGAGGCTGAACAGGTAGATGTCACAACCCAACGCGTCGAGGTCGGGGAGGCCGTGGGGAACCGCTGACACGCCGTCGACCTGCAGGATGGCTCCGACGTCGCGCGCGAGGCGCGCGACGGCGGTCACGTCGTTCTCGGTGCCGACGAGGTTCGAGACGTGCGGCATGCACACCAGCCGGGTGCGCTCGCTGATGAGATCGGCTGCGAGTGCGGGGTCGAGCAGCCCGGTCTCGGGATCGATCGTCCACTCGCGGATCGTGGCGCCTGCGCGAGCCGCGGCGCGGCGGATGGCGCCGCCGTTGGCCTCGTGATCCTGTTGCGTCACGACCACCTCGTCCCCCGCACCGAGGGTCTCGCCGAAGGCGCTCGCCAACACCGACGTGTTCGCAGTCGTCGACGGGCCGAGCACCACCTCGTCGACCCCCACACCAAGCGCACTCGCCCACCGCTGGTAGCTCCGGTCCATCGCCTGCTGCGCGGCCTCTGCCGCAGGTGACGGGTGGCCCGGCTGGAGCTTCGTGTGGACGTAGTAGTGCCGCAACGCTTCGATCGTCGGGTCGCATGCGTACGAACCGCCTGCGTTCTCGAAGTGAGCCCAACCTTCGAGTTCGGGCTGTGAGAAGGCCGCGAACCGGCTTCGGACATGGGTGATGTCGAGGGTCGGGGCGGGCATGGACCGACGTTAGGGGTTGGGCAGGATCAACGGCGGTGGTTCGTCCCCGCGGGTCGCCCTTCTCAGCAGTCGGGGTCTTGGAGGAAGCGATCGGGGTTGCAGATGCCGTCGGAAGGATCGGAGTTGATCCCTCCGTCGCTGATCGGATCGGTGCTCGCCACGAAGACGATGAGCACGATGATCAGGGTCGCGCCGACGACGCCGAGCCAGCCGATCACGATGCCGGCCGTGGCCATCCCCCGCCCGGTCTGTCTGCCGTTGGACTCGTCGATCTCGCGGCGGGCCTTGTACCCGAAGACGAGCGCGAGGATCGAACCGATGCCATAGATCCAGATCAGCGACAGGACGAGGGATGCGATGGCGAAGCCGTTGGTCCCGACCGGTCCGGCAGAGCCGTATGGGGCCGGCTGCCAACCGCTGCCCATCTGTGGTGGGGGAGGAGCGATGCCGGTGCCGCCTGGTCGGTACGTGTCGGTCCACACGATTCCGTCCCAATAGCGCTCGGCGCCGGGCCGGTCAGGTGCCGGGAACCAACCCGCTGGCGGGTTGCTCGTGCCGCTCATGGCGAGATGATACGAGAGCCCGGACGCAGCCGCTCCCGATCGGACCGGCGGTGGCCGATCATCCGGTCGGTGGTGCGAGCAACGAGAACGGCTCGGTGTTCCGCAGGATCCAGAACGCCACGAACACCACCGCGATCGTCACGACCCACCGCGGGGAGAGTTCGGTCGGTGACCTGGCCCAGCCCGGACGTTCGCCGCGGCGGTGCGTCGCGAACCAGCCCACCCACCACCAGACCAACAGCGCCACGATCGGGACCATCAGCGGGTGATACGTGAGCGAGCCGATCAGGTCGCCGTGCACGAGGCGATGGATCGCTCGGGACGACCCGCAACCCGGGCACCACCATCCGGTGATGCCCAGGAACGGGCATCCGACCGAGTGAGGTCGAAAGGGATCGATGACGTGGATCGCGCTCACGTAGCCGACAGCCGCAACGGCCACTCCTCCGGGTCCCAGGACCCACGGCCGGCGCAACCGGGCCGGCGCGTCGAGGACGTGTGAGCCCTCGACCGCCGTGGTCATCAGAAGCCGCTCGAGGTCGTCTCGACCGAGGCGATGACGAGTACGTAGACGATGCTGACCGCGATGCCGACACCGAAGGCGATCCAGGCCCATTGCTTCGCCGAGTCGGCCGCCTGCTGTGCCTCGGCGGTCCGTCCCTGCGACCACAGGCTGTTGACCTGGCTCGCCTTGACGATCGAGACGATCCCGAACGGCAGGCAGCAGAACAGCGTGGTGAGGATCGAGAACACCAGGTAGTTGTTCGGAGCCGGTCCGTACAACTGCCCGGGTACGGCGCCGTACTGGGGTCCGGGCATCTGTCCCTGCGGCTGCCAACCCTCACCGGCGGGCGGTGCCGGTGGGACGCCAGCCGCGGGTCGATAGGAGTCGGTCCACTGGACACCGTCCCAGTAGCGCTCGTTGCCGGGTCGGTCGGGGGCCGGAAACCAACCGGCCGGGGCGTTCTCGGAGCCGCTCATTCGGCGAATCCTACGAACCGTGCGGGCGCCGATCGTTGACCCCCAGGGGCTGGATCAGGCGGCCGCGTCGAACTCCGCGAGCACGGTCTGCGCGTCGTCTGCCTTCATGATCCGCTCGACCATGAGCTCGCGTGACTGCTTTGCGGCGAGCTTGGGCTGCTCGACGCTGGCCCAGTGGACCATGCCGTCCCAGAAGCGGTCGATGACCTCGGCACCGCTGACGGTTCCGCCGTCGACGGTCTTGAACGTGCACGAGCGGATCTCGCCGAGGTACAGCCGCAGCGACGTGACGTGAATCTCCTCGTCGGTGCGGATGCGTCCGATGATCTCGGCAGCCTCCCCGGCCAGCTCGGCGCGGTCGCCCCAGACGCCAGGGGTTCGGAGGATGGCCTGGCTCTCGCTGAAGCCCAGTTCGGCGCGGAACTCGATGATGAGCAGGTTGGCGAGAAACGACACGAGCCCCTCGATCTCGGGCGGCAGCTCGGGGATGCGGCGCTCGCCGGCGTCTTCGCGACCGATGTTGTCCATCGGTTCGACATCGGGGTGGGCATCGGGCCCGAAGGCGAGGTCGCGGGCGGCGAACCACATCTCGTCGTGGCCGCCGATGCCCTTGTCGGGCTGGCCTCCCTCGTCGAGGCCGTGCGCGACGAGCAGACCCTTGTTGAGATGACCGATCGCCATCTCGCTGATGTCCTCGACGATCACGGGCTGGAGCTCGGGGAACGTGATGTCGGCCAGGAGGCGACCCTTGGCCTCGATCTTGCCGATGATCGTGAGGCTGTTCCAGAAGGACTCGGTCAGACCATGCCGAAGCAGCACTCGGGCCTGCTCGACGTTCGGAAGCCTCACGCCGTCGAGAAGCGATGCGTCAGCGTCGAGCAGGTCGCCGCCGCGAGCGCGCAGGGCTGCGGTCCACGCGTCGATGGCCGGGCCGCGGACGAGGGTGCGGGGAGGTTGGTAGGTCCCGTCGGCCAGCATGCCGCCGTGCATCCGACGTCCGTCGACGACGTGGGGTTCGGCGTAGTCGTGCTCGGCCATCAGTTCGGCTTCGGTGTAAGCGAGCTGGGTCATGGCGACCGTCCTCCGGGATGGTTCAGGTATTGGCACACGCGTGCGCCATTTCCAGGGGAATCTAGCGGGTCATCGCAACTTCTTGTCCGGCGTCCACGATGCGGTGGATCCGGACAGCGCAGTTGGACCGATTCAGCCGAGGTCCCGGAGTCGGGCTGCGAGGTCCTCGGGCACGACGGGATTGAAGTATTCCTCGCAGGCCACCTCGGCCGCAGCGATGAATCGCGGCACGCCGGCCGACCGCCACGGCGACACGATCTCGAGGTGCAGCCATGCATCGTCGAACCCACCGGTGAACGGACGCTGGTTCCACCACATCATCAGGGGCAGCGGTTGGTCGAACAGCCGGTCGAGGCGACCGAAGAGGTCGATCAGCATGACCGCGAGGTCATTTCGACTGGTTTCGTCGAGGCTCGGGAGGTCGGGCACCCTGGTCACAGGGGCGACGTCGATCGCCACTGGGAACGTCGCGGCGACGGGCACCCACGCCTTCCAGGTCCCGTGGGCGATGATCGCCCGCTCACCGGGGGCGGGGTCCGGAGACCACCCAGCTTCGAAACGCCTGCGAGGCCGGTCGGGGACGTGGTCGTAGGCGTAGATCTGACCGTGCGGGTGGCTGATGGTGGCCCCCACCTCGGCCCCTCGGTTCTCGAAGACCAGGACGAAGTCGATGTCGCGGCGCGCGCCAAGCTGCTCGGTCCGGGCGGCCCAGAGGTCGATCACCTCACGCGCACCGGCTGCACCCAGACCGGCGAAGGTCGCGTCGTGCTCAGGGGTGTAGAGAACCACCTCGCAGCGGTCGCCCTCCATCGCCGGCCACCGGTTCACGAAGGTCGTGGCGACGTATGGCTCGGGTGCCTCGACCCCACCGATGCAGAACGGGCACCCCGTCGACGGAAGATTCGGCCGCTTCTGCCGGTCGCGCACGACGTGCACGCGTGTGCCGAGGTAGGGGTCGGTGCGAAGCTCGTGCTGGCCGGTCACGCGCTCATTGTGACCCGCCGGGCGACCTTCACGGTCCGTGACCACGCATTCGTGGATGCCAGACCAGAGGCCGTGCGTGGTCGGGATGGAACCAGTCGAACCTGCGCAAGGCAGCTCTCGGTCGTCCTCTGCTGGCAGAGTTGGACTCCATGGCCAAGCCGATCGCCACCAACCGCATCGTCGACCGCACCGCGCTCGACGAGTTCATCCGCGACCGTCACCACGGTGTGCTGCTGACTCGTCGGGCTGACGGCTGGCCCCAGTCGTCGCTCGTCACGGTCGGACTCGGCGATCACGGCGACGTGCTCGTGGCCACCTATCCCGAACGAGCCAAGGTCGCAAACCTCAGGCGAGATGCGCGGGCCTCGATCGTCGTCATGTCCGACAGCTTCGGTGGTGAGTGGGTGCAGGTCGACGGCATGGCCACGGTGTTCGACGCTCCCGATGCCGTCGACGGATTGGTCGAGTACTTCCGCAACATCAGCGGCGAGCACTCCGACTGGGACGAGTACCGCCAGGCCATGGTCGACCAGGGCAAGTCGCTGATCCGATTGACCATCGAGCGCTGGGGTCCGATCGCCAAGGGTGGATTCCCGGCACGCTTGGTCGACACCTGATTCGTTCGCGGGACCGAGGGTTGCACCTGTTATCTCTGGAGCCGTGACCGGGCCCTCCGATGATTCCCCGACGGCGACCGACTTCGTCCGTGATCGTGTTCGTGACGATCTCGAGGCGGGGACGTATGGCGGCCGGGTCCAGACGCGGTTTCCGCCCGAGCCCAACGGATATCTCCACATCGGCCACGCCAAGTCGATCGGCCTGAACTTCGGCGTCGCCGCCGATTTCGGCGGCGTGTGCAACCTCCGCTTCGACGACACCAACCCCGAAGCCGAGGACATCAGCTACGTCGACGCCATCCATGAAGATCTGGCGTGGCTCGGCTTCGAACCCGGCGAGGTGTTGCACGCCTCGGACCACTTCGACCAGCTGTACGAATGGGCGCTGGCGCTGATCGAGAGAGGCCTTGCGTACGTCGACGATCAGGACGCCGAGACCATCAGTGCCCAACGGGGTGGCTTCGGCCGGCCCGGCGTCGAGAGCCCGTTTCGACAACGATCGCCCGAGGAGAACCGTGGGCTCTTCACACAGATGCGAGATGGAGCGTTCGCCGACGGCGAGAAGGTGCTGCGGGCCAAGATCGACATGAACGCGTCGGTCATGGCACTGCGCGACCCAGTGCTCTATCGGATCCGGCGGATTCCGCATCAGCGAACCGACGAGGGGTGGGTCATCTATCCGACCTACGACTGGGCCCACGGTCAGTCCGACGCCATCGAGGGGGTCACCCACTCGATCTGCACGCTCGAGTTCGCCGACCATCGGCCGCTCTACGACTGGTGCCTCGAACATCTCGATCTCCCGCACGAGCAGCCGGTGCAGCTCGAATTCGCCCGCCTCGGCCTCACCCACACGCTCATGTCGAAGCGCCTCCTTCGTCGCGTCGTCGACGAAGGTCATGTGGACGGGTGGGACGACCCCCGCATGCCCACGCTGCGCGGCCTCCGCAGGCGGGGGTACCCGCCTGCGGCGATCCGCGCGTTCGTCGAGCACATCGGTGTCGCCAAGACCAACAGCACCGTCGAGATCGAACTGCTCGAGTCGTTCGTTCGAACTCACCACAATGCCCACGCCCTGCGCCGGATGGGGGTGCTCCGGCCACTCAAGGTCGTCATCACGAACTGGCCCGATGAACACGTCGAGATGGTCGAGGCGATCAACAACCCCGAGGACGACTCCGCCGGCACGCGCGAGGTTCCCTTCGGCGGCGAGTTGTTCATCGAGCAGGACGACTTCATGTTCGACCCACCGAAGAAGTACTTCCGTCTGACCATCGGCCGCGAGGTCCGTCTGCGCGCCGGGTTCTTCATCACGGCAACCGACGCCGTCACCGATGACGCCGGCAACGTCATCGAGGTGCGGGCCACCTACGACCCCGAGACCCGAGGCGGCAACGCACCCGATGGCCGCAAGGTGAAGTCGACCATCCACTGGGTCTCGGCAGCGCACGCCGTCGACGCCACCGTGCACCTGTATGACCACCTGTTCACCGATCCACACCCCGGCGCCGACGACGCCGACCCGTTCGAATCGCTCAACCCGGCCTCACGCGAGACGTTGACCGCCAAGGTCGAGCCGGCGCTCGCTGACACCCCGCCAGGTGAGGTCGTGCAGTTCGAGCGACTCGGCTACTTCGCCGCCGACACTGACGAGCCCAACACGTTCCACCGTACGGTCGGCCTCCGCGACGAGTGGAAGAACATTCAGAAGCGCAAGGACAACGCACCGAAGCAGAAGGACCAGCGATGACGAGCCTCGACAAGACCCGCACCGATCGGCCCTCGCAGGAGTGGGCCGCGCTGCCGAGCGAGGGACCGTATGCGGCGAGGATCGGCTCGGCGCTGATCACGCTCGTCGAGCCACACGTCGGTCATGAAGCCGCGTACAACCGCTGGTACGAGGACGACCACTACATCTCGGGTGCCATGGCGTTTCCGTGGGTGTTCGCCGGACGCCGGTGGGTCGCCACCCGTGAGCTCCAACTGCTGCGCAGCCCTGAGGTGTCGCCGGTCGCCGACCCCGTGACCGCCGGCTGTTACCTCTCGACGTACTGGCTCGTCGAGGGTCGGTACAAGGAGCAGTTCTACTGGGCGGCCTCGACCAACAACCGGCTGAACGCCGACGGTCGTGGCTTCGACGAGCACCGCACCCACGTCTTCACCAACTTCCAGTACTACAACGGCGCCACCTATCGAGACGGTGACACAGGGCCGCGCGACATCCACGCGCTCGACCTGCCGTACGACGGTCTGGTGATGGAGGTCGTCGACGCCGACGAGGGTGTCGAACGCGACGATCTCGATGCGTGGCTCGTGGCCGAGTACCTGCCGTCGGTGACGACGGGCCAGGTCGCCATGTCGCTGCGCTGGGAGCCGATCCCCATGCCAGTCCGCAAGGGCGAGGGAGTGAAGGTGCTCGACACCCCCGACCTCGATCGACGGCTGACGCTCCTGCACTTCCTCGACACCGACCCACGCGAGTGCTGGGCCGACCACTTCGCTCCGAATGCCGATCGCCTCGCCGCCGGCGGTCTCGGATCGATCGTCCTGTCGGCGCCGTTCATCCCGACCCTCCCCGGCACCGAGACCTACGTCGATCAACTCCGGTAGAGATCAGCACCCACCCCTCGATCCCTGTTGCCCCACGGCCAATAATTGCCCGGAGAGCAACGAAGATCAGGGGTTTGGGTCAGTCGTCGTGGTGGCCGTCGCTGTTGTCGTGACCCTCGGGAACGTCGGGTGCGGTGCCCGCGGCCGCTTGCGGCTCGGCCTCACCATCGGCGTCGTGGCCGTCGTGCCCGTGGGAGCATCCCTCACCGTGTGAGCCCTCGATGCCGGCGAACGGGCCACACGGATGCTCGATGAGCCAGACGTGGATCATCGGCGCCGTGGCTCGGAACGTTCCGGCCTCGCATTTGCCGGTCCGGTCGGTGGTGCCGACGACCTGGACACCGACCCAGCAGAGGTTCTGGTGGTCGTGCCACAGGGTGAGGTCACCGGCGATCTCGGGTGCGTCGGCCATGGTGCCGCCGGTCATGAGATACATCGCCGAGGCGACCTGCTTGGTGCCGTCTGGGTTGACCTTGAGGACGATCGACTCGATGGCGTTCGGATCGAGTGTCTCGGGAGCAGCGATGAAGCCGACGTTGATGTAGTGCTCCCACCCGGTGATGCTGTCGCCGATCGAGACGTAGCCCGCGTCCTTGACCGACTGCTCGTCGGGGAAGGCCTTCATCGCCTCGTTGGTGTCGACGAGCAGCTTCTCGGCGGCTGCGATCTGTTCATCGGTCAGCGTCGGGTCGTCGAACCACATGGCGAACTGCGACGGGTAGCCCAGCTCCTCGGAGGTCTTGCCGACGCGCTCGGACACCGTGGCCAACATCGCTTCGTGCTCGGCTTCGGTCATGCCGTGGTCGTTCAGCGCGGCCTCGTCACCGTGGCCGGTTCCGTCATCATGGCCAGCGTCGTCGGCGTGGTCGTCGGAATGTGTGGTCGCGGTCTCGTCGTGAGCATGCGTTCCGTGGTCGTGCTCGGCTGCGGCGGCTGGTACGGCGGCGATCAAGGCCAGCGCGCCGAGTGTTCCGGCCAGGGGCTTCCAGACCTTGCCCGTCACCTTCACGCCGAGTGCCACGAGGCAGCCGACGATGGCCACGAACTCGAGGCCCGCGACCAGCCCATCCTGGAACCCGATCGTCAGCTTGTCCTCCAGGCCCGAGATGAACGAGATGCCCGAGATGCGGCTCACGATCCAGGCGCCGAGGGCGACTGTCTGGAGAGCCATGCCCGCGGCGATGAGGCCGCGTCCGCCGCGCATGATCGCTGCAACCGCCCAGGTCACCTGAAGCATCCCCACCAAGGCGTAGAGCATCGCAAGGGTCGTGAGCTCGGAGTGCGATCCGGCTGCGCCGGCGTGGATCATCCCGGCGGCAGCCGAACACGCTGCCGCGAGAATGAGGAAGGGATGACTCGACGTGGCTTTCACGTTGCCAAGTGTCCTCTGGTTGGCCACCCGGAGTAAAGAGCAGAAACTTCGACGTTGAAGTATTCTCGCGAGGTGACTGATGACCAGCGGGACCAATGGCAGGCGGCCTACGACGCCTCCACGCTACGAGACGCCGACTTCGAGACGATGTCGGGAGTGCCCGTCGAGCCCGTCTACGGCGAGGGCCCATTTCCTGGTCAGTTCCCCTACACCCGCGGCCCGTACGCCTCGATGTACCGATCACGTCTGTGGACCATGCGCATGTTCGCCGGGTTCGGTACGGCCGAGGACACCAACGCCCGCTTCAAGGAGCTCCTCCGTCATGGCGGCACGGGGCTGTCGACCGCATTCGACATGCCGACGCTCATGGGTCGCGACTCCGACCACGAGTGGGCGCTCGGCGAGGTGGGCAAGGCCGGCGTCGCCGTCGACACCCTCGCTGACATGGAGGACCTGTTCGCCGACATCGACCTTGCTGGCGTGTCGACGTCGATGACCATCAACGGCCCGGCGCCGATCCTGATGGCGATGTACGTGGCCGTGGCCGAGAAGACCGGCGTCGAGCGAGGTCGTCTGGCGGGCACGATTCAGAACGACATCCTCAAGGAGTACCAGGCCCAGAAGGAGTACATCTTCCCGCCCCGTCCGTCGGTGCGGCTGGTGACCGACATGATGCGGTTCACCGCCGAGGAGATGCCCCGCTGGCACCCGGTGTCGATCTCGGGCTACCACATCCGTGAGGCCGGCTCGACTGCCGCAGAGGAGCTCGCGTTCACGCTCGCCAACGGCTTCGCCTACGTCGAAGCCGCGGTCGCCGCAGGCCTCGATGTCGACGACTTCGGCCCGAGGCTGTCGTTCTTCTTCAACAGCCATCTCGACTTCTTCGAGGAGATCGGCAAGTTCCGGGCGGCTCGCCGCATCTGGGCCCGCTGGATGAAGGAGCGCTACGGCGCCACCGACGAGAAAGCGATGTTGTGCCGCTTTCACACCCAGACCGCCGGGGTCTCCCTGACCGCACAACAGCCCGAGAACAACATCGCTCGGGTCGCGCTTCAGGCGTTGGCGGGCGTGCTCGGGGGCACCCAGTCGCTCCACACCGACAGCTTCGACGAGGCCCTCGCCCTGCCGACCGAGGACGCCGCACGCATCGCGCTGCGGACCCAACAGATCGTGGCTCACGAGACCGGGGTCGCCAACGTCGCCGACCCGCTCGGCGGCGCACCCTACGTCGAGTGGATGACCGACGAGATGGAGCGGCGGGCAGAAGCGATCTTCGCCCACCTCGATGAACTCGGCGGCGGTTCGATGCTCGAGGGCGTCTACGCAGGCATCGACAACGGGTACTTCGTGGGTGCGATCGCCGATTCGGCTTACGAGTTCGAGCGCAGGGTCAACAGCGGTCGCCGCATCGTGGTCGGGGTCAACGAATTCACCGAGGGGTCCGACGACAAGGTGCCCATCCTCCAGATCGGTCCCGAGGTCGAGGAGTACCAGCTCAAGCGACTCGAGCGGGTCAAGGGCGACCGGAACCAACGGGCGGTCGACGCCGCGCTCGATGCCGTGGTGTCCGATGCCCAAGCCCCCGACGTCAACCTCATGCCGGCACTGATCGACGCCGTCCGGGCCTACGCCACCGAAGGTGAGATCGTGGCTGCCCTCGAGGGCGTGTTCGGCACGCATGTCGAGGCGGCCGGACTGTGAGGAGCAGCGTCCGCAGTCCAAGCGGCGATGTCGCGTCCACATCGACTGCACCTCTCCGGTTGGGTGCCCGGTGAGTGTCGAGACCCAGGTGCCGGTTCGCGTCGTGCTGGCCAAGCTGGGGTTCGACGGGCACGACCGCGGCCTCAAGATCGTCGCCCGGATGCTGCGCGACGCCGGCTTCGAGGTGATCTACCTCGGTCTCCGCCAGACCACCGACTCGGTCATTGCGGCCGCCGAGCAGGAGGATGCCGACGTCATCGGGATCTCGATGCTCAATGGTGGGCATCTGACCCTCGGACCGAAGATGGTGCAGGCCGTGCGCGATGCCGATCTCGACACGGCGGTGGTGATCGGCGGGATCGTGCCCGACGACGACGTGGCGATCCTGACCGAGGCCGGCGTCGCCGAGATCCTCACCCCAGGCGCGTCGTCCGACGACGTCGCGGCCGCGATCCGGCGAGCCGCCGGTCAGCCATGAGCCCCGACTTCGATCCGATCGCCGAGGCCGAACGCCAGTGGCGCGCCCACCGCTGGTCCGACACCGCCTCGGCCATGGCGGCGGTGACCTCGATCGTGCGGGCCGAGCAGATCCTGGTCGGGCGGATCGAGAAGGCGCTTGCACCGTTCAACTTGACGTTCGCCCGGTTCGAGGCGCTCCGGCTCCTTGCGTTCACTCGAACCGGGTCGCTCCCGCTCGGCAAGATGAGCGATCGCCTCCAGGTCGGCGCCGGATCGATCACCAACGCGGTCGACCGCCTCGAACGTGACGGGCTGGTGACACGCGACGATCACCCCGACGACGGGCGGATCACGCTCGCCACCATCACCATGGACGGGATGTCGTTGGTCACCGAGGCGACGGCCGCGGTCAACGACGTCTTTCGGGCAGTCGAACTCTCGAGCGACGACGTCGACAAGCTGGTTGCGATCCTCACGCGCTTCCGGGCCGCAGCCGACGCACCTGCCTGAGCGTGCGGTCCGTGCGTTGCGGCACGGCCCTTGACAGGTCGGAGTCACCGTGATGCGCTCGGGGCATGCGACACGACGAACAGGTGAGGCTCGTCAAGGAGCTGATCGCTCGCCTCGATTCGGGCACCAACGTCGACGCGGGGGGTCTGCGCAAGAATCCGGTCGAGGTCTACAGCGACCCCGAGATCGCAGCGCGCGAGTGGCACGAGTTCTTCGAGACCCGCCCGCAGCTCATCGGTCTGTCGGCCGATCTGCCCGAGCCGGGTTCGTTCCTCACGACCGACGACCTGGGGTTCCCGCTGCTGGCGACCCGAGCTGCCGATGGCACGTTCCACGCGATGGTCAACTCGTGCCGTCACCGCGGTGCGGTGCTCGAGACCGGCGATCGGGGGAGCGCTCGCCGCTTCACCTGCCAGTTCCATGCGTGGACCTACGACGGCGAAGGCACGCTGGTCGGACTCCCGAAGCAAGACCACTTCGGCGAGATCGACACGAGCTGCAGCGGACTCATCAAGCTGCCCGCACTCGAGTGGAACGGCTTGCTGTACGTGCATCCCGATCCGAGCGGCACCATCGATCTCGAAGGGCTCTTCGGCGACGAACTGAGCGCCGAACTCGCCCACTGGAACTTCGGTGAGCTGTCGTACCTCGACCGCGACTCGTACGACGTGGCGTGCAACTGGAAGCTCGCCATGGACACCTTCGGCGAGACGTATCACTTCAGCTCGCTGCACAAGGACTCGCTCTACAACGTCTTCCACGGCAACGTGCAGTGCTACGACACCTTCGGCATCAACCACCGCATGATCCTCACCCGTCGTGAGATCGACCAGATGCGGCACGAGCCCGAGGAGCGATGGGACATCACCCGTGCCGGTCTGCCTGTCTACTGGCTCTTTCCGAACGTGGTGCTCATGCCATTCCAGGAGGGGGTCTATCTCGTGCGGACCTACCCGGTGCCTGGCGAGCCGGGCCGGCACACGAGCCGCATCACGTTCTATCTCCGGCCCGGCGTGTCCGTCGACGACAGCTACGGCACTTCCGACACCGGCGAGGCCGAGTTCGCCGAGGAGTTCCGTGCCAAGTTCGAAGGTGTCGAAGCGCAACGCATGGTGGCCGAGTTGTTCGCCGCGATCATCCGTGACGAGGACTACGTGATGTCGGCCAGCCAGCAGGTGACCGCTGAGAGCGGCCAGATCACCCATGCGCTCTTCGGGAGAAACGAACCGGCACTGCACCACTACCACTCCACCTACCGGTCGCTGCTCGGCCTCGACCCCCTGCCGCTCCTCGAAGACGCCGACGTCTGAGGTCCCAGTCCGATCTTCGTTGTCCTCCCGCCAATAGTTGGTCGGAGAGCAACGAAGATCGTGGGGGCGACGGGTTGGGGTGCGCGAGGCTGGGGGAATGGCTCATCTGCACGCTTCGTTGGCCGCTCGCATCGGCAACGTCTGTCGACTGACTGGCTCGTTCACGCTTCGGTCCGGTCAGCAGGCGACCACCTATTTCGACAAATACCTGTTCGAGGCCGACCCCGACTTGTTGGGCGAGGTCGCCGAACTCGCCGCGCCGCTCGTCCCGGTCGACACCGAGGTCCTCGCGGGTCTCGAGTTGGGCGGGGTTCCGGTCGCGACCGCCCTGTCGCTGACCACCGGTCTTCCGGCTGCCTTCGTCCGCAAGGAGGCCAAGTCGTACGGGACCGCCAAGCTGGCCGAAGGAGCCGAGATCGATGGCCGCAAGGTGCTGGTCGTCGAAGACGTGATCACGACCGGCGGCCAGGTGCTGGCTTCGGCCGCCGACCTGCGCGACCGGGGCGCCGACATCGTGGCCGTCCTCTGTGTCATCGACCGCAGCGAGGGTGCCCACCGTCTCGCAGAAGCCGATCTCGACCTCATCTCGCTGTTCACCGCTGCGGATCTCACGCCGGGGTGACCCATCATGCGCGATGAGACGTGGTTGCATGGCCCCATGCGCGCCCGACTCGTTCCGCTCGTTCTCGCGGCGGCTGTCGGGTTCGCGGCCTGCGGCAGCAGCGGCGGAACCACGCAGGCCGACCCGGCCGCTCCGAGTCTCGAATCGATCGACGGCGTCGTGGTCGAGGCTGCGACGGGCGCCAACCACATTCAGGGCGACCTCGACTATCCCGACAGTCCGCCGTCTGGCGGCGACCACAACCCGTTCTGGCAGGACTGCGGGTTCTACGACGCCCCGATCTTCGATGAGACGGCCGTGCACGCGATGGAGCACGGGGTCGTGTGGCTCGCCTACAGCCCCGACCTCTCTGCCGACGATGTGTCCACCGTGCGCAAGGCGTTCGAACTCGGCGACGGGCGCACGATCGCGTCGCCCTATCCGGGTGTCGACGTGCTCGAGGTCGTTGCGTGGAAGCACCGGTTGGTCGTCTCCGAGGTCGACGATCCGCGGGTCGAGCAGTTCATCGAGGCGGCGCGATCGGGTGCCCATGCTCCCGAGCCGGGAGCCTCGTGCCAAGAAGGCTTCGGCGAGGTGAGCGAGACCGGTCTGCCCTGATCCCTGATTTCCGGGGCTCGAGCAGGCTCGCACCAGTACCGGCCGTACATCAGGTTTGCGAGGAGGCCGCCCGCCGGCTGAATGCGGTGGGTGCAACCCTCGGTGCTCAGCTTCTGAGCGGCGGGTGATCGAAGCAGCGGAGGACACGCACTGCGAGCTCGGGTGAGCCTTCGATCACGATGTCGCCTGCGTCGATCGCCTCGGAGAGCGTCGTCTTGCCGCCCAGCACGTTCGCCCACGCCTCCAACGAGAGCACCAGGGTCGTCGAGGCGTCGGCCCCGTCGGTGGTGGCCGCGACGCAGTTGCGAACGTGCAAGCCGACGGTCGTGCCGTCTGCGAAGTGCCATGCCAGCTGCTCGTCGACGCCCTGTGCCGCGTCAGGATCGAGGACGACCCGCAGTCCGTGCACGTAGGCATCAGGGTCGGCGGCCAGCACGGCACCCCGGCTGAACCGGAAGCTGCGAAATCGGTTCAGGTCGAGGTTGCCCTCCAACTCGCGTGCCCGGGTGAGGGCCCAGTTGCGGATGTTGGCCGACGTCGTCCGCTGCCCGATGGCCCGGAGCGCGTCGGCCAACAATTCCCGCTCGTCGGGTGTTCCGCCGTCGGCACGCCCGTCGGGTCCGACCTTGCTCCGCACCAGCCAGGTCGACAGTTCGAGCGCCCAGCGGAGGTCTTCGGCTTCGAGCGCCGCTCGGGCCTGGGCAGCCACCTCGGTCCTTCCGCCGAATCCGTCGATGAGTCGGGTGCACCGCTCGAGCGTCGGGAGCGGGAAGAGCGTCGATTCGTCGCCGTCGAACCAGCCGCGAAGCCCCGTGAAGATCTGACGCACGTGGTGTTCGGCCAAGCCGTAGTGCTGCTGGGTCAGGTAGTGCTCGTCGTACAACGATGGCAGTTGGACGAACTCGGTCAGCTCGCTCATGGTCAGGCCGAGGTTGATCCCCCGCACCGTCTGATCCCAGAGGAACTGGATGGCGTCGCGCGAGCGGGTGACCGCGTCCTGGATCTGGGCGGCGCCTGAGATCGGCGGGCCATGTGCCCCGATCAGGTGCTCGGGCGCGAACGACAGCACCTCGTCGATGCCGGTCAGCAACACCCGCGGGTCGCGGTACTCCTCGCCGCGAATGGCGAAGACGTTGAACAGCACTGGCCAGACGATGTTGTTGATGCAGATGCCGAGGTCGGGGAAGACGATCGTGACGTTGTCGTCGGCGTCGGACGGCGCGGGTCGAAGGATGGTCCGGAGTCCGGCAATGGTGACCTCGGTGCCCTCGTCGATCGTGTTCGTCGGAGGGACGAAGCCGGGCGTGAACGGCGCGTGGTCGGCTTTGCGGTAGCGAGGTCCGAGCCCCGCGACCAGCACGCCGTCGGCCCCTTGTTCGGGGAGGAAGATGCCGAACTGCTGCACCAATCCGCGGGCGCCCACCGCGTTCAGTTCGATGGCCTGTCGGCGCAGGTTGGCGGTGACCTTGGAGTGGCTCCAGATGGGGATCGAGCGGTCGGCGCCGTCGTTGAAGAGCGCCTGGGTGCCGTTGACGTAGTGGAAGTGGGTGTAGATCACGGCCACGACGGGCTCGTCGGTGACCTCGCGCAGCGCCTCGAGGGCTTCGGTCATCTCTTCGATCGACTCGCCCGAGTCGATGGCGATGATCCCCTCGGGCCCGCGCACGAAGTTCTGGTTGGACAGCCCGTTGCCGATCATGCACCACGCGCCGTCGCCGACCGGGATGAGCCGTTGCTCGAACCTTGCGGCGTGGGCCACCAGGCTCTCGTGGGCGATCTCGCCCGTGGGCCCGGTCGTCGTGCGGGCCGAGTCGGGCTCGAAACTGGCAGGAAGGACGGGCGTGTCGGTCATCTGATTCCCCCGGAGGTCGTGATCGGGCGAGCGTAGGTGAGTCGTGCCCGTGGATCCGTCGGCGTGGTGGCCATCGGAGGTCCGATTCGACCGCAGGTGTCGGGTGGGCGCCTCAGCCGCGGGTTTGAAGGTGTGATGTGTCGAGGCCACCCAGGAGGCCTGCGTCGACGCCCTGCGCGAGCATCTCGTCGAGCTGCGTGCCGGTGGCATCTGCGATCCGGGTGAGGCCGTCGAAGTTGGCCACCACCCCGCACGCATCGCCGAGTCCAGCTGGTCCGACTGCCGACCCGACGGCCTGTCTGACCTCGGCGAGTTCGTCGGGATCGGCGCCTGACACCACTGCAAGGGCGAAGCGACGAAGCGCGTCGCCTGCGGCCACGCCACCGCCGCCTGCGTCGGCGTCCGCACCCACCACGGTCATGTCGAATTCGGAACCTTCGGAGAGGCCACCCAGACCGAGCAGCACCGAGTGAGCCGTGGTTCAGTAGAAGCAGTCGTTGTGATTCGAGACGGTGGCCGCCACCAGCTCGATCTGTGGTCGAGTGAGTGACCAGTCTGCAGGTACCTCGGCCGGGCCGAGGCAGTAGAGGTGCCGTGCGAACCGATAGAAGGCGATGGCTGCGTCGGGACACAGGGTGAGTGCCTTCACGATGTTCGGCACCAGATCGCGACCGGAGTAGAGGTCGGCGACCTGGCCGGTCGCGTCGTCGATCGACACCGTCGGGACCCGTGCCGTGTGGATGATGGCGACGTCGGCGAGGTTGTCCGAGGGCTCCCCCGGCTGTGGCTGAGGCAGGTCGGGCGCGTCGAGTCCGACCGCTCGGTGAAACGTGTCGATCACCGCGACCGTCGCGGCGATCGCAGTGAGCTCGACGAGGTGGGCGGGCCCGACGCCACTCGCGAGGAACTCCTCGTACCACCGGTTCGAGAGTCGTCCCGAGTCGGTGGCGATGCGGTGGACCGCGTCGATCGCGGCCGATGGGAGGTCGCCCGCAGCCTCGTGGGCTCCGGCGACGGCGAATGGCGAGAGCGCAGCCTTGCGAGCCGCACACAGCTCGCAGGTGCGGGCCCGTCGAAACTCGGCGGCGATGGCGACGCGCTGTGCCCCGCTCCAGACCGTTCCTGGTTCGGCGATGCGCTGCCAGCCGTTCTCGACCGCGGCGGTCACCCCGTCCCGGAGCTCGATTTCTGACGCCACGTCCATGACCCGAGTCTGCCACCGGCAAGCAGAGGTCTTCAGCTGATCCAGGCGAAGAAGTTCTCGATGAGCTGCCGGCCGTCGGGGTGCTCGTCGGTCCAGTACTCGGGATGGAACTGGGTGCCGACGATCTTGTGCGTGTCGTCGACTGCCATCTGGATCGGCGTGATCTCAGTGGATGCGAGCACGTCGAAACCGTCGGGGGGCTCGGGCACGTGGAGCATGTGAGCGTGCCGGAACACCGGGTTGGTTCCGAGTCCCGCCGTGAGGGGATGGTCGGCGACCACGTCGACCGGTGCATACCCGTACTCGTGCTTGATCCCTGCGGGATACGGACTCTCGAGAGGGGGTGGCTCGTCGGTCGGCCCGAGGGCGACGAGGTCGGCGCCGAGCACCTCGGCGAGCAGCTGGAACCCGCCACAGAACCCGAACACCGGGAGCCGACGCCTGCTGATGATGTCGCTGAGCGGACGCAGGGCCTCGGCGTCGTAGCGGTCTGGCGGCGTTCCGTTGCCGCTGATGCACATCGCGGTCGCGCCCAGCACGTCGAGCAGGTCGTCGCTGATCCGGTCGTAGCGCACGAGCATGCAGTGCTGGCCCGACAGGTCCTCGAGGCGGTAGGTGATCCGGGTCCGAGCTGCCATCGACCGTTCGCCCCAGGGGGCTGAGCGGGCGAGGTCGTGTTCGTAGTCCACGAAGATGATCACCCACGCGAAGCTACGCTCCGCCCATGCTGGTTGGCACGGTTGCGGAGATCTGGCGGTATCCGGTGAAGTCGATGGCCGGCGAGCGTGTTGCCACGTCGCCGATCACTGCAGAGGGCATCGCCGGCGACCGTCGGTGGGCACTGCGCGACGTCGAGACGGGCAAGATCGTCAGCGCCAAGCGTCCTGGTCGGTGGGGTCGGCTGCTCGAGTACGCGGCGACGATCGACGACCGCGGGCTCGAGGTCACGACACCCCACGGCGAACGGATCCGACTCGACGATCCGGCTGCGGCGGGGCTCCTCAGCGATGCACTCGGCATCGCGGTCGAGGTCGTGAGCGAGGCCCCGGCCGACGACGTCTACGCATCCGAGTGGCCCGAGATCGAAGGGCTGGTCCTGGCGGGCGACATGGACTTCCCCGTCGCCATGGACACCGATTCGCCGAGTTTCGTCGACCTGGCCACCCTGCACCTGCTCACCACGGCTGCACTCCGGACGCTCGACGGCTGGGTCGGCGAAGCGGTCGCCGACGTGCGACGGTTTCGGCCGAGCCTGCTGATCGATGCCGAAGGTGACCACATCGTCGAAGAGGGTTGGATCGGCGGCATGCTGAGCATCGGCGACGTCGAGATCGCCGTGGGCGACCCGGCCCCGAGATGTGTGATGACCACGGTCGCCCAGGGCGATCTCGGCCGGCGGCCCGACGTCCTCGAGCAGATCGCCGCGCACAACAAGCACGACGTCGGTGGGTTCGGCGACTTCGCCTGCCTCGGTGTCTACGCCGAGGTCTCCACCCCCGGAACCGTGCACGAGGGCGACGAGGTCCATCTCACCGAAGGTGGCTGAAGCCGAGGGTGACTAGATGACACGTTCGTTGCCGCCGTCGATCGGGATCTGCGCGCCGGTGGTCGCCGCGAACGCCGGACTGCACAGCGCGCCGACGACGCCGGCGACCGTGGTCGAGGAGACCTCGGTGCCGAGCAGGTTGCGGCGCCTGTACTGCTCGACGCTGAGGCCGTAGCGCTCGGCCCGTTCGGCGAGCAGTTCGTCGGTCCAGAGTCCGGTGTCGAAGACAGCGTCGGGGTGCACGGTGTTGACGGTGATGCCATCGTCGGCCCACTCGAGCGCGGCGATGCGTGCCAGTTGGGTGAGGGCCGCCTTCGATGCCGAATACGCGGCCGCGCCGCGCCCCGGAGCCGCCACGTTCTTCGAGCCGATCACGACGACGCGTCCTCCGACCGGCGACCGGGCGAGCAGCGGGTGGACGTCGGCCAGCAGCGTGAGCACCGAGTCGACGTTGACCGACATCACCGCCCGCCATGCATCGGCGTCGGCGTCGGCGATGGGCAGGCTCGGTCCGAACAGACCGGCGGAGACGACCGCGATGTCGATTCCGCCGAAGGCCTCGACGGCGTGTGTCAGTGCGTCACCGATCGCGGCGCGATCGGTGACGTCGGCGCGGGTCCCGATCCAGGCCGCTGTGTCGAACGTGTCGGCGACCGAGTCACTCAGATCGATGCCCGCCACACATGCGCCCCGGTCGAGCAACATCGCAGCGCACGCTCGACCGATGCCGGACGCCGCGCCCGTGACCAGCGCAACCTGACCTTCGAGCGGCGGGGGTGAACCCGGCGTGGCGAGCTTCGCCTGTTCGAGGTCCCAGTACTCGACGTCGAAGATGTCGGCCTCGTCGAGCGCCACGTAGCCGCCGAGGTGGTCCTCGGCGCGGGTGAGTACCGGAATCGTGTGGTGGTAGATGTCGGCCGCGATCTGTGCGGCCTTCTGGGTGGGGCCTGCGGCAAGCATGCCGATCTCGGGGTCGAGCACGATCCGGGGAGCGGCGTCGAGGCGCTGCACCGGGCCGTCGATCCGCCCCTCGTTGCGAGCGAAGTAGGCGTCGTAGTCCGCGGCGTAGGACGCCACGTCGCGACCGACCATCGGGGTCCTCTTCGTCCGGATGACGTGATCGGGGGTGAGCGGTCCGCGAGTGGCGAGGTCGGCGAGGTCGGTGCGAGCAACGAAGCGATGCACGGTCACCTCGGCGTGGCGGGTGACGATGAGCGGACGACCGGCGACCTCGGACATCGTGCGGCGAAGGTCGGCGAGATCGGTCACCAGCGGCGAAGGCAGCGCGGCCGGTTCGCGTTGTTCGGACCGGACGGGAGCGTGCTGGTCGAGCCAGACCTCGGCGCGGGTGACGAGGTCGACGTGCCGGCGATAAGCCTCGGCCGAGGTGTCGCCGAACGTGAAGAGGCCGTGGTTCAGCAGCACCATGCCAACGGTCCCGTCGTGGGCCTCTGCCGGCCACATCTCGCGCACCGTCTTTGCGAGGTCGAACCCGGGCATGACGTACGGGATGGTCACCACGTCGTCGCCGTAGACGTCGTGCACGACGTCGGCGCCGTTGCCCACGTTGGTGAGGTTCACGATCACGTCGGCGTGGCTGTGCTGGACCGCTCGGTGAGGAAGGAGCGCATGCAACAGGGTCTCGACCGACGGGTTCGGCGCACTCGGATCGAGCTTCGCCGCGCCGAGTTCGCGCATCATGTCGGGATCGCTCAGCCGATCGACGGCTGCCAGGTCGCGAACCCGGTCGAGGCGGAGCGGCGTCAGACCGCCGGCCTCGATGGTGGCCATGTCCCAACCCGAGCCCTTGACGTGGATCGCGTCGACGGTCCCGCCGGTGATGTCTTCGACGGGTGCCTTCACCGACGAGTTGCCGCCGCCGTGCAGCACCAGGGAGGGGTCACCGCCGATGAGCCGGGTGCAGTACACGCACTCGGCGAGGGGGTCGTCGGGCGTCGGCGAGTCGGAGCCCCACAAAGACTTCATCGGCTCGTTGCTCTGCTTCGCTCGGGGAAGAGCCCGGCGATGCCGGTCTCGGTGGCGGGGCATCGCCCGCGTTCGGTGATGAGTCCGGTGACGAGCCGGCTCGGTGTCACATCGAACGAATGGTTCGCTGCGGTGGTTCCCTCGGGCACGAGCCGGATCTCGGTCATTCCGTTGGCACCGATGCCGCGCTGGTGGGTGACCTCGGCAGGATCGCGTTCTTCGATGGGGGTGCCGTCCACGCCATCGTGCAGGTTCCAGTCGATGGTCGACGAGGGGAGCGCCACATGGAACGGCACGCCGTTGTCATGGGCCGCGAGCGCCTTCAGGTACGTCCCGATCTTGTTGGCGACATCGCCGGTGAAGGTGGTCCGGTCGCTCCCGGTGAGGACGAGGTCGACCATGCCGTGCTGCATGAGGTGGCCACCGGCGTTGTCGACGATCACCGTGTGCGGGACGCCGTGTTGCCCGAGCTCCCAGGCCGTGAGCAGCGCGCCCTGATTTCGAGGCCTCGTCTCGTCGACCCAGACGTGGACCGGGA
>DATKWD010000151.1:0-5314 GCA_035529695.1 Acidimicrobiales bacterium | reverse complement strand
CATCGGCGCCCGACCTCGCCGCAGACATCGAGTCGATCCGGATCGGGCGGTTCTGGATCGAGGACTACATGATCGGCGACGGGCGCGAGTTCGCCGAGGCCCGCTGGGATCTCATCTCGAAGGCCACCGCCGACGAACTCGCCGCTCTCCCGGTAGTCACCGGCGATTCGTCGTCCTACGCCATCGTCATCGATCCGAAGATCGACCGCATCGCTCACTCGCTGTCCGATCCCACCAGCGTCCTGTTGTGACCGCCTCGTCCGACGCGCTCGGTGAGGTGGCGTACACCGACAACTGGACACACAACCGCGGCGGCTTGCTCATGGAGATCATGGAGCCCGAGACCAAAAGGGTGTGGCTCTGCCAGGAGCCGGTGACCCGTGACCGGTACAAGGCGCTCGAACTGCCCGATGGGTTCGTCCGCTCCGGCATCGGCGGAGCGGTGGCCGACGTGGCGTACTTCCGTCGCTCGCCCGGTGCCAAGGTCGACGGGCCGCTCGCAACAATCGACGTCGACGGCCTGCGCTTCGCCTACGTCGCCCGTCCCGGAAGGCCCGAGCCCGACCACGACGAGGCCATGGTCCTGCCCATCTACAAGTACCACTCGATGTTCTTCGCCGCTGGCCGCACCATCGAGATCCTGAACGACGGTGACGGGTGGGACTACATCCCCCAGACCCGACCCGGCAGCGACATCGGCGGGGGTACGGCCGAGGACGTCGACACCCGCGTGCTGCCCGAGGGATGGGCGCTGCGGTCGGTCACCCTCGCGGCCGACCTCGTGGTCGAGGTTCCCTACCCGGCGCGAATCCTTTTCTTTCCCGACGGCGCCTCGTGGCAGGGCCCGCTGAAGCTGGACATGGCGCAATGAAGATCCTCTCGATCCCCGAAGGCGCCGCCGACGACCTGGCCGGCTATCCCACCGAGCGGCGCTACGTCACGATTCCGGCCGGCGACGGCCAGGATCTCCGGGTGCACCTCGTCGACACGGGCGACTCGTCCGCCACTCCCGTCGTGATGCTCCACGGAAACCCGTCGTGGTCGTACCTCTGGCGTCACCAGATCCCGGCCGTCGCCGCCGAGGGCTACCGGGTGATCGCACCCGATCTCGTGGGGATGGGCTTGTCCGACAAGCCGAGCGAGCTCGACGACTACTCCGCCGCCGCTCACGTGGGGTGGATGAGGTCGGTGCTGTTCGACGAACTCGACCTGCCCGACATCACGTTCGTCCTCCACGACTGGGGAGCCATCATCGGACTGCGTTTGGTCGCAGAGCAGCCCGATCGGGTCAGTCGGGTCGTCGTGTCGAACTCGGGCCTGCCCACCCGCGATCCGTCCGAGCCGATGCCCGACGACCTCGAGGTCAAGGGCCCGTTCGCCGGCTTCCAGACGATGGCGCGCGAGGCGCCGGTGTGGGAGCCGTGGAGCCTGTTGCCGATGGTGATGGAGAGCGACCCGTCAGCCGAGGTGACCGCTGCCTACCGGGCGCCGTATCCCGACCCGTCGTTGACGATCGGCAGCCGAGCCTTCACCCAGTTGCTCCCGACCCGACCCGACAACCCGATGCTGCCCGACAACTTCGAGGCCTGGAAGGTGCTCGACCAGTTCGACAAGCCCTTCCTCACCATCTTCAGCGACAAGGACGTCGTCGCCCCGACCGGCCACCAGGAGCTGGTCCGCCGCATCCCCGGAGCGAAGGGTCAGCCCCACGTCATCCTCGAAGGAGGGGGCCATTTCCTCCAGGAGGACATCCCCGACGCTTACACCGAGGCCCTCGTGACCTGGCTCGGATCAGCGGGTCGGAGCTGACCCGTCAGCGGGTCACGTGGCTGGACAACCAGTCGACGATGTCGTGAGTGACCTCGTCTCGGTTGGTCTCGTTGAGGATCTCGTGGCGAGCACCCGGGTACACCTTGACGGTCACGTCGGCGACCCCGGCATCGCGGTAGCGCTGGCCGATCAGTTCGACGAGCTGCCCGCCGCCGGCCAGCGGGTCATCGCTGCCTGACGCGATGAGGAGCGGCAGGTCGCTGCGAATTCCGGCAAGCACTGCGGGATCCGAGAGGCGACCCGCAACGGCGAACATCGGCGGCTCTCCGTCGCCCGGAAGGTCGAAACCGCACCACGGATCAGCGACGTACAGGTCGACCTCGGCTTCATCGCGAGAGAGCCACTCGTAGCCGGTGCGGTGCTCGAACCCGGCGTTGAACGCCTCGAGCCCACCCGGCCCCTCGGACTCGGCGAGGTTTGCCGCGAGCACGTCGAGGGCGGTCGACCCGGAGAGCACGACGCCTGCGTACTGATCCGAGTGGTCGACGATGATCGCCTGCGACGCGAACGAACCCATCGAGTGCCCGAACAGGAACAACGGCACACCCTGATGGTCATCGGCGATCGCCGCGCCGTACTGGACGACGTCCGCGATCAGACCGTCGAACCCTGCGGTGCCGAAGTCGCCCAGCTGATCGCGCCCGGTGCGGCCGTGCCCGCGGTGGTCGGTGGCGAAGGCCAGGAAGCCCGCCTCGTTGAGCGCGGTGGCGAATCGCTCGTATCGGGCGGCGTGCTCGGCGAGACCATGGGCGATCTGGACGGCGCCCCGTGGAGCACCTCCGACACCGACCCACGCGGACGTGGCGATCTCGGTTCCATCAGCGGACGAGACGAACGAGGACTGTTGAACGCTCACCGATCGATCATCACACATCGGTCTCGCACCCGCAGAGTGCCGGCGCCAGAGCACCTCACCCGGCGACTGTCTTCGTCGCTCGATGCGCCAGCGTCACGCGGCCGATTCGTCGACCGCCGCTGATCGCCCCTCGACCGACTCGTAGGCCGCGGTGCTGAGGCGCATGAGGCGCATGTCGCCGACCGGAGTTCCGTTGCCGCGGTTGCAGACCATGGCCACGGCGAGATCCTTGGTGGGGTCGGCCCAGCCGCCCGAGCCACCGAAGCCGAAATGGCCGAAGCCGGTGTCGGACGGTCCCTTGCTGGTCATGAGCCGGTGGTATCCGAGGCGCCACTTCATGGGGACCACGAGCACCAGGTCGCGCTTGGAGATCTGGACCTCGCCGATCTGGTCGACCAGTTCGGGCGCGAGGAGCCGGACGCCGTTGAGCTGACCTCGTCCGGCGAGCACCCCGTACATCGCGGCCAGTGACCGTGCGCTGAAGAAGCCGTTGACCGCCGGGACCTCGGCGTCCATGAGCTCGGGCGAGGCGATGATGTCCTCCATCCCGCGGGGGATGAGGGCGTTGATCATGCGGCGGGGATTGATGGGTGAACGGGCCAGGCTCAGACCCTTCGCGAACTGCTCGCCGATCTTCTTCTCGACGCCGCGCATCCGCTTGGGGAGGAGCTGACGGCCACTGGTCATCGGCTCGAGCGGGGCGACCCGGTGGCGCTCCTCGGGTGGGCAACCGAGGTAGAGACCGTCGAGGCCGAGGGGAGTGGCGATGCTGTCGGCGACGACCTCGCCGAGGTCCTTCCCGGTCACCCGTCGCACGATCTCGCCGACCAGCCAGCCGTACGTCATGGCGTGATAGCCGCACTTGGTGCCCGGCTCGTAGGCCGGTGGCTCCTGAGCGAGTGCGTTGACCATGTGGTCCCAATCGAGCATGTGGTGTGCCCGCTCGACCACGCTTCGGACCCGGTGAAGCCCGGCCGAGTGCGACAGCACGTGGCGGACGGTCACGCCCTCCTTGCCGTTCTGGGCGAACTCGGGCCAATACGTGGCAACCGGCTCGTCGTAGGACACCAGGCCGGCCTCGACCTGGAGGTGGAGTGCGAACGAAGCGACGCCCTTGGTGGTGCTGTAACACATGGCGATCGTGTCTTCGGTCCACGGATCGCCCTCGTTGGTCCGGCTGCCGCCCCACAGGTCGACGACCTTCTCGCCTCGGTGATACACGGCCACCGCGGCGCCGCCGTTGGTCTTGTCGAGCTGATTTCGAAAGGTCGCCTCGACCGCGGCGAACTCGGGATGTGCGTAGCCGTCCATGTTGGCAGCCTGACACGCATGACTTCAGGCGCCAGTGCTGATGGTCCCGATCTCGGCCACCGATGAGGAGGGCTTCTGTGCGCCGCCTACCGTGCTTCGGTGCCCGATGAGATCTTCGCCGACCCGCGGCTCGCCGAGATCTACGACGATGTCGACCCCGACCGCCGTGACCTCGACCACTACGTTGCCATGGCCACCGAATTCGGGGCCCGTTCAGTCCTCGACGTCGGCTGTGGCACCGGCACGTTCGCGTGCATGTTGGCTGCGCGGGGCCACGAGGTGGTCGGCGTCGAGCCGGCCGCAGCATCGCTCGACGTGGCCAGACGCAAGCCTGGGGCCGATCGGGTCCGCTGGCTGCTCGGTGATGCAACCACCCTGCCCGCCTTGGAGGTCGACCTCGCGACGATGACCGGCAACGTCGCTCAGGTCTTCGTCGATGACGACGGCTGGCACCACGCGTTGATGGGCACGCGTCGCGCGCTGCGACCTGCGGGTCGCCTCGCGTTCGAGACGCGGGACCCGGCGAAGCGGGGGTGGGAGGAGTGGAACCGTGACGACTCGTTCGAGCGCACCGAGATTGTCGGTGTCGGAGCGGTGCAGACGTGGGTCGAGGTGGTCGACGTGTCGCTCCCATTGGTCTCGTTCCGGTCGTCGTTCCACTTCGAGCGCGACGACGAGACAGTGACATCGACCTCGACGCTGCGATTCCGCGACCGCGACGAGATCGATGCGTCGCTGCGAGCTGCAGGATTCGAGGTCATCGAGATCCGCGACGCCCCGGATCGCCCGGGCCGCGAGTTCGTGGTGATCGCCCGAGCGAACGTCGCACGCGAGGCTGGACGGCAGGGCTGACCGTCAGACCTGCCGGGGCACCTTGCCGGTGATGGTGAGCACGGTCTTCATCACCTTGTGGGCACCGTCGGCGGTCGGATCGAACATGAGGGGGCAGCCGCCGTCGATCACCTCGATGCCGTGTTCGCGCCCCCACGACACCGCCTCGGGGTCGACACTGCCCTTGCCGAATGCCCGGTGCATCCAGACCTGATCGATGCCAAGCGCGGCGCATTCCCTCATCGTCTCCATGGTCCGCTCGGGGGCGGTCGCGATGACCACCGCGTCGACGCCGTCGGGGATCGACGAGACGTCGGGATAGCACGGGTCGTCGCCGATCGTCTCGGCGTTCGGGTTGACGGCGAACACGTCGTAGCCCCGCTCCTTCAGTCGGGAGTACACCGAGTTCGATCCGTGGCCTGACGGGTTCCGTGACACGCCGGTCACCGCGATCCGTCCATTGCGGAGAAACGTCGACGCTGCGTC
>DATKWD010000150.1:0-7454 GCA_035529695.1 Acidimicrobiales bacterium | reverse complement strand
AGGACTACTCGGATTGGGTTCCTCCGATCGGGGCCGACCCTGCTCCGGTGAGCCTCCCCGAGGGATGGGCCGACCGGCCGAGTCCGCCACGCGGCTGACGCAGGCTCAGAGGTAGCGGTCGAGGAAGTGGACGATCTCGTTGGCGACCTGTCGGCCGAAGGTCGGCTCGGCGTCGAAGGCGTGGGGCTGGTCGGCGACCATCTTCAGTTCGGTCGAGACGCCCGCCGCGATGAGTGCGTCGTACATCCGGAGCGACGCCCGTGGTGGCACGAGTTCGTCGGCGGTGCCGTGGACGAGGAACGTCGGCGGGAAGTCGGCGTGGACTCGCAGCAGGGGGCTGGCCGCGTCGCGGATCTCGGGTGTGCTGCCGTTCTCGAACAGCGCCTCCGACGGCCGGGCGCCGACCTCCCAGCCCTCGTCGTCGAACAGCGTCGGTGGATAGATGGCGATGCACGCCTGCACCGCGGACGAGACGTCGTTGTTGCCGCCGTCGCCTTCGAGGTCGGCGTGGTCGCCCGTGGCGGCTGCCAGCAGTGCGAGGTGCCCACCGGCTGAATTGCCGTGTACGGCGATCCGGTTCGGGTCGACACCCAACTCGCCCGCGTTGGCTCGCATCCAGCGGATGGCCGCCTTCACGTCGTGCAGGTTCTCGGGATAGGTGGCTTCGGGGATGAGGCGGTATTCGGTGGCCATGCCCACGTAGCCGCGGCGGCCGACCAGCACGCCGTAGCCGCGGAGCTGCGTTCGGTCGCCGGTCCGCCACGAGCCGCCGTGCACGAACACCACACCGGGGAGCAGGCCGTCGCTGTGGTCGGCCGGGCGGAACACGTCGGCCCGCAGGTCCCGGACGCCGGTCGTGCCGAACACCACCCCGTCCTCGATCTCGACCCGTGCGCTCATGTGTCATCTCCTGATCCGCTCGAGACGGCGTTCAGGAGGTTGGCCCTGAAGTCGTCGCCTGTGTTCGAGTGCGGGAATGGCTCGTCGGGTACGGCGACGCCGAGCCGCTCGCAGATCGGTTCCCATCCGTCGCCTGGCTGCCAATCGAGCAGGCGCTCGGCGGGCACTCGATCGCGCACGGCCGCGTTGTGTGCCGCGTAGGCCCTCAGCGCCGAAGTCTCGTCGTCGAAATCGGCCGTGAAGCGGCTCTCGACCATCGAGAAGATCATTCGTGTCCAGTCGGACTCGTCGGGGTCGGGACTCGATCGCATGGCGGGGAACACCGTCGAACTGGCCGACGCCCACCACGTCTCGGGCGAACTCCGGGTCGACAAGAGCACGATCGCGTCGGGATAGGCATCGATCAGCTCGGGCCAGAACGCCGACGTGGGCCAGTCGACCGCCGCGCGGAAGCCGCCGAACACGGTGGTCCAGTCGACGGGCTCGCCATCGGTGGCCGCCTGCCACGACGGCAGGTGTTCGGGATGACCGAACAGTTCGAACATGTGGTAGCAGGGGCCGCCGACCAGGGTGGTCAGCGCTTCCTTCAGCGACGTCGTACCTGTTCTGGGGAGCCCGGCCCCGACCACTCGCAGCGTCACTGCGGCAGTGTCGCACACCGCTTCACGAGACTGCGTCGAGAAGGAAGGCGTCGACCTCGGCGTCGGATCGCAGGCTGAGGACCTGCGCCCCCGAGCCGTCGTCGAAATGGAACGATGGCCCGATGGCGAGGTGGACGTGTCCGGAGTGCAAGCGGCAGTTCGGCCGCAAGGGGCAGGGCCACGAGTGCGCGCCGGCGATGACGATCGATGAGTACTTCGACGCCGCCGGGCCCGAGTTCGAGCGTGAGATCTTCGAGGCGGTCAATGCGCACCTGCAGTCGCTCGGTGACGTCCATGTCGAGCCGGTGTCGGTCGGCATCTTCTTCAAGACCGGTCCGCGCATCGTCACGCTGCGCACGATGACGAAGTGGATTGCCTGCGGCTTCTCGTTGCCGTCGAAGTCGAACAGCTCGCGCATCGCCCGCAAGGTGATCGAGGCGGGCCCCGGTCGCTGGTACCACGTCGTCAACCTCCGCTCTGCGACTGACGTCGACGATCAGCTCAAGGCCTGGCTCACCGAGGCCTACCTGCTGTCGCCCGCGGAGGACTGAGCGTCAGGTGGGAAGTGGACCCGTGATCGAGGCTCGTTGGCTGAGCTCGATCCAGTTCCCGTCGGGGTCGCGGATGAAGCCGTATCGGGCCACCTCGCCGTGGGTGAACGGCTCGTGGCCGTCGCGTGCGCCTGCCACGATGCACCGTTGGTACTCGGCGTCGGCGTCGAAGACCTGGAGCGTGCAGTAGCGGTAGCCGGTGCCGCTGCGGGTCGAGTCGCTCGGTGCGTCGGGGTCGTGGACGAGGCAAAGCACCGAGTCGCCGACGTGAAACGCGTGCTCGCCTGATCGGGGCGACGCGGCCAGGCCGATCACCTCACCCCAGAAGTGCGAGTGCGCGTCAACGTCGCGCACGCCGATCTCGACGCCGAGCTGGGTGATGCCTTCGTGACCAGGCGGAACCAGGACGACCTGGTTCCCACCGGGGTCACGCGTCTCGACCACTTTGGTCCGGTCGTGCTGCGCCACGAACACCCGCCGGTAGCCGCTTGGCGGTTCGGGCTCCACCGGGTTGCGTGAGTGGTTGATCTTGACGATCGAGCCACGGAACGAGTGTCGGTGCTGTCGGACTCCGCCGCCGATGCTCAGGGGTCCGTCGTAGACGAGGCCCACTTCGTCCTGCCAGAAGGCCAGCGTCTCGTCCCGATCCTCCGTCGTCAGCCCGATGTCGAGTTGGTGCTTGGCGAGCTCGATCACGTGAGCACCGTAGGCGGCTACTCGGCGTTCTCGTCGTAACGCATGGCCCCCACGATGTTGCCCTCGGTGTCCTCGACGAAGACCAACTCGCCGACCCCGGTGATGGTGGTCGGTTCCATGAGCACCTTGCCGCCCGCTCGCGTCGCGGCCTCGGTCACCTCGGTCACATCGTCGACGGCGATCGTGCACTCGAAGCCGCGTGTCGGCCCGCCGTCGTCGAGGGCTCGGCGGGCCTGGAGCGCGCCCTTCGGAGCGCCGTCGTCGGCCCCGGTGTCGATCTGAAAGAAGTCGGGCGGACCCCATGCCGTGAACGACCAGCCGAAGACCTGTTCATAGAACGACCGGGCGCGGTCGACGTCGTCGGCGTGGATGGCGAAGTGGGCGAGCGGTGCAGGCATGGGATCACGGTAGGGCGGCGGGCCAACTGCTGTCTGTCGACAAGAGGTCAAGAATTGTCGACAATGCGACAGATGGTGGTCATCCGCTCGTACTCGGTGAGACACCCGGCCGGAGTCGTGCGCCTGCCGCAGACCGGCGACTGGGATCAACTCATCTACGCGAGTCGCGGGGTGGTTCGGCTCACCACGGACGCATCGACCTTCGTGCTGCCGTCACTGCGCGCGGCCTGGGTCCCCGCGGGAATCGAGCATCATTGCCGGGTCGCCGATGGCACGCGTATGCGGACGCTGTACATCCACCGGAGCATGAAACTGTTCGGGGCCGACACCACCGTGCTCGAGCTGAGCTCGTTCGCCCGCGAACTCATCGGCCACATGGTCGAGTTCTCGCCCTGGTTCGAGGACGACCCGTTGACGAGCAGTCATCTCGACGTGCTCCTCAGCACCCTTCGCTCGGCCGATGTTGCGCCGCTGTCGTTGCCACGACCCGTCGATGAGATCGCGGCCCGGGCCGGCGGTCTGCTCGAGGCCGATCCCGGTTCGGATGCCACGGTCGACGAACTGGCTCGTGACGTCGGCGTGAGCCGGCGCACGCTCGAGCGGACGTTCCAGGCCGATGTCGGGATGTCGGTGGGGCAGTGGCGACAGCAACTTCGTCTCGTCGTCGGGCTCGAACGGCTGGCCGCCGGAACCCCGGTCGGCCGGGTGGCGGTCGACCTCGGTTACGCGACCCAGAGCGCGTACGGGGCGATGTTCAAAGCCCACCTCGGATGCTCGCCCGGCGCGTATTTCTCGACGGGCCGAGCCTCAGCTCAGACCTCCGCTTTGAACCCGAGCCGAACCCGGTAGACGAATCTCCATGGTTGCCGGGTCGATCCGAGCCTCGAGTTGGCGATCTCGGCGAACCGGTCCACCCCAAGCTCGTGGTCGGCGATTCCGTGCCGCCGCAGCGTCTGGTAGTCGCCTTGGCTCCTCAGCAAGCCGATGAGGCGCTCGGCGGTTCCGAAGTCGGCAGAAGCCATGGCGATGTCACGGCAGAAGCTGAAGTGACCTGAGTCGACCATTCGTTGCAAGTGCTCCGACTTCGACCAACTCCGCACGCCAGACGACAGCAAGCGCTGGTCGTGCGCGTCGCTGCCCGAGTATCTGGCTGCCTCGGCATCGTCCGTCTCCACTGCTGCGGCGATCTCGCTCCCGCCCGCACCGTCGGCCAGGCGGGTCTCGAACACGCGCATTCGTCGCCGACATGCATCCCAGGCAGCTTCGGTCGTCCAGTCGCCCACGATCGGCGGCCAGTCGCAGTCGATCGCTGCGAACACGCCGCCTGGTCGGAGGCAGCGTTCGATCTCGGCGAGCGTTGACCGGGGCTCCATCCAATGGAGCGCTTGGACGACGATGATGGCGTCCGCTGCCGCGGTGGGAAGTCCGGTCTCGTGCGACCAGCCGGCGCGATACGAGACCTTCCCGGGTCCGGGCGCCTCGGTTGCTCCCGCCGTGGTCCGCATGTCGTCGCTCGGCTCGATGCCGATCACTTCCTTGGCCCAGGTCGACGCCCACCTCGTCGACAGACCGGTGCCGCTTCCGAGATCGACCACGAGCGATGGCGTCCCGCCGAGATACGACGAGAGCAGGTCGCCGAGGTCGGTCGGTGGCAGTGGACGAACACCGTCGTACAGGTCGGCGAAACCGCTGAATCGCTCCGCTCCTGCCTCGAGTGAGCCGGTCACGACTCGCAGCCTTGCACACCGCTGTGCGGGTATCGGGCTGACAGGCTGTCCGATGTGGACGAGGAGGTCGTGCTGCAGGGCGGCATCGCCAACGCGGGTGCGGTGACCCGTCTCGGCGATCACGTGTTCCGCCCGTCGAACCCCAACTCGGCCACGATCCACCGCTTCCTCGCTCACCTCGATGCCGTCGGCTTCGACGGAGCGTCCGTGCCGGTCGGCATCGATGCTGACGGCCGAGAGCGTCTCCGGTTCGTCGAGGGTGACGTGCCGCTCGTTCCGTATCCCGACTGGTCGCAGTCCGATGCAGCGCTCGCTTCGGTCGTCCGGCTCATGAAGCGATTTCACGAGGCATCGGCCTCGTACGAGATGAGGCCGGACGACACCTGGAGCGACGAGATGGCCGACTCTGCCCGGGGCCCGATCGTGTGTCACAACGACGTGTGTCTCGAAAACGTCGTGTTCCGAGACGGCGAAGCGGTGGCGCTGCTCGACTTCGACTTCGCCGCCCCCGGTCGGCCGATCTACGACCTCGCCTGTTTCGCCCGCATGTGCGTGCCGATTGCCGATGAGTTGCGTGCCAGGTTCGGGTGGAAGGAGGCCGACCTGCCGCCACGGCTCCGCCTCGTCGCCGACACCTATGGCCTCGATGCTCCCCAGCGCAGCGAGATGTTGGAGATGCTGAGCGGCGCCATCGAACGGGGCGGCGAGTTCCTCGGCCGCCGCGTTCGTGCCGGCGACCCGAACTTCACCAAGCTCTGGAACGACATCGGCGGAATGGCGAACTTCGATCGACGTCGCGCCTGGTGGGCTGATGCGCAACACGACTTCGTCGACGCGATGCGGTGATTGCCGCTCAGCTCTGAGGGGTGAGGTCGATGCGCACAGTGGCGAGGTCGGTGCCGAACTTCTTGACGAGGCGGGCGTGGCCCGCCATGCCGAACGTCTCGAGGCGGGCGAGCGGGTCGTCTCCGTCGACGACCTCGGCGCGCCCCTCGAGCCAGCGCAGACGGTGACGAACTCGGACACGAGGCTTGGCCCCGGCATTGGCGACCCACCCCGCGTGCCTGCCGTGCTCGGCCACGATCCAGAACGTGTCGCCTTCCCGGCGTGCCCCGACCACGTTGCGGCGGCAACGTCCGGTCTTCCGGCCAGTCGTCTCGACGAGCACGTGCCCGCGCTTGAGCCCGAGCCACGTCATCACCTTCATCGGCGGGTTCACCACCCACCGCTGGAAGCGGATGACCCTCCGGCGGTGACGAGTCTGGTCGTCTCCGGTGGTGGTTTCGGTCTTGGTTTCGGTCTTGCTCATCGGGTCCCTCCCAGGATCTGTTGCACACGGTCGAGTTCGTCCTCGAGTTCTGACTGGAGCCAGGTCCGCAGCACCGGCTCGTAGATCCACCGGAACGGTCGGCGGAACGTCATCTCGTAGCCGTGGGTGACCTCGCATCCGCCGTCGACCTCGGTGCAGGCGAATCGGCCGGTGAAGGCGAACACCAGACGGGCGGGTTGGCGCGGCGCCCCGGTGAAGGTGAGCCCGGTCCACTCGGTGAGTCGGACGAGGTTGCGGTCGGGCGCCGGCGGCGTGCCGCGCAGGCGGCCCCAGTAGGCGGCGCTGCCGACCCCGTTGGCGTCGAGCACGACCGGTTGGGTCACCTTGCCGATCTTGGTGTCGGCCTCGCGATAGCGCTCGAGGTCGAGCACGAACTCGAGCACCTCGCGCGGCGTGGCCTCGACGACTCGGGTCGCTTCGGCGGTCAGGGTCATCGTCGGTGGTCCATCCGGGGATCATCACTACGGTCGTAGTGATGCCAGTATCACTACACTTGTAGTGATGGTCAAGTCCGGATCTGAAGACACTCGAGATCGACTGATCGACGCCACCCTCGATCTCGTCGCCGCACACGGCTTCGACGGCGTCAGCGTCGGCGACATCGAAGCCGGTGCGGGCCTTGCTCCGCGGAGCGGCGCGCTCTACAAGTACTTCGACTCGAAGCTGGCGGTGCTCGAAGCCGGTCTCGAACGGCACCTCGCCTCGGTTGCCGGCATGGGCGACGACCTGGCGACTTCGGCGCTGGTCGACGCCAGCGCCGAAGTCGACTTCATCGCTCGCATGCTGCTCGCCGAACTCGACCGCGAGCGCACCATCACCCACGTGATCGAGCGTGAAGGTGATCGACTTCCCGAGCTGCGCGACCGGATGCGCGAGGGGATCTCCGACCGGGGCTACCGGATCTCGGCGGCCTTCATCGACCGGTGGGCCGCCGAGGTCGGAGCCGAGGGGGTCGATTCCGACGCGCTCGCCGTGCTGCTCATCGGCTCGCTGATCAACCTGCGTCGCTCGACCTGGACGTTCGGCTCAGCGCCGCTCGGTGTCGACGACGACCGGATCGTCGACACGTTCGTCGCTCTGAGCACGTCGGTCCTCGACCGTTTGGCTTCCACGGTCTGACAAACTCCTGGTCGCGGTCGGACATCCGAGGAGGGACCCATGGGCGAGACGACCGGAGACGGGATGCACGGAGGATTCGGCGGGGTCAATCC
>DATKWD010000149.1:0-21767 GCA_035529695.1 Acidimicrobiales bacterium | reverse complement strand
CGCTCGGGCGAGCGCTGGCGCTGTCCCTCACGGTGGGCCCGGACGACCGGGCATTCTGGGCTCGCTATCACGCTCGGCGTGATGCGGGGGTGTCCGAGGGCAGGCTGCTGGATTGGTGGCAATACCAGGACGAGCGTGACGAGTGGGCGGCGTCACAGGTTCGGCAGGGCCAGGCACCTCATGTCGACGTGGCGTACCAGCGGTGGGACGCGACCCACGCGCCGCCGCCCCCGATTCGCGAGTTCGAGGTCGAACCCACGACCGCCGAAGGTGGCAGTCACGAGATCGACAAGATGTTGTTGATGGAGATCGAGGCCGCGGCCGGCGGCTTCTCTCGACCTCCCCCGCCGGCACAAGCGCGTCCGGTCACCGATCCGAAACCGGACGCCGACACTGGCCGAGCCGACGATCAGCAATCCCGTGGTCCCGAGGTCCTCGAAGGACCGCACGCGCAGACCTGGCTGATCCCGGCAGGAGCCTCGGCCGATGAGGTGGCCGACTCTCGGACGGGCGAGCGTGTCCAGGCACCCTTGGGTGGTCGATATGGGCTGGTCCTCACGTGGGGCGACCCGCTGAACCGACCCGCCGACACCTTCTCGACGTCCGATCTCGGGCTGCCTCGGTGGCCCGACCGGCCCGACCAGCTCTTCGACTGCCTCGACGAGCGGTTCGGCGGGTTCGGTGGGGTCGCGAACGGCGTCCTCCGCCACATCCAACCCGACGAAGACCGCCGGTTCGCCCTGTGGGTGGGGCTCGGTATGGACGGCCTGCCCATGCGGCCCGGCACTGCCGACCGTCTCGATGAGATGGCCGACAACCCGGGCAGCACCATGCACCCGTTGGCCGCAGACGAACAGGTGCCTGCTGGGGACCTGCTGGTCCATCCTGTCGACGGCGGGCCCAATCGGGTGTCGACGTCGTTCGGTGACGGGACTGCCGGCACGTTCGACGACGGGCGCTGGATCCGCTACCCGGTCCGACACCGAGACGATCGGCCCGTGTACACCGGTGCGTTCCCGTTCGGTCCGCTGCCCGACGTCGACGACGCAACCATGCAGGGCTGCCTGCATCAGACGATGACCCAGGTGATCATCGGGATCATCGTGGCGGCAGCTCTGGCGGGTGGACTCTTCTTCCTCGTGGGCGGAGGCGACGACACGACCGACGAGGCTTCGCCCGCCGATCCCACGGCATCGGAGCCCTCGGAGCCGGCGGCCGATGACGGCGCAGAGGCTCCGCTCGAGATGGCCCACATGATCCCGATGGAGCAGTCGGTGGTCGCCGACGGGGTGCTCGGCGAGCTCACCGTGCTCGCCGCTGGGTCGGGTTCGGGGGTCGACGAGTCCCGTGTCCAGGCCGCTGCGGCCCAGATGCGAGTGCAGACGGCGGGGTCGAACCGCGGCGGCAAGATCCTGATCGGAGGCGGTGGTCCCGACGCCGAGGGACCTTCCGGCGAGTTCTTCCCCGATGGCCAGGGAGGAGCGTCGTTCGAGGACGCCAAGAAGCGTGACATCGACATCGGATCTGGCGAGGAATTCGAGGATTCCGACGAGATCAGCGACATCGAGGTCGCCGACGGCTTCATCACGTTCACCTGGGTGCGCACCAACTTCGACGGATCGGCGTGGCAGGTGCCGATGTCGCTGCCGCTGCCCGAGGGGGGCGACGCCTGGTTCACTGCGTTGCCCGCCACCGGGCCTGCTGACTGCACCGCCTCGGTGTCGGGCGTGCTCGAGGGCGACTCGCTTCAAGTCCGTGGCGACACCGACGCTGAGCCCGGCACCGTGTTGGAGATCTTCCTCAACGGCGGCACCGCCGAAGGCTCGCGCCGCAAGGTCGAGGTGAGCGAGAACGGCACCTACGAGGCCGACTTCGATGCCGTGGTACGCAACGACTCCAACAAGGTCGTGGTCGAGGTCGCCAAGGGCGCGCACTTCCTGGCGAGCCAGCAGGTCGCCGGCGGCTGAGACCTCTCCGCCAACCGAATCCGGTCACCTCGAGCCTGCCCGGTGGGGCTCGAGTCGCCGCGAGAGACACCGGATTCGACTCGGCAACCTGTGACACCTTTGTCCCACGCGCTGAACGGATCTGGCCGGTCGCGCGCCGATCGGTGCATCCGGGGTTACGGTCTCGCGCCGTGGGCCACCTCGAGGAGATCGGTGACGCCGACGAGTGGCGGTGCTGGCTGTGCGACACCGCCGTCGACCCCGACATGTCGGTCAACGACCCCCGCGGGCCGAGCATCGACAGTCGGATCACGAAGTCCAAGGCGAAGAAGAAGGCCGCCCCTCCCCGGCCACGCCTCGCTCACCGTGGATGCAACACCGGCAAGGGAGCGGTCGAGGCAGTCGTGCCCTGGGCCGAGCATCTCTTCGTCGTCGATCCCGCGACGATCATCCCGTCGGTCGATCGCCTCGGCCGCAAGGGCGGGCGCGAGATCATGGCCCGCTGCCCGACCGAGGAGGACGCCGCAGCTGCCGCTGCATGGCTCGCGGACCGCGTGGCCCGCCTCGCTCCGGAACTGCAGGCGACCGCCGACGTCGAACCCGGCGGAGACCAGTACATGGTCGTGCTGCGCGCCTGACCGACCTGTTTCGGGCACGGCTCGATCAGGCTTCAGCGTGCATCCGTCGTCGGCCGCTGTCGATCGGCTGCACCCCCCGATCGTTGCCTGCATCGATCACGTGGCCGTCCTCCCCGAGAAGCCGCGTGTCGGCGACCTCAGTGATCACGACCGCGAGGGGGACGAGCGGGTGGATGTGTCCGGTCCCTGGCGTCGATGTGAACAAGACCTTCATTGGTGGACTCCCGCGCCGGCTCGACCAGCGGGTCTGGCGAACGCCCCGCCATCAGAGCACAGCGTCGGCGCGTTCGCTGCAACCCGGAGACCTGCTGACAGGCGTGGAGCGAACGAGTCGTTCCGTTGGGAAGGAGGTTCCTGTTCCTCCACGGCGTGCGCCGCCAAGCTCGGGATGCAGACCAGCGCTCCGTCCGGCTGGTCGAGCGGCAACTCCGGCTCTGCGCACCTGCGAGACTGGTGGGGATGGAGTTGGCCACCAGCGGGGACGTCGGCGAGCAGCGGCTGCGGGCCTGCCGCGCCGACCACCGTGTGCGTCGGCTCCGGCTCTTCGGGTCGGCCCTTCACGGGACGCTCCGCGCCGAGAGCGTCCCGACGACGCGATGAGGAACCCGGAATGATCGTCGGGGTGCCCCAGGAGATCAAGCAGGCCGAGCGACGGGTCGGGCTCACGCCGGGCAGTGTTCGCGAGTTGGTCGAAGCCGGTCACCCGGTCCTGGTCCAAGCGGGCGCCGGCGAGGGCATCGGTGCCGACGACGGCGCGTACCTGGCTGCCGGCGGGACGGTCGTGCCCGACGCCGCCATCGTCTGGTCCGACGCCGAGACGGTGGTGAAGGTCAAGGAGCCGCAGCCGGCCGAGCGGGCGCAACTCTCCGCCGACCAGGTGCTCTTCACCTATCTCCACCTCGCCCCGGACGCCGACCAGACCGCCGATCTCGTGAACAGCGGGGCGACGTGCATCGCCTATGAGACGGTGACCGACCGTTTCGGCGGGTTGCCGCTGCTGGCACCGATGTCACAGGTGGCGGGGCGGATGTCGGTCCAGGCGGGTGCACACTGGCTCGAGGCTCCCAACGGCGGTGCCGGCCTCCTGCTCGGCGGAGTTCCCGGCGTGCACTCGGCCAGGGTCGTGGTGATCGGCGGAGGTGTGGTGGGCGAGAACGCCATCGAGATGGCCGTTGGCCTGGGTGCGCTGGTCTCGGTGCTCGACCGTGACGTGAGCGTGCTCGACCGGCTGGCCCGACGCTTCGGCACCTCGCTCGAGACCGTGTACTCGACCCGGGCGAACCTCGAGGCGCTGGTTCACGATGCAGACCTGGTGATCGGAGCCGTGCTGGTGCAAGGCGACCGCGCACCACGCCTGGTCACCGAGGACATGGTGCGGACGATGCGTCCCGGGTCGGTGCTGGTCGACGTGGCCATCGATCAGGGCGGCTGCTTCGAGACCTCACGTCCCACGACCCATCAGGAGCCCACCTACCGGGTTCACGACGTCGTGCACTACTGCGTCGCCAACATGCCCGGAGCAGTGCCCCGGACCTCGACCGATGCCCTCAACCACGTGACCCTGCCCTTCATCCTTGCGTTGGCGACCAAGGGGACCAAACAGGCGTTGCTCGACGACCCACACTTCCTGCCCGGCCTGAACGTGCATCGCGGCATGGTCACCGAGGAGCACGTGGCCGCCAGCCTCGACTACCCCTATGTCGCCCCCGAGATCGCCCTGGCCACGCCGTGAGCCCCGCTCGAGCGATGGCTTCGTCGTCACGTGACTCGACGCCGGCTCTGACGAGACGGCTTCCTTCGAGGCTGATCGAACGTGCTGGTCAGCTGGAAGACGGCTGGGCGAGGTGTTCCTCGCAGTAGCGGTCGCGTTCGGTTGGCGACAACGCGGGTGAGTTCAGACCCGCTTCGAGGGCCACCACCACACCCGCGCCGGCTGCTGCCTGCCGCTCGATCTCGGCGACGACTTCGGCGCGCTCCTCGGGACTCGATGCCTGGGTGAGCCGACGGCCCAGCTCGAACGCGACCGTTCGCCACTGGCCGATCAGCTCGACGGGTTGCGGCGCCTCGTCGACGCCGACCTCGAGGTCGAGCAGCAGCAACAAGGGGTCGAACCGATCGGCCGATCGCTCCAGCATCGAGCTCTTGACACTCCCGATCACCTGGTTGACCCGTTCGAAGTCGTCGATCCGTTCGGGCGATTCGCCGAGATCGGCGAACGCGGTCTCGACCACATAGGCGAGATCACGGGAGATGTGCGCGTTCATGCCGAGCAGCAGATCGACCGCGGCCGGTGACTCGCCGCGCTCTGCGGTGGCGAACGCGATCTGCCACGCGGCAGGGACATCGTCGACTCGACCGGCATCCCAGTTGTCGACCGCGTCGAAGTACAACCGGGCGAAGCGAGCGTCCATCAGGCTGACGATCCGCGGATCGTCGAAGTCGTCGATGTCGTCGAGCACCCCCCTCGTCATCTCGAGGTACATGAAGGCGAACGGTGCGGTGTTGGCGCACGGACGCTCGGCGAGGCGAGCGTCCATCTCACCGATCACGGCCTCGAGACATGCCGGCTCGCCGCGGTGGCAGCTCGATTCGCTCGTGCCGCCGATCGGTGTGTCCAACTCGCCGACGAGCGCCGCCCAGGCCTGGGTTCGCGGTTCGCCCGGCGAGGGTGCGAGCCCCGGCACCTCACTCACCGACTGCGACGGTGCGTCGGCGGCACACGAAGCGGTCAGCAGGCAGAACCCGCACAGGACACCCCGCGCGAACTGGCCTCTCATCTCCGGACGGACCGTCGCAGAGCGAACACCGCGGCCAGCAGCGGAAGCACGGTGAGCGCGATGAGCCATCCGACCGCGGTCAGCCAGGAAGACCTCTCGGCCGCCCATCGGCCCTCGGGCCGGGCCGGCTCGGAGAGAGCCTCGATCGCCGCCTTGGGGTCGGCGGCGTCGACCACCCGGAGGTCTCGCAGCTGATCGGTGAACTCCTGGAGCCCGTTGAGGTCGGTCGTCGACGCCGCCCCGGCGAATCCCCACTGTGCGCTCGAGGCCGCGCTCATCTCGCGCAGCACCGGCTTGTCGACGAGCTCGGGCAGCACCCCGCCCGCCGACAGCACGAACTGGAGGATCAGCACGATGGGCAGCAGCGTCGTCGCCTGGTCGGGCGAGGAGACCACTGCCGACACCAGCAGGGCGAGCGCCATCGACGCGATCCCGGTGAGCGCGACGACGAGCGCCAACTCGCCGAGGGGCCACCCGAGCACGACCGCGTCGGTGGGTCCTCCCTGCCGTGCGCTGGCGATGGCGACGAGCACCACGGCCTGGGCGGCTGTCAGACCCCCGAGCACCAACGCCTTGGCCGTCACCTGGGCCGATGCCGGGATGCCGACGGCCAGCTCGCGGGCGATGAGGGTCCGCTCTCGGGCCAGCTCGCGGATGGCGTTGTTCGCCCCCAGCCACGTTGCCCCGAGCAGGATCACGAACAGCGTCAGGCTCGCGGCCGACACGAAACGCACCTGGGTCAGCGCCGGCTTCGACAACTCGTCCGGGGGCAGCGCGAACAGCATGATGGCGCCCAGGATCGGCGCCTGGAGCACCAGCAGCGCGAAGTTGCGGCGGTCCGATGCGATCACCGAAAGGGTACGGCGGGTCAGGGTCCGGACGTGTCGTACCCATTGGCGCACCCCGGTGTGCGAGGCGGTCGGCGGAGTCTCGGCGGGTTCGGACACCCCGGCGACCGTCGTGTCGGCGTTGGGGTCGCGCCACTCCTGGTCGGGACGGCTGCCGAGCTGGTGGAAGGTCTCGACCAGATCGCCGTGCCCGAACCGGTCGTCGAGACCGTCGGGTCGGCCGATGTAGGCGGGCACGCCGCCTGGCGCGAGCACCAGCACCTGGTCGCAGAGCCCGAGGCTGTCGAGCTCGTGGGTCACCACGACCACGGTGTGATCGTGGTCGGCCAGTTCGCGGAGGAGCCGCATCAGCGTGCGTTCGAGACCGGCGTCGAGCCCCGAGGCCGGCTCGTCGAGCAGGAGCAGCGAGGGTCGGGTGAGGAGCTCGGTCGCGACGTTGACCCGCTTGCGCTCGCCACCCGACAGTTCGCTGATCCGATTCGACGATCGGTGGGCGATGCCCAGCTCGTCGAGGACTGCGTCGATCCGCTGGGTTCGTTCGTCGGTGTCGACATCGCTCGGGAACCGCAGCCGAGCCGAGTAGTCGAGGGTCGCTCTGACGGTCAGCCCGTCGTGGAGCAGGTCGGCCTGGGGAACGAACCCGATCCTGCTCGAGAGCTCGGCGAAGTCGGCGTGCAGGTCGCGCCCCTCGTAGAGGACGTGGCCCCCCTCGAGTGCGCGTAGCCCGCCGACGGCGGAGAGCAGACTCGACTTCCCGGCACCCGAGGGCCCGACGACGCCGAGCATCGACCGCTCACCCAGCACGAATCCCACCTCGTCGACGAGGCAGTGCTCGCCGATGGCGACCCGGACGCCTGACGCGGCCAAGGTCACTGCGCCGTCGTCGACGTAGTCCTCGATGCGGTCGCCCCGCACCACGAGCTCGTGGTGCCCGATCCCGATGACGTCGCCCTCGCCGACGATCGTGCGACGTCGGGCGACCCCGTTGACGAAGGTCCCGTACCGACTGCCGAGGTCGATGATGTCGAGGCGCCCGTCGGTCGACCGGCGCAGCTCGGCGTGGTGTTTCGACACCAGCAGGTCGTTGACCACGATGTCGTTGCCGGGGGAGCGACCGATCCGAAGCACCCCGGCCAGCGGAGTCGACGCGAAGTGACCGCCGACTGGTCGACGGAGGTTCGACTCGGCAGTCTCGGAGCTTCCCACCCGCTCGGCGAGCGGGGTCAGGGTGAGAACTGGACCGTCCGGGTCGCCGAGGTGGACGGTGACGGGTGCATCGATCGCGAGCTCATCGATGCGCTGGCCGTGGAACCAGGTGCCTCCGGCGCTGCCGCGGTCCTCGAGCACCCACCCGGTCGCACGCCGGCCGAGGACGGCGTGAGCCTCGCCGACTCGTTCGTCGTCGATGCGGAGCGTGGCGTCGGAACTCCGGCCGATGATGTGTTCGAGGTCGTCGTCGACGACGAGGTGATCGTTGCCCCCGATGCGAAGGGCGCATTTGATCATCGGCGCGTGAGCCTACCCACCGCGCGTCATCCGGCCGGGCCGTCGGGTCTCGTTCGCTCTCGCCCAACACAAGAATCAAGGTATAGGATTTGTATTACACGAAACAAAATGCATAGATTGTGGAGGTGAAGACGGGGTTGTCGGGAACGGCGAGGTAGGCACGTGGGATCGGCAGTGGTGGCGTTCGCGATCGTCGTACCGGTCTGCAGTGGGCTGTTGGCCTTCCGAGAGAGCTCGGCGCTCCGTGCCGGACGGTGCGTCGCCGCCGGCTGCGGTGTCGCTTCCTTGGCAGCCGTGGGGTTGTTCGCAGCCGTCGCCCAGCGCTCGAGCGGTCGAGTCGGCGACGGCGGATGGCTCGATCTCAGCGTCGACCGGGTCAGTTCGTTCCTCCTGGTCGTCGTGCTGGCGACGGCGGCGATGGTGGCGAGCTTCTCCCGTCGAAGCCTCGATGCTGATGGTCGCGTCGGCCGCTACTTCCTGCTGCTGGGCGTCGTCGTGTCGGGATCGGCGTTGGTCGTGGTTCCGGGCGCCGGATGGCTGTTGCTCGTGGGTTGGGTGGCGTCGGGATGGGCGCTGGCCGGGCTGACCGGATTCGCGGCACCCTGGGACCGGGCCCGGCTGGCGCAACGTCGGATCATGGCCACGCTCGTCGTCGGCGATGTCGCGCTCCTCGTCGCGGTGGTCATTGTCACCACTGCGAGCGACGCGGCCTTCACGAGCGACGCCGGCACCGTGGTCGCAGATCTGCAGGCGTCGACGGTGGGCAGCGTCACCATGCTCGACCTGTTCGCGGTGGCCCTGGTCGTGGCGGGAGCCGCTCGGTCGGCGTTGTTCCCGTTCCATCGATGGCTCGTCGGCACGTTGGTGGCGCCGACGCCCATCTCGGCGCTGATCCACGCCGGGTTCGTGAGTGGCGCGGGCCTCCTCCTGATCCGGTTCGCCCCGGCGTTCGTCGCGTCCGATGTCGCCGTGATCCTGGCGTTCGCGCTCGGCATCGTGACGGTCGTGCTCGCTTCGGCCACGAGCCTCGCGAGACCAGACGTGAAGGGCGCACTGGCATGGTCGACCGTGTCGCAGATGGCGTTCATGGTGATCCAGTGCGCGGTCGGGGCCTTCAGCAGCGCCGCCTTCCACATCGCCGGTCATGGCATGTACAAGGCGGCGCTGTTCCTCGGTGCCGGCGACACGGTGTCCGCACGCCTCCGTTCGCAGCGGCGACCGCGTCCGGTTCGGCTGCTCTCGGCATCTGCCCTCTGGGCGGTCACGCTGACGGTGCCGACGCTGGCGGTCGGCGCCGCGGTGTGGGCGATCCCGCTCGACGTCTCCGACGCCGGGCGGGTGTTGGTCGTCGTCTTCGCCTGGCTGAGTGCTGTCTTCTCACTGCACGGCTGGCTCGTTCGTGGATCGATGAACCCGCTGCCATCGGCCCTTGCCGGTTCGATGGCCGTGGTCGCCGGGGTTGGTGCCTACGTGGGCGGCCTCCGCCTGGTCGAGGACTTCCTCAAGCCGTCGCTTCCGACGGGAACCTCCGGCACGATCATCGGGCCGGGCGTGCTCGTCGCGATCATCGCGCTGCTCGCGGTGGGAACCGCCGCCGTGGTGGCGCCAACTGGCTCGACCGGTGCCACGATCCGCACCGCCGCGAGACGGCGGGTCGAGGCTTGGAGCTCACTCAGCCCGACGTTCACCCCCACCAGGTCACCGAGCGCACCGATGGTCATCACAGCGTCGAACGACCGCCGGCGCGCAGAGGTACGGGCCGAACTGGCGCAGGCGGCGGCGATCGTCGCGCCGCTGTGGCCGCTGTCCTCATTCGTCGCGGTCAACCCACTCGGCGGGCTCGAGTCACTCGACTTCGACGACGCGGCGGCAACGGCTCGACGTTGGCTGGGTGGCCGAACCCATCTCTCGCTCGCCGAGTTCCGCGACGATCACCACCGCGGGATCACCACCGACGACGATCTCGAGTACGCCGTGCTCATGCGGTATGGCCGGGTGTGCTCGGGCGGGCCCGTGCCCCTCGCAGGTCGGCTCGTCGACCCGGTCGACCTCGTCACGGCCGACCTGCTGCACGGACCCGACCTCGAGACGGTCCCGCTGCCGCGCACGGCCCTCGATCGCGTCGGACCTCGAGACGAGAAGCTCGCAGGCCAGATCGACGACATCGTGTCCTCGTGGCTCGCCGAGCACAGCTCTCCGCCGGCATGGCCCTCGCGACGACCTGGCGAGAGCTTCCTCGCCATGAGCCTCCGCCTGACCCAGACCGACCCCCGACTGGCTCGCATCGTCGATGCACCGGCGTTGCGCTGGATCGCAGATCTCGAAGACGACGCAGCGGCGGTCATCATTGCTGCCTTCGCGGCAGCAGGGGTAGGTGACGAAGATCGCGTCGACGAGATGCGTGGGCACCTCTCGCGGCTGGTCGGTTGGGCCGGCCTCGCCAAGTGGCGCAACGAGTGGGCGCAACCCGACGAGTTGCACCCCGACCTCGCTCCCATCGAGATCGTCGCCGTACGGGCGGTGCTCGAAGCGGCCGTCCTCTCGTCCGTCGCCCCTGGCAACGAACCGGCGCCTCGGCCCGAGGACCGCGACGACGCCCTCCTCGCGGCTCGGGTGGCAGCCGTGGCGAGCGTGGTGGCGCCGATGGCCGGAGAGGACGATCGAGCCGCGATCGCCGCTGTGCTCGCCCACGTGCCGGCGCCCACCCGAGCATCGGCGTGGCTCGAAGCGCAGGAACGCTGCATCGACCAAGGTCTGCTGTCACTGCTCGACCGAGTCGACGCTGGACCCACGGTGGCCCGACCCGACGCCCAGGTGGTGCTGTGCATCGACGTCCGATCAGAGGGCCTGCGTCGCCACCTCGAAGCGAATGGCAACGTCGAGACGTTCGGTTTCGCCGGGTTCTTCGGCGTGCCGATGCGCGTGCAACGTCTCGGCTGGGAACGCGCCGAAGCGCGGTGCCCCGTCCTCGTCGCCCCCGCCATCGGTGCAGTCGAAGAGGCGCGGCCCGAGTGCTCGACTGCGGTCGGGGCGCAGCTCGCCAGACAACGCGCCCTCGACGGCGCACGCCACGCTCACCGCGAGGCGAAGCACGGACCCGGCGCTCCCTTCGTCCTGGCCGAGACCGCCGGATGGGCCCTCGGTCCCTCTGCGATGGCGCGCACGTGGCTGCCCGGGGCGGTCCGACCCGTCGAAGCGCCCGCGACGACGCTTCGGTTCGACGCCGACGGCGGGTCGGTCGAGCAGCTGGTGTTCTTCGCCGAGGCCGTCCTGAACACGATGGGTCTGGTCGACAGGTTCGCGCCGCTCGTCGTGCTGTGCGGCCACACCAGTGTCACGACCAACAACCCGCACGCGACCGCTCTCGAATGCGGGGCGTGTGCGGGCGCCTCGGGCGACAGCAATGCCCGTGCCGTCGCCGCGCTGCTGAACGATCCGGAGATCCGCACCAACCTCGTCGAGCGCGGTATCACGATTCCCGATGACACCTGGTTCGTCGCCGGGCTGCACGACACGGCGAGCGACCACGTGACCCTCCTCGACCTCGAGGATGCGCCCCCTGCGCTCGAACCGGTCGTCGACGACCTTCGAGCCCAGCTCGACGAGGCCGGTCGACGGCAGTCCGACGCCCGCGCTCGCCAGCTGCCCGGTTCCGCACGCCGGGTCCGCGACCGCGGCGCCGATTGGGCACAGGTTCGTCCCGAGTGGGGACTGGCCCGCAACGCCGCGTTCATCATCGGGCCACGATCGATGACGGCCGGCCTCGACCTCAACGGGCGGGCCTTCCTGCACACCTACGATGCCGAACTCGATCCGGAGGGCCGAGTGCTCGAGACCATCATGACGGCCCCCCTCGTGGTCGGGCATTGGATCTCGGCGCAGTACTACTTCTCGACCGTCGATCCCGAGGTGTTCGGCGCCGGCGACAAGCTGCTGCACAATCCGATCGGGACGACCGGGGTGATCTCCGGTGATGCCGGCGACCTCCGGGTCGGGTTGCCGCTCCAGAGCACGCACCTCGACGGTCGGCGGCACCATCAGCCGGTCCGGCTGCTCGCCGTGATCCAGGCCGACCTGGTACGCATCGAGTCCATCATCGCCAGCAACTCGATCCTGCAGACCCTGACCGGTGGATCCTGGCTCCGCATCGCCGGCCGATCGCACCCCCACGAGCCATGGTCGACCCGCACCCCCGATGGAACGTGGATGACCGTCCCCCGACCCTTCGACGGAAGCGACTCGCTCGTCGAACATCTGACCACGGAGCACACATGAACGTCTGGCCCGGATTCACCCCCATGGCACGCATCGAGGTCGTCATCGACGGCGAGCATGTCCCGACCGTGCGCGACCTGCTGCTCGAAGCGGGCGCCACCGGCTACACCGCCCTGCATGGCGTGTCCGGGTTCGGGCACCACGGCCAGCACGAAGGCCGCCTGCTGTTCAACGACCGCAACAGCCTGTCGCTGCTGATCAGCGTGGTCCCGCTGGAGATGGCCGAAGCCGTCGTCGCCGGCGTCCGACGTCTGCTCGACGGCCAACACGGTGTGGTGTTCATCAGCGAGACCAACGTCAGCCGACCCGAGTACTTCCGACCGGCCGATCCGGACGACCAACCGCTCGCCTGAGACCGCGCACACCGGCCTCGGTGACGCTGCCGCACGTCCTGACCGTGGCGAAACCACCACCAAGCCCTCAGAACCGCACGACGAAGCAGGCCTCTCGGCCGCTCGAACCCGCGATTCTCGTCGTCTCTATACTCCGGCCGTGGAGCGGCACCTTGGCAACATCGAGACGGCCTGGGTGCTCGCCGGCCGGTTCGCTCCGCTCACCGTCGCAGGGGTCCTCCGGCTGGGCGGAGCACCGCCGCTCGAGCGGGTCCGAGCGTCGCTCGACGGACTCCAGCAGCACCATCGGCTCCTGCAGGCCCGGATCACCCGCCGGCGTGGGCGGTACTCCTTCGAAGTCACCGCCGACGTTTCTCCGATCCCCCTCGACGTCGTCGAGCGACGAGATGCCGATCACTGGCGCGAGGTGGCCACTGCGGTCCTGAACCAACGCCTCGACCTCGAGACGGGACCGCTTCTTCGATGCGTCTATCTCCATGACGACGCAGGCACCGACGGCGACATCGTGTTCGCCTACGACCACTCGGTGCTCGATGCCACGTCGGCCGCGCACGTCTACGAACAGTTCCTGACGTGGTGCCAGGGCCCTCCGCCCGCGGCACCCTCGGTCGCGCCGCCACTGCCCCCGCCGATCGACGACCTGCTGCCCGCACGCCTTCGTGGACGCGCTCGGATCGCCCCGAAGACTGCCTTCCTCCGTCGCCAGGTGGCCGACGAGCTGGCATTCCGACGCGCCACCCGCGGGCGAAGCGATGCAGTCCGACCCGAGGCCCGCTGCCACCTCGTGACCCGATCGCTCGACTCGACCGCGACCGACGAGCTGGTGAGGCGGGCGCGACGCCATCGCCTCACGACCAACAGCGTGATCGGAGCGGCCATGCTCGTCGCTGCCCATCGACACCTCCGCGGCGATGCCGGCCGGCTGCCGATGCGCGCCATCACCTTCGCCGACCTGCGGTCCGATCTCGAGCCTCCGCCCGCGCCCGACGTTCTCGGGTGTTACATCTCGATGATGCGCTTCACGGTTCCGGTCGGACCCGACGACGACCTCTGGACCGCGGCCGCCGCCTACCAGGCGCAGGTCCGCGCCGCATGGGAGCACGACGAGCACCTGCTGTCGGCCACGGTCGCGAAGCAACTGGTGCGGATGTCGACCACGATCAAGCGCATGCGAATCGGCAGCACCGCCCACAGCTACGCCGGTGGCCTCGGCCTCGCCGAGCGCTACGGCGAGATCGAGCTGATCGACGTGCACGGGTTCATCTCGAACAACCGGGTCGGGCCGCTCGTCACCGCCTTCGTCAAGATCAACCGGGGCGCGCTCTCGTGGGACTTCGTCTTCCTCGACACCGACTTCGACGAGGCAACTGCCGAGCGGATCGCCGACACGGTCTGCGACGGCCTCGTCGAGGCGGCCGCATGAGCGCCGGCGCGCCCGACCCCGCGGCATCGGTCCGCCTGGCCGTCGAGCTCCAACTGGGCCGCGAGACCGTCTCGCTCGACGACCGCCTCGCCGAGGACCTCGACGCCGACTCGTTCGACCTGATGAACATCGCCGCGGTGCTCGAGGAAGATCACGGCATCTTCATCACCGAGGAGGCCGCCGGGGCGGTGCGAACCGTCGGCGATCTCGTCGACCTGGTGACATCGCTGGTCGGATCATGACGAACTGGGAGGACACCGGCGCCCCAGCCACCCTGGTCGAGATGATGGCGAGGCGCGGCACCGCCGATGCCGAGCTGACCGCCTACTCCTTCAACGGTGATCCACGGACGTTCGGTGGTCTCTGGTCCGACATCGAGGGGTTCGCTGCGATGCTCGTCGAGACCGGTGTCGGCCACGGCGACCGGGTCGTGATGGCGCTCCCCAACGGCCACGAGTTCTTCACCGCGTTCTACGGAACCCAACTCGCCGGTGGCATCGCAGTACCCGTGTTCGCGGGGAGCACCGCGACCCGGGCGGTCGAGATGGCCGAGATCTGCGGCGCCCAGGTCGTCGTCGTCGACCCGTCGATGCCGGCGGCGAGCCTGCTCGACGAATCCGACAACGCCGACGTGCACGTCCTCACCACCGATCAGCGCAGCGACCCCACCTCCGGACCGCCCGAGTTCCCCACTGTCGGACCCGAAGACGTGGCATTCATCCAGTACACCTCGGGCAGCACCGGCGACCCGAAGGGCGTCCAGCTCACCCACGCCAACCTGCTCACGAACGTCGGCCAGATGATCGAGGGCATGGAGATCACCCCGGCCGACCGGTTCGCAAGCTGGCTCCCCGTCTCGCACGACCTGGGACTGATCGTCATGACGATGGTTCCGTTCTTCCTCGCAGCACCGCTCCACCTGCTCCCGACCCAGATGGCCGACCCCCGTCCCTGGCTCGAGACCATCAGCCGCCACGCCTGCACCTTCACCGCTTCACCCGACTTCGGCTACCGCCTCTGCCTCCGCGCTGCGGCCCGTTCGGGCGCCGCTGACGACTACGACCTCAGTTCTCTCCGCGTCGCACTCAATGCGGCCGAGCCGGTGCGCGCCTCGACCGTCGAGGAGTTCCACGAGGTCTTCGGCCTGCGCGATGTCATGGTTGCGGCCTACGGACTCGCCGAGGCGACGGTCGGGGTGAGCATGTGGAAGCCGTCGACCCCCAACCGGATCGACCCTCGCGGCGCCGTGTCGGTCGGACGTCCCTTCCCCGACGTCGTCGTCCGGATCGTCGACGACGCCGACCAACCGCTTCCCGCCGGCGTCGAAGGCCACATCGTGGTCACCACGCCGGCGGCAACGATCGGGTACTTCGGCAACCCCGAGGCGACCGCGACGCTCAAAGTCGACCCCGACACCATCCGCACCGGCGACATCGGCATGCTCGACGACGACGGCTACCTCTACATCCTCAGCCGCGCCAAGGACGTGATCATCCAAGCCGGCCAGACCGTGTACCCCCAGGAGGTCGAAGAGGTCGCCAACGCCATCGACGGCGTTCGCTACAGCGCGGCGATCGGAGTCGACCACGGCGGGGTCGAGGGTGAGCAGGTGACCGTGCTGGCCGAGATCCGCCCCGACCAGATGGCCGACGACGCCGAACGCAAGACCTGCGTGATCGCGATCACCAACGCGGTCTCCGACCGGTTCGGGTTCCGACCGGCCCGGGTGCACCTGGTCGAACCCAAGACGATCCCGATGACCTACAACGGCAAGCTGCAACGCGGGGCGCTCAGGCAGCGCTACGTCGACGGCACGCTCAACGACTCGATCGTCTACCCCGACCGCCCGATCTCGAGCACCGCACGCTGATGCCCGACACCCCGATGCCTGACAGCCCGAATCCCGGCAGCCCGATTCCCGACGTGCCCGCGACCCACCTGGTCGATCTTCGTGATGTCGTCAAGGCCTACGACACCCCGGCCGGTGCATTCGTCGCGCTGCGCGGCGTCGACCTCGAGGTCGACGCGGGCGAGTTCGTGGCGGTGATCGGCAAGTCGGGCAGTGGGAAGTCGACGCTCATCAACGCGATCGCCGGGATCGACCGGCCGACCAGCGGCGAGGTCCACGTGGCGGGCAGCGCGATCCACACGCTCGACGAGAACGCCATCGCCCGGTGGCGTGGCAGCAACCTCGGGGTGATCTTCCAGTTCTTCCAGCTGCTGCCGACCCTGACCCTGGTCGAGAACGTGATGCTGCCCATGGAGTTCGCGAGACGCGGGTCGCCCGCCGAGCGACGCGACCGCGCCATCGCCCTGCTCGAACGGGTCGAGATGCACCAGCACGCCGACAAGTTCCCCTCGGCCGTCTCGGGAGGTCAGCAGCAGCGGGTCGCCATCGCCCGGGCACTGGCCAACGACCCGGCGCTGATCGTCGCCGACGAACCGACCGGGAGCCTCGACTCGCGAACCGCCGACACGATCTTCCAGTTGTTCGAAGAACTGGTTGCGGTGGGCAAGACGATCCTGATGGTCACCCACGACAACGACCTCGCCGCCCGAGCCTCACGCGTCGTGTTGATCGTCGACGGTGAAGTGGTCGAGTCGCACGTCCGCACCGCGCTGGCCGGCATCTCCGACGCCGAGCTGTCCGAGGTGAGCACCCGCCTCGAACCACAGGTGCTCGAGGCGGGTGCCACCGTCTTCGACCAGGGCGACCTCGCCGACCGCTTCTACATCGTCGTGACCGGCGAGCTCGAGGTCGTCCGCACGCGCAGCGACGGCACCACCGACGTCGTGGCCCGGCTCGGCCCGGGCCAGTACTTCGGCGAGCAGGGCCTCCTCGACTCGGCGCCGCGCAGCGCCACGGTCCGCGTCGCGTCCGGCGACAGCGGGGGTGGGGGTGCCGGCGCCTCGCTGCTCGCCCTCGACGCCGCGGTGTTCGGGCATCTGGTGGCCGACAACGAGCTGACCCACGACTCCATCGCCCGGGTCATGCGGCAGCGCACGACCGCGGCCACGATCCGCCAGGTCATGCCGGCCGCGGTCGAGGCCGACCTCGCCGACCTCCGCGACGAGGTCGAAGCGTCGGCGTTCGCGGCCGGCGACCCGATCGTCGAGGCCGGTGCCGCTGCCGATCACTTCTGGGTCGTGGTGAGTGGCGCCGTCGAGCGCCTGGCCGACGGCGGCGAGATCGCATTCCGCTATCCACCGGGTCAACACTTCGGAGGTGCCGGCCTCAGTCGCGACGGCCTCGCCATCGCCTCGCTGCGCGCTGCACCCGACGAAACCGACGGCACCACGCTCGCGTCGATTCCGGCCTCGGTCCACGACCAGCTGGTCGGTCACGCCGGCCTGTCCGACACCCACATCGCCCTGCTGGTCGCCGAGGCGGCCGCCGGGTGAGCGCCCGGTCCAGCAAGGTCGTCCGCGAGCTGCTGGGCAACAAGGCCCGCACCGTCCTGGTCGTTGCCGCACTGGCCATCGGCCTCACCGGGCTGAGCACCACCCTGTTCGCCCGGGCGATCTTCACCTCGAATCTCGACGCCGAGATCGCGGCCATCAACCCGTCGAGCGCCACGATCCTCACCGAAGGGGCCGACACCGACGCGGTCGAACTCGTCGACGTCCGCGACGACACTGCGGGCGCGGTCGGCCGGCAGGTGGCGTTCGGACGGATCCAGGTCGGCGACGAGCTCCGACCGCTGCGCGTCGTGATCCAGCCCGACTTCCTCGGCGGCCAGGCCATCGATCGGATTCGTCCCGAGGACGGGTCGTGGCCACCGCCGCCCGGCACGATCGCGCTCGAACGGTCGTCGCTGGACGCGTCGGGGCTGGCGATCGGTGACACCGCCACCGTGGTCGACCCGACGGGGGGATCGCACGAGCTGGCCGTGTCGGGCACCGCCTACGACCTCACCGTCGTGTCGGGCAAGCTCGTCGACCAGGTCGTGTTCGCCTACGTCACGGACGACACGTGGCAACAGATGGGCCAGACGCTCGCCTTCAACGAGATCGTCTTCACGGTCGCCGACGACCCGCTGGACGAAGCTCACATCGCCGACGTCGCCCAGCAGGCCGCCGACGAGGTGGCCGCCGAGGGCTTTGCGGTCAACGGCATCACGATCCCGCCACCGGGTGAGCACGTGCTCGACAACGTGGTGTCGTCGCTCCTGCTCATCCTGGGTGCGCTGGGCCTGTTGTCGTTGGTGCTGTCGGCGTTCCTCATCTTCAACACCGTGTCGGCGATGCTGGCCCGCCAGCGATCGCAGATCGGCGTGATGAAGGCGGTCGGGGCCTCGCGACGCGATGTCCTCACGCTGTATCTCCTCACCATCGGTGCTCTTGCGGTCCTGTCATTGCTCGTCGCGGTGCCGGCGGGCGCCCTCGCGGGGCGGCTCCTGACCAACCAACTCGGCGCCCTGCTCAACATCGACGTCCACCGGTTCGCCGCTCCCGCGTGGGTCTGGATCGTGATGCTGTCGGTCGGACTCGCGGTGCCGCTGCTCGCCGCGCTCGGACCGATCCTCTCGGGCACGCGAGCCACCGTGGCCGAAGCGATCCGCGGGTCCGAATCGGGAGTGTTCGGCACCAGCAGGATCGACCGGGCGCTGGCCCGGCTCGGCCGCCTCCCGACCTCGCTGCGCTACGCCGCCCGCAACACCTTTCGCCGCAAGGCCCGCCTGGCGCTGACCGTCGTCGCGCTTTCACTGGGCGGCGCCATCCTCGTCACGGTGATGACCCTGCGCAGTTCGTTGTTCGAGACCGTCGACTCGATCGAGGCCTACTGGCAACAAGACGTGACCGTCGACCTCCAGGGGCCCGAGCCGTTCGCCGACGTCGAGCGTGCGGTCGCCTCCACCGACGAACTCGCCGACGTCGAAGGCTGGCTGATCGTCCCGTCGAGCGTGGTCCGACCCGACGGCGGTGAATCGGGCGCGCAGACCATCGTGTTCGGCGTTCCGCCCGACAGTGCGTTCATCGACGCGACCATGGTCGCGGGCCGCTACCTCGAAGCCGACGACGAAGGGGTCGTGGTCAATGTCGACGTGCGAGCCAACGAACCGGGCCTCTCGGTCGGCGACGACATCACCCTTCGCATCGGCGACACCGAGGTGACGCGTGAGGTGGTGGGCATCTCGACGACCCAGCTCATCGCCCCCGGTGAGCCCCGGCCGTCGGCGCCGATCGTCTATGCGCCGTACGAACAGCTCGACGCGGGCCTCGGATCGACAGGGCTGGTCAACCGGCTGGTCGTGTCGGGCACCGCGCACGACGCGGCCGCCCAGGTCGACCTCGCGGCCCGGGTCGAGGCCTCGCTGGGCGCCTCACAGATCCCGGTCAGGGCCGTCGACACCCGCTCGGCGATGCGGGCCCAGGTCGAGCGGCTCACCACCCCGATCCTGCTGATGCTCTCGGCGATGGCCGTGGTGTTCGCGCTCGTGGGCGGGCTCGGTCTGCTGGGCACCATGAGCCTCAACGTGCTCGAACGCACCACCGAGTTCGGGATGGTGCGGTCGGTCGGGGCCACCGGCGGCACGGTGCTGTCGATCGTGCTGGTCGAGGGGCTCACCGTGGCCGGGCTCAGCTGGGCGTTGGGATCACTGATGGCCGTGCCGATGGGCTGGGTGATGGCGCAGTCGGTGGGGGTGAGCTTCATCAAGGTCCCGCTCGAGTTCCGATTCGCTCCGATCGGGGTGGCGTTGTGGCTCGCCATGGCCGTGGTGGTGGCCATCGTGTCGAGTTGGCTTCCCGCTCGCGGCGCCTCCCGACTCAGCGTCCGCGACGCGATCGCCTACGAGTAGTCTCTGGCCCCTGACAACCCATTGATTCCATTGACGAGGAGTGAGGCCCATGTCCATTGACTCCGACAGCGTCGCCGCCGACACCGCACCCGCCGGCGGGTCCGACGAGTCCGACGAGGCCCTCGACGAAGTCGAGGTCATCACCCCGGTGATCGTCGACCTGGGCAAGGTGGCTCGCAAGCACGTCAAGGCGCTCAAGCGAGGCGAGGGCAAGCTCGTCGACGAGGTGGTCGACGTGCTCGACGACGTGATCGACGAGCTCGGCGACGAACTGGCCGACTCGTCGCTCGTCCCCATCGTCCTGATCTACGAGCGCAAGCCCAAGTCGCGCCGCCGCACGATCGAGCTTCCGTTCTGATGCCCGCCGACACGCCCGGCACGGGCCGCAGCTGGGTCCTCGGCCCGCCCGTGCTGATCGAGATCACGGGCAACAAGAGCGCCAAGCGCAAGCCGCGGCTCGACGACGCCGACCAGATGGAACGCAACCTCTACCGAGCCTCACGGCGCACCGCCAAGGCCGCCGACAAGGGGCTGCGCCGCTACGACAAGTCGCGGCGCAAGTCGGCCCGGCGCGAACGCGACGGCGCGGTCATCGACCTGATGCCCAACATGGCCAAGGGCATGGCGGCCAGTGCCGGAACCCTGGCAGCGCTGCCGATCGATCTCATGCGCGCCGGCTCGCCCAGGTCGGTGCGCCGGATCGCCCGTCGATCGACACGGAGCGCGGCGAGAGCCCTCAGGTAGGTCATTGACTCGTCGCGAAGACCAGCGGGCCGCGGTGCGCGACGGTGCCGAGCGGTGGCGCGTGCACCACGGGTCCGCAGCGACGGTGGCTTCGGTTCCGGCGTTCTACGACGCGCCCGACGTCGATGCCGAGATGATCGAGGCCGACGAGGTCTTGTTCACCATGCCCCGCCGGCCGCCGCTCACCGCGACGGCGGTCTCGGAGATCGCGCCGCGCACCCTGCGGGTGACCTCGCAGTACCGGGCCGGAGTCGTGTTGACGATCGCGCGGGCGATGGTCTGGCTGTGGTGCATCGCGGTGTTCACCCTCGGCGTCATCGGCGACAAGCTCCGGGGCCGCGACTCGACCCGTCGTCGGGCGGTGCGGCTGCGCGAGACCATCTCTCGCATCGGCGGGTCGTTCATCAAGTTGGGCCAACAGGCATCGGTCCGGGCCGATCTGCTGCCCCAGGAGTACTGCGAAGAGCTGACGTCGCTGCTCGATCAGGTCGACCCCTTCCCGGTCGAGCAGGCGATCGAGGCCATCGAGCGGGTCACCGGCAAGCCGCTCGCCGAGACGTACGCGGTCTTCGACCCCACGCCGGTCGGTTCGGGGTCGATCGCGTGTGTCTACCAAGCGGTGCTCCACAGCGGTGAACGGGTGGCGGTCAAGGTGCGCCGGCCCGACGTGGGTCGCCAGATCACCGCCGATCTACGGGTGCTCGGTTGGGTCTCGTCGGTCGCCGAGGCGCTGACGTTGCTGCGGCCCGGGTTCAGCGAGAACGTGCTGTCGGAGGTCCGCCTGTCGCTGCTCGAAGAGCTCGACTTCTACAAGGAGGCCCGCTTCCAGGAGATCTTCCGGCGGCGCGCCAAGAAGGCCCGACGTCGCTACTTCACCGCTCCGAAGCTGTTCTCGGACCTGTGCGGCGAGGACGTCATCGTCGAGGAGTTCGTGTCGGGGGTGTGGCTCTTCGAACTGCTCGCCGCGGTCGAGAACGACGACCGCGAGGCGCTGGCCCGGATGGCAGAGCTGAACATCGACCCCGCCGAGGTCGCCAAACGGATGATCTGGGTGAGCCACTGGGGCCTGTGGGACAGCACGTTCTTCCACGGCGATCCGCACCCGGCGAACATCATCGTGCAGCGCGACAACCAGCTGGTCTTCATCGACTTCGGGGCCATGGGCTCGTTGCCGGCATCGCGTCGTTCGGCGATGCGCCAGATCTTCAACCTGATGGAACACGAAGACCTCGAAGGCATGGCCCGGCTCTCACTGACCCTGCTCGAGCCGCTGCCGCCCATCGACACCGACCGGGTGATCAAGGCGGTCGAAGAGGTGTTCTGGGAGGCGCTGGTGGCGGCCCGGAGCAAACACTCCGAGTGGTACGAGCGCACCACCGCGCAGCTGTGGTTGGGCTTCTTCCGAGTGACCAGCCGCTTCAAGATCCCGATGAGCTTCGACACCGTGCGCCTCATC
>DATKWD010000148.1:0-7031 GCA_035529695.1 Acidimicrobiales bacterium | reverse complement strand
CGCTCGGGCGAGCGCTGGCGCTGTCCCTCACGGTGGGCCCGGACGACCGGGCATTCTGGGCTCGCTATCACGCTCGGCGTGATGCGGGGGTGTCCGAGGGCAGGCTGCTGGATTGGTGGCAATACCAGGACGAGCGTGACGCCTGCCCTCCACCGGCGAGCAAGCCGTCATAGGAGTTGTCCATGAGCATGGTGATGACGACTTCGTCCACCGGTTCGAGCGAAATCGGATCGACCGCCTCGCCTTCGACGGGTCGGGGTGCGGACTGCTCAGCGGCGCCGTGATCGTGTTCGTGGTCATCGCACATGTTGAAGCCGTACCACACGATGGCCGGGTTCCGTCCCGACTCACGCCCACCAGCCGCCGATAAGTTCGGCCGCATGACAACGACGAAGGTCGGCATCCAGCTCCATCCGCAGGGCGCGAGCCTCGACGACCTGCGGGCCGCGGCCCGTCAGGCCGATGCCATGGGGGCCGATTCGATCTGGGTGTGGGACCACTTCTACCCGCTCTACGGCGACCCCGACGCCGCGCACTTCGAGTGCTACACGACCCTCGCGGCGCTCGCCGTCGAGACCGAGCACGCCACGCTCGGAGCGTTGGTGACGTGCAACAGCTACCGGAACCCCAACCTGCTCGCCGACATGGCCCGCACGATCGATCACCTCTCGGGCGGACGGTTCGTGCTCGGCCTCGGGTCGGGCTGGTTCGAGCGCGACTACGACGAGTACGGCTACGAGTTCGGGACCGCCATCGAGCGGCTCCGAAAGATGGAACGCGACCTCCCGATCATCAAGGAGCGGCTGGGTCGACTGAACCCTGGCCCGGTCGGCGACCTCCCGATCCTCATCGGCGGCGGAGGCCGGAAGGTGACGCTGCGAATCGTCGCCGAAGAGGCCGACGCGTGGAACACGTTCGGGTCACCCGACGAGTTCGCCGAGGTCAACGCCGTCCTCGACGACTGGTGCGCCAAGGTCGGCCGCGACCCCGGTGCCATCGAGCGGACGGTCGCCATCGATCCTGGCGCCGCCGACCGAGTGCCCGAGTACGCAGCCGCCGGAGCCGACCATGTGATCCTCATGCAAGGACCGCCCTATCCGCTCGACGCGCTCCAGATCGCCCTCGACGCCAGAGGCTGAAGGCCGAACAGGTCGGCACGCAGGATCGAGCGGCTCAGCCTGCGGGATGGCGGGCGATCTCGCTCAGCACGCAGTCGATGTGACGGGCTGCTGCGTCGAGATCGAGGTCGCCGAGGCGGACCTTCTTCTGCCGGCTCGTCCGGCCCGACACCACCTCGACGTCGGCCCAGCTATGCGGGCGAGAGGGTCACCGGGATGCCGTTGACGGCGGCGTTGCCCGACAGCTCGTCGACGAAGTGACCGGGCGACAAGATGTTCACGTTCACCCCGGCGTGTTGGCTGGCCACCGACAACTGGGTGCCAGGTCGGTCGTGACCCCAGCCGTGGGGGAGCGACACGACCCCCGACGAGATGGTGTCGGTGACCTCGACGGGGACGATCACCGATCCCGCCTCGGACGTGACCTGAGCCAGGGTGCCGTCGGCCAACGCGTGCCGTGCCGCGTCGTCGGGGTGAACCAGCAGGGTGCATCGGTCGCGGCCCTTCACCAGCACCTCGACGTTGTGCATCCACGAGTTGTTGGACCGCAGGTGGCGGCGGCCGATCAGGACCAGGTCGTCGGCCGGACGGTCGAGTCGCTCGGCCAGTCGGTCGACGTCGGCGGTGATGTAGGGCGGGGCCAGCACGAGAGAGCCGCCGGCGGTCTGCAACACGTCGGCCAGGCGCGGGATCATCGGACCGAGGTCGATGCCGTGCGGCGCAGCCTTCACCACCTCGAGGTTGATGCCATCGGGCACCTCGCCGTAGCGGTCGCCGAAGGGTCCGGTGCGCAGGGTGAGGTCGAGGAGGCGTTCAGGCCCGCCGTGGTCGTAGTCCTCCCTGACCGCCGGACCGTCGATGCCGTGCACCGAGGCGAGCACGTCGAAGAACCCGTCGTCGATCGCCGCCACGTCGACGTCACCGGCCGGTTGCCCGCTGCATGCACCGGCGAGACGGATGAGGATCTCCCACTCGTGCGGGCGGCCGTCCTCGGGCGGGAAGACCGGCGCCGAGTAGTTGGCGACGCTGCCCACCGCGAAGCCGGCGATGAGGTCGTCGTGGTGCGCCTGTTCGAGGGGCGAGAGACCCGGGAGGATCACGTCGGCGTGGCGGGTGGTCTCGTTGATCCAGTTGTCGACGCTGATCATGGCATCGAGGCCGGCGAGGGCGTCATCGAGGCGGTCGCCGCCCGGTGCCGACAGCACCGGGTTGCCGGCCACGGTGAACAGGGCCCTGATCTGGCCCTCGCCCGGTGTGGCGATCTCTTCTGCCAGGCACGAAGCCGGCACGTGGCCGAGCACCTCGGGTGCGCCCCGAACCCGGCTCTTCCACCGTCCGAAGTTCGGTGCGCCGCCCTCGAGACCAGGCATCGGGAGGGTGGCCACCGCCCATGCCGCCGCGCGGGGGAACATCATCCCGCCCTCGACATCGAGATGGCCCGACAGGGTGTTGACGACGTCGACAAGCCAGCTGGCGAGCGTGCCGAACTCCTGATTGCACAGCCCGATGCGGCCGTAGACCACCGCTCGTTCGGTGCCGGCAAGTTGGTGGGCGAGCCGCCGGATGCGCTCGGCAGGCACGCCGGTCACGTCCTCGACCCGTTCGGGGGGCCAGTCGGCGACCAGGCGCTCGATCTCGTCGACGCCGTCGACCAGCGTGCCGGCGGGTCCGAGGTCGACCAGGCCGTCGGCGAACAGTACGTGGGCGATGGCGAGAAGCAGCGCCGCGTCGGTGCCCGGGGTGATGGGGAGCCATTCCGAGGCGGCCTCGGCCGTGCCGGTGCGGCGCGGGTCGATCACGATCACTTCGCCGCCCCGCTCGACGATGCCGGAGAGCTCGCCCATCAGGTCGGGACACGCCAGCAGCGATCCCTGCGAGGCCTGGGGGTTGGCTCCCATCACCACGATCAGGTCGGTGCGCCGCACGTCGGGCACCGGGATCGTCCACATCGACCCGTACATCAGGTGCGAGCTGACGTTCTTGGGCCATTGGTCGACCGTGCCCGGCGAGTAGATCATCGGGATCCCCGACATGCCGATGAGGACGCCGATGTAGCGGCTCAGGCTGAGGGCGTGGGCGAGCGGGTTGCCGACATAGGCGGTCACCGCGCCGATGCCGTGGTCGGCGATGACCGGCGCCAGCAGTTCGTCGCATCGGGCGAACGCCTCGTCCCAGTTGACTTCGGCGAAGCTGCCGTCGGCCTGTTTCACCAGCGGTGCCCGCAACCGGTCGGGGTCGTGGTGCAGATGGCCGAGCGTCGTCCCCTTCGGGCACAGGTAGCCCTTCGACCACACGTCGTCGCGGTCGCCCCGGATCAACTCGACCTGCTGGTCCCGCACGTGGATCTCGAGTCCGCACATCGCCTCGCACAACGGGCAGGTGCGCAGGTGGACCTCGCGGCCCTGGTCGTCGGTCGTGATGCTGGCCATCGGGCGCAACGTACCGGCTGGCCACCAGACCAGGATCGAGTGCGCGATGGCCTCCCTGTCGCAGATCGGCAACACTCTCGTTCGTGGATCTTCGCCTCGAGACATACCGGGGGATCCGGGCGTGAGGGCAGCTGCAGCCGATGAGGTCCGCTCCGTCCCCACCGGCACGGTCACGTTCCTGTTCACCGACATCGAGGGGTCGACCGCCCTGTGGGATTCGGCGCCCGAGGAGATGCAGGCGGCGCTGGCTCGGCACGACACCGTGCTTCGCGGGACCATCGTCGACCACGGCGGCCATGTCTTCGCCACGGGGGGCGACGGGTATGCAGCGGCGTTCAGCTCTGCTGTCGACGCGATCGCTGCAGCCGTTGCCGGCCAGCGGGCGCTTCGGGATGAGCCCTGGACGAGGAATGCAGTCATCCGAGTGCGCATGGGCCTCCACAGCGGCGAGGCCGACGAGCGCGATGGCGACTACTTCGGCGCGGCAGTCAATCGCGCGGCGCGCGTGATGGCCACCGCTCACGGCGGCCAGGTGGTCCTGACGACCACGACCCGCGATCTGTCCGGCGAGCTCGACGATCCGGGTCTCGCCCTCGACGATCTCGGCGTCCATCGCCTCAAGGGTCTCGAGCGACCCGAGCAGATCGTGCATCTCGTCATCGACGGGCTCGACGACTTCGCGCCGCTCCGGTCGGTGGCGGGCGATCAGCACAACCTGCCGGCGGCCCGCACGTCCTTCGTCGGGCGGCACCACGAGTTGGCCACCCTCGATGAGCTGGTGGTGCCTCGTTCGCTGACCACCATCGTCGGACCCGGCGGCACGGGCAAGACCCGGCTGGCCATGACCCACGCAGCCGAAACCACCGGACGATGGACCGAGGGGGCGTGGTTCGTCGACCTCAGCGGGATCGTGGACGACGACCTCGTCGCGTCGACGGCGCTCACCGCGATCGGGCTCGCGGCCGACGACCTGGGCGATGCCGCAGCTCGACGCGCTGCCGAGATGCTCGCCGGCTGGCAGGCACTCCTGGTCATCGACAACTGCGAGCATGTTCTCGATGGCGCCGCCGAGCTGATCGAAGAACTGCTCGAGGGCTGCCCCGGCCTCGCCGTGCTCGCCACGAGTCGCGAGCCGCTCGCGATCGAAGGCGAACATGTTCTGCGGTTGGGCGGGCTGTCCGATGATATGGACGAGGCGACGCGTCTGTTCGTCGAGCGCGCCCGCCTCCTCGAACCCGGTTTCGATCCGCCGGCCGACGAGCTGGCGGTCATCGCCGACGTCTGCGCCGAGCTGGATCACCTCCCCTTGGCCGTCGAGCTCGCCGCCGCCCGGGTGACCCGATTCGAACTCGGCGATCTGGCTTCGGAGCTCCTGGCGGGCGGATCCGATCGACGTCAGCGGCGGCGCCAGGTCCGCCAGCGCAGCCTCAACGACGTGGTGCAGTGGAGCCTCGATCTCATGTCCGACACCGAGCGGACGGTCTTCGCCCGCCTCGCGGTGTTCGACGGCGGATTCACCGTCGAGGCCGCCAAGGCGGTGGCTACCGATGCCGACCTCGACGAGGCCGCGGTCGGCCGAGCACTCCTTGCGCTGGTCGATCAGTCGATGGTCGACGTCCAGCGTGGGCAGCACGGCATCCGCCACCGGCTCCTGGCGACCATCCGGTCGCGCGCCCTCGCCGAGCTCGAGTCATCGGCCGAGGGAGACACGACGAGATCGAGGCACCTCGACTGGCTGATCGACTGGTCGACGCGCATGGCCGAGCGGCGCGACGGTCCGCACTGGATCACGAGTCCTGCCGAAGTGGCGAACCAGCGGGCCGCCGTGCGATACGCGATCGACTCGGGTGAGTTGGGTCGGGCGGCCGCCCTGTTCGTCCACATGGCCACCACCCTCTGTGCCGCCGGTGCCAACGACGAGGCCGCCCGCCTGCTGGCCGAGCTGCGGGCGACCGAGCCGCCCGATGATCCTGCCTTCGCGGAACGCCTCGACTTCGCCGAGGCCGTCCTGGCCGAATTCGCAGGCGACTTCGCCACGTCCGACGCCATGGCTCGACGTCTTCGCGACCACACCGGCGACGACCTCATCGAGTACAGCGCATCGCTCATCGTCGCCCACCACCTCGATGCGGCTGATCCGAGAGCAGCGCTCGCCGCCTACGACGTGATCGACGAACGATTCGGTCCGACGCCCATGACCGCCTATGGCCGTGGCGAGGCCGCCCTCACCGAAGGACGCTTCGCCGACGCCGTCGACGACATCCTCGGTGCGTATGACATCCGCGACGTGAGCCGGCTACCCCGCTCGACCGCCGAGGTGCCGCTCGACTTCGTGGTCCTCGGCGACCTCGCGGTGGCCCTCCATCTCGCCGATCGGGCCGACGAGGCCCTGGTGGTCATCGACGCCATCGCCGACTCGATCGAAGAGACGGCCATTGCGTACTCGTGTGTCGTGCCTCTGTTGCGGGCCGTGGTGGGCAGCCAGTCGGCCGAGATCGCCGACACGGTTGCGCACCTTCACGACGCGGCTGCCCTCGAGCGGCAGTGGAGGACGGCGGTGATGGCCTATGACTGCGCGGCCGGCGCTGCGGTTGCCGCGCTGTCGCACGGTCGGCCCGAAGCTGCGGCGTTGGCCTACGCAGCCATCCATGGCGGGCCGACCCGGTCGCTGGGAGCGTTCAGCTGGCGCAAGGTCATCCGTGATCAGCTTGCGACTCGACTCGACGACGACACCCGGCGCGAACTCACCGAGGTGGGCCGCCACGACGACGCGCCCACGGCACTGTCGCGGGTGATCGAGTCGCTGGCGTCCTGACCGGCGGTCCTGCGAGAGGTCGGTGGTTCATCGGGACGTCGCCAGATCAGAGGGTCATCGACGGTGTCGTGGTATATGAGTTGCAATACATGAAACAGATTGCGTATATTGTCCCTCGTGCAGACGGGCTGGTCGGCGGAAGCGGCGAGGTAGGGACACGGCATCGGTTGTGGTGGTCGTCGCGATCTTCGCTCCGATCTTCGGTGGGCTGTTGGCGTACCCGATCAGGCTCATCGTGGGCTGGCCCACAGGGTCGCCCGACGCCGTTCGAGGCGTTTGTGGCACCATCGAGGGTGGGCCCGTCCGCTTTGGGGAGGATCGATGGGCGACGACAAGCCACCGAAGCCCGTTGTGGTGCGGGGGACCGTGGATGCGCGGGCGACCGGTCCCGCGACCCGTGGATTTCTGGACGAGCTGTTGGCTCCGATCGGGACGCAGCGCCTGGAGGGGCAGCCGAGCGAGGTTGATGACTGGTTGGGCGAAGAGCTCGCCGAGGACTCGATTCTCCACGAACTGACTGTCGACGAGGGGGCGCTCGGGCGAGCGCTGGCGCTGTCCCTCACGGTGGGCCCGGACGACCGGGCATTCTGGGCTCGCTATCACGCTCGGCGTGATGCGGGGGTGTCCGAGGGCAGGCTGCTGGATTGGTGGCAATACCAGGACGAGCGT
>DATKWD010000147.1:0-20724 GCA_035529695.1 Acidimicrobiales bacterium | reverse complement strand
TCCGCTTCGCGGGAGCCTTCTTCGCCGGAGCCTTCCGCTTGGCCGGAGCCTTCTTCGCCGGAGCCTTCCGCTTGGCCGGAGCCTTCTTCGCCGGAGCCTTCCGCTTCGCGGGAGCCTTCTTCTTCTTGACTGCTTTTCGGGTGCTCAAGGAATCCTCCTCGGATTCATTTCGTTGGGATCGGGTGGAGTGTGCAGCGCCCTCGGCACTGTCGGGTACGAATCCTGGCAGAGCCAGGTCGATTCCGCGTCGTGGAGTGTCGATCGAGATGACGACGCAGGTCAGTGTCTCGCCCAGTGACACGACCTCCTTGGGGCTGGTGGGGGCGGGATCGCCCATCAGCTTGAGCGAGAGGTAGCAGCGAGCACCGTCGGAGATCAGGTAGCAGCCGTGCGAAGAGAACCGCTCGACCTCGCCCTCCACCGTGGTCCCCACCGGGTGAGCCGCGACGAACTCGATGAACGGCAGCGGTTCGTTGTAGGGCTCGGGTTCGTGGCCTGACTTCTTCACGGGCTTTCGGGTCTGCTTGCGAGGTACGGCCTTCTGCGACCCACCAGATCGGCCGCCGGAAGGCGCGCCGGTCGACTTGGACCTTCGCCGTGTGTTCGACGACTTCTGCGAACCCGAGCTGCTCTTCTTCGATGCCTTCGACCGACCGCGCTTCGCTTCACTCACCGAGCGCCGGCTCGCGGGTCCGCGGACCGGTGACCGGGGAAGGAAGATCCAGCCGACCGCCGGGACGGGCTTGCCCCCGATGAGACGGCCCTCGTCGAACAACCAGTCGATGGTCCCGTGGAACTCCTGGAACGAGTCGTTCGAGAGAACTGCAGCGTCGACCCGCTCGGCGATCTCGAGCACGAACGCGTCGCCGCGTCCGATTGCGCCGGCTGGCGGGGTCACCATCTCGTTGTTGGCGATCGCCTCGTCGAAGGCCTTGCGCTCGGACGGGTCGATCCGGTGACCGAAGGTGGCGTCGACCACGACGGTGACCGCGAGGTCCTCGCCGTACTCCTTGATGAACGCACGGACGGCCTCGTCGAGTTGAGCGAGGCTCGGCATCGAGCGGCCTTCAGTTGCGATGTTCGAGCCGTCGACGACGACGTGGGCGGGAGCCATGAGCGGCCCCAGTCAACCACTTCGCGGCCCCGAGGGCAGGGATGGCCCACCTACAGTGGCTCGGTGCACCCCCGATCGACCACCCCGCCGACCGCTGTGCTGTTCGACTTCGGCGGGGTCATCACCACCAGTCCGTTCGAGGCCTTCGCTCGCTACGAGGCGTCGCACGGACTTCCCGACGGCTTCATCCGATCGATCAATGCGACCGACCCCGACACCAACGCCTGGGCCCGCCTCGAGCGGAACGAGGTCGACGTCGATGCGTTCGCGCCTCTCTTCGAGGCCGAGGCCGCGGCGCTCGGCCAGCTGGTCGACGCGCACGAGGTCCTCGCCTGCCTGTCGGGCGAGATCCGGCCGTCGATGGTCATCGCGCTCGAGCGCCTCTCCGGTCACGTCGCGCTCGGCCTGCTGACGAACAACTTCGTGAGCGTCGAAGGCGAGGGCCCGCCCTCGATGACGAGGGTGCTCGAGCTCTTCGACGTCGTGATCGAGTCATCCACGGCCGGATGCCGCAAGCCCGACCCGCGCTTCTACGAGCTCGCACTCGAGGGGCTCGGCATCGACGCGGAAGAGGCCGTCTTCCTCGACGACCTCGGAGTCAATCTCAAACCCGCCCGGGCGATGGGGATGGCGACGATCAAGGTCGCCGACCCCGAACAGGCGCTCGACGAACTCGAGGCGCTGGTCGACATCAGCCTGCGCTGACAACGCAGCGTGGCTCAGCGGACGCGGCCTCGAACCATCACGTCGGAGGAGCCGCGTGGAGTCCGGAGGTGAGCAACGCTGCCTGCTCCTGCTGGTGGATCTTGGCGCTGCCGGTGGCAGGGCTCCCCGACTCGTACCTGCTGGCTCGTCGGATCTGGTGGGTCGTCTCGAACCGCTCGTAGAGACGCCCCTTGGCGAAGTTCCACGCACCCATGTTCTCGGGCTCCTCCTGGAGCCAGACGATCTCGTCGGCACGTTCGTACCGGCCCACGAGCGCATCGAGCGCATCGAACGGCCACGGGTAGAGCTGTTCGACCCGCACCACGGCGACGTCGGCGATGCCCTCCTCGGATTTCATGGCAGCGGCATCGTGGCTGACCTTGCCGCTCGCGAGCACGATCCGACGGACGAGCGCGGGGTCAGCGGACGGGTCGTCGATGACCTCCTCGAACGCACCCGACATCAGCGACTCGACCGGCGACCTCGCCGACTTGGCGCGCAACAACGACTTGGGGGTGAAGACCACGAGCGGCTTGCGGATCTCGCGGTGCATCTGGCGTCGGAGGAGATGGAAGAGCTGTGCCGAGGTGGTCGGCGCCGCGACCTGGATGTTGTCCTCGGCACAGAGGATCAGGAAGCGCTCCATGCGTGCCGAGCTGTGCTCAGGACCCTGGCCCTCGAAACCGTGCGGCAAGAGCATGACCAACCCCGAGGTCTGGTCCCACTTGTCCTCGGCGGCGACGACGAACTGGTCGATGATGATCGACGCGCCGTTCACGAAGTCGCCGAACTGAGCCTCCCAGACGACCAAGGCATCCTTTCGCTCGACGGAGTAGCCGTACTCGAAGCCGAGCGCAGCGTATTCGGACAGCAACGAGTCGTAGATCCAGAACTTGCCCTGTCCGGAGCCGAGATGGGCGAGCGGGGCGTACTCGGAACCATTGAGGTGGTCGTGCAGGACGGCGTGCCGGTGCGCGAACGTGCCGCGCCTCGTGTCCTGGCCCGACATCCGGATGTCGGTCCCTTCGAGCAGCAGCGACCCGAGGGCGAAGTGCTCGGCCAGGTGCCAGTCGACCTCGCCCGACTCGTACAGCTTGGTCCAGCCATCGAACTGTTTGGCGAGCTTCGGATGCAGGTTGAACTCGGGCGGCGGGGTCGACATGACCGAGAAGATGTGATCGAGCACCGGCTTCTCCACACCGGTGTCGACATGGCGGAGCACCCCGATGGCGGGCGGCGGGTCGCTCGCGATGAATTCGGTCGTCGGGGCGCCCTCTCGCGTCTGGTCGAGTGCGACCTGCAGCTTCCCCTGGAAGTCTTCGAGCGCCTGCTCGGCCTCGTCGATGCTCATGTGCCCGCGCTTGACCAACGATTCGGTGTACAGCTTCCGCACCGAGCGCCGCTCGCTGATCTTGGCGTACATCAGGGGCTGGGTGTAGCTCGGATCGTCGCCTTCGTTGTGGCCGTGGCGGCGATAGCAGACCATGTCGATGACCACGTCCTTGTGGAACCGCTCGCGATACTCGAAGGCCAGCCGTGCGACTCGAACGCACGCTTCGGGATCGTCGCCGTTCACGTGGAAGATCGGCGCCTGGACCATCTTCGCCACGTCCGTGGAGTAGAAGCCCGACCGGGCCGATTCGGGCGTCGTGGTGTAGCCGATCTGGTTGTTGATGATCAGATGGATCGTTCCGCCGACTCGGTAGCCGCGAATGTCGGACATGTTGAGGGTCTCGGCGACCACTCCCTGTCCTGCGAAGGCGGCGTCGCCATGCACCAACACGGGGAGCACCGACATCGCCTCGGGATCATCGATGACGTCCTGCTTCGCACGGACCATGCCGACCACCACCGGGTCGACCGCTTCGAGATGCGACGGGTTCGCGGCCAGCTCGACGACGATCTCGCGCCCTTGGCGGTTGACGAACTTCCCGACCTGCCCGAGGTGGTACTTCACGTCGCCGCTTCCCTGGATCGACTCGAAGTCGACCGAACCCTCGAACTCCTTGAAGATCTGGTCGTAGCTCTTGCCGACGATGTTGGCGAGCACGCTCAGGCGGCCACGGTGGGCCATGCCCAGCACGGCACCGTCGAGCTCGAGGTTGGCCGCCGCCTCGAGGATGGCGTCGAGCACCACGATGGCCGACTCGCCCCCTTCGAGTCCGAACCGCTTCTGACCCAGGTACTTGGTGCCGAGGAACTTCTCGAACGCCTCGGCCGCGTTGAGCCGGCCCAGCACGTGCTGCTGCTCGTCGGGCTCGAGGTCGTTGCGAGCGCCTTCGACGTGCTCCTGGATCCACGCCTTCTCGTCGGGGTCCTGGATGTGCATGTACTCGATGCCGATGGTTCGGCAGTACGCATCGCGCAGCACCCCGAGCAGGCTGCTGAGCGGCATGCGGTCCTGACCTCCCAGACCCCCCGTCAGGAACTCGCGCTCGAGATCCCAGATCGTGAGGCCGTAGGTCGCCGGGTCGAGCTCGCTGTGCATGTGCGGCTCCTTCCACCGCAGCGGATCGAGGTCGGCGATCAGGTGTCCACGCGCCCGGTACATGTTGATCAGCTTCTGCACGGCGAGTTGCTTCTCGAGCATCGCCTGCTCGCGGTCGACCTCGCGCACGTCGTTGCGCCATTGCACGGCCTCGTACGGCACGTCGAGCGCACGAAAGATGTCCTCGTAGAAGCCATCGTCGCCGAGAAGCAACTCGTGCACCCGCTTCAGGAACATCCCCGACTCGGCGCCCTGGATGATTCGGTGGTCGTACGTCGAAGTGACCGTGATGACCTTCGAGAGGCCGAGGTCGGCAAGGATCCTCGGGTCGGCCCCCTGGAACTGAGCTCCGTGGTCGATGGCGCCGACGCCGACGATGAGTCCCTGGCCAGGCATCAGCCTCGGCACCGACTGCACGGTGCCGATCGTGCCGGGGTTGGTGAGGCTGATCGTGGTCCCGGCGAAGTCGTCGGGCGAGAGCTTGTTCGACCGCACCTTGCGGATCAGATCCTCGTAGGAGGCCCAGAAGCCCCGGAAGTCGAGCGTGTCGGCGTCTCGTACACACGGCACCATCAAGGTGCGGCTGCCGTCGCGCTTCTCGACGTCGACCGCGATCCCGAGACCGATGTGCTCGTGACGCAACACCCGTGGCTTCCCGTCGGGATCGGTGAGAAACGACGAGTTCATCACGGGCACCGTCTCAGCGACGGCCCGGACGACGGCGTACCCGATGAGGTGGGTGAAGCTGACCTTTCCGCCGCGGGTTCGCCCGAGGTAACCGTTGATCACCTTGCGGTTGACCTCGAGCAGACGAGCCGGGATCTCCCGAAAGCTCGTCGCCGTCGGGACACCGAGGCTGTTCTCCATGTTCTCGACGATGCGGGCGCCGGCGCCACGGATCGGATCCCCGAGCGGATCGGATGTCTCCTCGGTCGTCGTGTCCGGCGCGGTCGTCGTGTCGGGCGCGCCGGCCGCGACCTTCCGAGGCGTCGGATGTTCGCCGGCTGTCTCGGGCGCGGAAACGGGCGCCTTGGTCTCGCCGGTCAGGTCGGTGTCGGGGCGATAGTCGGCGAAGAACTCCTGCCACGCGGGGCTGACCGAATCGGCGTCAGCCACGAACTGCTCGTACATCTCGTCGACCATCCACGCGTTGGGGCCGAGCGAGGAGGGCTTGGAGTCAGGCACGAAGGCACATGGTACAAGTCGCTCTACGGAACGAACTCATGGGCCCACCGGCAGCGGGTGAATCCCGACCGCACGAACGATCGGGACGTGGGCCACGCGTCGAGGTCACCGCGTGCCGGCCTTCGGCGTCGACGAAACCGCCCTTGTCGAGCACGACGCGGCGGCAGGCGATCGAGCGCCAGATGTCGTGGGCCTGAACTGGACCGATACGGTTCTCGGACCATGAACCAGGCCCAGTTCATCTTCACGATGTACAAGTGCTCGCGCTTCTACCCACCCGACCGCGACGTGCTCAAGGACATCACGCTGTCGTTCTACCCGGGCGCCAAGATCGGTGTGCTCGGACCCAATGGCGCCGGCAAGTCCTCACTCCTCAAGATCATGGCCGGACTCGACGACGGATTCACCGGTGAGGCCCGCCTGTCACCGGGCTTCACCGTCGGGATGCTGGCCCAGGAACCCGACCTCGACCCCACCAAGACCGTCAAGGAGAACGTGCTCGACGGCGTGGGCGAGGTCGCCGAACTGCTGGCGCGCTACGACGAGGTGCTCGCCAAGTACGCCGACCCCGACGCCGACTACGACAAGATCGGAGCCGAGCAGGCCGACCTCGAAGCGAAGATCGACGCATCCGGAGCCAACGACCTCGATCGACAGGTCGCCATCGCCATGGATGCTCTGCGCCTTCCTCCCGAGGACGCCGGGGTCACCAACCTCTCGGGCGGCGAACGCCGCCGGGTCGCCCTCTGCCGGCTCCTGCTCTCCAAGCCCGATCTGCTGCTGCTCGACGAGCCGACCAACCATCTCGACGCCGAGTCGGTCGCGTGGCTCGAGCGCACGCTGAAGCAGTACCCCGGCACGGTCGTGGCCATCACTCACGACCGGTACTTCCTCGACAACGTCGCCGGCTGGATTCTCGAACTCGATCATGGTCGCGGAATTCCCTTCGAGGGCAACTACTCGAGCTGGCTCGAACAGAAGCAGCAGCGGATGGCGATGGAGGACAAGCAGTCGAGCACTCGGCAGCGGACCCTCGAACGAGAGCTCGAGTGGGTGCGGATGGCACCCAAGGCCCGGCAGGCCAAGGGCAAGGCCAGACTCGCGGCCTACGACAAGCTCCTCGCCGAGGCGAAGGCCGCCGAAGGACGGGCGGCAGAGCTCGAGATCACGATCCCGCCGGGCGACCGGCTGGGCGATCTCGTCATCGAAGCCGAGGAGCTCACCAAGGGCTACGACGACAAGCTCCTGATCGAGGGCCTCGACTTCAAGCTCCCCAAGGCGGGGATCGTCGGCGTCATCGGCCCGAACGGTGCAGGCAAGACCACGCTCTTCCGCATGCTGACCGGACAGGAGGGGCCCGACTCGGGCTCACTCACGGTCGGGCCCACGGTGCAGATGGCCTACGTCGACCAGAGCCGCGACACCCTCGACGCCGAGGCGACCGTGTACGAGGAGATCACCGGCGGGGTCGACAACCTCGTGGTCGGCGGTCGCGAGATTCACGGTCGGGCCTACGTCGCGAGCTTCAACTTCAAGGGCTCCGATCAGCAGAAGAAGGTCGGGGTGCTCTCCGGCGGCGAGCGGAACCGCGTTCACCTGGCCAAGATCCTCAAGACCGGTGGCAACACCCTGCTGCTCGACGAGCCGACCAACGACCTCGACGTCGACACGCTTCGCGCGCTCGAGGACGCCCTCGAGGCCTATCCGGGATGTGCCGTGGTCATCAGCCACGACCGCTGGTTCCTCGACCGGATCGCCACCCATGTGTTGGCCTTCGAGGGCAACAGCCAGGTTCGCTGGTTCGAAGGGAACTTCAGCGAGTACGAGGCGTTCCGCAAGCGCGAACTCGGCGCCGACGCTGACCAGCCGCACCGCATCAAGTACAAGCCGCTGACGCGCTGAGCGCCCCGGATCTCAGCCCGGAGGCAACCGGCCGGCATCGAGCAACGCGCCGAGAACCGCGTCGAGATCCGCCGCCTCGACGTCCTTCAGCACCGCCATGCGCCGATAGATCTCGGCCGCGGCAGCACTGAACCCGCCGGGCAGGCCGCCGGCCTCGAAGGCATCGGCCTGCTCGTGCATCTCACCCACGAACCGCCATGCTTTGGGCGCCGTCCCGACCGCGCTCAGTTCCGCCCGGTCTGCGAGGTCGGGCATCGAGGTGGCCCACTCCGCCGCCAGTGACTCCTCGACTCCCTCCGCTCGGGCGAGCGCCCGGATGGCGAGGAGCATTGCCGCGGAGGCCTTCGTCCACGTCGCGAAGCACGCCTTCACCGCAGAGGCGGCGCCCGCCGGGCCGTCGATGACCCGGACCTCGAGGGGCGAATCTCGCCAGAGTTCGGCGACCAGCGGCGCCTCCCCACCCGAGAGATGGAGACGAGTCGTCCCCGCGACGCGAACCGGCGGACCGATGATGCCGCCGTCGACGAAGCGGGCGAAGCGTTCGGCGATGGTCCGTGCGGTCTGGGGAGACACGGCGTTGACATCGGCGAAGACGCCGTCGAACCCGGCATCGGCGACCGATCGTGCGACCTCGACCGCCGATCCCGGAGGACACACCGACACGATCACTTCACACCGGTCGACCATCTCGCCCAGCGAGCCGAGCTGGACCAACCCCGCTTCTTCGGCCCGCCACGCGGTGGCCTCCGAGCGTCCATCGCCAACCCAGGCCCCGGTTCCGGTGACGATCGAAGCGATCGAGGCACCCATGGCACCGGGGTGCAGGAACCCGATCAGGGGCGCAGACGAGGCCATCATGTCGTGATGGTAGGGCGGGTACGCGGAACCACGCGGCGCCTGGGTGCGGTTACAGGGCGACGACGCCGAAGATCACACCCGGATCGAGGACGACCGGGGCCGGGCGGCGACACCCGCGAACGGCCATCAGGCCGGAACGAGTTGTGACACCGTCCCGTCGAGGCTGAAGAGGTACACCTCGCCGTCGAGGTCCTCGGCGAAGTGGGCGATCTGCGGCAGGGCGACGTCGAGGCGCCGCTCGATGTCGACCGGAGGCGTCAGGCAGGGTGCGGCACAGTCGGCGAGGTCGAGCGTCATCGCACGCACCTCTCCGGCCCCGAAGTCAGCGAAGAGGAACGCGCCGACGAGATCGGGAATCGCCGAGCCGCGGTACACCACACCGCCGGTGATCGACTGTCCTTCGTCGCGTCCGTACTCGAACACCGGCTTCACTGTCCCGTCGATCGCGGGCCCGGCGAACACCGACGACGCCTCGAAGACGTTCCAGCCGAGGTTGGCGCCTGCCCGGGACGGTCCTGATGCGAGATAGCTGATCTCCTCGAACGAGCTCTGTCCGACATCGGCGATCCAGAGATCGCCCGTCTCGTCGTCGAAGTCGAAGCGCCACGGGTTGCGCACTCCGTAGACGTAGACCTCGGGAGCGCCGTCGATGCCGTCTGCGAAGGGGTTGTCGGCGGGAATGCCGTAGGACCCGCCACTCGTGTTGGTCGGATCGATGCGCAGGATCGATCCGAGCAGCGTGTCGGGGTTCTGCCCGTTGCCCTGGGGATCCCCGCCCGACCCACCGTCGCCGAGCGCGATGTACAGGTAGCCATCGGGCCCGAAAGCGACATGGCCGCCGTTGTGGTTCGCGAAGGGCTGGCGGACCGACAGCACGTTCCGACGGCTCGACTCGTCGATCTCGCCGTCGGGTTGGACGGCGAACTCGTCGATCTGCGTCGTCCCGTCGGCATCGGTGAAGTCGAGGTAGAGGAAGTCGCCGTCGGGCGAGAACGTCATTCCGAGCAGCCCACGTTCACCGTCAGGATCGGTCTCGCCGCTGATGTCGACGATCGGACCGACCTTCTCGCCGCCGGTGAGGACGAACACCCGACCGCCGCGCTCCGCGACGTAGAGGCCGGCCTCGCCGTCACGCCTGCCCGACGCGATGGGCTGGTCGAATTCGGCGATCTCGTCGAGGCGAACGACGACAGCCCCGAGATCAGGTGGACCCACGTTGGCCTCGGTCGATGGTGGCACCGACGTCTCGGTGGTCGAGGTGGCGCCCTCGCCGAGGCGAGTGTCCTCGATCGGCGGGTCGTCGCCGGTGAGCAGGACGACGAGCGCGCCAACGATCACGACCGAGCAGAGGACGCCGGCGATCAGGTTGTTGCGGGAGGACATGAGGCAGAGAACGTACCGGGATCAGCGAGCAATCAGACCGCGGCGATCACCACGTCGGCCATGGTCGTCACATCGCCGACCTCGGGGGTCAGGCGCACCTCAGGATCGACCGGTGGCTCGTACGGATCGTCGATACCGGTGAACCCGGTGATCTCGCCGGCGCGTGCCATCTTGTAGAGCCCCTTGGGGTCTCGCTGCTCGCACACCTCGATCGGGGTGTCGACGAACACCTCGATGAAGCGGAGATCGGCGAGGTCGTGTGCGGCGCGGACCCGGTCGCGGTCGGTGACGTAGGGGCTGATCACCGGGACCAGGGCCACCACTCCTGCGTCGGCGAAGAGACGGGCGACCTCACCCACCCGTCGGACGTTCTCCGTCCGGTCCTCGGCGCTGAACCCGAGATCGCCGTTGAGACCGTGCCGCATGTTGTCGCCGTCGAGCAGGTAGGCGGGACGGCCAGCCGCCAGCAATTGACGTTCGACCTCGGCTGCGACCGTCGACTTGCCCGAACCAGACAGCCCGGTGAACCAGACCGTGAGCCCTGCCGACAGCCGAGCCGAGCGATCGACCTCGCTCGGATGCCAGACGACGTTGGGGGTGACCCGTTCGTTCACGGAGAGCTGCTCAGGACGGCGCACCGAGGATCATCCCGGCGCCCACGGTGTTGTTGGTGGTCTCGTCGACCAGGATGAAGCTGCCCGTCGCTCGGTTGCGTCGGTACTCGTCGAAGAAGAGCGGTTGGGTCGTCCGCAGCCGGACCCGTCCGATCTGGTTCAGGGTCAGCGAGTGCACGCCCTCCTCGCGGTGCAGGGTGTTGATGTTGAGTTCGTACTGCACGTCCTTGACGAGCGCCCTCGCCCAGCGCGTCGTGTGTTTGATCCCGAGCTTGGTGCCGGCGGTGAGGGTCGACTGCTCGGTCATCCAGCACACCATGGCATCGATGTCCTGGCTGACGATCGGCTGGTTCTGGACCCGGCAGATCATGTCGCCGCGACTGACGTCGATGTCGTCGGCGAGCGTCATCGTCACGGCCATGGGGGCGAACGCCTCGTCGACTCGGCCATCGAGCGTGTCGATCGACTGGATCGTCGAGGCGAACCCGGACGGGAGGACCACGACCTCGTCGCCCGGCTTGAACACCCCACCGGAAACGGTTCCTGCATAGCCCCGATAGTCGTGCAGCTCGGCATCGGTCTGACTCTGCGGCCGGATGACGTACTGGACCGGGAAGCGGGCGTCGATGAGGTTGCGATCACTGGCGATGTGCACCTCTTCGAGGTGGTGGAGGAGCGAACTCCCCTCGTACCAGTCCATGTTGGTCGAGCGATCGACGACGTTGTCGCCGTGCAGGGCCGAGATGGGCACGAACATCAGGTCGGTCACGTCGAGCTTCATCGCGAAGTCGCGGAACTCGTCCTTGAGCTCCTCGAATCGATCCTCGTCGTAGTCGACGAGATCCATCTTGTTGATGCACACCACGAGGTGCGGGATGCGCAGCAGGCTTGCGAGGAACGCATGGCGTCGCGACTGCTCGACGATGCCGTTGCGGGCGTCGACGAGCACGAGTGCCAGGTCGGCGGTCGAGGCTCCGGTGACCATGTTTCGCGTGTACTGCAGGTGACCCGGCGTGTCGGCGATGATGAACTTGCGTTTGGGCGTGGCGAAGTAGCGGTAGGCGACGTCGATGGTGATGCCCTGCTCGCGTTCAGCACGGAGCCCGTCGGTCAGCAGTGCGAGGTCGGTGTGTTCGTCCCCGCGTGCATGAGAGGTGCGCTCGACCGCTTCGAGTTGGTCCTCGAAGATGGCCTTGCTGTCGTACAGCAGGCGGCCGATCAGGGTCGACTTTCCGTCGTCGACCGAACCCGCGGTCGCGAATCTGAGGAGTTCGGCCATCGGTCTAGAAATACCCTTCGCGCTTGCGGTCTTCCATGGCGGCCTCGGACACTCGGTCGTCGGCCCGGGTCGCACCGCGCTCGGTGATACGGGTGGCGGCCACCTCCTCGATGATGCCGGCGATGGTGGCCGCGCCCGACTCGACGGCACCGGTACAGCTGGCATCGCCGATCGTGCGATACCGGACCGTTCGGGTGAACGGCTTCTCGTCCTCGAGCAGCGTCACGAAGTCGCTGACAGCCAGCAGCATTCCATCGCGCTCGAACACCTCGCGCTCGTGCGAGAAGTAGAGCGACGGGATCTCGATGCGCTCTTCGTCGATGTACTGCCAGATGTCGAGCTCGGTCCAGTTGCTGATCGGGAAGACCCGAATGTGCTCGTCCTGGCGCACCCTGCCGTTGTAGATGTTCCACAGCTCGGGGCGCTGGGCCTTGGGCTCCCACTGCCCGAACTCGTCACGGAAGCTGAACACCCGCTCCTTGGCCCGGGCCTTCTCCTCGTCACGGCGGGCACCGCCGAACAAGGCGTCGAACCGGTGCTCTTCGATGGCATCCAGCAACGTGGTGGTCTGCAATCGATTGCGCGAGGCCCTCGGACCTGTCTCCTCGACAACCCGGCCCTCGTCGATCGAGTCCTGCACCGACGCGATGACGAGACGGGCACCCACCTCGGCGAGTCGGCGGTCGCGGAACTCGATGGTCTCGGCGAAGTTGTGGCCGGTGTCGATGTGCATGACCGGGAACGGCACCTTCGCAGGATGGAAGGCCTTGACCGCCAAGTGGAGCATGACGATCGAGTCCTTGCCCCCGGAGAAGAGCATCACCGGTCGTTCGAACTCGGCCGCCACCTCCCGCATGATGTGGATGGCCTCCGCTTCGAGTTCGCGGAGGTGGGGCAGTTCGTAGGCCATGAGGTCAGAGAGGCTACTGGGGGCCGCCGCCCCGTCTGGACCCCTTGCTCGACGCGGTCATGCTGGTAGCAAGGGTCCGTGACCGCACCGACCCCTGCCGATCATCGACTCGCCGCGGACCTCGCCACGGGCGCCGGTGAGCTGCTCGTGGCCCTACGGGCCGAGCTCTCGTCCCAGGGCGTCGGCAAGGAGGAGCTCAAGGACGCCGGCGACCGGCGGTCGCACGTGTGGCTGATGGAGCGTCTCGCCGACCAGCGACCCGACGACGCCGTCCTCAGCGAGGAGGGGGTCAACGACCTGGCCCGACTCGACGCCGATCGAACCTGGATCGTCGATCCCCTCGACGGGACGCGCGAGTTCTCCGAGGTGCCTCGTACCGACTGGGCAGTCCACATTGCACTGGTGATCGACGGACGGGCGGTGTGCGGTGCGGTGGCGCTCCCCGCCGTCGGGCTCACCCTGTCGACCGCCGAGCCGCCGAACGGTCCGCCGACGGCGCCGGACGTTCCCCGGCTCATCGTCAGCCGCACCCGACCGCCAGCCGAGGCCGAGCACCTCGCGGTCGTCCTCGGTGGCGTGCTGGTGCCGATGGGGTCGGCCGGTGCCAAGGCCATGGCGGTCGTGCGGGGCGAGGCGGACATCTATGCCCACTCGGGCGGCCAGTACGAGTGGGACTCGTGCGCTCCGGTCGCCGTCGCCGCCGCCGCCGGGCTCCACGTGAGCCGCCTCGACGGATCACCGCTCAGCTACAACCACGCCGACCCGTACCTGCCCGATCTGCTCATCTGCCAGCCGCAGCTCGCTGCGCCGGTCCTCGAGGGCCTCACCTCGTTCACCCGATGACCCGCAGATCCGCTGTTCCGCGATCGACGCCTTCGACGATGTCGCTGAGTTGGCTTCCGTGGAGCTGAAGGTCACCTCCTACGACCTGGACGACCGGGTGGCGACCCTCACCCTGCGACGTCCCCACCGGCTGAACGCATGGACCGGTCGGATGCACACCGAGTACCGGTGGGCACTCGACCGGGCCGAGCGAGACCCCGACGTCCGGGTCGTCGTCGTCACAGGCGAGGGGCGCGGCTTCTGCGCCGGGGCCGATGCCAAGGCACTCGAGGGTCATGTGGCGAAGGGCGGCTACGACGACGGCATCACCGGTCCGCTCGCCGAGCCGGGATTCGGGGTGCGGCCGGAGTTCGACCACCCCTTCGCCTTCCAGTTCGGCATGACCAAGCCGATCATCGCTGCGGTCAACGGCCCCGCAGCCGGTGTCGGCATGGCCATCGCCTGCTTCGCCGACCTTCGGTTCGCCTCCGAGTCGGCCAAGTTCACCACCGCCGCCCCGAGGCTCGGGCTGCCGGCCGAGTTCGGCCTGTCGTGGCTGCTCCCTCGGCTGGTCGGCGTCACCCACGCTGCCGACCTGCTGCTCTCAGGCCGGCTCGTGCTCGCCGACGAAGCCGCGCGCATCGGCCTCGTCAACCGGGTCGTCGCCGATGACACCCTGCCGGATGCCGTGCTCGACTACGCCTCGGACCTGGCTCACCACGTCTCACCCTCGTCGATGCGCGAGACCAAAGCGCAGTTGTACGCCGACCTCCACCACGACCTCGGGACCTCGATCACCCGCTCGATCGAACTCCTCGAACGCATGATGACCGAGGCCGACTTCGTCGAAGGCGCGACCGCCCTCAACGAGAAACGACCCCCCGACTTCTGATGCCCACTGCCGGGGCCCCAACCAGCATCTGTGTCTCATTCTCGACGCTCACGCGTCCGAAACGCGACACAGATGCTGGGGTCCGGCCACGCAGCGCGGCTGATGCGGGATGGGCCTCCCTCGAATCACGACATCCACTACCACCCGTTCGAGTTCGGATCGTTCGATGCGGTGGTGTCGGTGGCGGTGAGACGCATCCTGTTCCGCCACACCCTCCGCTGGACCAAGCCCTCCGAGCCCACTGAGCGGCGCCCCGCCCAGCATCTCTGTTGCGTCTTCGACCGAGGACGGTCGGAAACGCTCCGAAGATGCTGAAGAGGGCTAGTCGGCGGGGGTGATTTGGGTGGTGGCCAGGAGTTGATTGACGATCTCGACGGTCTCGGCTCGGCGGGTGTGGCTCCCGAGGACCACGTACACGCAGAACGCCCGACCGCCGACACTGAAGAACTCCTGGGCTCCGCTCTGGCCGGGAAGCGCCCGCTGCATCGACTCGGGTGAGAACGCATCGGGGGTGAGCACCGGAATGCCCTCCCGTGCGTACAAGGCGCTGCCGGCCGACCCGCGGTCGAATTCGATCAGGCACACCAAGACGTCGTCGGCGGTCATGATCTCGACCGCGTTGCTGCCGAAGTCGCCGCGCTCGGGCGGGAGCGGGAAGTTGGCGAGGTGCGCGACCGGCATGGTCGTCTTCTCGCCCGTGGCGAGCGCAGCCTCCTCTTCGCTCTCGGGGCGGACCGTGATCTCGGCCTCCCACCCTGGCGGGAGTTCGGTGCTGATGCCGTGCGATTCGACTCTCATGGATCTCCTACGGAAACGAGATGGTGGCGGCGACGATCCCGCCGGTGATGGCGAGGACCGAGCTGGCGACGGTGCGAACGCGACCGGCGCTCGACTGCAACCGCCGATGGAACCGGAACAGGTCGTCGGGTGTATTGACCCTGGCCACCGACAGGATCGTCAGTCCGCGGGCGAGACCGAACGAGCCACAGATGAGCACGGCAGCCAGCGGGGTCCCCGAGAGCAGCGCCGCTGCCAGCGCGAGGGGCACGGCTGCGCTGGTGATGATCGTCAGCACCCCGGCGCCGAGCTGAACGCCGAAGCCGGCGCCGTAGACCCAACCGCGGTACGTCGTGAGCCAGTCCTCGCTGACCTGTCGACGCCAAGAAGGCAACCGGGCTCCGAGTCTCTCCACGAAGGCGGCCAAGACGGCCAACACCGCGAAGCCGAACGCGGCCGCGGCCGGTGTCACGAACGTACCGAGCAACGCGGCGCCTGCCGCTGCCACGGCCCCGACGAGGAGCCCGCCGAACAACGACCCCACGATGAACGAGGTCGCAGTCAACGCGAACGAGTTGTGCTTGGCCCGCTCGCCGAGCGGGTGGATGCTCGACAGCATCGACTCACCTCAGGGCGACCACGTCGAGCGGATGGCGCCGACGACCGCCGCCACCATGCCGCCGACCACCACTGCTCCGTTCACGACGGCCCCACTCACGCCGAGTCGTCATCGACGGGCAGACGGTCGTGGTAGAGCCGGGGGTCGCCGGGCAGGAGGCCGGCCTCCATGAGCTCACGGTCGACCCGGTCGCGCCGTTCGCGTCCCGACAGGATCTCGCGGCGCGAATAGGTCGTTTCGTGGCCCGAGTCGGCGACCGCCTTGCCGAGCAGGGCGACGACCCGCTCCCAGGTCGCCGCCGCGCCCTCACCGATGACGGTGCCGGCCACGCCGTCGGTCATCACGAAGTAGGGGGCGACGGGAACCGCATAGCTGTCCCACGCCTCGGTCGACATCACGACGGCGACATCGGGTGAAGCGAGGGCGGCGACCTCGGCGGGGCTCTCGGTGTCGGTGCCCTGGGTCACGACCACCAGACGTGTGTTGGGCGGCAACTCGACACCGGCGGCGAAGGCCTGCCAGAACCCGGCGCACGTGGCGCATCCGGTCGTGAGGAACGCCAACAACGTGCGGTGCTCGGTTCGGGCGACCGCCACTGACTTGGTGCCCCCTGACGGGGTGAGGCCGACGATGTCCATGGCGCGCTGGCCATCCGGTGCGTCACGGGGCTCGGGCACGCCGTCACGCGTGCGGATCTCGGGCGCGGTCTCGCTGGTCGTGTAGTGGACCTGCCGCTCGGTCGGCTGGTCGGGGTCGAGACGAATTCCGGCGTCGTGCAACCCACGGAGGATCTCTGCGTGACTGCGCAGCAGTCCGATCACGAGCACGGTCAGGATCGACACGACCACTGCGAGGAGTACGACGAGCGCAGTCATCGGCTGCGGGTCACGCATCCCAGCAGGACCGGACCTCCCGGCCCGGCGTTCTGCGCGTAGACACAGATCTCGTGCGATCCCGGCGGCACCGCGACCGTGACGTCGAACGAGCCGCCCGAGGTGGGCACGCTCTGGACCGGCTTGCGATCGACGAACACCTGGACCTTGATCGGAACCGATGTGTCGGGGTCGGTGGCGGTCCCGCGCACCCGGTAGCCGCCGGTCACCGCCACGACCGACGAGACCGAGCCCGTTGGCGGCCCCGATTTCGGCGGCTCGAGGCACGGCCGGTGGTGATTTCGTGTGTTGTTGTCGACCCGAGTCGCCGTCGTGCAGGTGGGCTCGATCTCCCACGGCTTGGTGCACGTGACCACGCGGCACATGATCGGTCCGACGCACGCCACCTGGTTGTTGCAGTTGCCGTAGCGAAACTGGGTACACCCGTCCTTGCGGTTCCCACAGCTCCGGCACTGGCACACCGCGCCGGTGCACGACCCTGAACAGACGCCGCTCCCGCCGCAGCCGCACCCCCCACACTTGTCGTTGCAGTCCATGTAGTACCGGGCCGCACCGTTGCAGAACGACGAGTTGTCGACCTTCCACCATCCGGCGAGCAACGTGCCGGGCGGGCACGAGTTGGATCCGTAGATCGCACAACAGAACTCGGTGTAGCCGTCGCAACACAGGGCGCCGCAGTCGCACGAACGGCCGCGGCAGCTGCAGACGCCGGCATAGGCGCTTCCGGGCTTGAGCACGTATTCGCGCCCAGCCACGACCGCAGCGCTTCCGGCGACCGCGGCCTTGACGAGGAAGCTGCGACGGTCACTGCGCCGCCCGAGGAGGCGGGCGGTCCGGTCGGCGAGGGTGCTGGTGATGGTCATGGGTGATCAGGCCTTCATCAGGTCGGTCGTGTGGCGGATGTCCTCGACCACGGTGGTTCCGGCGAACACGCCGAGCGTGCCGGCGAGCAGGAGAGCTCCGTAGCCGACGAGTGAGGCCATGTCCGACTCGGCAGCCACATCGGTGAGGCTCGGCGTCGACGTGGCGACGGCGACGGCGACGACCGCCACGCAGGCGAGATTCATCACCAGGTGCGTGGTGCCCGGCGGCGCATCGCTCGCGCCGAAGCACCCGCACGGCGCGGCGTCGTCCCGGCGATGCAGCACCAGCAGGAATCCGGCGAACGCCGCGTACATCACGCCGACGGCGAGCGTGGCGGCAAGCCCACCGAACGCCAGCAACCCCGCCCCGGCAGCGACCTCGATCGCGCCGACGATTCGTCCCGACGCGAGCGCGTCGGGGACGCCCGCAGTCGTGAGCGCCTTCGAGGCGGCCTCGGGCTCGAGGAGCTTGTGAGCACCGCTCACGGCGAGGACGAGCGCGGCGAGGTGGAGTGGTCCGGCGATCAGCGCGACCGAGTCCATCATGGGACCCCCGGTCCGTCGTCGAACAACCCGATGAGCGGCAGGTAGAGATCGTCGATCGTCACGGGCGTACTGCCGAAGGTCCGGTCGCCGCGCCCTGGCCACAGGTAGTCGGCTCCGCCTGCCGGGCGATACCAGATGATGTCGTCGGTGCCTGACCCGTCGAAGTCCGAGCCCGGAACGACGAGCGGAACGTAGTCGCCGTTCACGTCGCGGCGGCCTGTCGTGAAACCGTTGCCGGGCTCGTGGAACCAGACATAGTCGGGCGTGTTCCCCGGTGCGTACCAGAAGATGTCGGCGCGTCGGTCGCCGTCGAAATCCCCGAGCAGTGGCTCGTACGAACCGGACACGCTGCGGCTGATCGTGGTGAACGAGCCGTCGCCGTCGGCCACCCACAGGTAGTCCGGGCTGGAGCCGGGGGCGTACCAGAAGACGTCGGTCAGCCCGTCGCCGGTGAAGTCGGCGCGGACCGGCGCAAGCGGCTCGTAGGTCCCCCGCACGCTGGCCGGCACTGCAGTGAACCGGCCATTGGCCTGACCCAGCCAGAGCTCGTCGGTTCGTGAACCGGGCCCGTACCAGAGCAGATCTGAACCGGGGGACGTGTCGAACTCTCCCGGAAGCGGGACGAGGTCGCCGGTCCTCGAGATCGGGATGCTGAGGAACGTGCGATCGTCCTGCCCGAGCCACAGGTAGTCCGCGCCCGACGCGCTGTACCAGTAGACGTCGGTCGTTCCGTCGCTGTTGACGTCCCAGTCCGAGGTCGTCACCGGCAGGTACGAGCCGTTGATCGTCCTCGCCACGGACTCGAAGCCTCCCTCTCCGTCGCCGTAGTACACGTAGTCGGGTGCACTCCCCGGCGCGTACCAGAAGATGTCGTCGACACCGTCGCCGTCGAAGTCGACCCCAGGTCCGTGGACGGGCCGGTAGTCGCCGTTGACCCCGGTGATGGTCTGGTCGAAGCCGCCACCGGGTTGACCACGCCACAGCTGGTCGGGTTGTGAGCCGGCGGCGTAGAAGAACACGTCGGCCGTGCGCTGCGATCCGGCGCCGGCCGCCACCTGGTCACGATCGGACGAGTCGCCGGTCGGCCCGGCATCGCCAGTGAAGGCGACCACGGTCAGCACCACCAGGGCGACGGCCGCCGTCGTGATCACGAGTCTCCGGGCTGACACCATTTCGACTCTAGAAGAACCCGTAGGTGCGTCCGTAGTCATCACAGGAGATCGCTACCTTCGCCGATCTGTGGTGTGGGTCGAACCCGATCGTGGTGACAGACTCCCACCCGATGGACGCTCCCCCGACCGACGTGGAACATGCTGCGTTCAGCAATGAGGCACCGTGGATCGTCGATCCGGACGATCTGCGTTGGCGGCGCCCGCTGGTGAGTGTGCGGGCGGCCGTGCGCGCCGAAGTGCCCCAGCTCACCCGCCAGTCCCGCATCCCGCCCCTGCTCCGCATGGTCGTCGTCGTCGCCCACCTCGGCTCGGCCCTGCTGCTCTGGCGGCTCGTCGAGAAACGGCAGGGGGAGGCGCACTCGCGGGCGGGCATCTCTCGGCGACTCAGAAGGGCAGCCGAGAAGCTCGGGCCGACCTACATCAAACTCGGGCAGATCATCTCGTCGGGCGAAGGCATCTTCCCCGCCGAGTTGGTCGACGAATTCAAGCTGTGCCGCGACCAGGTTCCGGCCGAGTCGTGGGAGGCCGTCGAGAAGGTCGTGACCGAAGATCTCGGGAAGCCCATCCCCGAGATCTTCTCGACCTTCGACCGAGTCCCGCTGGCGGCGGCCTCCATCGCCCAAGTCCACCGGGCGACGCTGTTGACCGGCGAAGAAGTGGTGGTGAAGGTCCAACGCCCGATGGTCGCGACCCTGGTTCGTCAGGACCTCCGCGTTCTCGCCTGGCTCGCACCTCACCTCGTCGGTCGCATCCCGATCACCGCGCTCGCGAATCCGCCGGCGCTGGTCGAGTTGTTCGCCGAGACGATCGCCGAAGAACTCGACTTCAGGCTCGAGGCCGAGAACATGCTTGACGTGGCCAAGAGCTTCGCCGAGCTGGGTCAGCGCCATTACGTCATCCCTCGCCCGCACCCCGAACTGGTCACCCGCCGGGTGCTCGTGATGGAGCGCCTCGACGGCTTCTCGTTCGACGACGTTGCGGGCATGCGCGCCGCCGGCATCGACACCGTCGAAGTCGTGCGCACCGGCATGGTCGGGTTCATGGAGGGCTGCATGATCCACGGCATCTTCCACGGCGATCTCCACGGAGGGAACCTCTTCGTGCGGCCCGACGGGACGACCGCATTGCTCGACTTCGGAATCACCGGTCGACTGGGCGAGACGCGCCGGCTCGCATTCCTCCGCCTGCTCATGGGCGCAGCGATGAACGACCTGATCAGCCAGCTCGCTGCGCTGCGCGACCTCGGCGCCCTGCCGCCCGACACCGATCTCGAAGCGGTGATCGCCGACCTCGGCCTCGATCGGCCGGTCGACCCGACCACGCTGAGCGGCGACGAACTCGTTCATGAGATCCAGCGAACCGTCAAGGCCCTCCTCGGTTACGGCGCGCGGATGCCCAAGGAACTGATGCTCTTCGTGAAGAACATGGTCTTCCTCGACGGCGCCATCGCGACCCTGGCCCCCGATCTCGACATCCTCGGCGAGATCGGCAACATCTCGATGTACTTCGCGACGGCTCATGGCGAACGGATCGCCGCCGACATCGGCATCGACCCTCGCTCGGTCGAGTACGACCCCGACGGCGTCAGGGCCGGCCTCGGCCTCGGCGACGACGTCGAGTCGCTGACCTACCGCGATCTCCAGGCGAGGCGCGACCTCATCCGCGAGCGCCTCGAGGGACGCGACACGACCTGACCGACGCG
>DATKWD010000146.1:0-15913 GCA_035529695.1 Acidimicrobiales bacterium | reverse complement strand
CGAGGGGATGGACTTCACCGAGCCGATGCTGACGTTCAATCCCGGCCACACACAGGACATGTCCGAACCCGGCGAGTTCACCGACATCCGCGAGATTCGGCAGCGGTTGCTCGATGCCGGGATCGCCATCAACCAAGACCTCGATCCCACCGAGACGGGGCCGGCTCACCTCGGGCTCCACGTTCCGGACGGGCACCCGATCCTCATCGATCAGTTCCGGGCCGCGCCTGGGTCGGACAGCGACTGATCTCGTTTGGACCTGGTCTTCCGCAACGCACGGGTCGTCGACGGCACCGGGGGTCCGGAGCGAACGGTCGACGTGGCAGTCGACGGCGACCGCATCGCCGTCGTTGGTGAGGTGACGGCTCGTGGCGGTGTCGAGGTCGACGCCGCCGGGCTCGTGCTGGCTCCGGGCTTCATCGACGTCCACAGCCACGACGACTTCGCGGTGTTCCTTACCCCCGGCATGGACTTCAAGACCGGTCAGGGCGTGACCACGACGATCGTCGGCAACTGCGGCCTCGGCGCCGCGCCGCATCGATCGGCCCTCAGCTACCTCTCGTTCTTCGGCGCGGAGGGGCGGCGGAGCGACGTGCCCGAATGGGACGGGTACGGCGGCTACCTCGACGCCGTCGACGCCGACCCCCCGGCGTGCAACGTCGCCGCACTGGTGGGCCATGGCACGGCGAGGCTGTCGGTCATGCGGGGATCTGACGCCGCTCCGTTGGCGAGAGAGGCCCTTCACCTGGCCGATGTGGTCGAGGAGGGCCTGAGCGGCGGAGCCGTCGGCATGTCGACCGGGCTCGTGTACGAGCCCGGCAAGCACGCCGACACCGACGAGATCGTGACGCTGGCTCGCATCATGGCGGTGACCGGTGGTCGTTACACGAGCCACATCCGCAACGAGGGGGTCGGATTGCTCGCCGCCGTGTCCGAGGCGATCGAGATCGGTCGCCGGGCGGGGGTCGGCGTGCAGATCTCGCATCACAAGGCGGCGGGCGAAGCGGCATGGGGCCTCGTCGCCGAGTCGTTGGCGCTCATCGAGGCCGCCCGCGACGACGGCCTCGACGTGCTGGCCGACCAGTATCCCTACACCGCGGGGAGCACGTCGTTGGGCGCAGTGGTGCGCTCGGGCGGATTCGCAGGCCACGTCGCGACCGGGCTCGGTGTGGTGCCGCCCGAGTCGGTCGTGCTCGCCAGCTGCCCCGAGACACCCGCGTGGGAGGGCCGGTCGATCGCCGCGCTGGCGACCGAGTTCGGCATCGACGCGGCAGCGGCGGCGGACCGGGTGCTCGACATCGAGGGCGCTGGTGCGGTGGTCGTGATCCACTCGATGTGCGAAGACGACGTGCGGACCGTGATGGCGCACCCGACGACGATGATCGGCTCAGACGGTGTCCCGACGCTCGGCGGCAGACCCCACCCGCGGCTGTACGGCACATGCGCGCGGGTCCTCGGGACCTACGTCCGCGACGAGCCGCTGCTCGGCCTCACCGAGGCGGTCCACCGGATGACGGGGCTGCCGGCCCGCGCGTTCGGACTCGTCGATCGGGGAGTGATCCACGAGGGCGCCTTCGCCGACCTCGTGCTCTTCGACTCCGAGACGGTTGACGATGTCGCGACCTACGAGGACCCGCGCCGCCACCCGGTCGGCATCGAAGGGGTGTGGGTCAACGGCCGCCGTGTCGTCACGCCGGACGGTGTGACCGAAGCTCGGCCGGGCCGAGCGCTCCGCCGCACCTGAATCCCAGTGCTGGGTTGGTCGGCCGTGCTGCTCGTCATGAGTACGTTGAGCGCATCGTGATGACCCTTGGCCTCGACGAGACCCAACTCACCGAAGCGTGTGGTGAGAAGCCACGCGTGGCCTGCGAGAAGGTGCTCGAGTGGACTGACAGCGTGGCGGCAGCCGAGATGGCGAACTGGCTGGTCGCCCGGCCCGCCCAGATCCTGCTGATCGTCGTCCTGGCATGGATCGCCAACCGTTTGGCGCGACGGGGCATCGTGCGGGCCGTCAGCCGGGCGACCGACGGTGATGCAGAGAAGCTGATGAGCAAGGTCAAGAAACGCACGGGGGCGATTCGGATCCTGGACACGGGGAACCAGACTTCGCTGCGGTCCGAGATGCGAGGCCAGACCATCGCCCAGGTGCTCAAGTCGTCCAGCACCGTGGTCATCTACAGCATCGCCGGCGTGATGATCCTCGCCGAGCTGGGCGTCGACATCGGCCCGCTCATCGCAGGTGCCGGCATCGCCGGGGTTGCGCTCGGCTTCGGCGCACAGAGCCTCGTGAAGGATTTCCTGTCGGGCCTCTTCATGCTCATCGAGGACCAGTTCGGCGTCGGCGACGTGGTCGACGTCGGCGACGCGATCGGCCATGTCGAGGCCGTGTCGCTGCGGACCGTGCGGATTCGCGACATCGAGGGCACCGTCTGGCATGTGCCCAACGGCGAGATTCTTCGGGTGGGCAACAAATCGCAGCAGTGGGCGCGTGCGCTGGTCGACATCGAAGTCGCCTACGACACCGACCTCGAACGCGCCGAGCAGCTCATCAAGGAGGTCGCCGACGCGGTCTATGCGTCGGACGAGTGGAGGACGCAGATGCTCGAGGAGCCCCAGGTGTTCGGGGTCGAGACGCTCGGTGCCGACGGCATCGCCATCCGGCTCGGGATCAAGACCCAACCCGGCGAGCAGTTCAAGGTGGCCCGCGAACTGCGACGGCGCCTCAAGGATGCGTTCGACGAGGCAGGCATCGAGATCCCGTTCCCGCAGCGGACCATGTGGATCCGAAGGGAAGAAGGATCCAGCCAGTCCGAGGACCTCGACCTCTGACAGGCGGTTCAGGCGAGGGTGACTTCGACCTGGAAGGTGTCGGACTCCTCGGTGGTGAGCTCGGCCGCCTTCCCGGCGTCGGTGACGTCGTCGGCCACCGTTGCGAGCGCCGCCAGCCGGTCGGCGGTGTCGAACACCTTCACCTGCGCGACGTCGGCGCGCATCGACGCCTTCGCTTCGGACTTGGCTCGGCGGATCTCGGTGAGCACGTCGGCAGCGATGGCTGACAGTGCCGGGTCGCCTTCGCCCGCCGCCTCGCGGAGCGCGTCACCCGACGGCCAGGCGGAGCGGTGGATCGACCCCTCCTGCCACCACGACCACACCTCTTCGGTGGCGAAGGGAAGGAACGGGGCGAACAGCTTCAGCAGGGTTTCGAGCGCGAGGCGCAGCGAGGCCTGTGCCGACGCGGCAGCTTCGTCGCCCATCGAGCCGTAGGCACGACCCTTGACGAGTTCGAGGTGGTCGTCGGTGAAGCTCCAGAAGAACGTCTCGGCCCGTTCGACGGCGCGGGCGTAGTCGAAGGCATCGAACGCCTTGGTCGCCTCGTCGACGAGGCCGGCGAGGCGGAGCAGCATCGAGCGGTCGAGTGGCGCGGTGATCGTTGTCGCTCCCGACGCCCCTGCGACGCTGTCGCCTCCGAGACCCAGGGTGAACTTCGATGCGTTGAGCAGCTTGATCGCGAGCCGCCGACCGATCTTCATCTGACCCTCGTCCTGGGCGAGATCCATGCCAGGGCGTGCCTGCGCAGCCCAGTAGCGCACGCCGTCGGCGCCGAACTCTTCGATGATCTCGACCGGACCCTTCTGGGTGTTCCCCGCAGACTTCGACAGCTTCTTGCGGTCGGGGTCGACCACGAACCCCGAGATGGCCGCGGTGGCGAAGGGCAGATCGCCGAAGAGGTAGTTGGCCTTGACCACCGTCGAGAACAACCAGGTCCGGATGATCTCGTGAGCCTGGGGTCGCAGGTCCATTGGGTAGGTGCGTCCGAAGAGGTCGTCGTCCTCTTCCCATCCGCATGCGATCTGTGGGGTCATCGACGAGGTGTTCCAGGTGTCCATGACGTCGGGATCGGCCGCGAATCCACCGGGCACGTTGCGCTGCGACTCGTCGTAGCCAGGTGCGGTCATGGTGGTCGGGTCGACCGGAAGCATGTCCTCGGAGGCGGTGATGGGGGAGAGGAAGTCGATCTCGCCGTCGTCGCCGATGGGATACCAGACCGGGAACGGCACGCCGAAGAAGCGCTGGCGGGTGATGTTCCAGTCGCCCTGGAGCCCGTTCGCCCAGTCCTCGAAACGGACGCGCATGAACTCGGGCACCCAGTTGAGCTCCTTGCCGTGGGCGATCATCTCGTCGGTCGAGGGGTAGCGGACGAACCACTGGTTCGACGTGACGATCTCGAGCGCCTTCTTGCCGTTCTCCCAGAACTTCACCGGGTGCATGATCGGTCGCGGCTCACCCTCCATGGCTTCTTCGGCCATCAGCCGCTCGACGATCGCCTTCTGTGCGCTGAAGACGGTCTTGCCGGCCATGTCGCCGTATGCCGCGTTGGCTCGTTCGGGGTCGACGGACTCCCACCCCTCGGTTCCGAAGGTCGCGTCGTCGAATCGACCGTCGTGGCGCAGGACAGCGCGGATCGGCAGGCCGAGTTCGCGCCACCAGATGACGTCGGTCGTGTCGCCGAACGTGCAGATCATGGCGATGCCGGTGCCCTTGTCGGGCTGGGCCAGCTCGTGCGCGACGATCGGCACCTCGACGCCGAACAGCGCCGTCGTTGCCGTCTTGCCGAACATCGGCTGATAGCGCTCGTCGTCGGGATGGGCGACCACCGCGACACACGCGGGCAGCAGCTCGGGGCGAGTCGTGTCGATGAACAGGTCATTGCCGTCGGGGCCAGTGAATCGCAGCTTGTGATACGCGCCGGGGACTTCGCGGTCCTCGAGCTCGGCCTGGGCGACTGCGGTGCGCATGTCGACGTCCCACAGCGTCGGCGCGCCCGAGCGGTAGACGAGGTCGCGGTCGAGCAACCGAAGGAATGCTCGCTGGCTGACCCTGGTCGCCTTGGGGCCGATCGTCGTGTAGGTCTGGGTCCAGTCGACCGAGAGCCCCACGGTCGACCACAGGTCGAAGTAGCTCTGCTCGAGTTCTTCGACGACCTCCTCGCAGATCTCGACGAAGTTGGGTCGGCTGATGTGGATCGGCCGATCGCCGCTCTTCACCTTCGTCGGCGGGGTGAAGTCGGGGTCGTAGGGCAGCGACGGGTCGCACTGGACGCCCTTCATGAGCTGTACCCGCCGCTCGACGTTGAGGCCGTTGTCGTCCCACCCCATCGGGTAGAAGACCTCCCGGCCCCGCATCCGTTGATAGCGGGCGACCATGTCGGTGTGGCTGTACGAGCACACGTGCCCGGGGTGCAAGGTGCCGCTCACGGTCGGCGGTGGTGTGTCGATCGAGAAGATCTCGTCGCGAGACTTGGTTCGGTCGAAGCGGTAGGTCCCCTCGGCTTCCCAGCGAGCGCGCCACTTCGCCTCGAGTCCTTCGAGTGAGGGCTTGTCGGGGATGGTCACCACGGCGTGAGGCTAATGGCGTGCCGTGAACCCTCAGAAGTCCGAATTGCGGCCCGCTGCCGGAATGGGCTTCGGCCCTTCGACATCGCCTCGGTACCCTCGCCGCATGCTGCGCTTGTTCGACACCGCCCGGGGCAAGGTCGTCCCGTTCGAGACGAGCGATCCCGGCAAGGTGTCGATGTACGTGTGTGGTCCGACCGTGTATGCGCCACCACACATCGGGCACGGCCGCCAGACCGTGCTCTACGACGTGCTGCGTCGCTACCTCGAGTGGACCGGCCTCGAGGTCCGCCACGCCTCCAACGTCACCGACATCGACGACCAGATCATCAACAAGGCGGCTGCCGAGGGCACCGACGAGACGACGATCGCGGCGACCTACGAGCAGATCTGGTGGGAGGCGATGGACCGTCTCGACGTGCTCCGGCCAACTGACACGCCCCACGCGACCGAGTACGTCGAGCAGATGGTCGAGTTGATCGCCCAGTTCCTGGCCGACGGCGTCGCCTACGAGACGAGCGACGGTGTCTACCTCGACACGTCGATGGTCGACGGCTACGGCCTGCTCGCCCTCCAGAACCTCGACGATCTCCGCTCCGGAGCGCGGGTCGAGGCCAACCTGGAGAAGCGGTCACCGCTCGATTTCGTGCTGTGGAAGAGGGCGAAGCCCGGCGAGCCGACCTGGGCGGCTCCCTTCGGTGAGGGGCGTCCGGGCTGGCACACCGAATGTGTCGTCATGTCGCTCGACCTGCTGGGGCCGGGCTTCGATCTGCATGCCGGCGGTCAAGACCTGCGGTTTCCGCACCACGAGAACGAGCGGGCCCAGGCAGTTGCCATGAAGTCCGGCTTCGCCCGCCACTGGATGCACCACGCGTTCATCGAGTCCGACGGCGAGAAGATGTCGAAGTCGCTCGGCAACGTGACCAACCTCGTCGACCTGATCGAGGAGTACGACCCACGAGCGTTCCGCCTGCTGATCCTGCGATCGCATTATCGCTCACCGATGGATGTCACCGCCGACGCCATGCTCGACACGCAGGCGGCGGTGGCACGCCTCGACAATCTGCGACGCCGGACCGCCGACCTGCTGGCCGCGAGCGACATCGAACCGGATCTCTCGGTGCTTGATCGATTCCGCGGTTCGATGGATGACGACCTCGATACGCCGGGAGCGATGGCGACGCTGTTCGAGACCGTTCGGGCCATCAACGCCGCTCTCGACCGCGGCGACGAGGCGACGGCCGGCCCGCTCGCTGCGGCCGCGTGGGAGATCGCGTCGGCAGTCGGCATCACGTTCCGGTCCGAGGTCGAGGTTCCCGCCGGGATCCTCGACCTCGCGCGCCAACGCGACGAAGCCCGGGCGACGAAGGACTTCGTGGCAGCCGACGCGATTCGCGACCAACTCCAGGAGGCGGGATACGCGATCGAGGACACCGCCGAGGGCACGCAGGTTCGCTCCACTTGAGGAGGTCTCTGTTCGAACCCAGAGGAGCACGTGCCTCGTGGGTTCTTTCGGCACGTGACAGGAGGTGGGTTGCCGTCCTAGGGTTACCCGACGGTAACTTCTCAGTCGTAGACGCCGAACGGAGACTCCTGATGACCGACTTCTCGCTCTCGCTCAACGAAGACCAACTGCAGATCCAGAAGTGGGTCCACGATTTCGCGGAGAACGTCCTGCGCCCCGCGGGTCAGGAGTGGGACGACAAGGAGGAGTTCCCCTACCCGATCGTCCAGGAGGCTGCGAACATTGGTCTCTACTCGTTCGAGTTCTTCTCCAACGCGATGCTGGGTGACCCGACCGGTCTGACCTTCCCGATCGCGATCGAGGAGATGTTCTGGGGAGACGCCGGCATCGGCCTCGCGATCTTCGGATCCGGCCTCGCAGCAGCGGGTATCGCCGGGAACGGGACCCCCGAACAGGTGCTCGAGTGGGCGCCGCAGTGCTGGGGCACCGCGGACGACATGAAGATCGCGGCCTACTGCGTGTCCGAGCCCGACGCCGGCTCCGACGTCAGCTCGCTGCGCACCCGGGCCGTCTACGACGAGGCCACCGACGAGTGGATCCTCAACGGTACCAAGGCCTGGGCCACCAACGGTGGCATCGCCAACCTCCACGTCGTCACGGCCACGGTCGACCCGGCCCTCGGCTCACGCGGGCAGGCCAGCTTCATCATTCCCGAAGGCACCAAGGGCATCGCCCAGGGCCAGAAGTACAAGAAGCACGGCATCAAGGCCAGCCACACCGCCGAGGTCGTCCTCACCGACTGCCGCATTCCGGGTCACCTGTTGCTCGGCGGCAAGGAGAAGCTGGACGCAAAGCTCGCCAAGGCGCGCGACAAGGGCAAGACCGGCGAGAAGCAGCCGGCCATGGCCACCTTCGAGTCGACCCGTCCCTCGGTTGCGGCAATGGCCGTCGGCATCGCCCGGGCGGCGTACGAGATCGCGCTCGAGTACGCCCACGAGCGCACCGCCTTCGGTATCCCGATCTTCGAGAACCAGGCGATTGCGTTCATGCTCGCCGACATGAAGACCGAGATCGACGCCTCGCGCCTGCTCGTGCATCGAGCGGCTTGGCTGTCGAACAACGGCGGCGGTTACGTCAACGCCGAGGGCTCGATGTGCAAGCTCAAGGCCGGCCGCACCGCGGTGTGGGTGACCGAGCGGGCCATCCAGATTCTCGGCGGCTACGGCTACACCCGCGAGTACGACGTCGAGCGCTTCCACCGCGACGCCAAGATCATGGACATCTTCGAGGGCACCGAGCAGATCCAGCAGGGCATCATCGCCCGAGCGATCAGTGGCGGCCGGATCGACCCCCTCCGCCAGGACCGCTGACCTGCGCTTTCGTGTGATCTGAGGAATCGGGAGGACCGGCCTGCGGGTCGGTCCTCTCGTTGTTCTCGAGTCGTTGCTGGCTGGCGGTTTCGGCCGTATCCCTACTCGTATCCCTACTTTTGCCCTCCAGTTCCAGGCGTGGCAACCATCCGCGAGCGGGGTGACGGGGTCTACGAGGTCCGCGTGTTCGTGGGCCGGGATGAGCGCGGCAAGCCGAGTCAGCGGTCCAAGACCGTGCGCGGCGGCAAGCGCGAGGCCGAGCGGGTTGCGGCCGAGCTCGAGACCAAACCGTTCCGGGCCGGCGCAAAGACCGTGGCCGACGCGCTCGATGCCTGGGTCGAGATGAAGACGCCGACCTGGGCGGTCAGCTCGAAGCGAGATCAGATCGGCCGAGCCAATGCGCTGAAGGAAGACCCGATCGGCAACGTGAGCGTCGCCCGCCTCGGCGTCGAGGACGTCGACAAGTGGATCGCCCGTCGGCGCAAGCAAGGCAAGGGTGAGGGAACCATCCGCAACCAGCTCCAGGTCCTCCGTTCCGCGCTGCGCCAGGCTGAGCGGTGGGGATGGATCGCCGACAACCCCGCAACCAAGGCCGAGCTCAAGCGACCGAAGCGGGTCGAGCGCGGCGTGATGTCCGACGACGAAGTGTTCGCCGTGCTCGACGCCGCCGCCGAGCTCCACGAGATGGCCCCGATTGCGCTGCGGCTCGCGGCGGTGACCGGTGCCCGGCGCTCCGAGCTGGCCGGCTTGCGATGGGCCGCCGTCGACGGTGCCGAGATCGTGTTCGACCGCCAGATCGTCATCGACCGCGAGCACCCTGACGCCGAACGAGGCGCGCCGGTGATCCGAGAGGACGCCACCAAGACCGGCGCTCGTCGACGGGTCACCGTCGACGCGAGACCGCCGCGCTGCTCGCCAATGCCCGTGTCGGTCGGGAGGAACTCGCCCCTTGGCTGTTCTCTGACACCGACGGCCCACCGAACCCCGACAAGGTCAGCTGGTGGTGGAAACGGGCCCGTGAGGCCACCGAAATTGATCCGTCGTGGCGACTTCACGACCTGCGACACTGGTCAGCGACTCAGGCGATCGCCGCTGGCTACGACGTGCAGACCGTCGCCCGGCGCCTCGGCCATGCGGACGCCGCCACCACGCTGCGGGTGTACTCGCACGCCATCGACCGCTCCGACCCCGCCCTCGCCGAAGACCTCGGCAAGATCATGAACCGACGCAACCAATGAAGTGGAAGATGCGGAGCGTCGCCCCGCACGGCCGGTCGATCGCTCCCGGACCAGAGGTGCTGTCCCGTGGTTGACCTCGAGCCGATCGAGGCGCACTTGCGCGGCGAAAGCGCGCCTGATGATGCAGTGCTTCTTCTCCGTGGTGGACCGGTCACGGTCGAGAAACTCATCGAGCACGCGGCACGTCAGCTCCGGGAGTTCTCGTTCCGCGGCCTTCCGATGGCATCGATAGGCGTTGACGGCACGGTTGACGATTGGACGGTCGAGGTGCTGCTCCGAGAGCGGCTGTGGTCGAGGTCGCAGTACGCGACTGCTCAGGCCGGTCGGGTGCGGAAGGCCGGATTCGAGATCCTTCCGACGCACCGGTCGCCGCACTTCGACATCGTGCTCGACGACGCATCGTCCGCTGAGGCTGCCAGACTACTTGCAGTCTTCGGTCTGCCCGAGGACAATCCATTCAAGCGCCGAAGGAGGTGAACACGTGACCGATCGAATTGAAGTCGACATTCCCTGCGACGTGCAGCAGGTCGACGGCACGGGGTTCGTCTGGACGTTCTTGGACGAAGCAAGGGATCCCGCCCGAGTTGTCGTCGGAGCGATCGTCGTCACGGGCGACGACGTTGACCCGGTGCTCGCCCGAGTTGTGTCGCTCACTGAGCGACCGGGCGGCGTGAAAGTTCATCTCGATCTACTCCCCGGCGACCCGACGGAGTACGCCGAGGCGCTCACCCGAGCACATCTACTCTCCGCCTGAAGCCCGCCACGCGATTGCTGAGCCGAGGCGTCGACCGTGATGCCGGCGACCACGCGCAACACCCGGCTAGCCACCGTCCGGAGGCCTCGCCGGGTGCACTTCCCACCCCTACCGGGGTGAGCACGTACAAGATCGCTCCTGCAATCGGCTCGCGCAAGCGATTTCGAGTGAACCGCCACAAAACGAGTCCCCCGGTGGGCGACGGCACCGGCGATGGCAGTTGCTCGACCAACGTGATGATCGCTTCCTCGTCTGCCTATACCTTCTGTCAGGGCGCTAGGGCACTGCGGGACGAGATCAATGCCGAGTCGCGACGTCTCATCCAGATCGGGCGCTGCGGCGTGGTTTCCGTACCGGCAACAGCCATCCGGCGGACGTATGGTTGGACCATGGGCATTCACGGACGGAACTGGCGCCAGCGGACCCGGATCGGGATCGGCTGCATCGCCGTCATCCTGGCCGTGGGGGCCTGTGGCGGAGACGACGATGACGTCGAGTCGTCGGACGCGGACGGTGCGGCGGCCGCCGTCGACTCGTCGGCCGACACCGGTGCTGACGCCGGTGAAGACGGCGACGGCGGCGACGAGAGCGGTGACCCGTCTGCCGAGCGCGAGAGTCCCTATGAGGTCGATGCGGTCGAACCGGTCGACCAGGGTGTCGGGACCGTGACGATCGACGGGACCACCTACGAGCTCCTCGACGTCGGCGACCCCGACGACGAAGGGGACGGCGTGTGCCGCAAGGGCCCGGTCGCCGACCAACTCGAGGTGGTCATGAACAACGTAGACGCGACGGGTGCGCCGGTCCCCGAGAAGGGCGCCGAGGGGTTCTTCAACACCTTCTTCGCCGACCTGCCCTACAACTCCACTTTCTCGCCCAGCGTCGAGTTCAAGGTCGACAACACCAGGTTGTCGTCGAGCGCTCCCGACCTCCCCACGGAGGTGGCCTGGGGTTTCTCGCCCGACGGACTCCACGCCGAGGGCACGGCGACGCTCTACGACCGAGACGACGACCGTGCGGTCGAGGCCACGTTCTCGGTCACCTGCCCCGATGCCTGACGTCCGCTCCCGCAGCAACCGACCCGGGATCTGAAAACACGCGGATTTCATCGCGCTGAAGGACAAGTACTCCTGCGGCCTCCCCGACGGGACGGAGATCGCGCTCGGCGAGCAGACCAAGAGCGGGAGCGGCCGGGCGTCGTTTGACCTCGTCGCCGACCATCGAAGGCAGGGGGAGGTTCGCACGACACCCGCAGGGAATAGGTGCCGCTCGTCGGTGGGTCTGGCTGCCGCCACGCCGATGGGGGCCGACGCTCGCGATGCCCAGGTAGGAGTGGACGGCCGCAGGACTACCCGGCACTACTTGGTGCCAGGCAAGGACCTCATTCGGTGGCGGCGCGTGAGGACCAGGTGTGTGTCGCTGCCCGTTCTCAAGGTCCGGGGAGGGCTCGGCTGAAGTCGGCGGGGGCGAATCCCTCGGGCGCCCGGCCAAGCAGCAGAGATAGGAGCTCGGCGCCCGTGCCGACGATGGTGGTGTCGGCGGTGTCACCTGGCTGGGAGACGACGTGTGGTCCGTCGACGGCCACTACCTGGCTCACGTCCATGTCGGTGGCAACGAGAAGCCATGACGTCCGGATCGCCTCGTCGACTTGTCGGTGGTTCGACCTCCGGATGTTGAGCCAATCGAGCCGCATGGGCAGTACATGCCGTACGAGGACGTCGCTCCATAGACCGAGACCGAGACCGAGATCGGTCCCGTGGACCTCGACCTCGGTGAGTCGTGCAAGCGCGAGGCGGCGTAACTCGATCGGCCCGAGATCGGGATTGTCTGGCGGCTCGACAACTCGGGTCGCCCAGTCATCCACGGCGCGCCACCCCTCGAGCAACGCATCGCTTTCTCGATGGAGCGAAGTGACGACGGCATCGCTGGACTCATCCTCGTTCGGGACGAGCGTCATCGGACGCTGGCTCGCTCGTCCCGCGGGGTAGTAGGAGGTCGGCTTGCCCGCGATGGCATCCCTGGTCATCCACCGCAGCGCCTGGGCGCCGTACCGAAGGTGACAGGCGATCGTCAGGACCGACCAACCAGGGAGCAGCGATGGAGCCTCAAGGTCGGCGTCATCAAGCGCTGCAAGGACGTCCGTGGTGGCCGAGTCCAGTTGACCGAGCACGTCCAGCATGTCCGGGAGCCTGGCAGGGCCACTCGCTCTCGTGAAGTTGCCTTCCGCTTCATTGTCGCCGCGCAGAGCTCTTGGGCGACGTAGAAGTGCCTCGCTACTCGGTGCGCTCGTCTGCTTGGCTGCGAGGCCGGCGACCGCTCCGAAGATCTGTTCTTCGTTGACGGCGACGAGGTGTGCCAGGCAGTCGGTTCGGGTTAGATGTCAGCGAGTTCGATGACGTCGGCGGCTGCCTCCCAGACGAGATCAGCAGCCGTGCGCCCGCTGGAATGGACGGCTCGGTCGGCGATCCAGATACCGACGCGGTAGGCGATGTTTCGGCGGCCATCAGGGTGCTCGAACTTCCACTGCGGCCAGTTCGCATCAACCGGCTGGGCGAAGAGTTCGGAGGTCCAGGCGGCGATGGTCTGGTCGTCGTACTCCTGATACGCGAGGCGCTCCCCTCCGGCAGCAAGCTCGAACACCGATGCCAGACCCTCGAAGACGGCGACGGTGGGCCAGTCCACGACCTCGGCCTCTTCGGGCCTGCGCTGGAGTCTGACGGCGTGATGGCACTCGTGGAACAGGATTCGACGAAGGTGCAGTCGGGCCACACTCGCGATCTCGCGATCTGGGCCCACGTCCCAGCGGATGCAGTGCGGACCGAGGGTGAACCCACCGTCCCCGGTGTCAGGCAGCACCAACTTCGACGGGTTGATGATCAGGTAGAGATCCCGTTCGAGCGTCGACAGAAGACTCCGGATCTCCGGTTCGGCTTCATCGACAATCGTGTTGATCGCCGACCACGCCTCGTCGTCAATCCAGTGCTCACTCGGCCAGATGTTGATCCGCTCGAGCGACATCCTGCCTCGCCTGTAGAAACGCCTGCGTGCCTCGGGACCACCTCGACGTCAAGGTCGGCGACGACATCGGCCCGCACCGAGCGACCAGATAGGGCTGGACAGGACCGCGACATCACCGGCAGTAGGGACGGCATCATCTTGCCTCGAAGCTGGGTACCCTCGGACCAGCGTTCGACGGGAGTGACGATGATTCCGACGATGATCCTCGTAGGCCTGATCCTGAGCCTCGTCCCGAGGCACTGGCAACACCGCGCCGGTGCAATTGCTGCGGTTACCGCGGTCGGATCGCTCATGTTCGGCTTCGCCGTGGGCGAGCCGATCGCGGGGACGGTTCTTGCTGGGGTGAACGCCGGTGTCGGAGTGCTGTTCGGGCTCGGGGTGCGAAGCGCAGGCCGCGACGCGAGACGTAGCCCACCGAACGGCGCCTCCCTGTAACAGCTCCAGCCACGACGACGTGACGCGGATACGTGCCGCTCGGGACTACTTCAGCCTCGGGGCCAGGGACGAGCGCCAGTGCTGGATGATCGGCCCGGGTCTCTGCTGCCGGCGACCAGCGCGACCCGGCAGTAGGTGCGCGGCCGATGGTGGTGCGTTATCGGCGAGCCCAGTTCTTCACGGCGGCGACTCCTGCTCCCTCTAGCGAGCCGAGGCGAGCCCCGCGACCGGCCGCCGTCAGCGCCAGGCTCTCCATCGGTCCGTGAACCTCCGGTCCGTCGCCGTACGACCAGTCGTGGTCCTCCGCAACCCATCGGACATCGGGCCGCCGAGGACTCGTGAACGAACGACCGACCCGCGTGAACAGAAGCTGGAGTACGGGCTCATAGTGGTGCGGCGGTATTGCGGCTCCGACCTTGAGTGGGATTCGCACGTCCAAGCTGTGCAGGAGGATGTCGCTGAGCGGAGCTTCCTCGGGCCATCCAGGGGGCGAGAACTGGTGGCCAGCGACCTCTCGGTACGTAGCGATCAGGTCCGCTGGAGGTCGGCGACCGTCCTCGATGGCAAGGCAGTGATTCGCTCTATCGAAGCTGCCTCGCGCCTTCAGAAGCGCGGGTACGTACCTCCTCGCCGGCGGACGGGCAGCGAGAATGAGATGCGCCAGGACGTCGCGAATCCTCCAGGCGTCGCAGAGAGAGCGAACCTCCCACTGCTCGTCGTGGAGCTCCTCGAACGTCGCGATCAGCGATCGCCGTGCGTCGAGCGTGATCTGCCACATGTCCACGGACGGTGACAGTACGCGCTCCGGTGACCAACCCGTTCGACCGGATTCGTGTTCTGCAGGCTGGCTCAGGGCGCCGCCGAAGTGCCGATCATTTTCGGTCCTTCGGTTGCGAATCGGAGCATCGGCTTCCGCTCCCGATTTCCAGATATCCAGGTCAGCCCATTGCTACCCATGATGCTACCGAGGTAGCATCGCAGCATGAAACTTAGCGTGAGCATGGACACGGACGACGTCGACTTCATCGACCAGTACGCCACCGAGCACGCAGTCGGGTCGCGCTCGGCCGTGATGCAGAAAGCGGTCGCACTCCTGCGAGCAGTTGAGCTCGGTGACGACTACGCCGACGCTTGGGACGAATGGGCCCGGACTGACGACGCGGACCTCTGGGATGCGACCGTGAACGACGGCCTGGACAAGTAGGTGCGTCGAGGCGACGTCGTGTGGGTCGATCTGGACCCGAGTCTGGGTTCGGAGGCCAACAAGCGCCGCCCGGCCGTGGTCGTGAGCAACGACGGAGCGAACCGAACCGCGGCATCGCTTGGTCGAGGTGTCATCACCATTGTCCCCGTCACTGGAAACACCAACCGGCTCTACCCATTCCAGGTACTTCTCCCTGATGGGAGTAGTGGTCTCGGTCAGACATCGAAAGCACAAGCGGAACAGATCCGGTCGGTCGACATCTCCCGAGTTGGCGATGTGGCCGGCCACCTACCTGCTGATCTGCTCGACGAACTCGACGCTGCGATTCGGTTGCACCTTCACCTGTAGCGCCGCGCGCGAAGTGACGTTGCCTGGTGGGTCGTCGGCGAGACCGCGGACATCTCCAGGCCGCACCGATCAGCCCGATAGCTGGTGGACACGGCGCGATGTACCCGGCATTCTGTGCGGCCCGGGCTGTGCTGGAGGGGAGCCGAGTGGACCGACTAATTCTCATCGTGATCGAAGCGACTGATGTCTTGAAGACCGTCGAGCTCTATCGGGATGGTTTCGGAGTTGACCTCCACGTCGACGACCACGAGGGCGGCTCTCACGGGGACGACGATCGATGGACGAGCGGCACGCATGGTGCGTACTCGTGGACGGATGGGGCGTTCCTGCACTTTGCCGTCTACCCAGCAAAGGAAGACGGCCCCACTCGGAATGTGCAGATCGGGTTCACCACCGACGATCTCGATGCCGCTCACCAGCGAGCGATGGCACATGGCGCGGAACTCGTCCACCCAGCGAGAGCGGAACCGTGGGGAGTTACCTCCCGCTACCGAGACTTTGACGGGAACGTGATCAGCTTCACCACGCGCTGAGCCGCTCCGAGGTGCCGCTCGATCGTGGGTCGGCCGCAGTGAGCTGACCGAGGTCGATGGGCACAGATCAACCAGATCGGCGTGACAACGGCCCGCGCAACCCGGCATTCGGTCACGGATGCTCGTACGGTGTGCGCACAGGGAGGCGCAGTGGA
>DATKWD010000145.1:0-15078 GCA_035529695.1 Acidimicrobiales bacterium | reverse complement strand
CCGGCCGCGGAGCGACGACCCCTTGTGGCTGGTCGAGCGGCGAGGCGACACGGCGGATGTCTTCATCGGAACCGAGGCGGTGCTCATCGGCGACGGGATGGTGCAGCACCTGAATCCGACTGCGGCTGCCATCCATCTGTTGTTCACCGAGGGTCGCCCGCTGGAGCGGATCGCCCGAGACCTCGATCTCGGGCTCGAAGAGATCGAAGAGGTGCTGCGCTCGATCAGATGACCGTCGCCCCGGCGGCGGTTTCTTCGACCCGGCGTGAAAGACTGCCGCCATGTTCGTCGACCGGCATGACGATGAAGACGACGGTGGTGCAGACGCGACCACCGGCGACGACATGAAGCGTTGCCCGTCGTGCGGCGATCACTTCATCGCGACCGCGACTCGGTGCCCGACCTGTCAGATCGATCTGGTCGACGGCGACGAGCCGGCGGTCTACACGTTCCTCATGGGCGACGAAGAAGCCGTCGAGGCCCTGGCGCGCCTCATGAGGGAATCGCAGGTCCCGTACGACCTGGTCGACGACGAGCTGATCGTGTCCGGCACCCAGGGTGTCGCCACCGAACGGGTGCTCGATCTGCTCGACGAAGCCCTCGGCATCGCGGTCGAACACGGCACGCCGGTCGAGGTGGTCGAGCTGTGGGACTGGGAAGACGCCGATCTCGATCGCCTCGAAGCCGAGCTGCGGGTGGCTCGGATACCGCACCTCTGGGACGACGACGACGGCTTCCTGCTGATCCCCCCGGCCCATCTCGCGCCCGCCGAAGTCGTGATCGACCGGGTCGCGCATCCCGATGCGCTCGATCCCGACGCCGATCCGGGTCCGGTCGGCTCGCCCGAGCTCATGAGCGACCTCTTCCTCGCCGCCGATGCGCTGCGCCGCGAACCGTGGAACCTGCACGCCGTCACCTCGTTGCGCGAGGTCGCAGCGAAGGCGGCAGACAGCGCGCCGCCGTTCGGCGTCGATGCCACCACCTGGAACCTCGCGGTCACGACCGCGATCGAGGCCGTCGAGACGAGCAACGACGGCGAGGGCGAGGACGACGCCGTGAAGGCGCTCGCCGAGCGGGTCCGGGCGGTCCTGCGACCGTTGGTCTGACCGGCGGACCCGTCGGCATCGCCGATACCCTCAGACGATGGAGTTGGCAGGGCTCGAGCTGTATCACTCCCGGCCGTTCGCCCCGACCCGCCGGCTGGCGCTCGGACGCACGCACCTGCCGGTCAGTCCCGCACCCGGGTTCGGCGGCATCCTCCTCGGAGCCGTCGTCGCCAAGAACTGGGCCGAGGTGAACCCCGACCTCGTCGACGACCTGACCCGCCTCAGCCTCCAGCTCCAGGAAGGCCAGCGGGTGGTCCAGCCACGCCTCCGGAACCGGCTGCAGACCGACCGGATCGGGCTCCAGCAGAGCACGTTCCGGCTGCTCGGGAGCGGCGACGCACTCCGGTTCGACTTCCACGGCAAGGGCACCCCCGAACAGCACGTCCTGGGCGCGGTGTACGCCGCCGGTCGCCTCGAGGCGGGTCCGCGCCGCTCGGTCATGGACGCGGTGCGCAAGGGCATGCGCTGGCACGGTGAGACCGATGCCGATCTGGTGTCGCACCTCGCCGGTCGTGCCCGCGGCCGATCGCTCAGCGTCGATGCCGCGCTCGATCCGGTGGCGTGGGCCCTCGACGTCCTCGGGATCGATGCCAACGGCAGCGGTCCGCCGGGCAGACAGGTGATCACCCGGCAGTTCCGCGACCTCCTCCGTGATGCGCACCCCGATCACGGCGGCGAAACGGGCGAGGCGGCCGAGCGGATCGCCGACCTCACCGAAGCCCGGGCCATCCTGCTCAACCGATGACCCGACCCACCGCCATGTTGCTGGCGCCCGGCTCGGGTACGAGCTGCGAACACCCGTCGCTCGTCGCGATCGAACGAGCCCTCGCGCCCGGGCTGCCGGTCAGGCGCTTCGACTTCGAGTACCGCAAGGCGGGCAAGCCGTTTCCCGACCGCGCGCCGAAACTCATCGCCACCACCCGCGCCGAAGCCGGCGCCCTCGCCACCGAACGCGGGGTGGCGCCAGACACCCTCGTGCTCGGGGGACGATCGATGGGCGGTCGCATGTGCTCGATGGCCGTCGCCGAGGGCCTGCCGGCCGCCGGGCTGGTGTTGATCTGCTACCCGCTGCACCCGCCGAAGAAGCCCGACAAGCTCCGCGTCGAGCACTTCGCCGACCTGAGCGTGCCGTGCCTGTTCGTCTCGGGCACCAAGGACGAGTTCGGATCACCCGACGAGTTCGACGAGCACCTCGCGCGCATCCCCGGCCCGGTGACCCGGGTCCTGGTCGAGGGCAAGCGTCACGACCTCAAGGGCGCCGACGACCAGATCATCGACGCCATCCGCGACTGGCTTGCGACGCTCTCGTAGCAGGTGGCTCAGGCCACGCCTGCCTGGACCTTGGCTTCCTCGAACATCTGGGCATACCGGGGCTCGGCCTGAATGACCTGGCTCACGGTCAGCCGGTCGACGGTCGGCGGGGTGGCGAGCGTTCCGGCGATGAGGTCGACGGTCGTCACCGTGTCCCAGTCGATCGCCTGGCTCTGCTCGTTGGTCATGAAGATCTGCGTGGCCGGGACCGGGTCGGGCCGCGGGTCGTCCTCGGCCCTCGGCTCCTGACAGATGTCGTAGCTCTCGATGGCCGGCCAGCGCTCGAAGATCGTCGGCGCGCTGAGCAGGGTCACCTCGTAGATGCCGTCGATGAACTGATCGTTCGTGTAGTCGCCGACGGGTTCGACATAGAGGGCGACGTGGTTGCCGTTGGGTGACTGCAGGTACTGCCCGTTGCGGGTGTCGATCAGGCCGCCGCGATTGGTCAGCACCAGTCCCAGTTCGGCGAGTCGCGGGCCGAGCAGCGGCTCGAGGTCGGTGGCCTCGACCGGCGGGAGCTCGCCGTCGAGGCCGTTCGTGGTGGTCGGTTCGGGCAGCACGACCGAGCCCTCGGTGCTGCTGGTGTCGGGAGGGCTGGTGGGCGCGGTGGACGCATCGTCGCCGTCGCTGCCGCACGCGGCGAGGACGACGGCTGCGCCGCCACCGATCAGGAAGGCTCGTCGTGTCGTGTCCATCAGGACTCGATCGTAGAAGAGGGCGACGGCTCGGTCGGGTCAGCCTGGTCTTCTGGGTTGATCGTCTCGAGCTCCTTGCGGGCTGTCTCGGGGTAGGCGGTGAGGATCAGCACCGTGAGCACAGCCGGGCCGATGGCCAACAGTGCGAGCGCGGGCCCGAACGCGTCGAACCGTTCGGAGAGGCGCCCGGCGAAGATGAGCCCGGTGGCGCTCCCCACGACGCCGACGATGCTGATGACGGCGTTGGCCTTGCCACGCACCGCCGTCGGGAAGAGTTCGGGGCCGTACACGCCGAGCGCGGGCACGGTGGCGGCACCGATGAAGGCCCCCAAGATCGACCACACCCAGATACTGGCGCCGGATCCCAGGTACATGAGGAGGGTGAACCCCACCCCACCGAACATGCCGACGGCCCCGACGATCCGTCGACCCCGGACGTCGGCGAGTCGACCGGCGATGATGATGCCGGCACCACCCGGGAGGTTGGTGATGAGGCTGAACGCCGAGATCTGACCGGCCGAATAGCCCTGTTCGTCACGGAGGAAATCGTTGAGGAACTGTGAGGCCGGGGCGATGAAGATCGAGGCGAGGAAGGCCGACGCAGCCAGCAACCAGAACCGCCGACCGTGCCCCGCGAGGCCGGCGTCCTCGTCGTGGCGGGCACGGAAGCGCCGACTCTCGGGGAGGGCGCGCCCGACTCGGATGATCGCCGGGATGAACAGCAGGGGGACCGCATAGAGGATTCGCCAGGCCGCGTCGCCGAGGTCGGCGAGGGGGAGCAGCACCAACGCGAGTCCGGCGCCGAGCCCGGTGCACATGGCCAGGAGGCTGACGGCGTAGGCACGGCTGCCGGCCGGCATCTCCTCGGCCGCGGTCACGGCGATGAGGATCCCCATGGCGCTGGCACAGCCGCGTGAGAGGGTCTGGAGACCGCCGAGGACGACCAGATTGGGCGCGAACACGCAGGCGATGGTCAAGACGCACGATCCGAGCGCGGAGAACAGCAAGGCCTTGCGCCGCCCGCGGCGGTCGGCTGCCGACGTGATGACGACGGCCAGCAGGATGCCGATCCGGACGGCGGCGAGGGTGTCGCCCTGGGCGCTGTTCGAGGCGCCGAACTCGTCGACGGCGAACGTGATCGTCTGGGTCAGGAGTGTGCCGAGATACCCGAGGGCGAGCGACAAGATCGTGAGGATCGTGAGGACCCGAGCGGCGCGTGCGTCCAGCCTGTCCGGCGGCGCCCACCAGGGGTTCGACGCCTCGGCCGGGCGCCGAGCGAGCATGCCCCGCATCGGGGGCGTGAACAGCACGCCCCAGATGCCGATGTCGAGCACGAACGTCGTCTGGTCACGGACGGTGCCGTCGGCGAGCACCTCGAAACGGCGCTCGTACTGACGAAACGGTCCGACGTCGGCCTCGAAGCGACCGGGTGCGACCTCGCGCTCGCGGATGATGTCGTCACGTGGGGTCGCGCGGCGGGCTGCCTCTGCCGGGTCGATCCGACCCTCGACCCGCACGTGCGCCACGGCCGAAGGGTTCCACGGAGTCACCTGCTCGTACAATCGCCCTCGTGGAAGCCGAGATCGTCGACGTCATCGCCGGGCTCCGGCCGGCGATCGAAGGCGACGGCGGGGCCATCGAGGTGCGATCGGTCGACGAGACGACCGGAGTCGTCCGTGTGGCACTCACCGGCTCGTGCTCGGGTTGTTCGACCTCGTCAGGCACCCTGCTCGCAGGCGTGGCCCGGATCGTCCGTGACCACGTGCCACAGGTGCTGACCCTGGTGAACGTGGCCGATCCCACCGAGCCCAGCGAGACCCCGGTCGGGCTCTGAGCGCCGATGGGCCTTCCCGACGATCCGGCCGCGCTGATGGAGGCGGCCTGTGATGGCAACCGCCGAGCGGTGGCCCGCTTGCTGTCGATCGTCGAGCGGGGCGGCCCGGGCGCACGCGAGGTCGGGGCGATCGCCCATCAACGTGCTCGTCACGCCTACACCGTCGGCATCACCGGCGCGCCCGGCGCGGGGAAGTCGACGCTGACGGCGGCTCTGCTCGAGGTCGCTCGCCGCGAGGTCGATCACATCGGCGTGCTGGCGATCGACCCGTCGTCGCCCTACACCGGCGGGGCCATCCTGGGCGACCGGGTGCGGATGCAGCAGCACGCGCTCGACGAGGGGGTGTTCATCCGCTCGATGGCGACCCGTGGCCACCTCGGCGGTCTGGCACTCGCCACCCCGCAGGCGGTCCGGGTGCTCGACGCAGCCGGCTTCGGATGGATCATCCTCGAGACCGTGGGCGTGGGGCAGGTCGAAGTCGAGGTCGCCGGAACCGCCGACACGACGGTGGTCGTCGTCAACCCCGGCTGGGGCGATGCGATCCAGGCCAACAAGGCGGGGCTCATGGAGATCGCCGACGTGTTCGTGATCAACAAGGCCGACCGGCCCGGCGCGGGCGAGACCCGGCGCGACCTCGAGACGATGCTCGAGATGACCGAGCTGGGCGACTGGCGCCCTCCGATCATCGACACGGTCGGGGTCGAGGGTCGGGGGGTCGACGACCTCTGGTCGGCGGTCGGCGATCATCGCCGCCATCTCGAGAGCTCGGGCGCCCTGGCCGAGCGCCGCCGAGACCGCGTCCGACGCGAGCTCGAGCTCGTCGTGTCCGAGCAGCTCTTCGCCCTGGCCCGACGAGGCGCGGGTGGCGACGTGCTCGACCGCCTCACCGCACGCATCACCGCCGGCGAGATCGACCCCTGGAGCGCAGCCGACGTGGTGGTCGACGCAGTGCGCCGAACCCCATGAGGCCGAACTAGCGTCGACCCCCATGGCTGACGCCCCCCTCGACCCCCTCGTGCGCGTCGAACGCCGCGACGACGGTGTCGCGACGCTTCGCCTCGACCACCCCAAGGTCAATGCGTTCTCCAAGGACGTGCTCCGCCAGCTTCATCGCGCCGCGCTCGAACTGACCGACGATCCGCCCGCCGCGGTGGTCGTGACCGGAGGCGAACGCGTCTTCGCTGCCGGGGCCGACATCTCCGAGTTCGGCGGCCCGGCCGAGGCCGCCGAGATCGGGGGACTGTTCGGCGCCGCCTTCGACGCCGTGGCCGCCATCCCACGGGTGACCGTTGCCGCCATCGCCGGGTTCGCGCTCGGCGGGGGCTGCGAGCTGGCGCTGGCCTGCGACCTCCGCATCGCATCCGACAAGGCCAAGCTCGGCCAGCCCGAGATCCTGCTGGGGATCATCCCCGGGGCGGGCGGCACCCAACGGCTGCCACGCTTGATCGGGCCGGCCCGAGCGAAGAACCTGGTGCTCACCGGCCGACAGGTGGGCGCGACCGAGGCGCTCGCCATGGGCCTCGTCGACGAGGTCGTGCCGCATGCCGAGCTCCACGACCGTGCCTACGCGCTCGCCGCCGAGTTCGCTGCCGGTCCGGTGATCGCCCACGGCCTGGCGAAGCGAGCGATCGATCGTGGCCTCGACATCACGTTGAACGGCGGCCTCGATCTCGAACAGCAGCTGTTCGAGGAGGTGTTCGCCACCGACGACGCCACCATCGGGGTCGAGTCGTTCCTCGAACACGGACCCGGCAAGGCCACCTTCACCGGGAAGTAGCTCGGCGAACCCCGGGGGCGTCGAACGGGGTCACCTGGCGGTACCGTCGCTCTTGGTGACCGTCAGGAATCAGTCGTGCTATCGGCACCCAGACCGTCGCGGAGGCGTCATCTGCCAACGGTGCGATCGGCCGATCTGCCCCGACTGCATGGTCACGGCGTCGGTCGGGTTCCACTGCCCCGAGTGCACGAAGGCGGGCGCGCAGCGGGTGCTCACCGCCCGCTCGCTCGGCACTCGGCCGCTGGTGACGAGCATCCTGATCGCGCTCAACCTCGCGGTGTTCGTCGTGACGCGAGGGCGCTCGGGCGACTCGTGGCAGCTCGGTCTGCTGCCGATCGACCCGCAGCAGTCGTTCGACTTCGGGATGTTCGAACCGGCCGTGGCCGACGGCGAGTGGTACCGGATCTTCTCCTCGGGATTCCTCCACGCCGATCTGATCCACCTCGGCTTCAACATGGCGATGCTCTGGATCCTCGGCTCGCAGCTCGAACCGGCGGTGGGCCGCGTGCGTTTCGCCCTGATCTACGCCGCCGGGCTGGTCGGGGGGAGCTTCGGGGTGGTGTTGGTGAGCCAGACCGCCTTGACGGTCGGTGCGTCGGGCGCCGTGTTCGGTCTGATGGGTGCGGCCATCGCCGGACAGCGGGCGAACGGAGCGAACCCCTGGGACTCGGGCCTGGGCGGGCTGCTGATGGTGAACCTGATCTTCACCTTCGCCATTCCGGGGATCTCGATCGGCGGTCACCTCGGCGGCCTCGCAGGCGGCTACCTGGCAGGGCTGATGATCTTCGAGTTCGCTCCGCGTACGGGTTCGAAGTGGGTCGGCCCGGTTCTGACGGCGACCGTGACCGTCGGGCTGTTCCTCGTCACGGTGGCTCTCAGCCAGCCCCTGGGCGGGTAGCGCTCAGCCCTCGACGATCGCCTTCAGCGACTCGAGGTTGTGCTTCCAGATCCGTCGGAGCACGAGCTGCCCACCCACCAGTTCGCCGAGCGGTCCACCGAGCCACCATGGGAAGTCGAGCTTCTCCTTCCAGGTGAACTTCGTGCGGCTGCCGCGCACCTTCTTGAGGGTGAAGAGGCCCTCGCCGGTCACCAGGCCGACGTGGCGCACACCCATTGCCTTGCGCGGCTTCCACTGGGTGATCTCCATCAGGTCCATCAGCTTGAACGGGCCGACCTTGGTGTCGCACTCGAAGGTCGTGCCGACGCCCTGGGTGCGGTCGCTGGTGAAGCGGATGGCCACCGCGTCGTCCATCCAGTCGACGTGCGAGCCGACGTCCTCGACCACCTGCCACACCTCGCTGGGCGGTGCTTCGATCAGGACCGAGACCTTGATGCCGGGCATCCGACCGAGCGTAGGAGGTCAGCTCACCGATGCCTCGATCAGTGCACCTGTTGCGAGGAGCGCGGCTTCGCTCCGACGCGGGCCGACGAGTTGGATCGACGCGGGGATCGGACCGCCCGTGGGCACCGGGAGCGCCAGGGCGGGAACGCCGGCGAGGTTGACGGGTGCACTGTGGGTGCCGTTGCGGGGGTTCGGATCGGTGAGGCTCGGCGCCAGCACCGGCAGGGTGGGCATCGCGAGCACCTCGAAGTGCTCGAACAGGACGGTGAGGTGTCGCGCGAAGATCCGAGCGAACGCGACGGCGTCGAGCAGCTGGGCCGGCTTGATCTGCGCCCCGAGCTCGATCCGTTCGACGACGTCGTCGCCCAGCTCACCGGGGTGACGTCGAGCGAGCGACTGATTCACGACCGCCGCCTCGGCCAGGAGGATGACCACCGCCGCGTCGGTGGCGGTCATCCACGAGTCGATCTCGACGGTGGTCGACGTGAGTCCGGCCGAGGCGATGGCGTCGTCGACCGCACGATCGACGTCGCCGTCGACCTCGGGCAGCCGGAGTCGGGCCACGGTGGTCGGCGCCGCGACCGGGGCGTGTGGGTCGAACCCCGGCAGCAGGAGCGCGAGGCCCCGGCTCGTGTCGGCCACCGTGCGGGCCATCGGCCCGACCGTGTCGAGGCTGGGGGCCAGGGGCCGGATGCCCTCGGTCGGAAGCAGGCCGAGCGTGGTCTTGAGCCCGACCGTGCCGCAACATGCCGACGGGGTGCGGATCGAGCCGGCCGTGTCGGTCCCGAAACCGATGTCGGCCTCGCCGGTCGCCACCGCGACCGCGCACCCCGACGATGATCCGCCGGGGATCCGCGACCCGTCGAGCGGGTTGACGGGGGTTCCGAACGCCAGGTTGATGCCCGTCCCGCCATAGGCGAGCTCGTGGAGGTTGGCCTTGCCGACGAAGCGTGCACCCGCGGCCCGGGCGCGCACGATGACGGCCGCATCGTGATCGGCCGGCTCGGCGTCGTCGGCCACCGCCCGACAGGCCGCCGTGGTGGGCACGCCCTCGAGGTCGATGAGGTCCTTGACCGCGACCCGCGGACCATCACCGTTCGGGGGGTCGAGCTGCTCGATGAAGGTCGTCATCCCCGTAAGTGTCACACCCCCTGGGGATACTGATCGACGTGTGGTTCCTCCCGGTCCTCTTCGCCCTCCTCGCTGCCGTCATCGCCGCCCTCGGTGCGGCGGTGCTCGTCGGCGCCCACGTACGTCGCCAGGCCGTGGATGCGGCCGTCGAGGCCACGACGGCTCGGGCGGCCGAGACCTTCGCCGCCGAGCGTGATGCCACGGTGCGCACGGTGCTCGACCTCGCCGCCGACAAGCTCGGCGACACCGCGGCAGCCGGATCGCGCGAGCTCGACCTGCGGTCCGCCCAGTTCGACAAGCAGGTCCATGCCGTGAGCGACGAGCTGGCCCGCATCGGTCAGCTCGTCAACAGCCTCCAGGAGCGGTCGGCCGAACAGCACGGCACGGTCGTCGAGCGACTCCAGTCGGTCGCCCAGGCCAGCACCAGCCTCGAAGCGACCACGCAGCACCTCCGTGAGGCGCTCGCCAACCCGAAGCAACGCGGCCAGTGGGGCGAACGCATGGCCGAAGACGTCCTCACCTCGGCCGGCTTCGTCGAGGGCGTCAACTACCGGCGCCAGCGGGCCCTGGGCTCGGGGTCGATCCCCGACATCAACTTCCTCCTGCCCCGAGGCATGGAGGTGCGGATGGACGTGAAGTTCCCGGTCGACAACTACCTGCGGGTGCTCGAGGCCGACACCGACGAGGCGTCGGCCCGGTTCACCAAGGCCTTCCTGCGCGACGTCCGCGCCCGCATGAAGGAACTGTCGGTCCGCGACTACATCGACGCGCGCGACACCGTCGACTGCGTGCTGCTGTTCATCCCGAACGAGTCGGTCTTCGCGTTCCTCCACGAGCACGACCGCACCGTCATCGACGACGCTCAGGCGCAGAAGATCGTGCTGTGCTCGCCCTCGAGCCTGTTCGCCGTGCTGGCCGTGATCCGTCAGGCGGTCGACCACTTCCAGCTCGAGCGCACCAGCGACGAGATCCTGCGCTGCCTGGGTGGGGTCACCGACCAGTGGGATCGGTTCACCGACCACCTCGACAAGGTCGGCAAGCAGCTGCGCACCCTCAACAACGGCTTCGAGGACCTCAACGGCAAGCGCCGCCGCATGCTCGAGAAGCAGCTCGACGAGATCCAACGACTCCGCGGCGACGCCGCTGCGCCCGGCCCCGAGCTCGGTCCGGGCGAGCATCTGGTCGCCAGGCGCGCCGCCGGCGACATCCGCCCCCTCCCGCTCGGCGAACGCAGCACCGGCTGACGGCGGGTGCTCCGGTCCTGTCTCGGGCAACCCTCGTTCAGCCAAATGGCCTGCGAGCGGGGTAGGGGTGGCCGGTAACCTCGCCGGTCCATGAGCAAGCCCGTTCTCGTCGCCGTCGCCTGGCCCTACGCCAGCGGGTCGCGCCATCTCGGGCACCTCGCCGGGGCCTACCTGCCGGCTGACATCTTCGCCCGCTATCACCGGTTGGCCGGCAACGACGTGCTGATGGTCAGCGGGAGCGATGTGCACGGCACGCCCATCACCGTGCGGGCCGACGCCGAGGGGGTGTCGCCGCAGGAGATCGTCGATCGCTACCACACCGAGATCGTCGAGGGCTGGGAGCGGATCGGGATCAGTTGGGACCTGTACACCTCGACCGGCACCGCCAATCACGCTGCGGTCACCCAGGACGTGTTCCTCAGGCTGCTCGAGAAGGGCCACATCGACCGCCGGGTCAGCGAGCAGTACTTCGACGAGCAGGATCAACGCTTCCTGCCCGATCGCTACATCGAGGGGATCTGCCCGCACTGCGAGTACCCGCAGGCCCGGGGCGACCAGTGCGAGAACTGCGGCCGCACCCTCGATCCGATCGATCTCATCGATCCGAGGTCCAAGATCAGTGGCGCCACACCGGTGCTCCGCGAGACCGAGCACTTCTATCTGCGCCTCTCGGACTTCGAGACCGAGCTCGGTGCATGGCTCGACACGCGGAAGCGATGGCGACCCCACGTCCTCAACTTCGCCAAGGGCTGGATCGCCGAAGGTCTGCACGACCGCGCCATCACCCGCGACATCGAATGGGGGGTCGAGCTGCCCGTCGACGACCTCGGCCCTGGCAAGCGCATCTACGTCTGGTTCGACGCGGTGATCGGCTACCTGTCGGCCAGCAAGGAGTGGGCCGAGCGACGTGGTGATCCTGATGCATGGAAGCGCTGGTGGACCGACCCCGAGGCCGAGTCGTACTACTTCATCGGCAAGGACAACATCCCGTTCCACGCCATCATCTGGCCGGCCCAGCTGATCGGCTACGGCGGCCTCAACCTGCCCACGAACATCCCGGCCAACCACTACGTCACCTTCAAGGGCGGCAAGGCGTCGGCCAGTCGCGGCGTGGGGTTGACCATCAGCGAGGGCCTCGACCTGTTCGAGCCCGATTCGCTCCGGTTCGCGCTTGCGGCGTCGTTGCCCGAACAGAGTGACACCGACCTCTCGGTCGCCGAGATCGCCCGCCGCATCAACGAAGAGCTCGTCGCCACCTGGGGCAACCTGGTCAACCGGGTCCTGTCGATGGTCCACAAGAACCTCGGCGAGGTCCCGTCGTCGGCAGGCCGGACGGCCGAGGACGACTCCCTGCTCGCCACCGTCGACGCCCATCTCGTCGCGGCGGGCGAGGCGATCGAGCGCGTCGAACTTCGCAATGCGCTCCGACACGGCCTCGACGCCGCCCAGGCCGCCAACGCCTACCTCAACGCCACCGAGCCGTGGAAGCTCCAGAAGTCCGATCCCGAGCGGGCTTCGGTCGTGCTCGGCACGGCCCTCGAAGCCATCAACGGAGTCCGGGTCGCACTCAGCCCGTTCCTGCCGTTCACGTGCGCCCAGCTCGACGAGATCCTCGGTGCACCCACCGGGTGGCAGCGCACCGAACTGGTGGCGGGTACCCCCATCGGGCCGCCCTCCCCGCTGTTCGCCAAGATCGACCTCGACGCCCTCGGCGACGACTGACGTGAGCCCGCTCTGGGTCGACGATCATTGCCATCTGGTCGACGGGCCCGACGGCGACCGCGACATCGACGCCGCGCGTGCCGCAGGCGTCGGGCAGCTCATCACCGTGGGCACCGACCTCGACTCGAGCCGTGCCGCGATCTCGATCGCGCGTCGCCACGACGGCGTGTTCGCCACCGCCGGCGTCCATCCCCATGACGCCTCGGGCGGCATCGACGGGATCGATCAGTTGCTCGCCGAGCCCGAAGTCGTTGCCGTGGGGGAGTGCGGGCTCGACTTCCACTACGACCACTCACCCCGGGCGGCGCAGCGTGAGGTCTTCGCCGCCCAGATCCATCTCGCACTCGACCACGACATGGCCCTGGTCGTCCACACCCGCGAGGCGTGGTCGGAGACCTTCGAGATCCTCGATCACGAGGGCATGCCGGCGCGGACCGTGTTCCACTGCTTCACGGGCGGCCCCGAGGAGGCATCGGAGTGCCTCGGCCGCGGCGGGTACCTGTCGATCTCGGGGATCGTGAGCTTCGGGTCGGCCGACGACGTGCGCGACGCCGTCGTCGCCGCGCCGCTCGACCGACTCCTGGTCGAGACCGACAGCCCCTATCTCGCCCCGGTGCCCCACCGCGGCCGACGCAACGAGCCGGCGCACGTGGTCAGGGTCGGCGAGGTCGTCGCCGAGCTCAAGGGAATCACCCCCGGCGAGGTCGCCCGGGCCACCAGCGCCAACGCCGCCGACGTGTACGGGTTGGCGCGCTGAGGTTACCGTCGGTGCGCAATTCGGCCCGACGCAACGACCGAGGAGGTGGCCCGTGGACGAACCGACAGCCCGGGTCAGCCGCCGCGGGTTCCTCGTTGCCCTTGCCCTGACGGTCGTGGCGCTGCCGCTGCTGGTGCTCAGTGGACTCGGACAGGCCACAGATGATGTGCCCCCGCCGGCGGATCCGACGTCGGAGATCGCGGCCGCCGCGCCCGGGGTGCGACGGACTGCTTCGTTCGAGGAGGGTCAGGCGTCGTCGGCCGACCTCGCCGACGGGACCTGCAAGCACCGCACGATCGCCTTCGAGACGGTGGTGCGGGTCACCAACGTCACCTCGGGGGCGTCGACCACCTGTGTCGTGACGGCTCGGGGGCCCTACGTCGCCGGTCGCATCATCGAGCTCGACCGGACGGTCTTCGGCGAGCTCGCGACGCCCGGTGACGCAGTGGTGACCGTGCGGATCGAATGGTGATCGGTCGACCGGTCGGCTCGAATCGATGACCCACAGTCGCCAACGGATACGGGACCTGCTCGCCGCGGCGGGCGTCGAGCCCCGCCGCTCGCTCGGCCAGAACTTCGTCGCCGATCCGAACACCGTCCGGCGGGTCGTGCGACTGGCCGAGGTCGCCGACGGTGACGCAGTCGTCGAGGTCGGCCCCGGGGTGGGGTCGTTGACCCTGGCCCTGCGAGAAGCGGGCGCCGACGTCCTGGCGATCGAGATCGATCCCACGCTGGCCGCGATCGTGCGAGAGGTGGTCGACGACGGGGTCACGGTGCTCGTTGCCGATGCGCTCACCGTCGACTGGCCCGAGGTGCTGGCCGGCCGAGCCCAGTGGAAGCTGATCGCCAACCTGCCCTACAACGTCGGCACCACGATCGTGCTCGACGTGCTCGAGCAGGCCCCCATGGTCGACTCGCTGCTGATCATGGTGCAGCACGAAGTCGCACAGCGCCTCGTCGCCGGGCCGGGATCGAAGACCTACGGCATCCCGTCGGTCAAGGTGGCCTGGTGGGCCGACGCGGCGATCGTCGGGTCGGTCCCACCGACGGTGTTCGTGCCCAAACCCCGGGTCGAGTCGTCGCTCGTCCGTCTGGTGCGCCACGACCGCCAACCCGACGACGTCACGTCGGCCGAGGTGGCCGCGTTGGTCGACACCGCTTTCGGGCAACGCCGCAAGATGCTCAGGCGTTCGCTCGGCGAGCACGTCGGCGACCACGTGTTCGAGGCCGCCGGCATCGACCCGACCCTGCGCCCCGAGATGGTCGGCGTCGACGGCTGGATCGACCTCGCACGAGCCGCGGGCCGCGACGACGTGAGCGTGCCGTGACCGTCGTCTCGGCTCACGCGAAGCTCACCGGTGAGCTGCGGATCACCGGCGTCCGCGACGACGGCTTTCACCTGATCGACGCCGAGATGATGACGCTCGATCTCGCCGACGAGCTGACCATCCTTCCCGGCGACTCGCTCGAGGTCGACCGGGTCGGCGGTGCCGACATCCCCTCGGGCGCCGACAACCTGGTGAGTCGGGCGCTCCGAGCGGTCGACCGGGTCGCTGCAGTCCGCATCTCGAAGCACATCCCGGCCGGGGGAGGCCTCGGTGGAGGGAGTGCAGACGCGGCTGCCATCCTGCGGTGGGCAGGCTGTGGCGACCTCGACATCGCCGTATCGATCGGGGCAGACGTCCCGTTCTGCCTCGTCGGCGGGCGGGCACGCGTACGCGGCATCGGCGAACTGGTCGAGCCCCTCGCATTCGTCGATCGCACCTTCACGCTGGCGCTTCCGGGGCTGCACTGCTCGACACCAGCGGTCTACGCCGCGTGGGACGAACTCGGTGGACCGACCGCAGACGGACCGAACGACCTCGAGCCGGCCGCGTTGAAGGTCGTCCCCGCTCTGGCGCAGTGGCGCGACGATCTGGGCGACGCGACCGGCGAGACACCGGTGCTCGCAGGATCAGGGTCGACCTGGTTCGTCGAGGGTGATCACCCAGGTGATGGTCGCCTCGTGGTGCACACCGTTCCGGCGTCGATCGCCGGGAATCGGTGACTCGCTACTTGCCCTGAGCGCGGCGCTGGAAGCGGGTGCGCTTGAGCATCTTCTTGTGCTTCTTCTTCCGCATCCGCTTGCGGCGCTTCTTGACGAGAGATCCCATGAGGGC
>DATKWD010000144.1:0-27937 GCA_035529695.1 Acidimicrobiales bacterium | reverse complement strand
GATCGTCTTTGTACTTGGTCTGGATCCGCTTCATCTCGGGCTGCATCGTCTGCATCTGCAGCATCGACTTGGTGCCCTTGAGGGTCACCGGCGTCGTGATGAGCATCACCGTGAGCGTCAACAAGGCGATGGCGACCGCGTAGTTCGGGATCAGGTCGTAGAAGAAGCTGAGCAGCCAGCCCATCGCGTCGAAGAACCCGTTGATGATGTCACCCATGAGCGTCTACCTCTGAAGGGGGTCGGATGTGGGCAGGCGGCACCGGGTCCCACCCGTGACCGCCCCACGGGTGGCATCGGGCAATGCGGCGACCTGCCAGCCAGCTGCCTCGGACGGCACCATGACCGTCGATGGCCTCGCGCGCGTACTGCGAACAGCTCGGGGTGTAGCGACACGGTGACGGCCTGAACGCGAACACCTTCTGGTAGCCGCGCAGCAGCGCATCGAGCACACGAACGCCGGGACGGCTCATGCCGATACCCGAGCCAGGCAGGCCGTGACTTCCTGGGTCAGTTGATCGAACGTGTGTTCTGTCACGGGTTCCCGGAGGCCGATCAGGCACGCGCCCGACGGAAGCGAGCCCGATCGATCGAGCTCGGCGAGGACCGCTCGGATCCGGCGCCGAGCGCGGTTGCGGGTCACGGCCGACCCGGTCGAGGTCGAGATGGCAAAGCCGACACGGAACGAACCGTCGGACGACGCGACGAAGCGCATCCACACCGCTCCGACGACCCCGCGTCGACCGCGACGAAGCGCCTCGAAGGTCGACCGGTCACTGATGCCCCGAATCAGGCGGACAGTCGGGCCCGGCCCTTGCGGCGCCGTGCCTTGATGATCGACCGCCCAGCACGATCGGACATCCGATGCCGAAAGCCGTGCTTCTTGGCCCGGCGGCGCCTGTTGGGCTGGTAAGTGCGCTTCACGTCGTCACATCCTCAACTTCGAGCGTCGCCTCTGCGCGGAGGTGACACAGTCGCCGTACACCGGCGTCGGTCCGAACAGTCCAAACTAGCCTCCGGGATCGGCCGCGCGACAAACCTGGCATGCGTCACCAGGTCGAGGCGACCCGGTTGGGAGGTCGGTCCGATGCCGCGTGCTACGGTGCTCGTCCCACGACAGGCCTCATCCGTGTCGCGAACCGGCGAGGGTTCCGACGAGGTCTTCCGTGATCGAGATCCGCACGCGAGGGGCCGTTCTTCACAGCTTGTCCACATCATGTGGACAACGTTGTGGACCGCCCCACACCACATGAGGAGACAGGGGTTGGAGGACGCCCAGCACATCTGGGACGCTTGCACCAGCCTTCTCCGCGAGCAGGTTTCTGATGCGGTGTGGCTCAGTTCGTTCCTGCCGGTTCGTCCCGAGTCGTGCACCGACGGCCGCCTGGTGCTCTCGGTGCCCAGCGGGCTGGTCCGCGAACGGATCGAGAGCCGCTACCTCCCGCTCGTCCGGACCGCGCTGACCGAGTCGGGGCGCGACGACCTCGACGTCTCCTTCGCCGTCCGAGAGGCAGATTCCAGCTCGACGCCGCCGATCGACCTGGTCGAGCGCGAAGCCACCGGCGGGGTGGGGATGCAGGATCTGAGCATCCAGGACCAGGCAGACACCCCGCCGCTGTCGTCCGACCACGGCAGCGACGGTGCGGTGCTCAACCAGCGGTACACCTTCGACGCATTCGTCACGGGCTCCTCGAACCAGTTCGCTCACGCCGCAGCCCAACGTGTGGCCGAGACACCCGCTCGGTCGTACAACCCGCTGTTCATCTACGGCGATGCGGGGCTCGGCAAGACCCACCTGCTCCAGGGCATCGGCAACTACGTCCTCGAGAACTACCCGACCTATCGCGTCCGGTACGTGACGTCCGAGCGCTTCGTCAACGAGTTCGTCGACTCGATCAGGCGAGGCACGAACGACGCCTTCAAGCGGCGGTACCGCGACATCGACGTGCTGCTGGTCGACGACATCCAGTTCCTCGAGGGCAAGGAGCAGACCGTCGAGGAGTTCTTCCACACGTTCAACCACCTGCACCAGGCGAACCGACAGGTCGTGCTGTCATCGGACCGACCGCCCGACGACATCAAGAACATCGAAGAACGGCTGCGAAGCCGCTTCAAGATGGGACTGCTCACCGACATCAAGCCCCCCGAGCTCGAGACCCGACTGGCCATTCTCCGCAAGAAGGCCGAGAGCGAGCCGGTTCACGTCCCCGACGACGTCCTCGAATACATCGCTTCGCGCATCACCGACAACATCCGCGGCCTCGAGGGCGCACTCATCCGCGTGTCGGCTTACGCCAACTTGACGAACCAGCCACTCGACGTCGACCGTGCCGCGCAGATCCTGTCGGATCTCATCACCGAACGACAGCCGCGGCCCATCACGCCCGCGAGCATCCTCGAAGCCGCTTCAGAGCTGTTCGGGATCGAGATCGACGAGATCATCGGCAAGAGCCGGCGCCGACCACTCGTGAACGCTCGCCAGGTCGCGATGTACGTGATGCGCGAGATCACCGACCTCAGCTACCCCAACATCGCACGCGAATTCGGTGATCGCGACCACACGACGGTCATCCACGCCGTCGACAAGATCGGGAACCTCATGAAGGAACGGCAGCAGATCTACGACCAGGTCACCGAACTCAACCAGATGATCAAGCAGCAACGATGAGCACCCTCCACGCGCCGCCGGCATCGCGCGTCTGTTCGGTGGACCGCCGTGCGGACGAGCTGTGGACAACGTGTGGACCGCTGGGCTCGCCTGGGGAGCGGCGGGGGAGCATCACACCGAATCACCCGAGCATGTGGAAGCCTGGGGACATCCTCGGGACGAAGAAACTCGTCCTGACCTGGGGAAACACCCCGTCATCCACAATCCACAGGCCCTACTACCACTCCTATTCGGATACATCTTCTACCCAATCGAGGAAGTGAATCGCCGTGAAGTTCCGTTGCGAGAGAGATCTGCTCGTCGATGCGCTCGCCACTGCTGGCCGCGCGGTCGCGAATCGAGGGTCTGCGCTCCCTGTCCTGTCCGGACTCCGATTCGTCCTCGAAGGCGACGAACTGACCCTCACCGGAAGTGATCTCGAGCTCACGATCTCGGTTCGTGTCTCGGTCAGCGGATCCGTCGACGGGGAAGCGGTCGTCCCCAGTCGCCTCGCAGCCGATGTCGTGCGAGCGCTCGATGCCGGCGCCGTCGAGTTCGTGCTCCATGACGATCAAGTCGACATCACCTCGGGCCGATCGGATTTCAGTCTTCGGACCCTTCCCGCCGACGAGTTCCCTCGTCTGGCCGACCCCGATGGCGACGAGGTTCGGCTCGATGCGAAGGCGATCGCCGCCGCGCTCCGTCAGGTGGTTCCTGCCGCGAGCGCCGACGACCACCGCCCGATCCTGACCGGCGTTCTGCTCGCAGCCGAAGGTTCGGGGCTGCGCCTGGTCGCGACCGACAGCTACCGCCTCGCGGTCCGCGACCTTCCCGGCACATCGGTGCTGTCCGAGGGCAAGAGCGTCCTCGTACCCTCACGGGCCCTCGCCGAACTCGCTCGTGTTCTCGAGCACGACGAGAGTGTGACGGTCCGCTTCGGTGAACGCGATGCCGCGTTCAGGTCGGGATCCGTCGAGCTGACGACGCGGCTCATCGAGGGGGAGTTTCCGAACTACCAGGGTCTGATCCCCTCGCATCAACCGAACCGCCTCACCGTCGGGCGTGACGTGCTTCTCGATGCCGTGCGTCGGGTGAAGCTGCTGGCGCGTGAGAGCACGACCCCTGTGCGGCTCCAGATGAGCACCGAGGGGCTCGAATTGGTCGCAGTGACTCAAGATGTCGGTGAAGCTCACGAGCAACTCGATGCCAAGTACGAAGGCACCGAACTCACGGTGGCGTTCAACCCGGACTTCCTGCTCCAAGGCATCGAGGTCGCCGGCGGCGACGAGGTCACCCTCGAGACCGTGGACTCGTTGAAACCGGCGGTCCTACGCGGGCTCGATGCCGACGAGTTCCTCTACCTGTTGATGCCCGTCCGCGTGCAGTAGCCGGCCACCGGTGCTCCTGCATGCCATTCATCTCGACGACTTCCGGAACTACGAGCATGCCGATTGCGAGTTCGCGCCCGGTCTGACCGCCGTACTCGGCGAGAACGGGCAGGGCAAGACCAACCTGGTGGAGGCGATCGGCTACCTCGCGACCCTGTCGTCGATGCGCGGTGCCCCCACCGACGCGCTGGTGCGGGCCGGTGCGGAGCGGGCGATCATTCGCGCCACAGGAGTGCGCGATGGCCGCGAGTTGCTCATCGAGGCCGAGCTCGGCGGTCGGCGGCCGAAGGTGCAGATCAATCGGCAGCCGCTCAAGCGAACCCGCGACCTGCTCGGCGCACTCCGAGTCGTGGTGTTCAGTCCTGACGACCTCGCACTGATCAAGGAGGGGCCGTCGCACCGTCGCAGCTATCTCGACGACCTCCTGGTGTCGGTGCACCGCAAGTACGACGCACAGCGCAGCGCCGTCGACAAGACGCTCCGCCAACGAAATGCGCTGCTCAGACAGACCGGCGGCCGTCTCGACTCCGACGCCGCGCTCACGCTCGAGGTCTGGGATCAGCGCTTCGCCGAAGCAGGCGAAGCGCTGGTGGCCGCCCGGGTGAATCTGCTCGACCGGCTGCGCCCGGTCCTGGCCGCAGCCTACGACGACGTGGCGTCCGAGCCCGCTCATGTCGGGGTCGACTACGTCGCTCCCTGGCGGTCGAGCGGACTCGCTGAAGCCCTCCTGGCCGCCCGCCATGACGATCTCCGACGCGGTGTGTCGACGGTGGGCCCACATCGAGACGAGATCCTGCTCACGATCGGAGCCATGTCGTCGCGGACCCATGCCTCACAGGGTGAGCAGCGCTCGTTGGCCCTTGCCATGCGTCTCGCGGCGCACCGGGTCGTCACCGAGGTCACCGGGTCAGCGCCGCTCCTGCTGCTCGACGACGTGTTCTCCGAGCTCGACCCGGCGCGTTCGGCCGCGCTGCTCGACCACCTGCCGGTCGCGGCCCAGACCGTGCTGACGAGTGCCTCGGGCCTGCCCGAAGGTGCGCAGCCCGAACGCATCATCGACGTGGTGTCAGGCAGACTCGACCCGTGAGCGACGTCGGTCCGCGACGCATGGGCGATCATCTCGATCGGGTCCTGCGAGGCCTCGGCGCGCCTGACGTCGACACGATCGAGGTGGTCTTCGACCGGTGGGAGACCGTCGTCGGCAGCACGTTGGCCGAACGGAGCCGACCCGCCGCGATCGACGGCGCGGAGCTGGTGATCGTCGTGGACGAACCGGCGATGGCCAGCCACCTCGGGTATCTCGAGTCGAACCTCGTCGAGCGACTCGGCGAACTGCTCGGACCGGGTCGGGTGACCTCGATCCGGGTTCGCGTCGAGCGCCGCTGACGTGGTCGCGCCGTCGCGGCCGCCCGTCGGAAAAAGCCTGTCGCGGATGGCCTGATCGACGCGGTCGTCGAGCTACAATGACGTCGTTGTGATTCGCGCGTTGAAGATGATCCCGGGGGATCACAAAACCCCAGGTCAGCGGCTCGCGAACCCACGATTTGCACCGCATCGGGGACGCTCGGAACTCACTGTTCTGCGCGACCTGGACAGCCAACTGAAGAGGTCGCCCTCATGACCGCAACCACCTCGTACAGCGCCAAGGACATCCAGGTCCTCGAAGGCCTCGATCCGGTCCGGAAGCGGCCGGGCATGTACATCGGCTCAACCGGCATCACCGGGCTCCACCACCTGGTCTGGGAGGTGGTCGACAACGCGGTCGACGAGGCGATGGCCGGGCACTGCGATCGAATCGACGTGACCCTTCTGCCCGACGGATCTTGCGAGGTCACCGACAACGGACGCGGCATCCCCGTCGACAAGAACCCGAGCGGCGCCCACAAGGGGAAGTCGGCCGCCGAGGTCGTGCTCACCGTGCTCCACGCAGGCGGCAAGTTCGGCGAGGGCGATGGGTACAAGGTCTCGGGTGGGTTGCACGGCGTCGGTGTGTCGGTCGTCAACGCGTTGTCGAGCAGGCTCGAACTCGTCATCGACTCGAGCAACGACGGCAAGCGCTACGAGATGTCGTTCAAGAACGGTGGGAAGCTCGACCGGAAGCTGAAAGCCACCGGATCCGCTCCCCGTCAGCGCACCGGGACCACCGTGCGGTTCTGGCCCGACGCGACCGTCTTCACCGAGACCACGCGATTTCGGGCCCAGACCATGCTCGAACGTCTGCAGCGGATGGCGTTCCTCAACGCCGGCCTCGAAATCCGCTTTCGCGACGAGCGCCCCGATGCCACCGTCGAGCCGACGACGTTCAAGTACAACGGCGGCATCGTCGACTTCGTCAAGCACCTGAACGCGTCGAAGGATGCGCTGTTCACGAAGGTGGGGGCCTACGCCCAGAGCGAGGACGACCAAGAGGTCGAGATCGCGTTCCAGTGGAACACCGGATTCAACAACGACGGCATCCACAGCTTCGCCAACGGCATCTCGACGACCGAGGGCGGGATGCACGAGGAAGGCTTCAAGAAGGGCCTGACCAACGTCGTCAAGCGCTACGCGAAGGAGAAGGACCTCCTCAAGGGCAAGGACGACATCCAGGGCGAGGACATCCGTGAAGGCCTCACCGCCATCATCAGCGTGCGGCTGCGCGAGCCCCAGTTCGAAGGTCAGACCAAGTCGAAGCTCGGCAACCCGCCGATCCGGTCGCTCGTCGAGCGGGCCACCAACGACCACCTGGCCGCCTGGTTCGAGGAGAACCCCACCGAGGCCAACAAGGCCCTCAAGAAGGCGATCGCTGCCGGCCGGGCCCGGGTGGCGGCGCAGGAGGCCCGCAAGGCCACTCGCCGCAAGTCAGCGCTCGAAGGGGCAGGTATGCCCGAGAAGCTGCGCGACTGCTCGAGCCGCAACAGCGACGAGACCGAGCTGTTCATCGTCGAGGGTGACTCCGCAGGCGGACCGGCCACTCAGGCGCGCGACCCTCGCATTCAGGCCGTGCTCCCGATTCGCGGCAAGATTCTCAACGTCGAGCGGGCCCGCATCGACAAGATGCTCAAGAACAACGAGATCCAGGCGCTCATCTCGGCCATCGGCGCCGGCCTCGGCGAGGAGTTCGACCCCGAGAAGGTCCGCTACGACAAGGTCATCATCCTGTGTGACGCCGACGTCGACGGCAGCCACATCCGCACCCTGTTGCTGACGTTCTTCTTCCGTCAGATGAAGCCGTTGGTCGAGCTCGGCCACGTCTACATCGCACAGCCGCCGCTGTATTCGACGGTGGTGGGCAAAGAGAAGATCTACCTGAAGGACGACGTGGCCAAGAACGCGTTCCTGGCCGAGCACCCCAACCACAAGAAGGAGTTCCAGCGCCTGAAGGGCCTGGGCGAGATGGACTTCGACGAGCTGGGCGAGACGACGATGGAGCTCGACAAGCGCACCCTGCTCAAGGTGTCGGTCGAGGAGGCTGCCATCGCGGACGAGGTCGTGTCGGTGCTGATGGGCGACGACGTGCCGAGCCGCAAGCACTTCATCCAGACCAACGCCAAAGACGTCCGGTTCCTGGACATCTAGGAGATCTTCGTGTCAGACATCCAAGACAGCAATGGTGGCGACGGCGGACGTGTCGGTGTCGAGGACATCGAGATCCAGGAGGAGATGGAACGCTCCTTTCTCGAGTACGCGATGTCGGTCATCGTCTCGCGGGCGTTGCCCGATGCGAAGGACGGCCTGAAGCCCGTACACCGCCGCATTCTCTGGGGCATGCACACCCTGGGCGCCCGGCCCGACCGGCCGACCATGAAGTGCGCACGGGTCACCGGCGAGGTGATGGGCAAGTACCACCCCCACGGCGACGGCGCGATCTACGACGCGTTGGTCCGACTGGGCCAGGACTTCTCGCTCAACCACCGCTTGGTGCACCCGAAGGGCAACTTCGGGACGCCCGACGATCCACCGGCTGCGGCCCGCTACACCGAGTGTCGGTTGTCGGAGATCTCGATGAAGATGCTCGAAGGCATCGACGAGGACACCGTCGATCTCGTCGACAACTACTCCGGTGACGAGTCCGAGCCACTCGCCCTGCCGAGCCGGTTCCCCAACCTGCTCGTGAACGGCGGGCAGGGCATCGCCGTCGGCATGGCGACCAACATCCCCCCGCACAACCTCCGCGAGGTCATCGACGCGACGCTTCACCTCATCGACCACCCCGACGCCAGCGCCGAGGACCTCATGGAGTTCATCAAGGGTCCTGACTTCCCGACCGGCGGCCAGATCATGGGACGCCAGGGGATCATGGACGCGTACCGGACCGGCAAGGGGTCCATCAAGATCCGAGGCGTCGCCGAGATCGTCGAGGGCAAGCGCAACGACTGGATCGAGATCACCGAGCTGCCCTATCAGGTGGGCCCGGCCCAGGTGCTGTCGAAGATCAGCGAGCTCGTCAACAACAAGGAGATCGACGGGATCGCTGATCTCAACGACGAATCGAGCGGCGGCAAGGTCAAGCTCATGGTGAAGCTCAAGCGCGACGCGCCGGGCCTCGTCGTCTTGAACAACCTGTACAAGCGGACCCCGCTGCAGACCAGCTTCTCGATGAACATGGTGGCGCTCGACGACGGCGTCCCTCGCCTGCTCAACCTCGTCGACGCGCTCACCTGCTATGTCGCTCACCAGGTCGAGGTCATCCGGCGCCGGTCGCAGAACCGGCTCGACAAGGCGAACGCCCGTGCGCACATCGTCGAGGGGCTCATCAAGGCCCTCGACCTCATCGATGCCATCGTGGCGGCGATCCGCGCCAGCGCCGACAAGGGCGAGGCTCGCCAGACGCTCCAGGCCGAGCCGTTCGAGTTCAGTGAGATCCAGGCCGAGCACATCCTCGACATGCAGCTGTCGCGTCTCACCCGCCTCGGTCGCGAGAACCTCGAGACCGAGATGGCCGAGCTGCGCCAGACCATCGCTGAACTCGAGGCGATCCTCGCCGACGAGGGCAAGCTCCGCGAAGTGATCAAGACCGAGATGGCCGAGATCCGTGACGACTTCGGCAAGGACCGCAAGTCCCCCATCACGCTCGATCCGGGCGAGATCGACATCGAAGACCTCATCGACGACGAAGACCTCGTGGTCACGTTGTCGCAGAAGGGCTACATCAAGACCGTCAGCGCTGATGCCTTCAAGACGCAGGGCCGTGGCGGCCGTGGGGTGGCCGGCGCCAAGCTGCGCGACGAGGACTACGTCACCAACATCCTCACCACCACCGCGCACGCGTATCTGCTGTTCTTCTCGAACAAGGGCCGCGTCTATCGGCTCAAGGCCCATGAGATCCCCATGAAGGATCGCACCGCCCGAGGCACGGCCATCGTCAACCTGCTGCAGTTGCAGCCAGACGAGAAGGTCAAGACCATCATCGACACTCGCGACTACGAGACCAACCGGTTCCTGTTCTTCGCAACCAAGTTCGGTCAGGTCAAGAAGACCAAGTTCACCGAGTACGACAGCTCACTTCGCACCGGCATCATCGCGATCAACCTCAAGGAAGGCGACGAGCTCGTCAAGGTAATGCCGACCAACGGCGAGGACGACATCTTCATGGTGACCCGCCGGGGCATGACCATCCGGTTCTCCGAGGATGACGTGCGCTCCATGGGTCGGGCTGCCGCAGGAGTGCGTGGCATGAAGATGAAGACCGACGACGAAGTCGTGAGCTGCGATGTCGCTCGCGACGACGCAGCGATCCTCATCGTCACTGACAGCGGCTACGGCAAGCGGACCCAGCTCGACAGGTTCAACCAGCAGGGTCGAGGTGGCCAGGGGGTCATCGGCATCAAGCTCACCGAGAAGAAGGGCCATGTCATCTCGGCCTTCATGGTGGCTCTCGACGACGAGATCTTCGTGATCGGCACCGGTGGAACCGTCATCCGGATGGGCGTCCGCGACATCTCGAGCCAAGGACGCACCGCAACCGGGGTGAGGGTCATGAAGGTCGACAACGGTCAGCAGGTCGCCGCCGTCGCGCCGGTCCTCGCCCACGACGACGAAGAGAGCTGACGCTCGCGCGGCACTTTCTGAGCCGCGCCGACTTCCCCCATCACTCACCGGTCGCCGAGGAGGCAACCGATGTCATGTGTGGTCAACCCGGTCGTTCGCGACGACCGGGCGCAGCTGGTGCCGCTGTTCGGCGTCGTGGTCGTGATGGGGTTCGCCGTCGCACTGCTTGCGGTCCGCCTCGGGGTTGCGGCCAACGACCGCGCGCGAGCGCAGTCCGCCGCTGACGTCGCGGCGCTCGCGGCCGCCGGCGGGGGAGAAGGCGAGGCGTTCGAGGTCGCGGCCGCGAACGACGCCGAGGTGGTCTCGATCGACTGGGCAGCCGGAGCGGTCAGGGTCGAAGTCCGGGTCGGCGCAGCGTCGGCCCGAGCAGCGGCGCGCCGGGTCGATCCCGGGCCGCTGTCGTCGTCGGCGTCGACCGCTGGGCTGCATCGGAATCTCCTTGCTTCGATCCGGCGAGCCGAGGCGATCATCGGCCGCCCGTTGCGGATCACCTCGGGGCTTCGGAGTCGAGCCGAGCAGGAAGCGTTGTGGCGCAACCGACATCGCAACCCGTTCCCGGTGGCCCGACCGGGCACCTCCGCACACGAGCGGGGGTTGGCCGTGGACGTGTCGCCACTCGATCTCGGCGACCTCGTCCCCATCGCGGCGGACGTCGGGCTGTGTCGGCCGCTGCCTGAGGCCGACCCGGTTCACTTCCGCCGCTGCGCAGACCTCTGAGCCGCAGTCGTTGGGCCAATGAGTTCTCTCCGGGCAAGAGGGAACGTACACTCAGCCCGATGTCCCTGGACGACCCAGGGCTGGACACCGTCCCGGTGGATTCCAACTCGGATGATCATCGCGAAGCGCGCCGGCCTGCCCAAGTCGACTCGAATGTCGTCGCGGCCGACCAGCGTTCCCAGGCGCAACAACCGACGCCCGACGAGCTGATCGCGCTCGCCGAACAGGAAGCGTCGGATCGTCGCATCCGGGCGGCTCTCGCGGACAATGGCGGTGCCGCGGCGCCGTCGTCTCCGCCGGCGGCTCCCGCACCGCAGTCTGCGGCACCGGCCGCCCAGAACTCGCGCACCGACGTCCGCAAGCCTCGCAAGCGCAAGGCGCGCAAGCTTCGACGCATCGTCCGTCGCGTCGATGCCTGGTCGGTTCTCAAGGTCAGCCTGCTGTTCTTCTTCTGCGTCTACCTGATCGGCATGGTTGCCGGTGTCCTGCTCTGGAACGCAGCGCAACAGGCGGGGACCATCGAAGGCTTCGAGGGCTTCATCGCCGACCTCGGTGCCTATGAGACCTTCCGGTTCGAGGGCGAGCAGATCTTCAACGGCGCGCTCATCGGTGGTCTGGTCCTGGTGATCGCCGCGGCCGCGGGCAGTGTGCTGCTGGCGGTGCTCTTCAACCTGATCAGCGACCTGACCGGCGGCGTTCGAGTGACGGTGATCGAGGAGGACCAGGCGATGCCTCCGCGAGGCCCGAGAGCGGTACCGCCTGCTCGGAGCTGAGTTCTCAGGTGGGACTTGCGGGCTTGCTTGGCTAGTGTCGGCCGATCCGCGAAGCACACAACAGAACCATCTCGGGGCTATAGCTCAGTCGGTTAGAGCGCACCCCTGATAAGGGTGAGGTCACAAGTTCGATTCTTGTTAGCCCCACGTATGCAGTCCGAGATGAGCCGACCATGACCCTGCTACGGCGTGCCCTGGTCGCGCTGGGCGTCGCGAGCTTCATCGCCGCCGTGCTGCGACTTCGCGGAACCGGCGGGTCGCCTCCCCAAGGGGGAGGGTGGCGCGAGCTGTCCGGACCCGAGCTCGACGGGTGAAGATCGGAATCCTCGGCGTCGGTGCGACCGGCGCGCGGGCCGCCCGGCAGCTCGTCGACGCACCGGAGGTCACCTCGGTGGTTCTGGCAGGCGGCCGGCGCGACCGGATCAAGAGCCTCACCGCGTCGCTTCCCGATCACGGCCTCGCGGCCGCCGATCCGCTCGATGCGGGGGTCGACGGGCTGATCCTCGCCGGCCCCAGTGGGACCCACGTCGCGGTCGTTCGGCGAGCCCTCGAAGCGGGGGTTCCGGTCGTGTCGACCTCGGATGCACCCGAGGAGATCGAAGCGATGCTGTCGCTTTCCTCGGAGGCCACCGAGCGGCAGGTGTCGGTCGCGGTCGGTGCTGCATTCGCGCCCGGGATGTCGTGTCTGTTGGCCGCGCACGGGGCGCAGGGGTTCGACGAGCTCGACGAGATCCATGTGGCGCGGGTCGGTGCGGGGGGTCCTGCATGTGCCCGACAGCACCATGATGCGTTGTCGGGGACGGCGATCGACTGGCGCGATGGGGGCTGGCAGGAGCGGCGGTCGGGGTCGGGCCGCGAGCTGGTGTGGTTCCCCGACCCGATGGGCGCCCGAGACTGCTACCGAGCTTCACTCGCCGACCCGTTCGTCCTGGTCGACGCATTTCCTGGGGTGCAGCGGGTCACCGCCCGATTGGCTGCGAATCGGCGTGATCGGATGACGGCCCGGTTCCCGATGTTGCGCCGTCCACCCGCCGAGGGTGGGCCCGGCGCGATCCGGGTCGAGTTGCGGGGCCGTGTCGACGGTCGCACCGCAGTGGCGGTGTTCGGCGCCATCGACCGCCCTGCGGTCGCCAGCGGGGCGGTTGCCGCGCTGGCCATCCGCCGGCTCGTACGTGGCGAATCCAGACGCGACGGTGTCGGCGGTCTGGCAGCGATGTTCGAGCCCGGTCCGTTCCTCGCCGAGCTGTCCGAGCGCGGCGTCAAGGCGGCTGTCTTCGAGGGAAGTCACGGTGCCCCCGACCTCGCCGAGAGCGTCCAAGGTAGGTAGATTACTTGTAATTCTGTAATCAACGTGCGAAGATCATCTCCATGGACGCGCGAGAAGAGATCACTGCCTGGTTCGCCGGCCGCATCCGTGAACCCTGGTTCACCGAGGCCCCTGAGATCCAGGTCGACCGCGACGAGATCCTCGTCACCGGGCGCCTGAGCGAGCCGGACGTCGACGAGAGCGCAGACACGGACGCCCGACACATCGCCCTGGCATCGCGAATCGACGGGTTCCGAGAGGACTCCCGCGAGCAGCGGGTGAAGGTCGCACTCGAGGCCGAGCACCGGTTCGACCGCAAGGTGTCCTGGGCCGCCTGCTGCGGCGACCTCGAAACGCGTTTCACGGTTGCAGCGGTGCCCGTGATGACCCGTCTCCGGATGGATCAGCGTGCGGTGCTCGACACCCTCATCGATGGAAACGTGGCGCGAAGCCGCAGCGAGGCGCTGGCGTGGTGCGTCAAGCTGGTCGGCGAGCACGAGAGCGACTGGATCAATGATCTCCGAACGGCGCTGACCGAGGTCGACGAAGTGCGAGCGCGAGGTCCGAAACGCTGAGCCCGTCGCTTCAGATGCCCGAGAGTTCGTCGAGGAACCGGTCGAGGAGCGCCTCGTCACCGAACGTCTCGGTTGCTCCGCGTGCGACCCGATTCCACAGCATCAGCAGTAGGTCGCTCGCGGTGGCGCGTGCTGCCACGTCGCCCTTGTCATGGGCGTGCACGAAGGTGATCTCGTCGTCGCCCAGCGTGAAGACCCATTCACCGGCGTCCCCCAGGCCTTCGTCGGTGGCGTGGAGGTGAATGGTTCGGTTTCCACCCAGTGCCGCTGGGTCGATCCGGCCGGTGAACAACTCGCCGACCTCGTCGATGCCGTCGGCGGCCAGCGTGGCGTCGATCGGTTCGGCGTGCCCGTGGGCCGACTGGATGTCCCACCGGTGAACGCCCATCACCTGTGCCATTCGTCGGAAGTACCAGAGTGAGGTGGGGGCCCCGGCCCAGTTGGGTCGGTGTTCGTCGGGATCGGTGGCTTCGAGCGTGGTGACGAGGCGTTCGGCGCCCTCGAGGTACCACGGGATCAGCGTGTCGACGTCGGTGGGCGCGGGTCCGCGATCGAGGTTGAGTTCCGCCCCCGGGCCGGCGTGAAGATTCAGGAGTGCGGACCGGTGAACCTGCCCGACGTGGCTGACGAGGGTCTCGACGTTCCAGCCCGGGCAGCCGGGCACCGAGGCGTTCAGATCGCCGTCCAACTCGGCTTCGAAGGCTGACAGCTCACGACGCAGATGTTCGACGTAGGTGTCTGCCAGCATCCGGGCGAGGCTACTCGGCGGGCGCCGCGTGGCCTCAGGCGTTGAGGAGCAGCAGGAGACCCGCCACGGTGTACGCCACCATGACCGCCAGATAGGGGTACTGCGACTTGATGGCCAGGCGATGGGAGAGCTCGCCCTCGGCCTGGTCGTGGGCGACGGTCACGCCGGCCACGTGTCCGATCACGATGGCGAACACCTGGACGTAGCTGATCAGGTCGGGACTGAGCGACGTGTAGTCGGGTTGCCAGTCGATGGTGCCGAAGATGTCGGCCCCCTTTGCGAACGGATCGGAGATCTGAGCGATCGCCGTCTGCGCCTCGAAGTAGAACAGCGAGAAGTAGTGGGCGATCGCATACGCCAGCACGATGGGAACCAGAGCGGTTGCGTAGCGCTCGATCTCGGACCGGTCGGTCGGATCTCGACCGACGAGACGGGCCGAGATCCGGCTGGCGACGGTCCAGAGCACGGTGACGACACAGATCATCCAGACCAGGCCGATCGTGTTGAGCGCCGTCAGCGTCCATCCTTCGAGGTCGCCGATCACGTCCTTCCAGTAGGAGGTGCGTGAGAAGCCGTCGAACGCGGTCCCGCCGAGGACCACCAGCACGACGCCGAGCAGACCTCGTCGACGCGGGAGGGTGGCGAGCCCGGAGAAGGGCACGCGGATGCGGAGCCGGCCGTCGAGCACCTCGATCGGCGACATTGCTGCGATGAGGTGGAACAGGACCGTGAACCCCTCGCCGGTGCGCAGCCACGCTCGTCCCCACTTCGCCGTGGCGGTGATGATGCCGACGGCGTAGACCCCCATCGCCACGCCGATGACCCTGGGCGAGTCGGGCTCGTGGTAGGCGAGCTCGAGCCACAGGAACCCGACGAGACCGATCAGTGCCGGCCAATGCGTGAATGCGATCGAGTCCTGTTCGCCGGGGTCGTTCGGTGTCGGTGTGCCGGTGAGACGACGATCGCGCGCTCCCTGGCCGATGGCGGCGAGCGAGTCGAACGGCGACAACACCTTCCACACGTCGCCCGTCACGAAGCTGATGAGGGGCACGCCGACCCAGAACACCACGTAGAACCAACGCGGCGCGGGATTCGACGCCGACGAGTCCGATCCGAAGAGCGCGGCGGCCAGGACGAGCCCGAACGTCGCGAGCCCGAACGTCCGAAGAGCGATCGAGATGGTCGTCGCCAACGTCGGCGGGAGTCGGACCGAGCGCCCCTGGGCTGCAGTCGCCAGGAGAGGGCGTCGCCAGAGCAGGCCGAGCAGCAGGAAGCTGATCACCAGCGCGGCCGCGGCGGCATCGACGAACAGCCAGAGCGGGATGGGGAGGTCGGAGCGGACCCCGACGCCGTGAGCGAGGATCATTCTCGGCCCGACCGAGCGCGGTCAGGGTCGTCCGGATTCATCGGACGGCGATTTCGAACAGCAGCGTGCCGCTGTTCTCCAATTCGACTTCGAACACGCCACCGATGTCGGCCACGAAGTCGAATTCAAGCGGCTCGCCGGCCACGAGGTCGAATGTCTCGTCGATTCCGTGCACGTGGACTTCGTCGCTCACGTCGGACATGACCAACACCTTCACGGTGTCGCCGGTCGCCACCTCGACCCGGTCGGGACCCTCGACGGTCCCGCCGGCCAAGGTCACGACGATGGTGCCTTCGGCCGGGGAACCGGTCTCGTCGGTCATGTCGGTCATGTCGTCGCCGCCGTGCGAGTGGTCGTCACCCGCCGCCTGGGCCTGGTCGGCGGACACCTCGACGGTCACGGTGTGGACGATCGGCTCGCCGGAGGCGTCGACGTAGGGCCGGTGGTCGTTGGTGTTGAGCTCGACCTTGATCTCGTGGCTGCCCTCGCTGAGGCCGGTCAGGTAGTGCGCGGGTCCGTACAGGCGGGTGAGCTTCTCGCCGTCGACGTAGAGGTGGGCATGGCCCTCCCCGGGGACGGACGGGCTGCTCGCCGCGGAGCCGTTGAAGGTGAAGCCAGCGACCTCGCCGACCAGGTTGAACCCGGCCTTGGCGTCGGGTTCGACCGTGAACGAGACGGAAGCGCCTTCGAGGGTCTCGCTCTCGACATCGCCGTGCGAGTGCATGTCGGCCGTCGCCGGGACGTCGATGGTGGTGCTGGCGGTGATCGGGTCGCCGGCGGCGTCGACGTAGGGCCGGTGGTCGTTGGTGTTGAGCTCGACCTTGATCTCGTGGCTGCCTTCGCTGAGGTCGCCGAGGTAGTAGTCGTTGGTGTAGAGGCGGGTGAGCTTCTCGCCGTCGACGTAGATGTGGGCGTGCCCTTCGCCGGCAACGTGGTCCTCACTGGCGTCTTCGGGAGCAAAGGTGAATCCGTCGGTCTGGGTCAGGAGGTTGAAGCCGGCCTTGGCGTCGGCCTCGACCGTCATCTCGAGCGTCGCTGCGTCGAGGGTCTCGGTCGGGCTGAGTTGAGCCGACTCGGTGCCGTCGGTGCTCCCTCCGGCGGTCGTTTCGCTGGTGTCGTTCCCGCAGGCTGCGAACAGCAGTGCGGTGGCCACAAGGGCCGCGAACAATCGAGTACGGCGCATGAATTCCTTTCAGACCGCAGCCGGAGCTGCGGATCGGGGGGAGGAGTGAGAGCGGGAGAGCGAAAAGAGGATGCCGACCGCAGCGAGTTCGAGGACATGGTGTGCTTCGGTGATGACTCGGGTGTCGCCGGCGGCGGCGTCGGCGATGGCGGTGACGAACAGGATGACCACGACGACACCGGCGAGCGGGAAGACACCTTCGGCCCGACGGGGTTGCCACGCGGCCAGCAGGAGCGATGCCGAGAGTGCGACCTCCCACGCGGCGAGTTCGCGGCTGAGGTGGATCGAGGTGCTGGCGTCGCCGACGAGCAGCGACGGCAGTGAGAGGACAGCGATGGTGAGTCCGAGCACAGCCAAGGCCCAACGTCGCCAGTCGGCCGTGTCGGCTGCCGTGGAGCGGGTGCTCGCACGGTGCGTGGTGAGGATCGCGTGGGTGAGGTCGGGCACCGCGTCGGCCGGGGTCACCCGGGTCATGCGATGCAGCCGCTGGACCTCGGCGGCGTGCGAGCGGCACGAGACGCAGTCGGCGAGGTGGCCGTCGAGGGCAGCGCGTTCGAGGGGTCGGAGTTCGTCGTCGAGGCTCGCCGAGAGGGCTTCTCGGAAGGCATGGCAGGAGCTCATGGCCTGACAGTCGTTCGGGCGACGGGTTTGGTTCCCGAGAGGTCGGAGATTCTTCGAGTGGCCCGCGATGTGGAACGTGCTTGCGTGCGGGGCACAATCGAGGGATGGACGACCTGACGCGGTTCGCACTCGCCGCGCGCGACGGCGACCAGGTCGCCATGGCGGCCTTCGTCCGCACGTCCCAACCCGAGGTGTGGCGACTGTGCGCTCGTTTGGGCGATCGGGCCGACGCCGACGATCTCACCCAGGAGGTCTATTTGCGGGCGCTTCCCGCACTCGACCGGTTCCGTGGGGACGCCTCGGCGCGCACCTGGATCTTGCGGATCGCCCGCAACACCTGCGCCGACCACGTCCGAAGCCGAGTTCGTCGCCGCTCGCTGCTCGAACGCCTCCGCCCAGACGATCGCGACGAGCTCGGGCCCGATCCGGCTGGTGGCGTCGAACTCGACCGACTCGTCGCCGCGCTCGACGTCGACCGGCGCGAGGTGTTCGTGCTGACGCAGCTGCTCGGCTGCTCGTACCAGGAGGCCGCCGAGATCGTCGGGGTACCGGTCGGAACGGTCCGGAGCCGGGTCGCCCGGGCTCGCGGCGACCTCCTCGACGCATTGGCGGCCGCCGAAGCCACCGGCTGAAGCGTGCATCTCGGGTCTGAAACGACGACATGCGGTTCGGAATGCCCCACAGATGCATGGCGGGGCCGGTCGGGGTCCTACGCCAGCAGGTCGAGCCAGGCCTGGTGGTTGCGGCCGTTGGTGGCGATGCCGCTGCCGTGGTCGAAGCCATCGAGTCCCTCGAGTGAGGTGAATCTGCCGCCGGCCTCGCTGAGGATGACCGGCATCGGGCCGAGGTCCCAGACGGCGGCGATCGGGTCGACCATGGCCTCGGCCTGGCCGGTTGCGACCAGCGCGTAGCCGTAGCCGTCGCCCCAGGTGCGCACGGTCACCCCGGCATCGAGGACCGCGGCGATCTGGTCGATTCGCCAGGCTCCACCGAAACCGCTCGTCATGAGGTAGGAGTCGGAGAGGTCGGTGCAGTCGTTGACATGCACGGGCTCGCCGTTGCAGAAGCAGCCGAGGCCGCGACCGGCGTACACCGTCTCGCTGAGACCCGGCAGGTTGATGACGCCGATCAGGGGTCCGTGCTCGTCGGTCACCGCGAGGAGTCCGCTGTAGAGCGGGACTCCGTGAGTGAACGCCTTGGTTCCGTCGATCGGGTCGATGATCCAGGTCCGGCCGCTGGTGCCGTGGGTGTCGTCCTCTTCCTCGCCGGCGACCGAGTCATCGGGATGTGCGGCAGCGATCCGCTCGCGTAGGAGCCGCTCGGCGCCCTGGTCGGCGACCGTCACCGGGGTGCCGTCGTGCTTGCGGATGATCTCGAGGTCGACCGAGCGGAAGTGTTCGAGGGTGAACTCGCCCGCCTCGCGGGCCAGGTCGACGGCTTCGCCGAGCAGTTCTTGGGTGGCAGGAGGGGCGTTCACCCTGTCGATTCTCGCCGATGCGACAGGTCACTCATGGATCGGGGCCTCGCATTCGTGGCACTCGAGTTCGAGGGTGACGTGTTCGATGCCGAAGTCGTCGGCGAGCAGGTCCTTCAGCGTGTCGCCCCGTTCCTGTGCCTCGTGGAGCATCAGGTCGTTCTCGAGGACGACGTGGGCCGACATCGTCGGCGAGTCGGACGCAAGGCTCCAGACGTGAAGGTGGTGCACGTCGACGACGCCGGGCTCGGCGCACAGGCGAGCGACCACGGCCTGCGGGTCGACCGAGGCCGGGGTCGCCATCATCACCACCCCGTTCGCCTCGCTCACGAGCCGCAGCGCTGCCCACAGCACGAGCACGGCGATGAGGATCGAGACGGCGGGATCGACCCAGTCGGCACCGGCGACCAGGACCGCCACACCCGCCACCATCGCCGCGACCGATCCGGCCGCGTCGGCGAACAGGTGAAGCATCGCGCCTCTGAGGTTGAGGTTGCCTGCGCTCACCCGAGCCAGCGCGAGCGCGCTCACCAGATTGACGACGAGTCCGACGGTGGCGACCACGAGGAGCCCGAAGCCGTCGACCTCGGTCGGCTCGCCGATCCGGCGGACTGCTTCGAACACGATCCAGCCCGATGAAGCAGCCAGGATCACGCCGTTGGCCTGGGCTCCCACCACCTCGGCTCGCTTCATGCCGAAGCTGTGGCGGTCGGTGGCTGGTCGCCCGGCCAGGGTCTGGGCGACCAGCGCGATCGTGAGGGCGGCGACGTCGGAGAGCATGTGGGCGGCGTCGGCGAGCAGGGCGAGCGACCCGAACGCGATCCCGCCGACCACCTCGACGACCAGGAACCCGGCATTCGCAGCCAGCACGAGGCGCAAGACCCGGCGCTGCCGCCCGCGCAGGGTCGTGTCCGCACTCGACACCGGACCGCGGTGATGCTCGTGGCCCGAGCTCATGTCGGCCTCTCTGGTTCGCGGCTGTGGCCGATGGCGTCGTCGACGATGTGGAGCACGTGATGATCGGTGATCCGGTATGCCATTTCGCGTCCCCGCCGCTCGCCGGTCACGAGCCGCTGATCTCGGAGGACGCGAAGATGCTGCGATACCAGCGGCTGCGCCAAGTCGAGCGCGTCGACGAGTTCGTGTACGCACTGCTCGCCGTGCCGCAACTGGTCGACGATCGCGAGTCGCGCGGGGTTGCCGAGCGTCTTCAAGAGCTGCGCGGCGTCGTCGAGGTGCAACACATGCAAACATTCGCATATACGCATATGGTGGTCAACCCCACGCGACCCGGCTGCTTCGACTGGAATCGCGTCCCCCTGGGCCGCGAGACTTGTCAACTGCCACCGCGGCACCACGCCGCCATTCAGGAGTTTGCACGATGTCGATGATCTGCCAAGTCACCGGACGCAAGCCGTCTTTCGGCAACTCGGTTTCCCACTCGCACCGCAAGACGCGGCGTCGTTGGAATCCGAACATCCAACGCCAGCGGTTCTGGGTGCCCTCCGAGAAGCGGTGGGTCACGTTGAACGTGAGCGCCAAGGGCATCAAGACCATCAACAAGAACGGCATCGAATCGGTGTTGGCCGACATGAAGCGTCGAGGAGTGAAGGTCTGATGGCCAAGAACGACAAGCGCCCCATCATCAAGATGAAGTCGACCGAGGGCTCGGGCTACACCTACGTGACCCGCAAGTCGAAGATCAACACGCGCGAGCGGCTCGAGCTCAAGAAGTTCGACCCCATCCTTCGCAAGCACGTCATCTTCAAAGAAGAGCGCTGAAGCAACCGGCTGTGTTCGAACCTGGGGGTGTGGTCGAACCGGGTTTCGAAGGGGTCGTCGACGCCTTCGAGGCGAACTTCGCCGAGCGCGACGAGATCGGCGCGGCGTGCGCCGTCTACGTCGAGGGCCGCAAGGTCGTCGACCTCTGGGGTGGGCTCGCCGATGCGCAGACCGACCGACCGTGGACAGAGGACACCCTGGTCCTGGTCTTTTCGACGACCAAGGGCGCAGCGGCGGTGTGTGCCAACCTGCTGGCCCAGCGTGGGGACCTCGACCTCGATGCCACCATCGCCGGCTACTGGCCCGAATTCGCGGCCGAGGGCAAGGGTGACATCACCGTCCGCCAGCTGCTGAGCCACCAGACCGGCGTCGTGGTGATCGACGAAGAGCTGACCTTCGACGACGTCGTCGCCTGGACTCCGGTCGCTGACGCACTCGCTCGTCAGAAGCCCCGATGGGCGCCGGGGACCGCCCACGGCTATCACGCCACGACGTTCGGGTGGCTCGTCGGCGAGCTGGTCAGGCGAGTCGATGGCCGCAGCATCGGTGAGTTCTTCGCCGACGAGGTCGCCGCACCGCTCGGGCTGCACTTCACGATCGGTACGCCGCCGGACACGCACGCCCGCGTCGCCCGCCTCCACGGCCAGGGGCACGGGGGTTCAGACGAGGAAGGAGCGACTTCGACCGAGGGCCTCGACCCCGCGATCCGCGAGCTCGCCGAGCAGTTCATGGGACCCGACACGCTCACCGGCCAGGCCATGTCGACTCCGGGCGGTGTGCTCGCCCAGGACGGTGGCTACAACCGGCCGGCCTTGTGGGAAGCCGAGATCCCCGCGTCCAACGGCATCACCGATGCCCGGAGCCTCGCGCGGATGTACGCCGCCCTCGTCGGCGAGGTCGACGGTGTTCGGATTCTCGACGAGCAACAGGTCGCAGCTGCCGCGACCCGCCAGATCCGTGGCCGCGACCAGATCCTGCACATCAAGAGCCGTTTCGGCCTGGGTTTCATGCTGTCGTCGGTGTTCGCTCCGTATGGGAGTGAAGCCAGCTTCGGCCACGCCGGCATGGGTGGCTCGGTCGGCTTCGCCGATCCCGAGCATCGCATCGGTTTCGGCTACGTGATGAACCGCCTCGACATGAACTTCAACGGCGACGACCGCACGAGAGGCCTCATCAAGGCCACCTACGAAGCGATCGGTGTCGAACCCACCTACGTCTGACACGGGCATCTGTGGGTCGAGACGGACGGGTCTTCGTCCAAGACCCACCACGGATGTCCCGAGGGGGAGATCCGGCTCGATCAGAAGCTGTCGAAGATGGTGATCGCGGCCGGGCCGAGCACGACGACGAACAGGGCTGGGAGGATGCAGAGCACGAGGGGGAAGACCAGCTTGACGGGCAGCTGGGCAGCCCGCTCTTCGGCATCGGAACGGCGCCGTTCACGGGCGTCCTTGGCCTGCACGCGGAGCACGTTGGCGATCGGGAGTCCGTAGCGCTCGGCCTGGCGGACCGCGAAGACGAACTTGCGGAGGTCGTCGACCTCGGTGCGCTTGAGGAGCGAGTCGAGCGCCTGGTCGCGAGATCGGCCCACCTGGATGTCCTGGAGCACCCGGGAGAGTTCTTCTGCGAAGGGGCCGCGCCCGTTGGTCGCCGCGCGGGCGAGGGCCGAGTCGAAGCCGAGTCCGGCCTCGACGCTGACGGTGATCTGGTCGAGCACGTCGGGCACTGCGATGCGGATGCTGTGCTGGCGTTCATCGGCTCGTCGTGTCAGCGTCGCGCGGGGAATCAGATAGGCGACCAGCACGATGAGAATGGCGATCGCGACTCCGGTGGTCGACGAGTCTGACGAGAGGCGAATCGCAGCGAGCGCCACGCCGATGATCATCAGACCGAGCCTGAAGGCCAGTACCTGTTCGACGGTGAATCGTCCGGCCAGCCCGGCGAGCTGGAGCTGGCGAGCGAGCCGATCGGTGACGGACGTGCTCGTGAGCTTCTGGGCCTGGGTGGCGAGGAAGTTGAAGATCGGCGCGATGATCCGGTCGCCGGCGGTTCGCTCGAGCCGCGTTTGGCGAGCGTCGGGGACCGTGTCACCGTCGCGGAGGTTGTCTTCTGCGAGGTTCACGGTCGACGGGCCGCTCACTGCCCAGAACAGGACCATGAAGGCGGCGATCACGAGGACGGATCCGAGGATGACCATCAGAACTCCGGCTCCACGAGCTTCTTGAGCCAGAGGCTCCCCACAAGGATCAGGAGCAGCCCGACCCCGAGCATGATCCGTCCGATCGTGTCGGTGAAGAGCGGCTTGATGTAGTCGGGGTTCGAGATCCAGATGATCAGCCCGATGCCGAATGGCAGCGACAGGAGCACGATCGCTGAGAGACGTCCCTCGGCGGTCAGGGCTCGCACCTGCCGTCGGATGCGTGACCGGGCCCGGATCGTCTCCTCGATGTGGTCGAGGACCTCGGCGAGGTTCCCGCCGACGTCGCGTTGAATGCGCACGGCGTCGACCACCCACCCGAAGTCCTCGTTGTTCATCCTGATGCCGAGCCGTTCGAGTGATTCGTCGGCGGGTCGTCCGAGGCGGGCCTCGAGCACGACCCGGCCGAATTCGGTGGCAGTCGGCTCGGGTGACTCGTTGGCCACCGTGTCGATGGCCTGAGGGAGCCCATAGCCGGCTCGGAGGGTGCTCGAGAACAGCAGCAGCGTGTCAGCGAGCTGATCGGCGAACCGGGTCTGGCGCCGAGTTCGCAGGATGTTGAGCACGATCGGGGTCGCGATGATCGGAATCACGGCGATGACGAGGCCGAAGATCGGGCCGGACAGCAGCGTTGCGATGGCTCCACCGAACAACGACGCGGCGGCGACCATGGCGACCAACTCGCCAGGGCGAACTTCGACGCCGGCTTGCTCGAGCGTCGAGTCGAGGCCGGGAAAGGCGCCAGTCCGCTCGAGTACCTTCGCCGAGAACGAGCCGGCCTTCTCGGTCACGTCGTGGAGGATGTCGAAGTCCTCGGCGTCGCGGACGGCCTCGTCGGTCTTGAGTGACCGCATCTTCAAACGTGGGGCGAAGAGGATGGCACCTCCGATCGCCAGGGCGGCGGCGATGAGAAGGGCGCCGGCCCAGAACGCCCAGCTGCGACTGAACAGGCCGGGTTCCCCAGCGACGGCCACGACGGGCCCGGCGGCCTCGGCCTCGGCCTCGGCGTCGACGGGCGTCTCAGGCGCGGGCCTGGCGGCGAGCGGCGGAAGGATGACGGGCGTTCTGGCAGAGGCTTCGATGCCCTCGAAGTCGATGAAGACGTCGATGTCGGTCTCGATCTCGTCGGTCACCGACTCATAGCTCAGCTGGTATTGATTGGCGAGCTGGTCGGCGATCCCGACGTACACGCCGGCGAGCGAGCCGGGGTCGTCGGCACCCAACACCTGACCACCGGTCCCGGCGGCGAAGAACTGCAGAGCCTCGCGGTCACTTTCACCGGTCTGGAGTGCGATGGCGGTGAAGTTTGTCTCGGCTTCGGTGAGCGCGAGGGTCGCCGTGGGGAGATCGGTCGTGCTCACGGTGTCGCCCCCGTCGGTGAGCAGCACGATGCCCGTGCGGTCGCCGGGAGCCTCGTCGAGCAGCGCGACGCTGGTCTCGATGGCGTCGTACAGAGCCGTTTCGCCCGACGCGTTCAGTTCGTCGATGGCCACGGCGAGTTCGTCGCGGTTCGAGGTGAACGGGGTCTTGACGTCGGGCGTGTCGCCGAAGCCGACGATGGCGGCCGATGTTCCCTGCGGGAGTCGCTCGAGAAAGTCGATGGCGGCGCTCTTGGCCTGGATGAGCGGCTGCCCGGCCATGCTGCCCGAGGTGTCCATCACGAGGATCACACTGATCGCCTCTTGTTCGAGAGGCTTCGTGACCAGCGCCCGACCGGTACCGGCCTCGAGCAACCGCCAGCTGGTGGTCGGCACGGTGATCCCGAGGAGTGACGAGGGAGCCGTGACGGTCAACTCGACGTTCGGGTAGCTGGTGGTGTCGACCTTGTCGACGCGGATCTGGTCTTGACCCGCAGCAGCAGAAGGAGCCAGGGCCACGGTCGCCGCACCGAGCCACAGCGTGGCCAGAGCGACCCGGAGGATGTTGCGAACGCGAACCGTCAAACCGGCTTCCTCCGCGACGGCTTCACGGGCGTTGTGGGTCGGAAGATCGCCGGATCCATCGTGACGCCGTGTTCGGCCAGCCGCTCGATGAACTTGGGCCGGATCCCGGTCGGCTGGAGCGAGCCGAGGTAGTGACCGTCGCCATCGACGCCCGCGCCCAGGTCGAATTCGAAGACCGTGTTGATGGTGATCCGTTCCTGTTCCATGCCCTCGATCTCGGCGATGCTGGTGATTCGCCGCGTTCCGTCGCGAAGGCGGCTCAGGTGCACGATGAGATCGACGGCCGCGGCGACCTGTTCACGGATCGCCTTCACGGGGATGTCGATGCCGGCCATCAACACCATGGTCTCGAGGCGGGACAGGGCGTCTCGGGGAGTGTTGGCGTGGAGCGTCGAGAGCGAACCGTCGTGTCCGGTGTTCATGGCCTGGAGCATGTCGAGTGCCTCACCACCGCGCACCTCACCGACGATGATGCGATCGGGCCGCATACGCAGGGAGTTGCGCACGAGATCGCGGACCGTGACCTCGCCGCGTCCTTCGAGGTTCTGAGGGCGAGCCTCGAGCCGGATCACGTGACGGCGTTGCAGGCGGAGCTCGACGGCGTCTTCGATGGTGACGACGCGCTCGCCGAGCGGAATGAAGTTCGACAACAGGTTGAGCAGCGTCGTCTTACCGGTGCCCGTACCGCCGGTGACGAGGACGTTCAGCCGACCTTCGACGCATTTGGACAGGAGGTCGAGTGACTCCTTGCTTGCCGTGCGCAGCTGGATGAGGTCCTCGACGGTGAGCACTTCGCGGGCGAACTTCCGGATCGTGAGGGCCGGCCCGTCGACCGCGAGGGGCGGGATGATGGCGTTCACGCGAGAGCCGTCGGGCAGCCGAGCGTCGACCATCGGCGAACTCTCGTCGATCCGTCGTCCGACGGCGTCGACGATGCGGTCGATCACGCGGCGCAGGTGGGCCTCGTCGGCGAACCGTGCGTCGGTGAGTTCGATGAGGCCGCGGCGTTCGACGAAGATGCCGTCGACGTTGTTCGCCATGACCTCGGTGACCTCGGGGTCTTCGAGGAACGGCGTGATCGGGCCATAGCCGAGCACGTCTCGGGCAATCGCATCGACGATGCGCGACCGTTCGTCGGCCGACAACGGCACGTCCTGGCGCTCGATGATCGCCGCAAGCTCCTTGCGGGCCATGGCCTTGAGGTCGTCCTCGGACCCCGACTCGGCACCGCCGGCTGTGTCGAGCTTCGCGAACAGCGCGTTCTGCGCCCGCAGCTTGATGTCGGCGAACGGGTCGACCGCGCGGTCGTCGTCACGGGCATAGGGGTCTTCGTCACTGAGCAGGTGGTCGCCGTCGCCCGACGCCTGCTTGAGGCGGTCACCCAACTTCATCGGTCGATCTCCATCTTGGACTCCTGATCAGTTTCGTCGGAGAAATTTCGAGGACTTTGCATCCGCATCGATCGGCAGGGAGGCATTGGTGAATCGCCGCACCAGTTGCCACAGCGACTTGGTGACCGTCGACTCGTCGCCCTCGAGAAGTGAAAGCCCCTGGTTCATCGCCAGCGGCACGGCCCGAGAACTGGGGACGAAGACGTCGACGCTGAGGTCGACGGTGTCGCTGATGGCCTCGACGCTGAGGCCGACCTTCGCGTCCGATCGATTGAGCACGAAGTGCCGCTTCGCTTCGGTCAAGCCGAGATTGTCGAGCGCCTTCAACTCCTTGTTGAGACCACGGACACTGGCGACGTCGGTCGCGCACACGAAGACCAGGTCGGTGGCCTGGTCGATCGCGGCCAGCGAGTACTCGCCGAGCCCGGGGTCGGTGTCGAGGATCACGTACGAGAACGACGACGCCAAGAGTTCGATCGTCCGCGAGACGTTGGCTGCAGAGATCTCGTCGGCCTCGGCCGGGTCTTCAGGGGCGCACAGCGCGTAGACGCCGGAGGAGTGGGGTGCCAGGTCGAGCTTCAGTGCGGTGGCATCCGCGAGGCCTTTGTCGACTGCGTCGTGGATCGTGTGTTCGGGCACGATCCGGAGGGTGTTGGCGACGTCGCCGAACTGCAGGTCGAGGTCGACGAGGCAGACCTCACGGGGGTGGACCGCGGCCAACCCCACCGCAAGGCTCGTGGAGAGCATCGTCTTGCCGACGCCGCCCTTCGGGGACAGCACTGCGATCGTGCGGGTGCTCGACGCGCCGTCGTCGCCCAGCGATCGCTCGGCCCGTCGTCGCACGGCGACTTCGGTGACCCGTTCGACCGCCTCGGAGATGTCGGCGGCGGTCGCGTCGGGCGGCAGCAGCTCGCGTACGCCCGAGCGCAAGGCCTGTCGCATCGCCTCGCTGGTCGGCGGGGTGATGTAGATGAGGCCGATGTCACCCCGAAGCCGGTCGATCTCGGCGGCCACCTCGAAGAGGTCCTGGGTGCGCCCGTCGAGGTGAAGGATCACCACCAGCGGGTCGTCGTCGATGAGTTGCTTCGCGAAGGCGACCAGACTGTCGCTTCCCACCGGAGGAGACACGGCGTCGACGTCACCACCGGCCGGGTCGATCGCATTCTGGATCTGAGCAGTGAGGTCGGGGTCGTCGGTGACGAGATGGATCTGGGTCATGGCGTCGCCACGAAGATGATCTCGCCGGTCTGGATGTTGACCTGGGCCTCGGGATCATCGTCGGTCTGGAGGGCCAGGTGGAACGCACCGAATGCCGACGCGAAGGCGAGGCGCTCGAACTCGTTGGCCGTGACGGCCACCGTGACGATCAGCCCGCTGTTCGGCGCCGGCGGCCGATCGCCGGCGTCGGCGTTCGGGTCGGGCTCGGCAAGCGGGTCGCCCTGGACGTTCGTGACCAGGACGTCCTGCATGAGGATGCCGGCGGTCGGCCCGGCCGGCTCGGTGTCGCCGGGGACGGCGGCCAGCCCGTCGAAGGTCGACACGATGGTCACCTTGTCGCCCGGCTGGAGGACCGCGCCGACCGTCTGGGTCGATCCCACCGAGATGGCTGCCTCGACTAGCCCCTCGGGAACCTCGATCGATCCTCGGGCCGGGGAGAATCGCTCGGGCGTGACGAACCGAAGCGTCGTGAGCTGCTCGTTCTCGAGCAGGTCGACCGAGCTGACCAGACCGGCCAGTTGATCGAGACTGCTGACCGAGCCTTCAGACACGACCTTGAGTGGCACCTTCTCGACCTCGAT
>DATKWD010000143.1:0-14468 GCA_035529695.1 Acidimicrobiales bacterium | reverse complement strand
TCGAGCCCGTTCCCTGGCCCGGCGAATGCCTTGATGGCCGGGTCGGCGAGCGCGAGATCGGCATAGGACCGGAGCTCGCTGGGCGTCTCGTAGAGCCCGACCACGCTCGCAACCGAGACCGAGAACAGCCCGACGATGGCGGCGAGCCAGATCAGGGCGCGAAGGCGATCACGTCGGCCGAGGAACCGCAGGAGCTCTCCGAAGCCGGCGAGGGAGTCGCCTCGGGGCGAGGCGTCACCAGGATCGACGTCCGTCGACGTCGCCGTTCGGGTCGGTGTCGTCGTGCCGACCGAGACCGAGGCCGTCATGGCGACACGTCCGCGACCGCCCCGGCCAGGTCGTCGCCGTACTCGCGGAGGAACAGCTCTTCGAGCGTCGGGGGCTGACTGACGAGCGACCGGATCCCGAACGTCGAGAGGTGTCGCATGACCTCGTCGAGCGCGACGCTGTCCACTTCGAAGTGCAGATGCGCCTCCTCGACGCGGAGGGTGTGCACGCCCGGGTTCGTGTCGAGGCCGGTCACCGGCCGGTCGGTCGCCACCGTGATGCTCGTCCGAGTCGTCGTCCGCAGTTCGTCGAGCGTTCCTCGCTGGACCACCCTGCCTTCGCGAATGATGGTGACCCGGTCGCACAACTTCTCGACCTCGGCCAGGATGTGGCTCGACAAGAACACGGTCCGTCCCTCGCCGGCGACCTCGACGATGCAGTCCTGGAACACGGTCTCCATCAGTGGGTCGAGGCCGGCAGTCGGTTCGTCGAGGATCAACAGCTCGGCGCTCGAGGCGAGCGCAGTCACCAGCGCGACCTTCTGGCGGTTGCCCTTCGAGTACGCACTGGCCTTCTTGTGCGGGTCGAGCTCGAAGCGTTCGACGAGCTCATCACGCTTCGCGGTGTCGACGTCGCCACGCAGCCGGGCGAAATAGTCGATGATCTCGCCGCCCGAGAGGTTGGGCCACAGGCTCACGTCGCCCGGGACATACGTGAGGCGCCGATGGAGCGAGACCGCATCGCGCCACGGATCGCCCCCCAGCAACCGCACCTCGCCGTGGTCCTGCCTCAGCAGGCCGAGCAGCACCCGGATCGTCACCGACTTCCCCGACCCGTTCGGCCCCAGGTAGCCGTGCACCTCGCCCGTGGACACCTCGAGGTCGAGCCCGTCGAGGGCACGGGTCGGCCCGAAGGTCTTCACGACGTTCGTCATCGAGATGGCGGGTGAGGTCACCTGCCCATTCTCGCGGAGTCGTCAAGGTCCGGCGACGGACCAAAGACCTTGATCGGCGGCGCCGGGGTCGGCGCGTGTCCCGTTCGGGCTCAGCAGCTGACCTGGACGGTGGCCGTGGTCTCCTCGCCGTGCGGCCCGCCGGGGAGGATCGCGCTGAGGGCCAGGTCGCCGGACACGTCGCCGCCGTCGACGGTGAGCTGGTCGAGCGACTCGCGCTCGACCCGGTAGAGGATCCCGGCATTCTGGCCGTTCTCGTCGAAGTCACCTTCGAGCGTGCCGGAGGCGACCGAGGACTCCTCGTCGAACCCGGCCCGACCCAGGAAGATGCGGAACTCGCCGTCCGCGGTCGCTCCGGTGAGGTCATAGCCGAGCTCGAGCGGGAAGCCCTCGGGGTCGGTGTCGGAGGTGTCACAGCTGGTCATCTCGAACTCGTAGACCGCGCCGTCGGCGATGGTGAGCGTGCCGATGCCGTCGCCACCCGAACTCTCCGGGACCGTCGGGTCGTCGTTCGAGTCCGCGTTGTCGTCGGGTGCGCTGCTCGAACCGTCGTCACCTTCCGCAGCTCCGCTGTCGTCGTCCGACGAGCCGCACGCGCTGAAGGCCAACAGCGCGGCGAGCGCGACTGCGGCCAGCCCGCGCGCCGAGAGTCGGGTGAAGGTGGGCGTGGGTTCCATCCGCCGAACCCAATCAGCCGGGGACCCCAGCGGGCGCCAGGGGCCGAACGTGACCCCCGGCGGTCACGCGGCTCAGGTGGGTGGCGATGATCGGCCCCGGCAGTCCGGGGTAGGTCGTCATCGCCTCGACGACGCGATGACTCAGATCGAGATGCTGAGGTGCCATCGGACCATCGTGGCGGGTTCCGCGCCCTCCGAGCGGTTCAGACCAGGTGACGGCGGAAGAACTCGGTCGCGGCCTCGCGCTCGAAACGCGGCACCTCGATGTGGCCACCGGGATTGAGGTGGAGGGTCTTGTCGGCTGAGCCGATCGCGTCCCACAGCGCCATCCCCGCGTCGCGCGTCATGAGCTCGTCTTCGGACTGGAGCAGGAACAGCACCGGCACGGTGATCGCAGCTGCCAACTCGGCCTGTGGATCCTCCGGCGAGCGCAACGCATTCAGGCCGAGCACGGCCGCAGTGATCCGAGGCTCGCTGGCCACGAGCGGCAGCCCGTGCGAGGTCCCCATCGACAGCCCCCAGTAGCCGAACGGCCCGGCCGCCCAGGCCGGCTCCTGTTCGAGGTCGTCGATCAGCGCCTTCCACTCGGCGACGTGACCGGGGATCCGCGCTGCGAGCCTCGCCGCCCACGACCTCGACACTCCGCGCGGGCGCTCGTCGGCGTCTTCAGCGAGCCGCCGCTCGAGGCCGCTCCGTACCTTGGCTGCCGCGTCGGGATCGCTGACGCGGTCGCCGTGTTCGGGGGCATCGAGCGCGATCGCCCCGACGCCCAGGTGCCGGACCAACGTGCGGGCCAACGCCAGCACGTTCGGTGCCCGCTTCTCCTGGGTCCCACCGTGGCCGATGAGCACCGTGGGGTGTGTGGTCGCCGGCGCGTCGGGCAACCAGTGGATGCCGGGGACGACCTCGTCGCCCACCTGCAGGTCGATGCGACGCTCGACGACGCCTCGCTCCGCCACTTCGCTGACGATGTCCATGTGTCTCCCCCGGTGTTGGTCAGACCCCAGCCTGCCAGCCGACGCGCCGCGCATGCGTCGAGCCGAGGGGACGCGTGCGCACGCGGGCCGAACACGAAGGGGCGGCGTCAGGTGCTCTGCCCATCAACTGCTGCGCTTGATCTCGGCCTGGGATTCGGTGGGTGCGTGGTGCTCGACGAGCAGCCCGATCAACTCGGCGAGCCGTTCTCGGACGCGGTCGCGATCGCCGTCGCGGAAGCCAGCCCTGCGGAGCCACCGGTCCTCGTTGAACGCCCATCCGGTGGTCAAGGCCATGAGTGCGACCGTGAGCACGTCGAGATCGAACCCGTCGGCTGCTCCGGGTCTGTTTCTTTCCAGCCGCTCCCGGTGGATCTCGAACGCGGTGAACGGCCCGTCGTCCGATGCCGTTCCTCTGCGGTCCATGAGCGCCCGTGCCATCGCCTGGAAACTCGCCGGATGCGTCGCCACGTGGTCGAGGCCCCTCATGAAACCGTCGATCGGGTCGTCGGCGTCCCGGACCGCGTCCGCGTAGGCCCGAAGCGTTCGCTGCAGGACCTCGGCCATCAGGTCGTCCTTGGTGCCGAAGTGGCGGGTGATGAGCGAGTGCTGGAACCCGCCGTGGCGGGCGATCTCCCGAAGCGAGATCTCCGAGGGGGCGCGCGTGGCGAGCAGTTCTTCGGCGGCTCGGAGGATGTCCTCCCGCACGACCTCACGCGGCCGGTAGGGCGCCCGCCGGGTCGTCGTCCGGTTCTTTCGCTCGTCGTTCTCCTCGGTCAGCTGGTCATTCCTTCCAGCCCGACCAGTGCACGGGCGTGCTCGATCTCGCCCATGTGCCGGAGCCCGTGCTGGTACCACCAGCACTCCGTGGCATCCAGCAGCGTGATGCCGACCTCGCCGGCGACCCGAGCCGAGTACGTGCTGGCGATGACCGGCGGGAACGGGCGGGGCACGATCAGGTTCTCGAGGTCGCCGGCGTCGAGCTGCGCGAGAAAGGCCTCGGTGCGCGCCCACACCTCGTTCATGTACTCGATGAAGGCGTCGTAGTCGCCGATGCGCTGCTCGACCATCTCTTCGGGGGTCCGTTCCTTGCCGTGATCGTCGATCGACAGCTCGACCCGGGCCGACCACTCGTCGTTCCAGATCGCCGCACCGCCGCCGGCGATCACGGGATAGGTGGTGTCCTCCATGTTCACGTAGTGAAACAGCGAGAACGCGATCGGCAGCACGGCGTCGCGCTCGACGTGGTTGACCTGCTCGGGGCCCATCGTCGCGGTGGCGTCCTCGTAGAGCGAGTGCATGGCGCGCATCCGCCGCCGGAGCGAGTCGAGGATCAGTTCGTTGCCCATGGTGTTCCCTTCGATGGTGGTGGGCGGACCGTAGCACCATTTGTGTCCATCTGTTCACAACTTCGTACTCCCGTGCCGCCGTGACCGAGAGCACGCATGGCCGCCCATTCGCACCCCCGAACCGGTCGAGACCACAGGAGAGGGGCGCGTCTCCATCCGCTGGAGGCGCAGATCCGCACAGAGGTCCCGGTCGATTCAGACCGGTCGCCCGAGGTAGCCGGCGAGGACCGTTGCCCGAGGCGCGCCAGCGGGGGCACTGAACTCTGGACCGAAGAAACCGTCGGGTCCCCTCTGGGGCACGAGGCGAGAACGGCTGATCTCCAGCAGCTCGTCGGCCACGTCCGACGCGATGTCCTGATCCTGACCCGTCGCGACCGAGAGATCCCACGCGAACTGGAAGATGTTGCGCGCGGCGAGGACCCCGACATCCGACCCGGAGAAGGTCAGTCCCGCTGCCAGCTCGACGGTGCGGTCCATCACACCGGTCTGCTCGAGCAAAGCCACCATCGATCGGGTCGAGTGGTCGAACGCAGATCTCCAGTCACCGGGCTCGATCGGGTCGTAGGAGGGCGGGTCGGCACGCCCTGCGATCCGATTGCGCACCCAGTTCTGATGCCCCACCGCTCGTGCGACGAGTTCGCTGACATCGAGGGGCTCGCACGGCGTCGAGAGGTGATGGTGCTCTGGACGCACAGCTGTGAGCGCCGCGCCGAACGCGTCTGCCGAGTCCTCGAACAAGCGGACGACGCTGCGCTGCGACATTGTGTTGATCCTAAGACGGACCCGACCGCATCGACATCGCTTCACCCCATCTGTGGTTCAGGGGCTCGTGTCGCTCAGCGCTCTGGCGCGAGAGGGTTCGAGATGGGTCAGGCAGAGCCTTCGGCGGGACGCAGCATGGGCCAGATCGTCGGGGAGTCTCCGGCCTGGATCTCGGCGATGACCTCGAACCCGAACCGCTGGTAGAGCGGGACGTTGAGGCGGTTGGACGACTCGAGGTAGGCGACCCCGCCGTCGCAGTCGACCTCGGCGAGCGAGCGGGAGAGGATGAGCGAGCCGATCCCGGCGCCCTGCCGGAACGGGTCGACGCCGATGCCGGGCAGGTGCCAGTGGGCGACGCCGGGGTGCGACGCGCCGACCTGCTCCATGAAGTCGAAGACCACACCGAGGCGTTCCGGGGCGACGGTGGCCTCGAGCACGCCGCCGACCGCCTCCTCGTCGACCGACTCGCCGGGCGCGAGCCAGCAGCGCCCTCGACCTCGACGCGGCCGGCTCCCGGCTGCTCATCGTGTCGACCAACGAGCGGATCGAGGAGCAGTTGACGGTGACCGGGGTGGTCGACGTCATCGGCACCGACGCCCTCTACCGCGACGACGAGCGCCTCGGTGCCGAGCTGGCACGCGCCCAGGCCGACGCTGCGGCCTGGGTCGAGTAGCGACGGGGCGGCGCCGAGGGCGGCTGAGCAGGTCGTCGCCCGGGCCGACCCGACGCTGCCGCGTCAGCTCGGCGGTGTGGCCGATCGGTCCACGGCACCAGACGGCGTCGCCGGGTGGCGGACCAGGATCACCACCGACACCAGGGCGATCCACGCCGGGAAGAGGTAGAGGGTGGGGGTCGAGATGGTGACGTTGATGAACTCGACCACGCCGAGGACGAAGGTGAGCGCGATCAGCCAGCTGGGCAGCACCCCGGCCCGGCGGCTGAGCGAGGCGCTGGAGAACATGACCAGGGTGGCGATCCGGGGCGCGAACACCGACAGGACCACGACCGCGAGCGCACGGGCCATCGCTGCGGCCCCCGGATCCGGTTGCTGGCCACCGACCTCGACGAGGATCGCGGGGGCCGCCAGCGCCGAGCCGCCCACCAGGAGCAGGCTCGTGAACAAGATGCTGGCACCGAGGAACACCGTGCCGCCCAGGCGGTCTTCGCCCTCACCCAGTCGGTGGCGGATCACGCCCACGAACCACAGGTAGGCGACCGTGCCCAGCACCATGAGCGCCAAGTCGGCCGCCGTCGACCCAGCGCCGACCTCGGCGTAGTGGCGGACGAGCTCCTCCTCGGTCGCCTGCAGCCCCGGAGCACCGAGCAAGCCACGCAGCGAGACCGACCACGCGACGGCGCACACCACACCGGCCACCGCCGCCACCTCGAACGACGTCAACCGATCGCGCCACCGGCGGCGGCGCACGTCGCCAGACGAAGGGTGCCCGGCCTCTCCCCCGGCTGGCCCGAGTTCCCGGGCGACGTCGTCGCCGGCAGAGCTCATCGCTCCACCTCCGGTGCGGGGAGCGGACCTCGCGGCCACGTGGTGATCGTGCGGGCCAGGTCGGCCATGGCCGACTCGATGCCATCGTCGTCCGAGAGCCCGAGCGCTCCCCGCAGATGGGGCCCCCAGATGACCGAGCCCAACGCCATGGTTGCGGCGACGGCCACCGCTACGCGAGGGTCCGTGAGGTCACCGGGACCTGGCCCGGTCGGCACATCGTCGAAGGTGCCCAACAACCCGCGGAGCACGGGGAAGCGGTCGCGCACCTGTGAGATCTCGAGGTCGTCGACCAGCGCGCGGGCGATGAGCCGGGGCGCCGGGGACTCGTGGTGCATGAGGTGGCTCATGGCGTCGAAGTCGAAGGTGGGCGATGCCCACGCGGCCGGGACGAGGATGGCGCTGCCCTGGTCGATGGCCTCGGCCAGGAGCGCAGCCTTGGACCCGAAGTGGCGGTAGATGAGCCCCTGGTTGACCCCCGCCCGCCGGGCCACGTCGCGCACCGACACCGAGGCTGGGCCGCGCTCGGCGAACAGCTCGATGCTCGCGGCGAGGAGGGCGTCCTTTGCGCTCGACGGCTCTGGGCTCGGCCGCTGGTTCGCGACCTCTGGCTCGGGCGGGCGAGGATGCAGGGCGGGCACCGCGGCGTCGGCGAGTGCCAGGAGGCGTCGCGCACCGTCGGCGATGGCTCGGTCCTGGCGTGGCGCGCCCACCGGAGCTAGGCGCGTGGCAGACACCACGAAGTCCCGGAAGGTGATCCACCCGAGGAGCAGGCTCGCTGCGGCGTAGGCGCACAGCCGGCTCCGCCGACCCCCTCGACCGCCGTCACCACCAGAGACGCTGCGGACCGCCGAGCCCAGATGGTCGACCCGGAGGGCGTCAGGGAAGTCCGGAGGCTCCATGTCTCCCAGGCCGGCGCGAACGAGGAGCTGCACGCACTGCCGGTCATCACCGGCGAGCGCGAGGAGGTCCAACAGCGGGTCAGCCGAGCTCGCCAGCACCTCGTCGACCGCGGACGCGACCTCGGTGGCCCACGCCTGGCCGACCGCAGCGACCAGCTCGTCCTTGGAGCCGAAGTAGCGGCCCACCAGGGTGTGAGAGCACCCGGCGCCACCGGCGACGTCCCGCAGTGACACCCCATCGGGACCGACGGCAGCCACCCGCGCGCGTGCGGTGTCCAGGATCGCCACCTCACTCGCTGCTCGTCGTTGCTCGCCCATGTCAGCCTCGCTCCTGCGGCCCAATGAGTGTAGACGAGTGGCAACTCTAGGGTGTAGACACATGACAACCCGGGTCACCCTGCGACGTCAGGCTGCCTGGCAGCCAAGCCCGACGGCGTCTCCCCCCATGGCACCCCCAACGTGATCAAGGAGCTGAACATGACCGAACACGGCCACTTCCATCCCCTGGGCCAACCGCCTTCACCCCACACCGTGGCCGCGCAGCAGAGCGAGCGGGCAACGCTTCCGTTCGACGACGAACGTGACGTCGACGAAGCCCGCCGGGGGTTCCTCGCCGCCCCTGCCGACCGACGCATCGTGGCCGACGACGGCAAGGTCGTCTGGGACATCGGCAGCTACGACTTCCTCCTCGACGGCGAGCCCTTCGACAGCATCCACCCCTCGTTGCAGCGCCAGGCGTTGCTCAACATGGAGTACGGGCTCTACGAGGTGCTCGCCGACCGCATCTACCAGGTGCGCGGCTTCGACCTGGCCAACATCACCTTCGTCAAGGGTGACACCGGCTGGATCGTGTTCGACCCGCTGACGATGACCGAGACGGCCGCCGCCGCCCTGGACCTGGTCACCCAGCACCTCGGGGAGCGACCGGTGGTCGCCGTCGTGTACTCCCACTCCCACGCCGACCACTGGGGCGGCGTGCGGGGCGTCATCGATCAGGCCGCCGTCGACGCCGGCGACGTCCAGGTGATCGCCCCCATCGGCTTCCTCGAGCACGCCGTGGCCGAGAACGTCTACGCCGGCAACGCCATGAACCGGCGCATGGTCTACCAGTACGGCACCCTCCTCGACCGCAGCCCCTTCGGCCACGTCGACCAGGCCATCGGCAAGGGCGTCGCGAACGGGACGCCCGGGCTGATCGCCCCCACGGTGCACATCGCCGACGACATCGAGGAGCTGACCGTCGACGGGGTGCGGATGGTGTTCCAGAACACGCCCGGCACCGAGGCGCCCGCCGAGATGAACACCTACTTCCCCGACTGGAAGGCGTTCTGGGCGGCCGAGAACATCGTGGGCACGATCCACAACATCTACACCCTGCGCGGCGCGCTGGTGCGCGACGCACTCGAGTGGTCGCGCCAGATCAACAAGGCGCTCTACCTGTTCGGCAAGGAGGCGGAGGTGATGTTCGCCTCCCACTCGTGGCCCCGCTGGGGCAACGAGCGGATCCAGGAGGTGATGCGCACCCAGCGCGACGCCTACGCCCACCTGAACAACGGCGTGCTGCACCTGGCGAACCAGGGCGTGACCATCAACGAGATCCACAACGTCTACGAACCCCCCACCAGCCTGCAGCAGCAGTGGGCGGCGCGCAGCTACCACGGGTCGGTCGAGCACAACAGCCGCGCCGTGATCAACCGCTGGCTCGGCTACTGGGACGGCAACCCCGCCACCCTCATCCCGCTGTCGCCCGGAGACTCGGCCCCGCTCTACGTCGAGATGATGGGCGGCGCCGAGCCCATCCTGACCCGGGGGCGCCAGCTCATCGACGACGGCGAGTACTTCCTGGCCGTCGAGATCCTCGACAAGCTCGTCTACGCTGAGCCCGACAACGCCGAGGCCCGCCAGGCCCTCGCCGACGCCTTCGAGCAGATCGGCTACCAGCGCGAGAGCCCCAGCGTGCGCAACAGCTTCCTGGCCGCTGCCCTCGAGCTGCGCTCGGGCCTCCCCGACGGCAGCTTCCCGAAGAGCACCGGCCCCGACATCGTCCGGTCCGTCAGCACCAGCCAGTTCCTCGACCTGCTCGGCATCCGACTCGACCCGGAGCGGGCACAGGACGCGTCGTTCACGATCAACCTCATCACCCCCGACAACGGCGAGCAGTTCGTCGTCGAGCTGAGCAACGGCACCCTGACGAGCCTCGAAGGCTTCCTGGCCGACGACCCCGACCTCACCATCACGCTGGACCGGGCCGACCTCGAGCAGGCCATGATCGGCACCAAGCCGCTCCAGGAGCAGCTCACCGACGGCGCCGCCCAGGTCGAGGGCGACCCGAGCGTGCTGCTGACCCTCGCCGGGATGCTGGTCCACTTCGCTCCGACCTTCGAGATCATGCCCGGCACGAAGGGCCCCGACGTGCCCGTGGACAACGACCCGTTCACCCAGGAGCCCCTCGCCGACAGCGCCGGCGGCTGAGCGGCTGGTCGGGGCATGGGTCTCGACGACAGAGCCGCCGGCGCGCTGAGCGTGCTCGTCGTCGCCGCCAACGCCCTCGACCTGGCGACGTCGGAGCCGTCCACCGGCGCAGCCGTCGTCCAGCTGGGGCTGGGATCCTGCTGCTGGTCGCCGCTCGGCGTCAGTTCCGGTCCCGGCCGAGCGCCGGCGAGGTGGCGCCGCAACCCAGTTGGATGCAGGGCATCGAGCGATTCACCCCTATGCGTTCCTTCGGCGTAGGTGCGGCCATCGGAGCGGCCAACCCGAAGAACGTGGCAGTGGGCATCGCCACCGCAGCGGTCCTCACATCGGCAGGACTCACCACCGCACAGGCGATCCTCGCCATCGCGTTCTACGTCGTCGTCGCCGGCGCGGGGGTCGCCGCGCCGCTCGTGGGTACGCTCGTCTACCGCGACCGGGCCCATGCCATCCTCGACAGGTGGAAGACCTGGCTCGGTCAGAACAACGCAGCCGTCATGACCGTGCTCTTCTGTTCGCCGCCGTGCTCATCGGCCGAGGGATCGCCGGGCTTCTGATCTGACCTCAGCACGGTGCCGGTGCCCACGGCACCGCCCATCGTCCGCGCGTCGACACCGATCAGATCGACGAGGACGTCGGTCGAGGCCTCGGCTCGAGCAGAGCCCCCCCTCTTGAGCGGGTCGGTACGAACCGCCGCAGTAAGACCGAAGCGCGCTCTTTCAAACCCTGTCGCTGAACAGCAGTTCTTCACCGTGCTGTTGTGAGATCGACAACAGTCCGTGGGCCTCGAGGGGCTCGATCCCAGCACCCGGTGGCCACGTTCGACGGCCAGGTCCTCGACGTTCGTCTCGCACACTTCGCTGACCCGGATGCCGTTCAGGCCGAGCAGTACAGACAACACCTGATGGACGCTGTCGTAGTGGTCGGCGGCGGGGAGGAACATGCCGAGCTCCGAACGGTCGAGACCAAGGGGCGTCGGAGGGGTGGATCTGGGGACGGCGGACGTACTCGGCCGGGTTCGAGCCGATGCGACCGTCGATGTGAGCGAACCGGTAGAAGCCACACACTCTGGAGAGCCGCAGGTCGATCGTCGACGGGGCGAGCCCCCATTCCTCCATCGAGCCTCGCCACAGCTCGATGTGCGGGCGGGTGGCGGCGAGCACTGGGATCTCGTGGCGGTGGCCGACTGGAAGAAGCCGCGTAGGTCCCTGGCGGCAGGCCTCCAGGGTGCGGCCGCTGTAGCGCGACATCCACCACCGCACGCCCGCGGCGAGCTGATGAAGGCGATTCAGATCAAGTTCCGAGAGATCGTCCCACGGGGAGATTCATGGGGCTCACCACGGATGCCGTCGAGGTCTCGGGGTTCTGGCTGACCGCGAGCACCGATCGGCCTGAGCGGTAGATCCGGATGGCGACCGAACGGCTTGACGTGTCGTGGATGGGAACCACGATCAGGTCTGCCGGACGGCTGATGGCGGCCGCCCACGCTTCGAGATCCTCATCGCCGTCGCTGTGCTGGGCAGACGGAGGGATCACGAGACCGGCGGCATCCAAGTCGGATGGCGCGAGCGGACCGATGATCAGCGGCTCGGCCCGACCGCGGGACAACGTCGTTGCCAGTTCGAGGGCGATCGTCATGGTGGGCAGGTTGCCCGGGATGAGCTCGCGAGCCACTGCGAACAGCAGTATCCGCCCCGGGTCGTCGCCCGGCTGCAGCGCAGCAATCGCAACGGGGACCGAGGTGGCGGCGACGATCTCGGCGAATGTTGCGCCAACCATTCGCGAAGCCAGATCGTCGGGCCCCGGCCACCCCAACAGCAGGAGTGACGCGTCCGATTCGATCCCGGCCTGATGCAGCCCGGCCGACACCGACCGGCTGACCCGCAGCCCAGTCTCAGCGTCGCCGCCGAGCTCCCGCAACACCTGGTCGACTTCGGCTTGCCTGGCCCGACCCTCGAGGATCGCCGAACGGTCCGGCGAGGTGACCGGAATGAGTGGCTGGACGATGCCACCGGCCGGGTCGGCGAGGTCGCCGCCGAGTCGCAACAGGTCAGCGAGCCCTTCCATCCCGCTGAGGATCGGCACCAGAATCGCCTCTCCGGCCCGCCGGCGCTCTTCGACGGGCGGGGGAATCTCGGGAGCGAACCGGTTGGTGCCGATCGACGTGACGACCAGGCTCACTGCGACCACGACCATCACCGCGTTGACCACATCGCTGGCGTACAGCCCGATGTCGAATCCGATGACGGTGGCCGCGAGCGTGGCAGCCGCTTGGGCGACCGACATCGAGAACAACAACCCGACCTCAGCCCGGGCGAGACCGAAAATGCGTCCCGCGAGGATTGCAGCGATCGCCTTGCCCACGAGGAGCGCGATCACGAACCCCAGCGCCAGACGAATCGTCGACCACACGAACATGACCTCGGGGTCGAAGAGCAGCCCGACCGAGATGAGGAACGTCGGAATGAAGAAGGCGTTGCCGAAGAAGTCGGTCACTGCCATCAGCGGACTGGCGTTGGGCACGAGGCGATTCAGGCCAACGCCGACAAAGAAGGCCCCGATGAGTGGCTCGACCCCGACCAGTTCGGCGACCACCGCCGATGACGTGAGGCTGATGAACACGAGGATGTACCGCAGGGTTCGCTCTTGACCGAGCCCGGTGAAGAACCACCGTGCGATCTTCGGAACCACCACGAAGCAGTAGACGCCGAGCACGAGAAACCCGATGACGATCTCGAGCAGGAGACGAGCACCGCTGGCGTCACCGGTCTCTGCTCCCACGATGAACGCAAGCACCACGAGCGAGATGGTGTCGGTGATTGCGCTGGCCCCGACGATCGCTGCGACCGGGCGAGTCTTCGTCAACCCGAACTTCGCCACCGTCGGGTACGCGATCAATGTGAACGAAGCCCAGAACGACCCGATCAGCACCGCAGGACGCAACTCGATGTTGAACATCAATGCCACGCCGGTCCCCATGGCCATCGGAATGGCTGCCGTGAGGAGGCCGAACCCACCCGAGATGAGCCGGTAACGCACGAACGCCTCGATGTCGAGCTGCAGGCCGGCAAGGAAGATCAGGTACAGCACACCGATGCTGCCAACGGCCTCCAGACCCGCGAACCGCGGGAGCACGTCGAGCATGTTCGGCCCGATCACCGCCCCGCAGGTCAACAACCCCAGCAATCCCGGCAATCGAAGACGTTCGGCAACCAGCGGTCCGAACACGATGACCAAGCCGACGACGGTGAAACCGAACGCAGGACTCGACTGCACCTCAGCCCAGCTCATCGGCCCAATCTACGCATGCGACGGCGGCGGCATCGCGAAGGTGGGGTGCTCAGGCGGGCAGAGCCGGTTCGAGCGCGGCAGGCTTTGTGCGGTGACTGAACTGCATGCCCGCTGAGGGAGCCTCAACCGGGAGTCGCCTCGTATGAGAGCGGTCCGCTGTATCACCTGACGTCTGCTTGACCGGAGTGTCTCCGGCTGCCTCTTGCGCCGAGGATCGGTCTTTCGTCAAGGCATCGAGCCCGGCCGGACACGCCCAGCTCGCTGGGCGACTCACGAGCGCAGGTGTCGGCAGCGACATCAACCCAGCGGTTCGAGTCCTTCGGCGATCCGCAGCACGTCGGCGGCCGTGAAGTCGTTCCCACCGGCGTCGAGGTCGACGATGTGAAGTGTGTCGTCTTCGGTCCAGACCAACGTGAAGCTGCCGGCGGGGTTCTCGCAGAGTCGCCCGACCTCTCCGCGAACGTCGATGGGGGCGCCACCACACGAACCCCCGCCCATCGCCCCGTTGTGGATGTACAGAAAGCTGTTGGGTGCAGTGGCGAACGTGAAACCCCAGCCGTAGTCGACGTCAGCGCCACTTGTGACGCCGACTTCGCTGCCGTTCCACCGCGCGAGGTCGAACGGCTCGGGCACCCAACTCGGGAACAACAGGGGCGAGCCGTCGAGCACCGTGAGCGGCACGCCGTCGGAGGCGTCGATCAAGGTCCGGGTGCCCAACGGGTCCTTCAAGTCGACCCGCCCCCAGGAGATGTACGGTCCCGACCCGCACGCCGCCCACGGCTCGGCGCCGCCCACCTCACCGTCCTGGTCGATGGTGAGGGTCACCTCGGAGGTTGACTCGCTGACGAGCACGGTCTGGTCGGTGCACGGGTCGAAGTCCGCTTCGGGAGTCGCCGCGTCGAGGACCACGGTGACCGACACGCCCTGGGCCGTGGCCACCTCGAGGTCCGGGACCGGGGGCGGCCGCTGGCTGAGGACGGTCGTGGTCGTGGGGCCTGCGGCGGTCGTCTGGTCACGGCCGGGCTGCTGCGGGCGGAGGCTGAGAAGGCTCACGACGGCGAGCACGACCAGCCCGCCCGCCACCAGCCCGTTGCGCATCCGGGCCTTGCGACGGTGGTGGGCGCCTCGACGCACGACATCATCCCAGTCGGCCGAGGCGCGGACGGTGCCGTGCGCTTCGGACTCGAGCAGATCTCGGAGTTCGGTCTCGGTGGTCATCGCTGGTCCTCGAGTTCGATCGCGAGCGTCGTCATCGCCCGGTGGAGATGGCTCTTCACCGAGCCGTCGGCGACGCCGAGCACCGTCGCGATCTCGGGCACCGTGA
>DATKWD010000142.1:0-75307 GCA_035529695.1 Acidimicrobiales bacterium | reverse complement strand
ACTCATGGCCGAGGCCCAGGAAGCCACCTACGGCGACGGTCTCGATGCCGACCTGCGACACCGGTGGATGTGGGCCGCCAAGCCGCACTACTACGGCTCACTGTTCTACAACTGGCCGTACGCGTACGGGCTGTTGTTCGGTCTGGGGCTGTTCGCGGAGTACCAGCGAGATCCCGACCGCTTTCGACAGGGCTACGACGACCTGTTGTCGAGCACCGGCCTCGGCACCGCGGCCGAGTTGGCGGGTCGCTTCGGGATCGACGTGCACGACGTGGCGTTCTGGACGTCGAGCCTCGACGTCGTCCGCGATCGAGTCGACGCGTTCTGCGCCGAGGTCGATGCGAGGGTCGGCTCGTGACCGACTCCACCGAGAGCGCCGAGGGCTTCATCGGCCGGTTCGCCGCAGCGGCGGGGATCGCTCCGCCCTCGGCAGCCGACATCGAGACGCTGCTCGACACGGCCGGGGTCGCCGCTCACGCGAGCGAGCGAAAGGCCGCACCGATCGTCTGCTGGCTCGTCGGCCGGGCGGGACTGTCGGCCGACGAAGCGCTCGAGACGGCCCGACGACTCGCCGAGGAGGCACCTTCATGACCCGATTCAGCCGCAACGAGATGGAAGCCGAATTCGAGGCCTATCAGGAACGTGGCCGGGTGGCCGGCCGGACCGGCGACTGGAACGCATGGGCCGACCAGTTCACCACCGACGCGGTCTACGTCGAGCACCTGTTCGGCCGTTTCGAGGGTCGCGAGGCAATTCGCGACTGGATCACCTCGACGATGAGCGTCTTCCCGAACGACCAGTTCGTCTCGTTCCCGATCGAGTGGTCGGTGTTCGACACCGACCGGGGTTGGATCGTGTGTGAGATCCAGAACCGCATGACCGATCTCGGCGACGGCTCGGTGTTCCAGGCGCCGAACTTCACCCGCCTGGTCTATGCGGGCAACGGGCAGTGGTCCTACGAGGAGGACGTGTACAACCCGCAGTCGATGGCCGACGTGTTCCAGGCCTGGCTCGACCGCAAGCGCGAGCTCGAGGTCGGCGAGGCACCCAGCTGACCTCCACCGAGGCAGAACTCGTTGCCTTCAGGATCGAGGGGCACGAGGTTGCGGTAGTGCTCGGCGACCGCCGGATCGAACTCCTCCTCCCATGCGATGGTGGCCCCGAGGTCGACGAGGCGTTCGATCTCGTCCTCCAGTTCGTCGAGCGTGCCCCCGCCGGGTGGCCCACACACCGCGCCGCCGCCGTCGGGTGAAACCGCGACCCCTCCCCAACCGAGCGCCTCGTTCCGGAATGCGGCGACCACGGCGGGCTCGTGGCTGCCGATCGTGACGCAGGTGATGTCCATCGCCTCATCGTCGCGCGTGTCAGGGTGACGCAGTGGCTGGTCCTCGGGTGCTCGGAGCCGACGTCGCCGGACGACATGGCTGGGTGGCCGTGGTGCTCGACGCGGGCGGTTACGTGAGCGCGCACGTCGCCGACACGCTGGCCGAACTGGTGGCGCAGGCCGAACCGCTGGTCGCGATCGGCGTCGACATCCCCGTCGGCAACCTGGCGTGGGGCGGGCGAGACGTCGACCGCGCGGCCCGGGCGTTGCTGGGTCGGCGGTCGAGCACGATCTTCACGGCGCCACCGGCCGAGGTCCTCGAACTCGCGACCTACGACGACGCCAACCAGGCGCTCGTCGCTCGTGGCCGGCCCAAGCTCAGCAAGCAGTCGTGGGCGCTGCGCCACAAGATGCGCGATGCCGCGTCGGTCGCCGCCGATGACCAACGGGTGTACGAAGTCGGCCCCGAACTCAGCTTCGCCGCCATGAACGAGGGCACACCCCTCGCCGACCGCAAGAAGTCATGGGCTGGGGCGCGCCGACGACTCGACCTGCTGAGGACCGAGGGCATCGACATCCCCGCCGAGGTCGGCGCTGCCGGAGCCGTGCCGACCGACGACCTGCTCGATGCGGCAGCCGCAGCCTGGACCGCCCGGCGGATCGGCCGAGGGGTGGCCGAGCGGGTCCCCGACCTCGACGACCCCGAACGCGACCCCACCACCAACCGCATCCTCGCCATCCACATCTGACCCAGCATCTCTGTCGCGTTTTCGACGGCCGGCTGACGAAACCGCGACACGGATGCTGTGGGTATGCGGGATCAGGTGGGCCGGATCGCTGACACGACTCGACCGGGCGAGTCTGCAAGGAGCTGCCACGGAGCGGCGGTCGGACGGTGAAGCGTCGGCACCCGGTCGCGGTTGGTCAGAAGACCCGACACACCGCGAAAGACCGGGTCCGGCGCCGACCAGACGTCGTATTGCCAGACGACCACCACCGAGAAGCCCGCAGCAAGGAGGCGGGCGTAGCGCCGGGAGTCGCGAGCTCGGTCTGACCGCGTCACGTGGTGGAGTTCGCCGTTGACCTCGACGACCAGTGGCCATCGCCGGGCGAGGTAGTCGACCCGCCCGATCAGCCCGTGATCGTCGCTGATCTCGACCTGCCTGTCGAACTGGTCGGCAAGCACCCCGAGAACATCTTCAAAGCGTCGTTCGGTTCCGCTGTCGGTCGCCACGTAGTCCGGGCCAACATCTCGAAGCGCCTCTCGCAGGACGACGATGCCCGCCCGGCCGCGAGACTGCAGCCGTTTCACCATCGACGTGATGAACTCGGCGTCGATCAGTCCGAGCGACCAGGCGTGATCGACCACGCCCTCGAGCTTCTTGATCGCCGGCCGCAAGAGTGCGAGGTCTTCTCCGTTTCGACGTTCAGGCAGCCGGCTCGGTCGATATCGGCGGGTCTCGTGCGCCGCCAGCGTGAGCAGAACCCGCTCGGGTCGGGCGATGGGAATGCCGTGGTGAAGCGTGACGTCGCACGGATCGATGCGCCCGATCCGGTGGATCCGACCAAGAGGTTTCGGATACGACCCGTCGACCCGCGCGACATGAACGATTGGCGACCGATCGCGACTGAATCCCCACCACCTCGCAGCGGACGCCCCCCACAACCAGGCTCGCGGCGTGGCATCCAGAACCGGCAGCAGCAACTGCGCACCAAGGGTGACCGGGACCGCTGAGTGGCGGAACACTCTTCGGCTGATGTGTTCGACATCTGGGTGGGTGGAGAGCACGCGGCGCTCAGCCTCGCTGAGCACGTCGCGTGCTTGCGCCCGCGACAGGAGCCCGTACTGATCTGCGAAGAGGCTGAGGGCGTGCACCGGAAGCGGCGGCATCGGTACCCCGAAAGAAGACCAAGGTCTGCGGGCGTCGCTCGAGCCGAGACGCGAAGGCTTGGCAGCACTCTAGACCAGCCGAAGCTCAGCATCTTCGTCTCGAAATCGACAGCAGGCTGTCGAAACCGCAGCGGAGATGCTGGGGGGTTGGGGCGTGTTCAGGTGGGCCAGGGGGTGAGGACCTCGGCGCCTTCGTCGGTCACGAAGATGGTGTGCTCGAACTGGGCGGTGCGCTTGCGGTCGATCGTGACCGCCGTCCAGTCGTCGTCCCACAGGTTGAACTCCCAGCTGCCCATCGTGATCATCGGCTCGATGGTGAAGGTCATCCCTGCCTCGATCACATCGGTGAACTGAGGCACGTAGTAGTGCGGGATCTGCGGTTCGGTGTGGAACTCGGTGTTCACGCCATGGCCGACGAACGCCCGCACGACGCCGAACCCGGCCGGTTCGGCCGTGAGTTGGATGGCGCGGCCGATGGCGTTGAAGGGTGCGCCCGGGCGGACCTCGGCGATCGCCGCCATCAGCGACTCGTGCGTCACGTCGATCAACCGCCGGCTCTCGGGATCGATCGTCCCGACCGCGAACGTGCGATTGGTGTCGCCGTGGACTCCCTCGCGGAACAAGGTCACGTCGAGGTTCACGACGTCACCGTCGCGGAGAGGACGATCATCGGGGATGCCGTGGCAGATGACCTCGTTCACCGACGTGCAGACCGACTTCGGGAACGGGCTCTCGCCGTACATCAGCGGGCTCGGGTACGCGTCGCGCTCGATGGCCGCCTGGTGCACCAACTCGTCGAGCTCGTCGGTGGTGACTCCCGGTGCCACGGCCTTCCCGGCCAGATCGAGCACCTCGGCCGCAGCCCGTCCGGTCCGGCGCATCCGATCGACGACGTCGGCAGAGGGCTTCGACATGCCCGCCTCCCGGCGAGATGATCCGCCGTTGGCTGCGTAATGGGGCTTGTCGATGCGCTCGGGCACGGCTCGTCGGGGCGAGACCGTTCCGGGGCGGATGGCGTCGGTCGTGGGCTTGTGGCAACGCTTGAACTTCTGGCCGCTCCCACACCAGCACGGCTGGTTGGCCTTGGGAACCGAGAACGTCGCGAGCGTCACGGACGAACAGCGTAGGCGTCGTCAGACTGATCGCATCACCCGGCCGGCACTGATGCCAGACCCCGACGGCGAGATCATTCGTCGGTCGCGTCGAGGATGTCGTCGAGCTTGACGATCTCCTCGAGGGTGACGACTCCGATGAACAGGCCCTGCGGGTCGACCACCGAGAGTCGATCGAGGTCGGACGTGTCCATGGCCTCGACCGCCTGACGAAGCGTCCAGTCGGGCCGGGCCTGCGGGAGATCTGACCGCATCAGTTCGGTCACGAGCGTGTCGCCCCATTCCTCACGGATCACTTCACCCAGTTCGTCCATGCGGATGGTGCCCAGGTAGCGAGCACCGTCCACGACCGGCGAAGACCGCTGACGGGCACCGATCATGTGGTTCCAGAAGAACTCCTGGAGGGTCGCATCGGGCGGCACCGTCAGCACGTCAGTGCGCATCGCGGTGGCGATGGGGAGCGAGAACCGCCGCTCGAGGTGACCGAGTCGGGTCCCGACCTGCTCTGACGACACCGAAAATCGACCCATGAACAGCTGCGCGGTCACTGCTGCGATCAGGCCGGGCACCACGAAGCCGGGCCGGCCGGTCGACTCGGCCACGAACATCACGGCGGCGAGCGGCACGCGGTACCCCGCACCCAGGAACGCCGCGATCCCGATGAGCGGGAACAGGGTTCGGTTGGTCTCGTCGAACGCGCCGCCGACCAGGCGGCCCAGCAATGCTCCCTGGACGACGAGGGGAATGAACAGCCCACCAACCCCTCGCCCGCCGACACTGACCAACGTGGCAGCGGCGCGGAAGACGAACAGGCCGGCGACGAGTCCGAGCGAACGGGTCGGGTCGAGCGCCCAGACGATGTTGTCGTAGCCGGTGCCGAGAGTGAACGGCTGCCCGTACACCACCTCGGAGATCACCGCGAGCGCTGCGAGCAACCCACCGGCAACGAGCGCGGCGACGACCGGGTCGCGATCGTCCGCGGCATGCTTCGCCCGCCCGATGCCGATGCTGAACAACCTTGCACCGGCCCCGCACAGCACGCCCAGAGCGAGTGACGCGAGCAACTCACTGAGTGCGAACTCGGGATCGCCCGACACCGACAGCAGCGGCTCGGTGCCGAGCAACGCGACGAACGTCAGGTAGCTCGCCGCCGCAGCGATCGACGCCGGCAACAGCATCCGCCGCGCCAGATCGTCGCGGTACGGAACCTCGAGGGCGAACACCACTCCGGTCGCCGGGGCCCGGAAGATCGCCGCCACGCCGGCCGCCGCGCCGGCGACGAGCAGCACGTTCACGTCGGCTCGCGAGAAGAAGCGGGAGAGGCGGGCCTGGATGGCCGCGCCGATGGACGACCCCGCCGAGATCGACGGGCCCTCGAATCCCAGCGACACTCCACTTCCGAGTGTCGCCGCGGATGCGATCAGACGTGAGATGACGGCTCGCCCCTCGGTCGGTCGGTGCTTGGCGTGGAAGCGGCTGATGTAGTCGTCGGTCGTGACCGGCGAGGTTCCCCGGCCGACGTAGCGCAGGGCGAGCGCGGCCACCACGAGGCCGACGATCGGGGCGACGGCGCGGACCGCGATCGATGCCTCGAACAGCTCGCCGTACACGACCTCGAAGACGGTGTACTCGAAGGCCGAGACCACCAGGCCGGTTACGACACCGGTCGCGGCAGCGAGGAACAGCACCTGTTGACCTCGCCGGCTCAGCGCCAGCAGTTGTTCTCGCCGTTCTCTGGGAATCATCTGAGGTCGCTGTCGATCAGGGAAGGAGCCGATCCAACCACACCAGGTCGCGGATCACGATTCCGTTCTCGGACTCGTTGCCGGTGTACCCACGTGCTCGATCGAAATGATCGCGGTCGACCGCGAACACGCGGAAGCCTGCGCGCTGATAGAACGCGAGTTGACCGACCCCGGCGCTCGCCGTGCCGACCACGATCCGGCGAGCGCCGCGAGCAGCCAACGAATCGATCACCGCGGTCAGCATCTCGGTGCCGTGGCGTCGCCTCTGGAACTCCTCGGCGACTGCGACCAGGGTGAGTTCCCAGAGTGAGGGCGTGCGGGGCACGGCTTGCACGGCGCCGACCATCGCTCCGACCGCGGTCCAGGCGAACAGCTCGCCTTCGTCGAGATGAGCCTCGACGTGGTCGACCGATTCGTCGGCCAATCTCAGGAGCGGCAGAAAAGATGAGCGTCGACCCACGCCGACCGCCTCGAGGTCGCCGCTGCCTGTCATGGGCACTGCAAGGTTGTTTCCCGTGGAGGTGAGCGGAATCGAACCGCCGACCTCATCGTTGCGAACGATGCGCTCTAGCCAACTGAGCTACACCCCCGGAAGAGACGTCGACTCTAACCTCGACGCTGCACGGCTACGAACCGGTACGACGCAGCACCACGGCCGGCCGCTGCTCGGGCTCGGGACGGGCGGGAAGCCGGTGCACATTGGCGGCCCGACGCTGCGGGCGGGCCGGCGCGACCTGCTGTGCGTTGACCAGCAGCGCCACGTAGGCGACGAGCAACACATCGACGAAGAGGTGCAGGGCGATCACCGGACCGCCGAGCAACACTGCCAGCACCAGCGTCAACGAGGCTGCGCATGCCAGGGTCAGGAGGATGTCGCGCCGGCGACGCTTCGCCTCTCGGCGACTCAGGCGGGTGTTCATCAGCGACCCGCCGGTCGGCGTCGTGCGCTGGAGGGTGCCCATCTGCGAGCGGAAGGACACGATCGAGTCGTTGGGTCGACGTTCTCGCCGGTTCTGTAGCCACGGTGGGAGTAACACAGCCGCCCAGATCGCGGCGAGGATGAGCAGTAGCAATGTGCGCAAGCTCCTTGCCTCACTTCACTTTCGGGGACCATAACGACCTCGTCCACCAGGGTGGTGGATGGTGCCGCCAGCTGCGATCCGGGCCTGATGACGAACATGACAGTCTTACTACGAATTCGCGACGAAGCCAACCCGGATGCGGCTCGCGGGCGTGATGTGAGGACGCCTCTCGGGACCTCAGAGGTCGGTGTCGAGTTCGGAGAAGTCGGGCTCGCGACGATAGGTCCCGCTGCGGCCGCCGGTCTTCTCCCACAGCGTCAGATCGCCGATGACCATGCCCCGATCTGCGGACTTGCACATGTCGTAGATCGTGAGACACGCGATCGCGCAGGCCGTCATGGCTTCCATCTCGACGCCGGTGCGGTCGACGGTGTCGACCTGCGCCTCGACCTCGATGTGCGCGTCCTCGATCCTGAAGTTCACCAACACCGACCCGACCAGGAGCGGGTGGCAGAGCGGGATGAGGTCGGGCGCGCGCTTGGCCGCCTGGATGCCGGCCACGCGAGCGACCGCGAGGACGTCGCCCTTGTTGATCGCGCCGCGGGCCACCAGCGATGCAGTCTCGGGTTCCATCATCACGCGACCACGGGCGACCGCACGTCGGTGGGTGGGGTCCTTGGGGGTGACGTCGACCATCCGTGCCCTGCCCATCGGGTCGAGATGGGTGAGGCCCCGGTCCATGCGACGATCGTAGCCCGCCCCGGCAGAACGGCGGTCAGCCGCCGATCTGACTCATCGACTTGGGCGGCTTCACGAACGTGACCTGGCCGATCTGATGGCCCGCCCACTTGGCAGTGACACACCGTTCGATCACCGCCGCGAGTTCCGCATCGTCGGCCCCGTCTCGAAGTGGACCCCGGAGATCGAACTCGTCGATGGCGAAGAGGCAGTTGCGCAGCTGACCCTCGGCGGTCAGCCGTACCCGGTCGCACTGTTCGCAGAAGGCGGCGGTCACCGACGGGATGACACCGATTTCGCCCGCACCGTCTACGTAGCGGAAGCGCTGCGCGGGCTCGCCGGTCCTCCCGACGGGCTCGACGGGATAGACGGCGCCGATCCGGTCGAGGATCTCGGCCTGTGACACCACCTGTCGACGAGCCCAGCCCCCGCCGGCATCGAGCGGCATGAACTCGATGAATCGGACATGGACGCCGCGCTCTCGGCCAAACGTCGCGAGATCGACGATCTCGTCCTCGTTGACGCCCGCCATGACGACCGCGTTGATCTTGACCGGATCGAAGCCGGCGGCGACCGCGGCGTCGATGCCGGCGAGCACGGCGTCGAGTTCGTTGCGGCGGGTGAGCTCCTCGAACCGGTCGGAGCGAAGGGTGTCGAGCGAGATGTTGACCCGGCGAAGCCCGGCCGCTGCCAGTTCGTCGGCACTGCGGTCGAGGCTGGCGCCGTTGGTCGTCATCGCGAGGTCGACGCCGAGGGCGGCGAGTTGCCGCACGAGCAGCGGGAGGTGGGCCCGAACCGTCGGTTCGCCACCCGTGAGCCTGATGGAGTCGATGTCGTAGCGATCGACCATCAAGGCGGCGATGCGTCCGATCTCCTCGAAGGTGAGGATCTCCTCGCGTGGCAGCCACTGCATTCCCTCCTCGGGCATGCAGTAGGTGCATCGGAAGTTGCAGCGGTCGGTCACCGAGATCCGCAGGTCGCGGTGCGCTCGCCCGAACGAATCGACCAGCGGCGTCACCACCCGGGCAAGCGTATGGGGATGATCGAGACGTTGTCACCCTCACCCACGGATGCACCTGGCTCGAGAACGGCCAGCGCGTCGGCGTGAGCCATCGCGGTGAGCTGGTGCGATCCCTGGCCGCCGGCTGATCGGACGGCGATCCGACCGTCGACGACCACGGCGCGCACCCTGACGAAGTGGGTCTTTGCGTCGTCACGTCGGTCGAACGGCTCCAGCGCAGTGGCATCCAACCGGGGACGGTCGAGGACCGAGTGCCCCGCCATCTTGCGCAGTCCTGGACGGGCGAAGAGCTCGAACGACACCATCGAGCTCACCGGGTTGCCAGGCAGACCGAACACGGGCACGTCGCCCACCGTGCCGAACGCGAGCGGCTTCGCCGGCTTGATCGCGATCTGCATCCATCGCATGTCGCCGAGCCGGTCGAGCACCACCTTGACGAGGTCGTAGTCGCCCATGCTCACCCCGCCACTCGTGACCAGGGCATCACATTCGAGGACTCCCGCCTCGAGCGCGGCTTCGATGGCGGTCTCGTCGTCGCGGACGAGGCCGAGATCGACCGATTCGAACCCCGCGTCGGCGACGAGCGTCAGGAGCGTGCGCCGGTTCGAATCCCGGATCTGACCGGGCGCCAGCGCAGACCCGTCGTCGACCAACTCGTCGCCGGTCGACAGCACCCCCACCCTCGGTCGTGCCACGACCTCGACCGTCGACACCCCGACGCTGCAGAGCACGCCGAGGTGGCCTGCGGTCAACACTTCACCAGGCTCGAACACGACGGTTCCGGCCCTCAGGTCGTCGCCGGCACGACGGACGTGGTTGCCGGGTTCGACCTCGACCTCGACCAGCACCGTCGTACCGTCGTCGCTGGTCCGGGTTCGCTCGACCATCACCACTGCGTCGGCACCGGCCGGCATCGGTGCCCCGGTCATGATGCGGATCGCCTCATCGACTCCGACTCCGGTCGAAGGCGCGGCACCGGCTGCCAACTCACCCACGATCCGCAGCGGTCGAGGCGCCCCTGTGGTGTCCACGGCACGAACGGCGAATCCGTCCATCGCGGTGTTGTCGAACGGCGGGACGGTTTCGCTGCTGACCACACCCTCGGCGAGCACGGCGCCGACGGCCTCGGCGACCGGCAGGGACATCGTGGCGCCGATCCGGCAGCCGGCGAGCACATGGGAGCGGGCGTCGTCGAGCGAAATCATCGGAGCGGAATGTAGCCCTCGCCCGGCCGAGAGGCTCTTGACATGAACCGTGTCATCTTGACATGCTTCATGTCATGGTCGATCTTCGAGCCGCACGGCGAGCCGTGACCGAGCAGTCGATCATCGATGCGGTGCACCGCGTCCTCGTCGACGAACACCCCACGGCGTTGTCGATGCCCCAGGTCGCCGCCGCCGCGGGCGTGAGCCTCCGTACGCTCTACCGCTACTTCCCGACCAAGGCCGACCTGGTCGACGCCGCCAGCCGCAGCTACGAGATCGAGGCGAACGCCGAAGTCGAGCCGCCCGAGGACGTCGACTCGCTCGAGCACTACCTCGAGACGATGTGGCGACGCTTCGACGCCGACCTCCCAGCCGTGCTGGCCCAACACACGACCCCAGCCGGCCGAGAGCTCCGTCAACGCAGACTGCCCCGGTCACGCGCCCACCTGCGTCGCGTCCTGCGAAACGGCGCTCCCCACCTCGACGACGCGACCATCGAGCGCCTGGCCGACACCACCGTGTGGATGACGAGCTCGGCGAGCTACCTCGAGCTCACCCAGCATCTCGGGTACGCGTCCGGCGACGCTGCCCGCCTGGTGACGTCGGCCGTCCGGGCCGTCGTCGACGACGCAATCGGAGGATCGTGATGCACCCAGAACCCACCGAACCCGAATGGGCCCGGCCAGGACCGGGCACGTGGACCCTCGACCGGTCTCACGTCGTGGCTCCCGGGCCGATCGTCCGCCACGTGCTCTCGACGGGGATGGACGTCGGAATGGCCGAAGGCTGCGAACGATTCGGCGCACCGATCGCCGGGATGAAGCTCCGATGGGTCAACGGTCACTTCTACCGACGTATCGTCCCGCTGGTCGGCGCCGCTCGCGATCTCCCCACTCCCCCGCCGCCGCTGCTGTGGCTCGCGACACGCCTGCACCCAGAGTTCCGCCGACGCGAGAAGACCGCGCGCGACACCTTGGAGCATCATCGCTGGAACGAGGAGACCGATCGGTGGGAACGGGAATGGTGCCCGCGCATCACTGCGGAGAACGAGCGGCTCACCGACATCGAGATCGAGGCGCTCGATGACGTCGAACTCGCCGAGCACCTCACCGAAGTCCACGACCATCTGGTCGAGACGACCACGCTGCACTTCCGCCTGAGCGTCACGTCGATGGGGCCGATGGGGCTGCTCATGGTCAACCTGCGCAACTGGGGTCTCGACCCTGCCGACACCTTCGATGCACTCGTGCACGCCTCTCCTGCCACGCGATCCGCATCGGTCGCGGCCCGCGGCATCGCCGACGCCCTCCGCGAGCAGGGCTTCGATCCCGAGCAGATCGCGACCCTCGAGGACATCGATGCCGCGGGAGGAGAAGCCGCGACCCGGCTCGCCGGCTACCTGCGGACACACGGGTGGAGGCTGACCACGGGATACGACCTCCAAGCCCGGATGCTGTGCGAAGTGCCGGGACTCATCGTGAACGCCGTACGACGCTCGCCGTCGCCCGCCGACGCCGACGCAAGCCGCGCGGAGCGCGCCCTGTCAGCGCTCCGCGACCGGGTGTCCGCCGAGCACCACGAAGCGTTCGATCGACTCGTCGCTCAGGCCCGCGCGTCGTACGGATTGCGGGACGCCAACGGCCCGATCACCTATGAATGGCCGGCCGGGCTGCTCCGCCGTGCGTTGTTGGTTGCCGGCGATCGCCTCACTCGCTCGGGTGCGCTCCATGAGGAGGGCCACGTGTTCGAGCTCTCCGTGGACGAGATCGCCGATCGGCTGCATGGGTCGGCGACGCCGACACTCGCCGAGATCGCAGACAGGGCCGCTCAGCGACGCACCTGGGCGACCCTCGACGCTCCCCCTCAGCTCGGACCCGACGAGGTCCTTCCCCCGGTGTCGGTCATGCCCCCCTACCTCGGACAGGTGACCGAGGTGATTCTCACCGTGATGCCCGCACTCGAGGCGGAGGCGGGGTATGCGCCGTTGCACGGCCTCGGACTGGGCACCGACTCCTATCGCGGCACTGCACGGGTCGTGACCGTCGCCGAGGACGCGTTCGCGTCGATGGAACCCGGCGACGTGCTGGTCGCCCCGTTCACCTCACCCACCTACAACGCAGTCCTCGCGATGGCCGGCGCCGTCGTCACCGAGGAGGGCGGACTCCTGTGCCACGCCGCAGTGATCGCAAGAGAGTTGGGTCTTCCCGCGGTCATCGGGGCTGCCGGCGCCGTGAGCCTGATTCCCGACGGAGCAGAGGTGGTGGTCGATCCGGTGGCCGGCCGTGTCGAGGTGCTGTCGGCCCACGACGCAACGCCGCGCTAGGCCTCGTCCATCTCGGCGACGAACTGGCGGAGGAAGGCCCGGAAATCGGGTCCGAGATCCTCTCGGAGGCACGCGAGTTCGACCGTTGCCCGCAGGTAGTCGAGCTTCTTCCCGATGTCGTAGCGGCCTTCAGTGAAGGTGAAGCCGTAGACCGCCTGCTCGCGCATCAACAGCGCGATGGCGTCGGTGAGCTGGATCTCGCCGCCGACCCCTGGCTCGGTCTCGTCGATGGCCGCGAAGATCTCCGGTGTGAACACGTAGCGGCCCATCACGGCGAGGTTCGACGGTGCCACCTCCGGCGCGGGCTTCTCGACGATGTCGAGAATTCGCACGAGCGTGTCGTGGATCCGTTCGGGGGTGGCGCAGCCGTAGGAGGAGATCTCCTCCTTCGCCACCTCGCGGAGCGCAACGACCGACCGCCCGTACTGCGAGTAGGTGGCCATCATCCCCTTCAGGACCTTGGCGTCGTCGACCATGATGTCGTCACCGAGCATCACCGCGAACGGGCGGTCACCCACGTGCTTGCGGGCCACCGACACTGCGTGCCCCAACCCGAGGGCCTGACCCTGTCGGACGTAGTGGATGTCCGCGAGCTCAGCGATGGCCTTGACCTCGGCCAGGATCTCGTCCTTGCCGCTGTCGGCCAGTTGCTGCTCGAGCTCGAAGCTCCGATCGAAGTGATCTTCGAGGCTGCGCTTGCCGCGTCCGGTGATCACGAGGATGTCGTCGATCCCGGCCTTGACGGCCTCTTCGATCACGTACTGGATCGCCGGCTTGTCGACGACCGGGAGCATCTCCTTGGGCTGTGCCTTGGTGGCAGGCAGGAAACGGGTGCCCAGACCAGCAGCGGGGATGACGGCGGTACGTACCTCGAGGCTCATGGCCAGAGGATACGGCTCCGCTCCACCTGCACCATCACGCCTCGAGCCGCGGTTCGGTCCGGCCGAGCAGTCGACGAATGTTCGAGTGGTGACGGAAGATCACGAGCGTGCCCATGCACGCCGTCAGCGCGACCTCGGCCACCGGACGACCGGCCAGGCCGACTCCGATCGGCCAGAGCACGCAGACGACGATCGACGCGATCGATGCCCGTCCGGTCACCTTGGCGGTTGCGGCGAACACCACCGCGAGCACCAGCATGACGATCGGCGTCACCACGATCCCCACGCCGGCGGCGGTCGCCACCCCCTTGCCGCCACGAAACGACCGTTGCACCGGAAAGACATGACCGACCACCGCGGCGGCGCCCATGGCCAGACCCAACGTCGAGCCGGCGAGGGCCAGTCCGACCCCAGCAGCCAGTGCGCCCTTGAGGAGGTCGACCGCCAACACCATGACGCCCGCTCGACGACCACCGGTGCGATACATGTTGGTGGCGCCCGGGTTGCCCGACCCCGACGTCGTGGGGTCGATCCCACGACGCGCCCCGACCACGATGGCTGTCGGCAGCGTGCCGATGCCATAGGCCAGCAGGAGCGCGACTGCGACCATTGCCGACATCGTAAGTGCCGGAGGGCTCTGGGTATGCTCGGCACTCAACGTCTGCGAGTGCCAAGAGAGACGACATGCCGACCTACGAGTACAAGTGCAAGGACTGCGAAGAGGGCTTCGAGGTGGTGCAGGCCTTCACCGATGACGCGCTCACCGAGTGTCCGAGCTGCCACGGCGATCTCAAGAAGGTCTTCGGCTCCATCGGGATCAGCTTCAAGGGCAGCGGGTTCTACAAGAACGACGCTCGTTCGGGGTCCAAATCGTCGAGTTCGTCCACCGCATCGACCGACTCGGGCGACTCGAGCACGTCGTCCAGCGACGCTTCCTCGACCTCGGACACCAAGACCGAGGCGAAGCCCAAGAAGGAGCCGACCAAGAAGAAGAGCGAGAAGACCTCGGCATGACCCCGCCGGCCGCCGACATCGGGGTCTTCGGCGGATCAGGGTTCTATGAGTTCCTCGACGATGCCTCCGAGGTGCACATCGAGACCCCGTACGGCGACCCCTCGGCCCCCGCGGTGATCGGGTCGATCGGTCCACGGAGTGTCGCCTTCATCCCGCGTCACGGCGTCGATCACGAGTTCCCGCCGCACGCCATCCCTGCCAGGGCCAACCTCTGGGCGATGCGCGAACTCGGCGTTCGAGCGATCTTCGGCCCCTCCGCATCGGGCTCGTTGTGCCCCGAGTTCGCGCCGGGCGACTTCGTCGTCTGCGACCAGCTCGTCGACCAGACGTCGGGTCGACCCGACACCTACTGGGACATCGGTGGCGACATCGATCACGTCAGCCTCGCCGATCCCTACGACCCGACGCTCCGACAGATCGCCGTCGAGGCCTGTCGGGCCGAGGGCGTCAGGGTCCACGACGGCGGGACGGTCGTGGTCATCAACGGACCTCGGTTCGCCACCCGCGCAGAGTCGCGCTTCTACCGGCAGATGGGTGCCACCGTCATCAACATGACGCAGTACCCCGAGGTCGCGCTGGCCGCCGAAGCGCGGATCCCCTACGTCAACATCGCGCTGATCACCGACTACGACGCCGGCCTCGACGACGAACCCGACCTCCCACCGGTCACCCAGGCGGAGGTCTTCGCGTTCTTCGAGTCGAATGTCGCCAGGGTGCGCAAGGTGCTCTTCGGGGCCATCGAGCAGGTTCCCCAGCACCTGCTCGGCTAGGTTGTCGAGCACTTCCCCTCCGACTCGTCGTCGTCGAGGAGGCCCATGCGGCCGCTCCCCCGCCCCCAGCCGCGCCGGCGCCCCGCGCTCGGTCGGCCGAGCCGCTTCACCACCCTGCGGCCCACCACCCTGCGTCCCACCACCCTGGCCGTCGTCGCGACGGCCCTCACCTTCGTTCTCGTCCGGTCGGCCGTCGGCGGGGTGGAGGACGCGCGGTCGAGATGGGAGCCGATCACCTCTGCACACATCGCAGCGACCGACCTCGCGGCCGGGCACGTCGTCGGACCCGGAGACGTCGCCCGAGTCGAGGTTCCTCAGTCGCTTCTTCCGGCAGGCGCCGTGGCCACCGACCCGATCGGCCGGACCATCCGTGCCGACGTCGAAGCGGGCGAGATCCTGGTCGGCCATCGGCTGTCCGGCGTCGGGGCAGAAGGCCTGGGCGCGATGCTCGGGCCGAACCAGCGGGGCGTCGCCGTTCCGAGATCTGGCGTCGACCTGCCGCTGTCGGTCGGCGATCAGGTCGACGTGCTCGCCACGCTCGATCCGACGGCCACACGGGGCGACCCGACGCTGCTGTTGGTCGAGCGAGCCACGGTGATCGCCGTCGACGACGAGACCGTCACGCTCGCGGTCGACCAAGACGACGCCTCGACGCTCACGCACGCTCTGGTGACCGCGACCGTCACCCTCGCGCTGGTCGCGTGAAGTGGATCAGGACCCACCGAGGCTGATGCCCTCGATCACCATGCTCACGCCACCCGATCCACCGGGTGTCCATTCCAGGTCGGCTCCGACGGCCACGACGTCGGCGAGCATCCGCTGAAGCGAGCCGGCGATGGTCGCCTCGGCAACGGGCTCGGCGATCCTGCCGTTGCGGATGCTCAGTCCCTCGATCCCGACCGAGAAGTCGCCACTCACCGGATTGACCCCCGAGTGCAGGCCCTTCATGGACTTGACGATGACGCCGTCGGCGACCCCGGCGATGAGATCGTCGAGCGAGCCGGCACCGGGACTGACGGCGAGCGCGTGCGTGCCGACCGAGGGGGTCGAGCGATACCCGCGGACCGCCGAGGCGGTGCTGGAGGTCCCGGCGCGACGCGCCGAGGCCGAGTGGTGGAGGAAGCCCTCGAGCACGCCCGAGGTGACCAGTTCGTTCCGACGACACGCGAGCCCTTCGCCGTCGTGGACGTCGGCACCGAGCGACCTGGCGTCGGTCGGGTCGTCGACGAAGCTCAACAGCGGCGATGCGATGGCATCGCCGACGCGGCCGGCGAAGGGCGACCGGCCCTTGAGCACACGCTCGCCGTTCAACATCCCGCCGACGATCCCGAGCAGGGTCGCGGTCATCCGTGGCTCGAGGACGAGCGACACCCTTCGACTGGGGGGTTTGGTCGCGCCCAGCAGTTCGACAGCTCGCTCGACCGCGTCGGCGGCGGCCTCCTCGACCGACAACTCGGTCGGCGAGCGGCCGATCGACACGCCGCCGCCTGTCCTGATCTCGCCGTCGTCGTCGGCCATCGCGGCGACCGAGAGGAACGCGATGGTGCCGCGACCCGACGCCCGAACGCCGTTGGTCGACACGACAGCCGACTCGCCCCATGCATCGGAATAGGTGGCGTTGCGGGCTCGGCTGACACGGGGGTCGCGACTGACGGTGGCGTGCTCGAGGTCGAGCGCGACCTGCGCCTTCGCGTCGACCGGACGAGCATCGAGGTCATCGCGCCACAGGTCGAGTTCGGGCTCGGCGACGCCGTCGGGCTCCGCGAGACCGGCGAACTCGTCGGGCTCGGCGAACGACGCGTTGTCGCGGGCCTCGGCCAAGGCGTCGGCGATCAGGTCGTCGTCGAGCGCGCCGGCCCATGCGAACCCGACCCGCCCGTCGGTCACCACCCGGACACCGATCCCAGCCGTACCCGCGTGCGTCAGTGACTCGATGTTCCCGGCATGAGCGCGGATCGTCGTGCGCGTCCCGCGCGACACGAACGCCTCGACCTGCTCGCCCGTGCGGGCACCCTCGACGACCGCTTCGGCGACCTCGAGGAGATCAACCACGTCCTGGAGCCACGATCACGCCCCGGACACGGTCACGTCGCCGATGACCAGGCTGACGCCGGCGGCGCTCATCGGGAGCCACTCGAGGTCGCCGCCGACCGCGGAGACGTCCGACAGCATCCGCAGGATCGTCGAGGCGATCGTGAACTCTCGCAGTGGCTCGGCCGCGGCTCCGCCCCTGATGCGCAGACCCTCGGCCCCCGTCGAGAAGTCGCCGCTGACCGGATTGACCCCCGAGTGGAGACCGGACACGCTCTGGACCAGCACCCCGTCGCCGACCTGGCTCAGCAACTCGGCCTGGTCGGCGGTCCCGGGAACCAGGCTCACGGCGGCACACCCTGCACCGGGCCGAGACTTGAACCCGCCCCTGACCGCGCATCCGTTCGAGGCGGTGCCGAGGGCGCGGCCGGTGTAGGCGTTGTGCGCGAACCCGGTGAGCACGCCGCCGTCGATGAAGGCGTTGCGACGGGTCGCGAGACCCTCGCCATCGAGAGCCGAAGCGGTGAAGGCATCGGGGTTGGTCGGCTCGTCGACGAACGTGACGATGCCGGCGGCCACCTGTTCGCCGACACGGTCGGCGAACAGGGATCGTCCCTTCATGACGGACTCGCCGCCGAGGGTCGAGGCGATGACCGCGAGGAACTGGGCCGTGACGAAGGGATCGAGGACCACGGTCACCCGCTCGGAGGCGGGCTTCACCGCGCCGAGCATCCGGGTCGCCCGACCCACCGCATCAGCTGCCGCTGCCTCGATGTCGAGATCGTCGGGGTGGCGGCCGACCGAGAACCCGAATCCGGTCTGGGTGTCGGTCCCGTCGGAGGCGAGTGTGTAGGCGGACACGTAGGAAGCGGATGCGGACTCGGTTCCTCTCACGCCAGTGGTGGTGGCGATGGCCGACGATCCGATCTCGTCGCCGTAATCGCACGATTCGACCGCCGAGATGCGTGGATCGGCCGCACGGATGACACGTTCGAGCTCGACTGCCAGGTCGATCTTGCGCTGCGTGTCGACGGCGACGAGATCGGTCCGGAGCAGGCGATCCGACGCGGTCGGTGCGAGTCCGTCCGGCTCGGCCAACCCCGCGAACTCGTCGCTCTCGGCGAACGAAGCGTTGTCGCGAGCGTCGGCCAGGGTCTCGGAGATGATGGTCTCGTCGAGCGCGCCCGCCCACGCGAACCCCGTCCGCCCGTCCTTGATGACGCGGATGCCCACGCCATGGGTGTCAGCTGACGAGAACGATTCGATCTCGCCTTCGTAGACCCGGACATCGGTGCTGCTCGAGGAGATCGCAACGGCCTCGAGCTGCTCGTCGGCGTTCGCCTGTGCGACGACCTGATCGACGATCGCCTGCAGGTCCTTCATGCGGCGGTGCCGCCGATGGTCATCGCAGTGACCCGGAGCGTCGGGGTGCCGTCGCCGACCGGCACGCCCTGGCCGTCCTTTCCGCACGTGCCCGGGCTTCCGAACTCGAAATCGTTGCCCAGGACGTCGATGTTCGTCAGGACGTCGGGACCGTTGCCGATCAGGTTGCCTTCGCGGAGCGGCTCGGTGATCTCGCCGTTCTCGATCAGGTACGCCTCGGACATGCCGAACACGAAGTCGCCGGTTGCGGTGTTGACCTGACCGCCGCCCAGTTTCTTGACGTACACCGCCGAGGGTGTCGAGGCGATGATGTCGTCGGGGTCGGTGTCTCCGTTGGCGAGATACGTGTTGGTCATCCGCACCATCGGCAGGTGCTGGTAGCTCTCTCGGCGACCGTTGCCCGACAGCGCACGGCCTTCCTTGCGGCACCGCAGGTAGTCGTACATGTAGTCGGTGAGGACACCGTCCTCGATCAGGACGTTGCGCTGTGCGGTGGTGCCTTCGTCGTCGACCGCGAAGGCGCCCCACTCCTCGGCGACGGTTCCGTCGTCGATCAGGGTCACCAGATCGCTCGCGACCTGTTCGCCCTTGCGGCCGGCGAACACCGAAGCCTCCTTCTGGATCGCGTCGGCCTCGAGGCCGTGGCCGCACGCTTCGTGGAAGAGAACGCCGCCGCCGCCCTTGCCGATGACGACCGGCATGGTGCCCGACGGAGCGGGCCGAGCCTGAAGCTTCGTCAGAGCTCGATCGGCCGCAGCCCGACCCACCTCTTCGACATCGACGGAGTCGAACAGTTCGAACCCGATCGTTCGCCCGACCGATTCGTAGCCCGTCTGCATGCCGGTGTCGCCCGAGGCGACGGCCTGGACGACGAAGAGCGTGCGGACCTGATCGTCCTCGGTGAACACGCCGTTGCTGTTGGCGACGAGGATCCGCCGGCGACTGTCGCCATAGCGTGCCATGACCTGGGTGATCGAACCAGACGTTGCCCGGGCCGCTTCGTTGGCGCGTGCGAGCAGTTCGACCTTGGTCGCCTTGGCGACCGTCTCGGGAAACACTGCGGTCTCGCTCGGCCGCGGCGCGGTCGTCCGGGTCAGATCGACGATCTGGGTCCCGCCGCCGCCGCCGCGTGCTGCGGCCGCTGCCGCTTCGGCCGCGCTCCTGAGTCCGCTCTCGGTGAGATCCGCCGTGTGGGCGAACCCGGTGGTGTCGCCGGCAACCACCCTGATGCCCGCACCACGGCTCCGCCCCGAACTCAGCTCTTCGACCTTGCCGTCGTCGTAGACGGCCGATGCATTGGCTCGATCTTCGACGAAGACCTCGGCGAACTCACCGCCGGTCGCCATCGCGATGCCGATCGTGGACTGGATGAGTGATTGTTCCAACACGTCAGTGCTTGTCTCCATGAAGCGGCCTATCGTACCGCGGTGCCTCTGGAACCAGGTCTGACCGCAACGGTCACGGTCACCGTCGCCGACGCCGACACCGCATCGTCGCTCGGATCGGGCGAGGTCGACGTCCTGGGTACGCCACGCGTCGTCGCGCTGGTCGAGCAAGCGGCCGTCGAAGCCATCCGAGGTCGCCTCGATCCGGCCGAGACATCGGTCGGGATGCGGGTGCAACTCGACCACCTCGCGCCCACCGGGGTGGGTGCGGAGGTGACGGCCGAGGCCACGCTCGAGAAGGTCCAGGGGCGGCGACTGGTGTTCACGGTCGCAGTCAACGACGCACGCGGCCTCGTGGCAGCTGGGCGGGTGACCCGAGTCATCGTCGAGACCGAACGATTCCTCCAGAAGGCGAACTGATGGCCGTCGACACACCCCTCACCACCCGGACCATCGGGCTGCCGACCGGCGACTTCGCCATCGTCGAGACCGGAGAGGGCGGCCGGCCGCTGCTCCTCGTGCACGGATTCACCGGTGCCAAGGAAGACTTCGCCGATCATGTCGGGTGGTTGGCCGACGGGGGCTGGCACGTGGTCGCACCCGACCTCCGCGGCCACGGAGCCAGCCCCAAGCCGAGCGACGAATCGTCGTACTCGATGAAGACCATGGCCGCCGATCTCGTCCACCTCGTCGATGCCCTCGAGTGGGACCGTCTGGTGCTGCTCGGTCATTCGATGGGCGGCATGATCGCCCAGGTCTTCGCGATCGAACACCGGCATCGCCTCGATGGCCTGATCCTCATGGACACCAACCACGGCACGTTCGACCTCGAACCCGAGATCGCTGCCCTGGGCGCGGAACTCGCGCGGACCGAGGGCATGCCGGGGGTCAAGGCCGTGCTCGACACCATCGACGACCCCCTCGGGAACCCGGCATTCGACCGCATGGTCGCCGAGCGTCCGGGCTATCAGGAGTACAGCGACGCGAAGTTTCTGAGCTCGTCGCCTGCGATGTACGCCTCGCTCCTCATCGAGATCACCACGGCCGTCAGCCGTCTCGAGGGTCTTCGCTCGCTCCGAGTGCCGACGGCTGTCCTGGTCGGCGAACTCGACACGCCGTTTCTCCAGCCGAGCCGTGAGCTGGCGGCGAGCATCTCGGGAGCCTCGCTGACGGTTCTCCCCGACGGCGGCCACAGCCCACAGTTCGAGAGCCCCGAAGCATGGGCCGACGCGGTGCGGACGTTCCTCTCGGGTCTCTGACCACTGATCTGTTCAGGGGGTGTAGACGTCGGACTCGGCCGGCGCGACGATCGTCGCAGGTGCACCGATGTCGGTCATGGTGAGCCGCACCGACAACTCGACGCCGTTTCCGCTCTGCATGATCACCACGAGCGACGACACCGTCCCCCCAGCCACCTCGAGTTCGAAGCGGGCTTGCTCGACGCCGACGATCCGGCCGCCTTCGAGCGCGACCTCGCGGAGGGAACCCTCGTAGCGTTGCGGCGCCGTCGAGGACACATCGCCGAGGTCATCGAGGAGGCCGAGTGCGGCGAACCCACCAGGCCCGATCAGGCCCAGCGCAGCGGTGTCGGAGGAGTCGTTGCCCAGGTCGACCCAGCGCTCTCCCGCCTCGGGTATCAGATCGGCCACCACCGGCCCACGCTGCAGGAGGCGGCCGCCCACGAGGCGGACCTGGACCGGCTGATCCTGCACTGACGACAGGCCGGACGCGGCCGGACCCATGATCTCGAGATCGAACTCGTCACCTCCGCGCACGACGATGCCGGTCGTGACGATTTCGGCTTCGAGGTCGCCATCGACGGCGACCTCGACCCGCAGGTCGACACGGGCGTCGACCGATCCGGCACGTGCGAGCGCGGCCTGCACCTCGCGTCGAGCATCGCTCGCCGCCCCGTTGGTGCGTGACCCGGTGGTGGTTCCACACCCCGATGTGGTCAGTGCGGCGGCGCACGTCGCGGCCAGAAGGACGGTCGTGAAGGTCATGGACTGAAACTATCTGAAAATTACTGATAAATGCCATTGGCCCGGAGGGCCCGCGCCCTCGACACGGCGATCGGACGCGTAGAGTGCGTGCCGGATGGACCCACCCACCACTGCGCTCATGGGCGAGGATCCCGGCGCCCAAGCTTCGACCCGGACGTCGCTGCGGTGGTGGAAGGAGATGCTCTACATCCTGGTCATCTACTTCGTGTACTCGCTCGTCCGGAACAGCTTCGGCTCGTCCGGCGGCGGGTCCGTCGTCGATCCGGTGGCGGCGTTCAACCACGCGAAGGCCGTCATCACCATCCAGGATCGACTCGGGCTCTACTTCGAGCCGGACCTCCAGCGGTGGTACCTCGACCTCCCTGCTCGCGGCGGGATCCGCTTCTGGAACATCCTGTACGGCACGGCCCACTTCGCCGTCACCGCGACGGCGCTGATCTGGTGCTACCGCAGTCGCCCTGACGTGTATCCGAAGTGGCGGAACACCCTCGCGTTCACGACCCTGTTCGCGCTGATCGGGTTCGCCTCCTTCTCACTCATGCCACCGCGCCTGATGGACTCCCCCGGCGAGTACGGAGGCTGCCAGGTCTATGCGCCGTCGGCCGCAGCAGCCGCCGGCGAGGACGCACTGACCGCGGAAGGCTGCGACCGATTCGGCTTCGTCGACACCCTCGCGGTCGACGGCGGATGGCTCTCGTTCGGCCAGGAAGGCGTCGAGGACGTCTCGAACCAGTGGGCGGCCATGCCATCGATGCACATCGGTTGGTCGACCTGGTCGATGCTCGTGTTGCTCGGCCTCGTTCGGCGCAGCTGGGTCCGAGCACTCGTGATCGCCTATCCGTTCATCACGTTGTTCTGCATCCTCGTCACCGCCAACCACTTCTGGCTCGATGCGATCGGCGGTCTGGCTGCCCTCGGCGCCGGGTACTTCGTCTCGGTGGCCGTTCTCCCGCGCATGGCTCGCCGCTTTGCGGCTCCGATACGGTGACGGGGGTATGGAGCTCGATCGGATCACGTGCCCTGAAGATCTGCGCGACCTCTCCTACGAGCAACTCGACACACTGAGCACCGAGATCCGGCAGTTCATCGTCGATGCCGTCGATGCAGCAGGGAGCGGGCACCTCGGCTCGAACCTCGGTGCGGTCGAACTGACCCTCGCGGTCCACCGCGTCTTCGACTCGCCCCGCGACATCGTGATGTGGGACACCGGGCACCAGGCCTACGTCCACAAGATCGTGACCGGACGCAAGGACCAGTTCGCGACCCTTCGTCAGGAGGGTGGCCTGTCCGGATATCCCAGCCGCGAGGAGTCCGAGCACGACTGGATCGAGAACAGCCACGCCTCGACGATCCTCAGCTATGCCCACGGGCTGGCCACCGCGCAGGAGGCCGAGGGCGGCGAGGGCAGGCGGGTCGTCGCGATCGTCGGCGACGGGTCGATGACCGGAGGCATGGCCTTCGAGGGACTCAACAACCTCGGACATTCTGGCCGGCGCGCCATCATCATCCTCAACGACAACGGGCGCTCGTACGCGCCCACGATCTCGCGCCTCGGCGACAGCCTCGCACGGCTGCGCGTCAACCCGACCTACACCAAACAGCGCGCTCGGCTCGACCGCATCCTCCACGACTTCCCGGTCGTCGGGCACCAGCTCGAGCGCGGACTCGAAGGTGTCGTGGCTGCGGTGCGAGAGGTGTTCGAGCCACCGGCGTTCTTCGAGAATCTGGGCATCAGGTACACCGGTCCGATCGACGGCCACGACATCGAGGGTCTCGAGACCGCGCTGCGGCACGCCGCCGACCACGACGGTCCGATCGTCGTGCACGTGTTGACCCAGAAGGGCCGTGGCTACGCGCCCGCCGAACAGGACCAGATCAAGAACCTCCACGACGTGGGAGGGGTGAAGCCCGGCTCGTACACGGCGGCCTTCACCGAGGCGCTGATCAAGGAGGCCGAGGCCCGTCCCGAACTGGTCGCGATCACTGCGGCGATGCCCGACTCGACCGGGCTCCTCCCGTTCCAGGAGCGGTTCCCCGAGCGGACCTTCGACGTCGGGATCGCCGAGCAGCATGCGGTCACCGCTGCGGCCGGTATGGCCATGGGCGGGCTCCGTCCGGTCGTCGCGTTGTACTCCACCTTCCTCAGCCGGGCATTCGACCAGGTCAACCTCGACGTCGGGCTCCACGAGCAGCCGGTGTTGTTCTGCCTCGACCGGGCCGGCATCACCGGCTCCGACGGCCCATCCCACCACGGGATCTACGACATGGTGCTGCTGTCGAAGGTGCCGAACATGACGATCTTCGCCCCCTCGAGCTACGAAGAGCTCGGGGTGATGCTCCACGACGCCCTCGACCTCTGCGACGGCCCGGCGGCGATCCGGTGGGCCAAGACGCCTGCCCCGTCGGTCGGCATCGACCGGGTCGGTTCGGGTCTTCGTGCTCGCAAGGCCAGGAGCGGGAACCTCGACCAGGACGGCGGATCGGTCTGCATCCTGGCCGTCGGCAACATGCTCGCCGAGGCCCTCGGTGCGGCCGAGCGGCTCGCTGCCGACGGCATCGACGCGACCGTGTGGGATGCACGCGTCGTCAAGCCCCTCGATCCCGCCATGATCGACGACGCATGCCGGCACGACCTCGTGATCACCGTCGAGGACGGCATTCGCGACGGTGGTGCGGGCGCGGCGATGGCCGACACGATCTCACAGAGCTGCGAGTTCCGGAGCGCCCCCCGAGTGCGCGTCCTCGGTGTCCCGGTCGCCTACATCCCACAGGCGACGCCGGCAGCCATCCACGCCCGACTCGGGATCGACGCCGCAGGGATCGATGCTGAGGTACGGCGACTGCGCAGCGCCTAGTAGAAGGGGTTCTCACCGGCGTCGTGATCGGTGACGTCGATGACGTCGGTGATCTCGGGGATGGCCTCTTCGATCGCCCGGGCGATGCCGTCGCGCAAGGTCATGGCCGACACCGCACACCCTTGGCACCCGCCTCCCATGAGGACCTCGACCTTGGTGTCGTCGACGACCCGCTTGAGTTCGGCGAACCCACCATGGGCCGCGAGGGCCGGGTTGATCTGGCGATCGAGCAGTTGCTCGAGCTTCTCCTCGAGCGTGCCGGTCAGTTCGATCTTCGACGCCGAGAGCGGGTTGGGACGATTCGGGTTGCGAAGCACGAGACCACCCTGGCCCGACGATGCCGGGAGGTCGAGGGTCGCGCCGGCCAGCTCCTTCACGCTCGCAGCCGGGACGATGACCGTGAGCTCGCTCGACGTGTCGACCGAATCGTCCTCGGTCGCCTCGTCGACGCCGGCGAAGCTGAGGTCGTAGGCGTACTCGACCCCGTTCACGCCGGTGACCTCGATGCGCAGAGCAAGCGTGTCGGCGTCATCCTCCTGGGCACGGAGTTCGAGGATCTTGTCGCGGGCCGCGTCGGTGACGGTGACCACGGCGATGTCGGTCGAGGGGGCGGTCATCGGGAGCGAGGGTACCCGAGCGACCCCGAGAAGCCGCAGGTCAGCACCAGAACCTGCTCCCTCGTCGGTTCGGTCCGGGCGGTCCAGCTGCGTCGAGCAGTACGGTCGAAGCCATGAGCACCGAACACGGCGAAGACCCGGTCCTGTTCGACGTGGACGACCACGTCGCCACCATCACCCTCAATCGTCCACACCGACGCAACGCGATCTCGGTGCACATGCTTCACCAGCTCGCCGAGCGCTTCGCCGAAGCCGACCGCCGCCGCGACGTCCGAGCCGTCGTGTTGACCGGTGCCGGGAAGGGATTCTGCGCCGGCCTCGACATCAAGGACGCCATGTCGGGGTCGGGCATCGGCGGCGACAGCAACACCGGCGGAATGAGCTTCCAGACCCGAGACCTCCCGACGACCGTGCTGTTCGAGATGGACACCCCCGTCATCGGGGCGATCAACGGCGCAGCCGCCGGCTACGGCCTCGACCTCGCCCTCGGCTGCGACATCCGTCTGGTCGGCACCTCTTCACGGCTGCTGCCGGGCTTCGCCAAGCGCGGCGTCGTCCCCGAGAGCGGTGGGACCTGGTACCTGCCCCGCCTCCTCGGCTGGGCCAAGGCCGCCGAGGTGAGCTTCCTGGGTCGCGACCTCGATGCGAAGGAATCCGTCGAGATCGGGCTCGCCAACCGCGTCGTCGACGACCAGGATCTGGTGCCGACCGCGCAGGCCTGGGGCCGCGAGATCGCCGCCAATGCGCCGCTCGCGATCCAGGCGATGAAGCGCCTGTTCCGTCACGGCATGACCGAGGACTTCCCGAGCCACACCCATCACGTGTTGCTCCAGACGATGCAGCTGTTCGGCACCGACGACTTCACCGAGGGCATCACCAGCTTCATCGAACAGCGCGAGCCCGAGTTCAAGGGCCGCTGACCCTCATCGCCAGGCGGTGGTTCAGTGGCCCCCGCCGTGCACGTTGACCTTCTCGCCGGTCACGTACGCCGCGGCGTCCGAACAGAACCAGCGGACTGCGTTCGCCACGTCGTCGGGCTGGCACACCCGACCGAAGGGGCTGTGGCGGTCGAGCGTCCGGATGTCGTCGACGCCGGCCGTCGCCTTCACGAGCTTCTGTCCCATCGTCGTGTCGACCAGGCCAGGGGCCACGATGTTGACGTGGATGCCGTTGCCTCGCTCTTCCTTGGCGAGCGTGAGGGCGAGCGACTCCATCGCGGCCTTGCCCATCGAGTACGGGCCACCGTGTGATGCGTGGTTGAGGGTCGCGACACTGGAGATGAAGACGATGTCGCCGCGTTCCAGGGTGCGCATCGACGGAAGGACCGCCTGGCAGATGCGATGTGGACCGAGCGCATGGATCGCGACGACCCGTTGGAGTTCGTCCGGGTCGGTGTCGGCCACCGACTGGCCCCGCGAGGCGATGCCGGCGTTGTTGACCAGCACCCCGATCGGGCCGAGGTCGGACACCACCTGTTCGACCATGGCGTCGGTCGCCTCGCCGTCGTCGACTGACGCTCCGTACGCGACCGCACCTCGGCCCATCGCTTCGATCTCGGCCACGACCGCCTCGGCTGCATCGCGATCACGGCGGTAGTTGACGGCGACGTCGCACCCATCGGCGGCGAGGCCGAGACTTATCGCCCGGCCGATCCCCCGGCCGCCGCCCGTGACCAGTGCAACCCGTGTGTCCATCCCCGTTGCTTACCGGAAATCGAGGCGGGACTCGAAGAAGATCGCGCAGGATCGAGCGCCGCGCCCGCGGAACTTCCTAACGTCTCGCAGGTGAGTCGCGACGGCATCCTGTCCGGACCCATCGATCTGGACGCACCCCGCCGACCGAAGGTCGTCCAACGGCCGGCCGGCGTGGGCGACCGGATCGAGTATCTCCCCGACCGCATCCGAGGAACCGTGAGCGGGTGGAAGGGCGACCGAGTGCTCATCACCGATGCCAGGGGAATCACCCGCCCCGTCCCTGCCGTCACGGACGCGTTCGTCGTCAACGGCGAGCGCGGAAGACCGATCCCCGCCGCTCCCCCGCCCCCGCCGAGCGCGCCCACGGCAACCGCCTCGGGGTCGATCGACATCCAGCACGATGCCCGCGTCGCACGGGGGTCGCGCATGCTCGTCGAGGGAATCCACGACGCCGAGCTGATCGAGAAGGTCTGGGGCGACGACCTGCGCTACGAGGGCATCGTGGTCGAACGGCTCGACGGCATGGACGATCTTGCAGGCGTGGTGCGGGGGTTCAACCCATCGCGTGGTCGCCGGCTCGGGATCCTCCTCGATCACCTCGTCGCCGGCACGAAGGAATCGCGAGCCGCCGAGGCGATCGTCCATCCGCACGCGCTGGTGTGTGGGCACCCCTCCGTCGATGTCTGGCAGGCCATCCGTCCCGCCGTCGCCGGCATCGACGCCTGGCCCGAGGTGCCGATGGGTGAGGACTGGAAGCACGGCGTGCTCGACCGCCTGGGCGTGGCTGCAGAGCCCGGCCGGTTCTGGAAGGACCTCCTCGGACGGGTCGAGTCGTACAAGGACCTCGAACCGCCTCTGGTCAATGCCGTCGAACGCCTCATCGACTTCGTCACCGACGACTGACCGGAATCGACACCGCCGTGTCAACCTCGACTGACTCGGCCTCGGAGTGCGGCCAGCGCAAGCGACATGCTGAGTGCCCCCACCGCAGCGATCGCCAGCGCTCCCTTGCCGAGCAGCGCCACGTCCCAGCCGTCGCTGACGATTGATCGCAGCGCATCGAGCAGGTAGGTCACCGGGTTGTAGCCGGCGACGACGTCGAGCCAGCCGGTCATGGCCTCGCGCGGCACGAACGCCGTGGTCAGGAACGCGAAGGGGAAGAACAGGATGAAGCTCGAGTTCACGGCGGCGGGGTTCCCGGTCTTGAGGGCGATTGCGTACGGGAACCCGGTGAACACCAGCCCCCACGAGGCCGCCAGGAAGATGAACAGGAGTATGCCGAGGACCCCTGTCTCGAAACGCACGCCCACGGCGAAGCCGAGGCCGATGACGGGAACGCACAGGGCCGCGACGAGCACGAAGTCGGCGATCATCAAACCGAGGAGCAGTGACAGTCGGCTGACCGGGGTCATGATCAGCCGATCGAAGTAGCCGTCGACGATGTCGGTCACCAGCGTCGACGCCCGGCTCACGCCGGTCACCGCGAAGATGATCGCCACCGGCAGCTGGAACGCCTTGTAGTCGAAGCCAGGGTCGACGGCCTCGGTGATGTCGGTCAGCGACCCGGTGTTCACGATGAAGAAGAACAAGGGCACAGCGAGGGCCGGAACGACGCTCTCGGGCTCGCGGGGAATCTGACGGATGGCCCGACCGGCGACCGACACGACGTCGGCGATGAACCCGGCCTTGCGGGCGCGAATGGCGGGCGGTGCTGTTGTCGTCATCGGAGCATCTCCCCGGTGCGAGGCCGACGAGGCACGAGGAGGTCGGCAAGCTGCGGCCCGAGCGGCCGGGGAGCGAGCAGCAGTGTCATTCTTCACCCTCCTGGAGGTGGCCACCGGTGAGTTCGAGGAACACGTCGTCGAGGGTCGGGGTCCGCAGCGTGAGCTCGCGAACCGGCACGCCACACCCGTCGAGGGCGACGGCGACGCCCGAGACGGCAGCGGCCCCGTCGTTCGTGGCGACCAGCAACTCGTCGCCACGCACTTCGACACTGTCGACGCCTTTCACGCCGTCGAGGGCGGCTGCGGCCTGTTCGGCGTCGGCCTCGACCCGGGCGACGATCAGGTCCGAGCCCACCGAGCGTTTGAGTGCCTCGGGCGTGCCTTCGGCCACGATGCGGCCCTTGTCGATGATGCCGATCCGGTCGGCGAGTTCGTCGGCTTCCTCGAGGTACTGGGTCGTCAGGAAGATCGTCATCCCCAACTCGGCGTTGAGCCGGCGCACCTCGTCCCACACCTTCACCCGGCTGACGGGGTCGAGCCCGGTGGTCGGCTCGTCGAGGAAGAGGATGTCGGGGTTGTGGATCAGCGCTGCGGCGAGGTCGAGCCGGCGCTTCATCCCGCCCGAGTAGGTGGCGACCATGCGGTCGACGGCTTCGAGGTCGATGAGGTGGCTCAGCTCGGTGAACCGTTGCTCGAACTCGTCACGATGGAGGCCGTAGAGCCGCGCCTGGAGCCGCAGGATCTCGCGGCCGGACTGCTTGGGGTCGAGCGCGGCATCCTGGAGGGCCACTCCGATGCGGAGCCGAACCGAACCCGGGTCGTCGGCCACGTCGTAGCCGGCAACCGTGGCCGTGCCACCGGTCGGCGAGAGCAGCGTCGTGAACATGCGCACCGCCGTCGTCTTGCCGGCGCCGTTGGGACCGAGGAAGCCGTAGATCTCTCCCGATTCGACCGTCAGGTCGATGGCGTCGACTGCCAGCACGTCACCGTCGAACGCCCGCGTGAGACCCACGCTCCTGATCGCAGGTTCGCCCATGAGCGAGGCACGCTATCGGCCGATCTAGGCGGTCAGACCGCTGCGGACCTCGTCGTCGAGCAGCCGCTCGCGAGCGTCGGGATCGAGCGGCCGGATGCGCGATCCCTCGGTGTCGTCCTTGGTGACGTGCAACACGGTGTCGACGTATTCGGCCACTGGGCGGAGGTGTGAGATGAGCCCGACCATCTTGCCGCCACCGGCGACGCCACCCAGCGTCTCGAGGGCCGCGTCGAGGGCCGCTGCATCAAGACTGCCGAAGCCTTCGTCGACGAAGACGGCGTCGAGGTGCCCGCCGCCCCGCGACGCGATCTCGACGAGCGCGAGCGCCAACGCCAACGCGGCCTGGAACCGCTCGCCGCCCGAGAGCGCGTCGGGCGGACGGACCTCGCCGGACGCGATGTTGGCCACTCCGAAGTCGGCGACGAAGCCGTGCCGTCCGCTGCTGATCGTCTTCAGCCGCCGGCTCGCCTCGGCGAGCAGTTCACGCTCACGGGTGCCGACCAGATGGTCGATGAAGCGGCCGGCGCGGTCGCGCAACGCCTCCTCGACGACCGCAAGGTTGGCGACCAAGGGTCTGACGACGACGAGCACGGCGTCGGCCGCCGCTGCCTTGTCACCGCTGGCCTCGGCCTCGCGGACCTCGCGTTCGAGCATCCCGACCTCGCTCGCCGCCTCCGCGGCTGCGGTGCGCAAGGCCTCGACGCTGGACGCACCTCCGACCGACAAGGCTTCGGCGAGACGGGCGTCCCAATCGGCCAAAGCTTGCCGTTGCGCATCCACCACGGTCCGACCGACCACGATCGCCTCGTCGCACCGGGTGAGCGCGCCCGCAACCGATGCAACGGTCTGACCCAGCGTCGAGGTCTTCACCCCCTCTTCCAGCAAGGGGGCTTCGAGCAGGGGAATGTCGGCAACCTCGGCTGCGTCGTCGCACTCGATGATCAGCTCGCATGCCGCGACGACGGCCCTCACGTGCTCGCGCACTCGGCCCAATGCCTGCGTCGCGGGCGTCGTCACCTGATTGGCGGCCTCGGCCGTGATGGCACCAAGACGAGAGGAAGCGGCTTGAGCGGCGGCGCGAGCAGTCTCGAGCCGCTGAGCCACCTCGGCCGATTCGCCGAGCATGTGCTCGATGGCGCCGTGTGCCGCCCGCACTGCCTCGACGGTCGGTTGGTCGGCGTCGACGGGCTTCGACCACGCAGCTGGAAGCGACGAGATGCCGGCGGTGATGGTCCCGAGATCCTGGCGTACCGCAGCACGCCCCTTCTCGACCGCCCGGAGAGCGTCGAGGCGAGCGGTCTGCTGTTGTTCGAGCGCCGCCCGACGAGCCGAGCGCGCATCGACCGCCGCCTGACGCTCCTCCTCGGCCAGCGCAATGGCGGCGTCGGCCGACTCGACATCCGGGACCTCGAACTCGGCGACGGCCGCCGCAGCGCGTCGGTGGTCGGCCTCGGCGCGGTCACAGGACTCGTGTGCCCGATTCGCCGCGGCCGCCGCCACCTTGGTCGTGGTCTCGGCATCGACCAGTGCTCGGCGGGCGTCGAGTTCGTGCTTCCGGGCCCGCTGCGCGAGCTGCTTCGCCTCGTCGAGATCGGGCACCACCGGAGCCTCGTAGTCGGCGTCGAGCGGTCGCCGGCACACCGGACACGGGTCGCCGGGACCGTGTCCATGGGCCAGATCGGCGGCCAAGTGCTGCTGGGTGAGCGCCTGAACCTCGGCCTCGCGCCGGGTCACGTCGTCGGCCGCCCACGCCTGGGTGTCGGCTGCTGCGACCCTCGACGCCTCGGCATGCTGATGAGCTGTCTCGGCAGTGGCGAGGTCGGTCTCGGCCTTCGACAACGCCGCGACCGTGTCGGCCAGGCGAGCCCGGGCATCGGCAGCCATCTGGGCGAAGTGGCGCGCTTCGTCGCGGCGCGATTGCGCGACGCCGAGCGTTTCGGTGGCTCTTTCGACGGCCGAGTCGAGCGGCGCCAGGGCGACGGCGATGTCGACCGCCTCGCCGACCGTCGCCTCGACCTCGTCGAGCTCGAGGCCCGCCTCGATGGCGCGGGTGAGCACGGGGACAGCCGCGCCGAGGTCACTCGCCGCCCTGACTGCGGCGTCGCGATCGGCGAACCCGGCAAGCAGCTCGGTCTGGTGCGCTGACACCTGTCCGATCTCGGCATCAGCAGTCGCCCTGGCCGCGTCGGCCTCGGAGCGAGCGGCGAGCAGTTCCTCGCCTCGTTGGCGAGCGCGCTCGAGTTCGGCAACGGCGTCGGCGGTGTCGACCGGGACCGACGACAGCGCCGAGGCGAGGCGCTCGACGAGATCGCGCCGGGCCAGATGCCCCGCAGCCTCATCGGCTGCAGCCAGCGCACCGGAACAGACCGACTCGGCGGCGCGGACCGCAACGAGCCGGGCGCGTACGGCGGCGAGCTCGACCTCTGGGTCCGCCGGGAGTCCGCGACGCCGGTCGTCGTGGACCGCCAGGGTCTGCGACCATGCCACGCGCTGATCGTGGGCGAGCTCGCGAAGACGCTCGAGATCGTCGAACCCGAAGATCGACCGCAGGATCTTGTTGCGTTCGGTCGGTTTGGCCGTGAGGAGTTCGTCGAACCGGCCCTGGGGCATCACGACGGCCCGGGTGAACTGCTCGTGGCTGAGGCCGACGATCTCGCGGATGCGGTTGCTCACCGGCGTCGCGTTGTCGACGTGTTCGCCGGTGGTCAGCCCGACGAGGCGGTCGACGGGGGCCGACGCATTGCGGTGCCGCGTTCGCGTGACCTCCCACTCGTCGCCACCACTGGCGAAGCGCAGGCGGATCGTCATCGTGTTCTGCCCGTCGGCGATCAGCTCGGACAGGCTTGCTCCGCCCGACCACGTCTTCTTCGCGTAGAGCGCAAGGCTCAGGGCCTCGATGACCGTCGACTTCCCGGCGCCGGTGTCGCCGATGATCGCGAAGAGGTCGTAGGTCGAGAAGTCGATCTCGGCATGGCCTCGGTAGGAGCGCAGGCCCGAGAATTCGAGGTGGACGGGCCGCATCAGCCGTCGATGAGGTCGGCCAGTTGCGCCGCCTCGGCGAGCACCGGGACCTCGTCGCCGAGCACCGCAGCATGGAGTTCGTCGAACATCGTCACGACCCGCTCGGGGTCAGCAGGCGTGTCGCCGACCGAATTGAGGAGCTTGGCCCCTTCGGCCGACGCGAGCCAGGTGCGAAAGGTCTCGGGGATCGAGGGAGGCGAACCGTCGGCCTCGTCACCTCCGGCGTCGGCCAGCGCCACGTGCGGGCGGCGGCCATCGATGACCGACACCACGGTGGCGCCGGGCAGGGCATCGGCGACAAGGCCGGCCAACGACTGGCGGTCGTCGGCGTGGTCGAGGTCGTGGGACGGCTCGGGCAGGACCGTGACTTCGACGATCGCGTTGCCGAGGTCGGCTGCCATGCCGGCGAGGCCGGAGAGTGGCTCGCGCACGCGACGCAGCCGACGAGCGGCGGTGAGCTCGTGAGTGGCGATCTGCGCCGGACGGCCGGGTTCGAGGTCGACGACCACGACCTGCTTCGCCTCGCCCTCCTCGCCGAAGTCGACTTCGAGGATCGAGCCGGCGTAGCGGCCGCGGCCCCCGCCGACCGCTTGCGGCACGTGGATGTGGCCGAAGGCCAGATAGCCGAACTCGGCCCGGAGGTGCGTTGGGTCGGTGGCGTAGTTGGTCGACACGTGGATCTCGCGCTCCGACGAGGTCCGGGCCCCGGTGACGTGGAGGTGCGATGCGAAGACCGCGACCTCGCGGGCCGGGTCGAAGCCATCGAAACAGGCGGCGGACAGGTGGCCGATGATCTTGCGCACGTTGTCGGTGTAGGCCGCGTTCGGCTCGACGAAGTCGGCGAAGTCGCGCAGCACCCGATTGGCGTGAACGAACGGCAGCACGGCGAGCCGCAGGTCGACGCCGGCGGCGGTCGAGAAGGTCGAAACCGCGCCCTTCTCGGCGAGGGTCGGCAGGGCGTGGATGGTGATGCGGTCGTCGTCGACCGCATCGGCCAGCACGTCGAGTACGACGGCGCTGTCGTGGTTGCCGGCGATCAGGACGACCGGTGCGATCGAACCGAGAGACCGCAGGGCACGGATGGCCCGGCCGAACTCGAGCATCGGCGGACGGTGCCCGTCGAAGAGGTCGCCGGTGTGGATGATGAGGTCGGGCTGCACCTCCCCGGCGATGCCGACGATCTCGGCGATCGCCGCGTCATGATCGTCGGCCCGCGAGTGGTTGCGAACGCTGACGCCGAGATGCCAGTCGGAGGTGTGGAGCACGCGGGCCGCACCCTCGGACCTCACATCCCCTCCAGCAGCGAGCGAGCATCGTCGTCGTCCTCGGGTCGAGCCAGCACCTCGGCATGGCGAGTCGCATAGGGCGGGAACGGGAACCGGATCGGCACCGGCGCGGGCAGAAGCGGTTGCGACGTGATCATCGTGCCGGGCGCGATGATCTGGGCGCGCGCCCGCATCTCGGGCGGGAGGAACCCCAGCTCGGCGGCCTCGGACGCCTTGATCTGACCGACCACCTCGAGCGCTGCGTTGTTGGTGATGTCGCGATCGACACCCGACGGGTTCTGTTGGGCGCCGATGAGCACGACGCCGAGGCTGCGCCCGCGAGCGGCGATGTCGACGAGCAGGCTCTTGATGGGAGACGTGCCCTGACGAGGTGCGTACTTGTTGAGTTCGTCGAGCACCACGAAGGTCTTCCCCGGTGACGTCGAGTCCTCGTGCTGTTCCCACACACCGGCGAGGACGGACGCGACGACGAACCGCTGGGCATCGGCATGAAGGGCGTGGACGTCGACCACGGTGAGGGTGTCGGACAGCTCGACCTCGACCAGCCCGGAGCGGATGAGCCGGCGCAGGCGCGGGGCCGACTTCCACAGCCGCCGCGAGAACGCCTGGCACGTGCCTTGGGCGACCCCGCCGACCCACGTGGGGTCGTAGGTGGCGTCGTTCGGGTCGGTCACCTTGCCGGCCACGAAGTCGACCAGGTCGTCGAAGGTCTCGCACACGACGCCGTCGGAGACCGGGCGAGGCGACTTGGTGCGGGCCGCCCGACGGGCGGACTCCCACGTGTGGCCGACCTGCTCGCCGATCGTCGAGGGGTCGACGAGCACGACTCGACCGCTCGTGTCGCCGACCACCGGGTACATCCAGCGAAGCAACTGGACGCGTACGACCTGTTCGATGAAGGAGATCTGCCCCTTCTCGAGGTCGTCGAACACGAACTCGAGAAGGCCACGTTCGATGAACGATCGGGGCGACCACCCGTAGGCGTGGGTCTCGGACCGATCGCGCACGGGCAGATCGGGCACGGGGGTGGTGTCGGGTGGCGCGTCCTCTGCGGGTGCGAAGACGCCGAGGTGGCTGAATGGCTGCGGGTCGTCGACCTGGAGTGCCCTCCACTGCTCGCGGGCGTCGGCTGCCGTCTCGCTGGTGCCGAAGAAGACGTTGTTCTTCTTGTCGAGGAGACAGAGATCGGACCCCTTGACCGAGAACAGCAGGGCGCGGTCGTGGCTGTTGCCCTGCCGCGCCGTCATGCCCCAGTCGGTCTCGAACAGCATGTAGAGCAGGAACAGGGCGTAGCTCGTCTTGGTGGCAACTCCGGACTTGCCCGAGATCGAGGCGTGGGCACCACGGTCGCCGTTCAGGAAGCTGTACGGCAGGTGGACGAGGTCGCCGTTCATGTCGAGCCCGATCGGGATGCGCTCGTGCTCGTCCATCTTGTCGAGGAACAACGCTCGACGGCGATGGGTACCGGTGGCGATCCACACCGCGGCGCCCGACGACGGCGGCAGGTACTGCTCGGGGTGGGTGCGGATCCAGTTGACATCGGCCCGTCGGTAGCGCTGACCGGGAAGCGTGGCGGCGGCGAGGCGAGCGGTGTCGGTGGCGGTCTCGGCCCCTTCGACCAGCCCGGCCACCTCGGTGACGATCCCGTAGTGGAACAGGCTCGATCCGTCGACCAGCCGCTGCGCGGCCACCACGAAGGTGTCGAGGGTCAGGTCGGTGAGCGGATCGACGAGGATCTGCGCGGTGCGGGTGGACGCCTCGGTCGATGCGTCGACCAGTCCCACGGGGTCGGCGAGCGGGATGTCGTCGAGGCCGTCGAGCTGGTTGCGCCGGCTCTCGGGATCGATCTCGCCGGGCGGCCAGATGGGCGTCAGCTCGGTCTCACCGGACCGTCCGGGCGAGGCGGCGTCGGGAGGTTCAACGCTGGGATCGGTCATCGGGCCAACCCTGCCACGACGGCTTCACGGGCGGCGCGAACCGCCAGATCGACCGGACCGAGGAGGTGCGACAGGTGGCCTTCGAGGTTTCGGACCGGCGTCAGGTTGACCGGCGCCCGAGGGTCACGATGGGCCTGCCCGGCGTACGCGGGCAGCAGGGCGGCCAGGGCAGACGCCCGCTCGGCGACACGGTCGAGGCCGGCCGATGTCGGGAACTCGAGCCGCACGATGCCACCCCACGGCGACGAGCCCTTTCCGGGCCGACCGACGCGGGCGTAGCAGGTGTAGCGGTCGGCGCCGATCGCGTAGATGGGTGTCCGGCCACCGACCTCCAAGCCGGGTACGGCGGCGTGGGCCGGTTCGGGAAGCAGGCGGCGGTGGTGCGACTTCACGTACCCGGTGACGAGGTCGTCGAGGCGCCGCACGAAGTTCAGCGGACCGTCGAGAACCACGTTCCATCCGACGCCGGCCGCGTCGAGGGCCAAGGCACCTTCGGCCGACCGCATCTGGTTCTGGAGGACCTGGAGCAGCTTGGCGGGCTCGTCGGCCGCCGACGAGAACGATCGCCACTCATACCCGTTGTGGTGCGCCAAGTCGCCCGCGTGACCCGCCCCCCAGATCGCCAGCCGGCCGACCCGGATGCCCTGGTAGGCAGCGGGCTGGCCCGGCGTGATGGTGACCGCGCCGACCGCATAGGCGCCGAGAAGTCCCGGAACCCGCTCGCCGCTGCCCGGCTGCTCGGCCCACAGCGACAGCTCGACCCGGCGACGGCCGTCGACGAAGCACAACGGCATCGGGTGGGCGACCGTCGGCCCGATCAGGTGACCGGAGCCGCTCTCGGCCCGCTCGACCGACTCGGTTCCGTCGAGGTCGAACGCCGCAGGCGCGCCGTAGGACGGATCCCACGCCTCGGCGTACACCCGCCAGTTCTCGTCGACGACAACCATCACCGGCAACCGTATCGACGGGGGGTGACAGCTTCGGGGAGTGTGCGGCCTATGGTCGAGCGCGGCGGGTCTCGCCCGCGACCCCGACCGAGTCGAGCACGTCGCCTGCGTCGTTGTGGCTGTGCGTGAACCCGAGCGCCCGCTCGGCGCGAACGGTCTCGGCGGCGCGGAACGCAAGGACGTAGGCACGGCGAAAGCCGTCGGTCGAGTTCCCGCCGGAACCATGCATCACCCGCTCGTTGTGCACCGTCACATCGCCACGCCGAATCGGGACCGGCACCACCTCGTCGCCGGGACGCAGCTCGGTGCCCAGCGCATGCGACGCCCCCCGGTCGCCGAACTGCGGGACATGAGCTCGGAGCTCGGGCTCGTCGACGGTCGAGGGCACGAAGCGCATGCAGCCGTTCTCGAGGGTCGAGTCGTCGATCGCCAGCCACAGCGTCGCGGTCCGGGTGTCGGGGGTCTCGGGCCAGTACGCCATGTCCTGATGCCAGGCGAACACCGCATCGTCACGCCTGGGCCGCTTGGCCAGCAGCTGGTCGTAGTCGAGCTCCATGCCAGGTCCGCACAGCTGCTCGGCGACCGACGCCGCTCGCCGCTCGAACACGTTGTCACGCCACCCCGGGTGGTACTTCCTCGGAAGCATGACGTTGACGATCGAGAAGTCGTCGGGATCTCGGCCGTAGTCGCCGGCCATGTCGCAGAAGTCCTTGCCCGGAACCTCGATCCGGCGAGTGAGGAAGCGGTCGTACACCACCTCGAGATCGGCGACCTCGTCCTCGGAGAGCAGACGCGGCAGGTGGACGTAGCCGTTGGAGGCGAAGTCGGCGAGCTGCCCCTCGGTGAGGCGGTACGCGTCACCAGCGATCATGGACATGAGGCTTCACGAGGCGTTCGTACACGTCGGCGGCCGCAGTCATCGTCGACTCGTCGATCGGACCGAGTGACGATGCCGCAGCATTCGACGCGGCCTGGTCTGCGTTGCGGGCACCCGGGATCACCGTCGAGACCTCGGCGAAGGTGAGGATCCATCGGAGCGCGAACTGAGCCATCGACCCGTCGACGGGGACGAGGTCACGGATCTCGTCGACGGCCGCCAGCCCGACGTCGAAGGGCACCCCTGCGAAGGTCTCGCCCACGTCGAAGGCTTCGCCGTGCCGGTTGTAGGACCGGTGGTCGTCGGCGGCGAACTCGGTGTCGGCGGTGATCTTCCCGCTGAGGAGTCCGCTCGCGAGGGGCACCCGAGCGATCACCCCGACATCGTGGCCGGCGGCCGCCGCCAGGAAGTCCGACGCCGGTCGTTGGCGGAACACGTTGAAGATGATCTGTACGGTCTCGACGGTCGGTCGTCGAATGGCACGGAGCGCTTCGTCGATGCGCTCGACGCTCACCCCGTGATGAAGGATCTTGCCCCGGCGGACCAGGTCGTCGAGCCCATCGAACACCTCGTCGTCGTCGTAGACCGCGGTCGGAGGGCAGTGCAGTTGCACCAGGTCGAGCGCCTCGACCTCGAGGTTTGCAAGGCTGCGGTCGACGAAGCCTTCGATCGCCTCGGGCGTGTAGGCCTCGGCAACGTGCGGATCGAGCCGACGTCCCGCCTTGGTGGCCACCACCACCTCGGCCGTCGGCCGCTGGCGTCGGAACCGCGCGATCAGACGCTCCGAGCGACCATCGCCGTACACATCGGCGGTGTCGATGAAGCTGACTCCGGCATCGACCGCCGCGTTGAGCGCTGCGATGGCGTCCTCGTCGTCGACGCGGCCCCAGTCGGCACCGATCGCCCAGGCGCCGAACCCGACCTCGGAGACCTCGAACCCCGTGCTCCCCAGTCGTCGTGTGCGGATGATCAGCTCCTCGTCGGTCGGGCCTGGTCAGGCCGCACGGTATTCCTCGACGTAGTACGCGCGGCCACGTTGGCCACCGCCACCCCACGAGGCGATGTCGCAGATGACGCCGAAGCCGACGAACAGCCATCCGATGCCCGACACCTCGCCGACCGGCGCGTACGCCAATGCGTAGAAGAGGGTGGCCCAGGGAAGGACGAGGAAGCCGAGGAGTCCCTGCCAGAACGAGTCGAACACGATCGACAGCCGGTCTCCGAAGAGCCACCAGAGGAACAACGCGAAGCGCGGCGAGAACCACGACGCGAACGCAACGAGACAGCAGCCCATGACTCGATCAGACCATTCCGGCCGCGGCGCGGCCCTTCTTGGACAGCGAGTCGACCAGCACGGCTGCCAGCAACACGAGGCCGGTCACGATGAACTTGGTGCCGGCGGCCAGGCCGAGCAGGTCCATCCCGTTCCCGACGCTTGCGATGACCAATGCACCCAACAACGCGTTGACCGGACGGCCGCGGCCACCGAACAGGCTCGTTCCACCGATGACTGCTGCGGCGATGACCTCGAGCAACAGGTTGCCGCCACCGGTGCCAGTCGAGACCGAGCGGATGCGCGATGCCAGGATGATCCCGCCGCTGCCGGCCATGAATCCCATGATCATGAACACGGCGATCCTGATGCGGTCCACGTTGATGCCGGCCCGCCGGGCTGCCTCGGGATTGCCCCCGACCGCGTAGATGTGCCGGCCGAACGCGGTGCGTGCGGCGACGAACGACCAGAAGACCACGAACACGAGCACGATGAGCAGGACGAACGGGACCCCGCGATCGCGATTGGCGTACCAGACCGCCCAGGCCACCGCGAGGGCCAAGCCACCGATCTGCAGGCCGACGAGCAGCGGGGGCTTGGTGGGAAGACCCCGCGACCGGCGGGTGATCATCGTTCGAAGCTGGATGGCTGCATAGATCGCCACCGAACCGAGGCCGAGGATCCACCCGAGCGCGTCGCCGAGGAACGACCCGGCGATGTCGATCACCGTGTCGTCCTGGATGCGGACCGTGCCCGAGTTCGAGGCCTCCGTCGTCAGCGTCAGGACGACACCGCTGTAGACGAGGAGACCGGCCAGCGTGACGACGAACGACGGGACGCCCGCCTTCGTCACGATCAGGCCGGTGACCAGGCCGATGATGGTCGTGATGAGCAACGCGGCGGCGATGGCGAGGAACCACGGCCATCCCGGATCACCGGGCCGCAGGAGGAGCGTCATGATGACGCCGCCCACAGCACTCACATAGGCAACGGACAGATCGATCTCGGCGATCAGCAGCACGAACACCACACCGACGGCGATGGTGGCGATGCCGGACATCTGGAGGAGGAGGTTGGTGAAGTTCCGTGGAGTGATGAACACCTCCTCGGCGAGGCCGAAGACGAGCAGGATGACGATGAGGCCGATGATCAACGGCAGTGATCCGAGATCGCCGGCCTTGACGCGCACCCACCACGCGGCCAGGTACTCCTTCACGGACTCGTTCGGTGTCTCGGGCTCTGAGGCGCCGGAAGGATCTTCGCTGTCAGCCATTGTCTCGCTCATCAGTCATCGATCTCCGTCATGCCGGGTACGAATTGCAGGCTGCCGGCGGTGATCGAGTGCACGACCTCCTGCTGGTCGGAATCTGCGGTCGTGAACACGTCGACCTGTTGTCCCAGGCGGAGCACGGTGATGCGATCGGCCACCTCGAAGATGTCGTGCAGGTTGTGCGAGATGATGACCACGCCCAGACCCCGGTCGGCCAGGCGGCGGGTGAGGTCGAGGACCTGCCGTGTCTGGGCGACGCCGAGCGCTGCGGTCGGCTCGTCGAGGATGACCACCTTGGATTCCCACATCACCGCCTTGGCCACCGCCACGGCTTGGCGCTGGCCCCCGGAGAGCCCGGCGACGGTCTGACGCACCGACTGGAGCGTCCTCACCGACAGGCTGTCGAGGGTCGACTGGGCGTCCTGCTCCATGCTGGTCTCGTCGAGGACCAGACCTTTCTTGCGTTCGCGGCCGAGAAACATGTTGCCGACGACGTCGAGGTTGTCGGCGAGCGCGAGGTCCTGGTAGACGATCTCGATGCCGAGGCCGGCGGCCGCCGCCGGCCCGCTGATCCGCACATCGCTGCCCTCGAAGCGAACCTGGCCGTCGTCGAAGGGGTAGATGCCGGCGATGCCCTTGATGAGCGTCGACTTCCCGGCCCCGTTGTCGCCGACCAGGGCCATCACCTCGCCCGGACACACCTCGAAGTCGACCTTGTACAGCGCTTGCACTGCGCCGAAGTGCTTCGACACACCCCGGCACTCGAGTATCGGCTCGTCGGCCAAAGGCCCCCCTGGGTTCGATGGAACACAGGTGGGGCGCCCCGAAGGGCGCCCCACCCTCATTTCAGTACGTGATCGGTACTAGCAGTACTGGGCGAAGTCGCCTACGCAGACGTCGTCCTCGGAGACGAAGCCGTCGGCGAACACCGTTTCGTCGAGGTTGTCCGCCGTCACCGCGATCGGCTCCAGCAGCACGGCCGGGATCTCCCGGCCCTCGTTCTCGGCGAACGGGGCGAGGTCGGTGGCCACGGCGCCGATGTCCTCGCAGTTCAGCAGGGCGAGGGCAGCTTCCGAAGCAGAGGCGACCTCATCGGCGATGGGCTTGTAGACCGTCATGGACTGATCGCCCGACAAGATGAGCTGGATGCCGGGAACGGTGGCATCCTGCCCGCTGACGGGGATGGTGGTGGTGTCGAGCCCCGCCGCCTGCATGGCGGTGATGGCCGAACCGGCGAGGCCGTCATTGGCGGCGAACACCGCGTCGACCTCGTTGTTGGCGGAAGTCAGGATCTGCTCCATGACGACGCCGGCCTCGGCGTTGTCCCAGTCGGGAACGGGCTCGTCGGCGACGATCGCCCAGTCACCGGCGTCGGCGCGAGCCTCGACCGTGGCGGCGTAGCCCTCACGGAACAGGCGAGCGTTGTCGTCGGTGGGACCGCCGTTGAGCATCACGACCTGGGGCGTCTCGACGCCCAGATCGTCGATGAGCGGCTCGAGCACGCCGGCCATGGCCTCGCCGACCTTCACGTTGCCGAAGCTGACATACACGTCGGCCCCGTCGCCCTCGATGGTCTCACGGTCGTAGTCGACGACCTTGACGCCCGCCTCACGAGCGAGATCCTGGATCGCCGCGCCCGAACCCGAATCGAGGTTGGTCATCACGATCACACCGGCGTCCTCGGCGATCGCCTGCTCGGCCTGGGCCTGCTGCTGTTGGGCATCGCCCTCGGCGTTGACGACGGTGGCGTCGACACCGGCCTCTTCAAAGGCCGCTTCGAACCCCGGCTTGTCCTGGGTCTCCCAGCGGTCGGAAGACTCGGTGTCGGGGAGGAGCACCGAGATGCTCTTGCCCGCGGTTGCGCAGTCACCCGAGGCCGCGGCCCCTTCGCTGGTTTCGCCATCGGAATCGCTGCCGCACGCGGCGGCAACGATTGCGAATGACATGAGTACTGCGAGCCCGCTGGCCCAACGCTTCGAATTCATCGGTTTCCCCTCGATGGATGCTGTGTGAACGGACGGTTTCGTCCGAGATCCGAAACGGTAGCACCCGCCGTTCCCTCGCCAGGACAAACCGGTAGGTTGCGCCGTTCATGACCCGAGTCGGAATCGTCCGTCGCGGGTTGCTGGCCGCCAGTCTCCTCATCGCGGGATGTGCGACCGCCGAGACGGCCGTAGCCGAGGGAGCCGATCGAGACCGGAGCGGTGAACCCTCGCCCGAGGCGGTGAACTTCGTCGACGTGGCCGGCGAGGTCGGTCTCGACTTCCGTCACAGCGCGTTTCGCGACGACCCGACCGGCGACACCGTCGCAATGATGGGCGGCGGGCTGTGCTGGATCGACCAGGACTCCGACGGATGGCTCGACCTGTTCGTCGTCGACACCTGGTCGAACGGAGAGTGGGGCGACTGGCGCGCCAAGGGTGCCCTCCCGACCAGCCGCCTGTTCCGGAACGACCACGGACGATTCGTCGACGTGACCGACGAAACCGGCGCCGGCCTCGCAGTCCGAGGCAACGGCTGTGTCGCAGCCGACCTCGATCTCGATGGTCACACCGATCTCTACGTCACCACCGAACGCGAGAACGTGCTGCTCTGGAACGACGGCAGACGGTTCGAGGCCTCGGACCCCGCTGAGGTCGTCAACGCCTACGGCTGGCACACCGGCGCCGCCGTGGGCGACGTCGACCGCAATGGGTGGCCCGACCTGTTCGTGGCCGGCTACACCGACCTCAACCGGCCGGTTCCCGGCGCAGCCGGCGGCTTCCCTTCGAACCTCGGGGCCGAGCCTGATCTGCTGTTCCTCAACCAGGGACCCGACGCCGACGGCGAGCTCGTGTTCGAAGAGGTGGCCGAGCGCATCGGCATCGAGTCCACCGGCCTCGGTCACGGGCTCGGAGCCGTGTTCAGCGATGTCGACTCCGACGGTGACCTCGACCTCTATGTCGCGAACGACACCGACCCGAATCAGCTGTATCTGACGTCGCCATCGTCGAACTCGATCGGGATCGAACTGGTCGAGGTCGGCGCCGAGCTCGGCGTCGACGACCCCGAAGCGGGGATGGGCGTGGCAACGGGCGACTACGACGGCGACCAGCGTCCCGATCTCGTCGTGACCAATCAGGGATCGCAGCTCCATGCCGCCTTCCGCAACACGAGCGGACCCGACGGCGCGGCGTTCGTCGATGCCCTCACCAGCATGGGCCAGCCCGAGCTCGGCGCCGGCCCGACCGGCTGGGGGGTCACCTGGGCCGACGTCGATCTCGACACCGATCTCGACCTGTTGTTCGTCAACGGAGGGGTTCCCGTGCTCGATCTGGTCGCTGATCGCCAAGGCCTCCAGGGGTACGTGAATCGCACAGCCGAGGGCGAGCCCGGGTCGTTCGACGACTTCTCAGCCGGCTGGGGACTCGACGTGGTCGGGCCCCGTGTCGGGCGCGGCTCGGCCGCCGCCGACTTCGACAACGACGGCGACCTCGACCTCGCGGTCGGAACGATCGGATCGGACCTCGCACTGCTCCGCAACACCGGAGCCGGCGGGCACTGGCTGATCGTCGCGCCGCCGACGCCGACCCCGGGCACCGTGATCACGGTTCGGCTCGCCGACGGCACGCTGCTCCGCCGCGAGTTGGTGGCCGGAAGCAGCTACCTGTCGTCGGAGGATCCTCGAGCGCACTTCGGGCTGGGCACGGCCGAGGTGGTCAGCGTCGTGACGCTCACGTGGCCCGATGGGTCGCAGACCGTGGTCGAGGACGTCGACGCCGATCAGATTCTCGAGGTGGCTCCCGGCGACTGATCAGCCGGCGGCCGCGACCAGCCGTTCGATCACGACCAGATCGGCGATCCCCTCCGAGGGTGCGATCGGCGGGCCGGTGCCGGCCGCCACCGCCGCCGCGAACTCCTCGGCCTCGATGCGGTACTGGTCGGCCGGTGCGAACGTGAGGGTCTCGGTTGCAGGACTCACCGGCGGCACCCCGCCTGCCGTGACCCGAACGTGGGTCGGGAGATCGGGAGGGATGTTGAACGGGATGTCGACCGAGATCCGACCCGTCGTGCCGTGGATGTGAACTCGCTGGTCAGGCTCGCAACGCGTCGAACAGGTGAACGTCGCCGTGCCCGTCTCGAAATCGAGGATCCCCGAACTGACGATGTCGACTCCCGACGCCGGATCACGGGTGATCGACGCCGACACGTTCGTCGGCTCACTGCCGAACAGCAGGCGCGACACGTCGATCGAGTAGCAGCCGATGTCCATCAACGCACCGCCCCCGTAGTCGGCGATGTTGCGAATGTTGGTGGGATCGTCGTTGAAGTACGAGAACCAGCTCTGCACGGTGACGAGATCGCCGATCCGGCCGGATCGCACCATGTCGACGACCGCCCGCCAGGTCGGGTGGAGTCGATACATGAACGCCTCCATGAACACCACCCCGGCCTCGGCACACGCGTCGACCATCGTTCGGGCCTCGCTCGAGGTGAGCGCCAGGGGCTTCTCGCACAACACGTGCTTGCCGGCCGCTGCCGCACGGATCGTCCACTCGGCATGGAGGTGATTGGGCAGGGGAATGTAGACCGCGTCGACGCCCGGGTCCTCGAGGAGGGCTTGATAGGAGCCGTGTGCCCGCTCGATCCCCAGCTCGTCGGCGACGATTCTGGCGTTGCCTCCATCTCGCCCGGCGATGGCCACGACGTCACACCCGTCGGCTGCCTGGATCGCGGGGATCACCTTCTCGCGGCCGATCTTCGCCGTCGACAACACGCCCCAGTGCAGCATCGGACCCCCTCGGTGCCCGAACCTATACTCCGGGGCCGGAGGTGGGCGTGCCCGAACTCGGGATCGGACTGATCGGATCGAAGTTCATGGGTCGGGCGCACTCGAACGCGTGGATGTCGGCGCACCGGTTCTTCGATCTCGCATCCACCCCGGCCATGCGCGCCGTCGCAGCAACCAACGCCGACGACCTCGCCGAGTTCGGGCCGCGCTGGGGCTGGGCACGGACGACCACCGACTGGCACGACCTGCTCGACGATCCGAGCATCGACCTCGTCGACGTCACGACCCCGAACCACCTGCACGCCGAGCAGTCGATCGCGGCGCTCGAAGCCGGCAAGCACGTGGCGTGCGAGAAGCCGCTGGCGGGCACGCTGGACGATGCGCGGCGCATGGCTCAGGCCGCAGAGGCCGCGAGTGGGAGCACCTCCGTCTGGTACAGCTACCGCCGCGTCCCGGCGCTGGGTCTCGCCCACCGCATGATCGCCGGTGGTCGCCTCGGGCGGATCTACCACGTTCGAGCGGCCTACCTCCAGGGGTGGGGCGGCCCTGACACCCCGCGGGTCTGGCGCTTCGACGGCGACCAGGCCGGCTCGGGTGCGCTCGGCGATCTGGGCGCTCACATCGTCGACATGGCCCGCTTCCTGACCGGCGACGAGATCGTCGAGGTGTCGGGGGCGATCGAGGAGCGCTTCATCACCGAGCGTCCGCTGCCCGACGATCCCAGCCGGCTGGCGCCGAGCACGGTCGATGACGCCGTCTTGTTCCTGGCGAGGTTCGGAGGTGGTGCGGTCGGGAGCTTCGAGGCGACCCGGCTGGCCACCGGTGTGAAGAACTCGAATCGCATCGAGATCCACGGTGAGTCGGGCGCGCTGGCCTTCGACTTCACCCACATGAACGAGCTGAAGATCTGGGATGCGTCGATGCAGCCGGCCGAGGCGGGGTGGACGACCATCCAGACGACTCACGAGGACCACCCCTGGTGCGCCGCCTACTGGCCCGACGGCCACGGACTCGGCTACGAGCACACCTTCGTGAACCAGGCTGCCGACATCGTGCGCGCCATCGACGGCGAAGAACCCGAGGTCCCACTTCCCGACTTCGCCGACGCCTACATGACCCAACGGGTGCTCGAAGCGGCGGTGACCGCGGCCCGACGTCGCTCGCCCGTCGAGCTGGCCGAGATCGTGTGAGCCCGATGCGACACCAAGCCCACCTCAGCCACGACGACGCCGCTCGAATCATCGACACGGCGCGGGTGGCGCTCGACGCCGACGGGCGGGGTGCAGCGGTCGCGGTCGTCGACGAGCACGGCGAGCTCATGGCGTTCCTACGCACCGACGGCTGCCCACTGGCGTCGATCGCCAACGCGATGAACAAGGCGTTCACCGCAGCGCGCGAGCGCACCGAGTCCGCAGCCGTGGGTCGGGCCTCACGCGACGAGGACTTCCCGATGACCAACTTCGGTGATCTCCGATACACCGGCTGGGGCGGCGGGGTCCCGATCCTCCACGAAGGCCGGGTCGTGGGTGCGATCGGTGTCAGTGGGCTCCCCGAGGCCGATGACGTCGACCTCGCACGGGCCGGTGCTGCGACCACGCTCAGGCCGAGCACGGAGTCTTGACCGCAGGGTTCGACACCCCCCGGCACCGCCTGCTCATCGCGCTCGTCGTGGTGCTGGCGCTGATCGTCACCGGGGTCGGCCTGTTCGTCCTCCTCGACGACGGCGATGACGCCGCCTCGGCGTGCACGCCGACGGTCGAGCCGGGTCCGTCGGTCGCCCGCCGATGGAACGAGGCCCTTCTGTCAGCCATCCGCGAGGACTTCCCCGCGCCCACCGTGCACGCTCGCAACCTGTTCCACACCTCGGCGGCGATGTGGGACGCATGGGCGGCGTACGACCCGATCGCCGCCGGCGTCTTCTTCGACGAGAAGCACACCGCCGACGACGTCGGCGCCGCCCGGACCGAGGCGATCAGCTACGCCGCCTACCGGGTGCTGGTCGAGCGCTTCCTGCCCTCACCAGGTGCCGAGGTGTCGGTGACCCGGCTGGACGACCTCATGGCCGCGCTCTGCTTCGACATCGAGATCACCGACACCGAGGGCGACCGCCCGGCGGCGATCGGGAATCGAATCGCCCAGACGATCCTCGAGGCGTCCGTCGACGACGGGTCGAACGAGTCCGACGACTACGCCGATCCCGTCTACGAGAGCGTCAATCCGCCCCTCGTCGTCGCCGAGCCCGGGACGACGATGACCGACCCGAATCGATGGCAGCCGCTGGAACTCGAGGTGATGGTCGCCCAGAACGGCGTGCCGCTCACCGACACGGTCCAGACCTTCGTCGGATCCCAATGGGGAGCCGTCCGACCGTTCGCACTTCGGCCCGCCGACGATGATCGTCCGGCGTTGGACCCGGGCCCCCCACCGCTCATCGGTGATCCGGGCACCGATGCCGACTTCAAGCGCGATGCGGTCGAGATCATCGGCTACAGCGCGACCCTCGACCCCACGTCGACCTCGACCATCGACATCAGCCCCATCACTCAGGGCGACCGCGAGGTGGGGAGCTACGACGCCGCGGGACGGACGATCAACCCGGTGACCGGCGACGACTACGAACCGGCGGAGGTGCCGCTGGGCGACTATGGCCGCGTCGTCGCCGAGTTCTGGGCGGACGGCCCCAATTCGGAGACTCCACCGGGGCACTGGAACACGATCGCCAACGACGTGTCCGACCGGTTGGGCGACGAGCTCCGCATCGGCGGTGAGGGTCCGATCGTCGACCGCCTCCAGTGGGACGTGTCGATGTATCTGGCACTCAACGGGGCCGTGCATGACGCCGCCATCGCCGCGTGGGGGGCAAAGAGCTTCTACGACTACGTCCGGCCGATCTCGATGATCCGGTACATGGGAGGGCTCGGGCAGTCGAGTGATCCGGCCGGACCGGCGTACGACCCGGACGGGCTCCCGTTGGAGCCCGGACTCGTCGAGGTGATCACGGCCGCCTCGAGCGCTCCGGGCGAACGCCATGGGGCACTGGCCGACCACGTGGGCGAGATCGCGGTCAGGTCGTGGGCCGGTGGCCCCGACGACCCCGAGACCGAGGCAGGCGGTGTTGCGTGGATCCGTGCGGTCGAGTGGGTCCCGTACCAGCGTTCCACGTTCGTCACGCCTGCGTTCGCCGCGTACGTCTCGGGCCACAGCGCGTTCAGCCGAGCCGCAGCCGAGGTGCTCACCGAGATCACGGGGAGCGAGTACTTCCCCGGCGGCCTCGGCACCTTCACCGTGCCCGCCGGCTCGCTGGAGTTCGAGAGCGGACCGTCGGTCGATGTCGAACTCCAGTGGGCCACCTACCCCGACGCCGCCGACGAGGCCGGGTTGTCCCGCCTGTACGGCGGGATCCACGTTCGGTCCGATGACCTGCGAGGACGCGAGATCGGCGCCGAGGCCGGGCGGGGCGCCTGGGCACTGGCGGCGCAGTACCTCGACGGCTCGATCGCCGACTGACCGTGCGCATCACCGGGTTCAGGATCGTCGATCTCGACGTGCCGGTCGACCCACCGTTCCCCGCAGCATGGGACCCCGAACCACGACGATCGATGCGTCAGACCCTGCTCGTGGTCGAGACCGACGAGGGCCTGTCCGGGGTGAGCGGCGGCGATCTGTCCGGAATCGAGCCCTACGTGCGCCACTTCGTCGGCACCGATCCGACCGACCTCGACACCCAGGCCCGACGAGTGGCGTCCTGCTGCTACTCGGGCGGTCGTCTGTGGCCGATCGAGGCCGCGCTGTACGACGTGGCCGGCAAGGCCGCCGGCCAGTCGGTTGCGCACATGTTGGGCGGTGCAACCGACCGAGTGAAGGCCTATGCCTCCGCCGGCAGCCGCCGCACACCCGAGGAATGGGCCACGGTGGTCGAGGCACGAGACGCCGACGGCTTCGATGCGCTCAAGATGCGACTCGACGTGTTCGATCCCGACCTGGCGATCGCCTGCGTCGAGGCCGCCCGGCGGACTGCGCCCGACGGGTTCGCACTGATGGTCGATCTCAATCAGGCCTGGCGGATGCCGGGCGACGTGAGTCCGCAGGCCTCGGTCGACGACGTGCTGGCTGTCGTCGGCCCGTTCGCCGAGCTCGGAGTGACATGGCTCGAAGAGCCACTCGCCCTCGATGATCTCGCCGGGCTTCACCGCGTGCGGGCTGCCGCCGGCGAGATGCGGGTCGCCGGCGGCGAGTTCCTGCTGGCGTCCGCCGAGTCGTGGCGGCTGCTCGATGATGACGTGCTCGGCGTGTTCCAGCAGGACGTGCAGCTCACCCTGGGCATCACCGAAGGCGCCCGCTTCGGTCGAGCCGTCATCGCCACGGGCGGGTGGTACACCCCGCACACGTGGGGCGATGCGTTCTCGCTGTTGGTCAACCTGCACGTGACCTGCGGCATCGGTGGCGGGCCCTGGCTCGAGTACCCACACGACCCTCCGGGCTGGCGGGCCGAGGTCCGCGACGCCATCCTTCTCGACGCCACCGAGCCCGACAGCGATGGCTGGCTGCACGTCCCCACCGGCGGAGGTCTCGGCGCCGCGCTCGACTGGGACACCATCGACGACCTGACGGTGCGCGCCAGAGACGCGACATCCACGGCAGACTGACCCCATGATCGCCGCCGGTGACCCCGCTCCTTCGGTCGAACTGGTGGACGATCACGGGGCACCGTGGCAGCTCGCCGACCATGTCGGCCGCGATGTGGTGCTCGTCTTCCACCGCCACTTCTACTGACTGCCGTGCCAGGAGCACGTGATCGCCGTGAGCGATCGGCTCGACGCATTCGGCGACGCCGAGATCGCCGTGGTGATGTTCGACAACCTCGACCGACTGGGCGACTACCGGACGCACCTCGACCTGCCCGACCGGATCCGGGTGCTCGCCGACGCCGATCGCACGGCCTATGCCGCCATGGGCGTCGGGCGGGGCTCCGTGTCCGATGTCTGGGGTCCGAAGATCTGGTGGAGCTACGCGAAGCTGATGGCCAGGGGCCGCCGGTTCCATCGACCGACCGGCGACAGCCTCCAACTCGGCGGCGACTTCGTCATCGGCCCCGATCAGACGATGGCCTACGTGTTCCACCCGCCCGATCCTGACGCTCGACCGCCGGTCGACGACCTCATCGACTCGCTCTCGACCACCTGATCCCCCACACTGGTGGCGTGATGTCGTCGTTCCCACCGCTGGAGATCGGGCCGATCCGTTGTGCGATGCCGGTCGTGCTCGCGCCGATGGCCGGGGTCACCAACGCTCCCTTCCGGTCGCTGTGCCGCGAGTTCGGGGCCGCGCTCTACGTGAGTGAGATGGTGAGCGCCCGCGGGTTGGTCGAGCGGCACGACAAGACCAAGCGCCTGGCAGACTTCGCCGACGACGAGCCGGTCCGCTCGATCCAGCTGTATGGCACCGACCCCGACGTCATGGGAGCGGCGGTGTCCCAGCTCGTCCGCGAGGAACGGGTCGATCACATCGACCTGAACTTCGGCTGCCCGGCCCGCAAGGTCACCCGTCACGGCGGCGGGGCGGCCCTGCCGGTCCGCCGCCGCCTCTTCGCCCACGTCGTGTCCGCGGCCGTCGATTCGGCCGGCTCGGTGCCCGTCACCGTGAAGATGCGGGTCGGCATCGACGACGATCACACCACGTTCCTCGATGCAGGCCGCGCGGCCGAGGACGCCGGCGCCGCCGCCGTCGCCCTGCACGCACGGACCGCGCAGCAGCTCTACGCGGGCGACGCCGACTGGTCGACGATCGGCAGGCTGAAGGAAGCGGTGACCTCGATCCCGGTGCTCGGCAACGGTGACATCTGGGATGCCCACGACGCCGTCGCCATGATGCGCGAGACCGGCTGTGACGGCGTGGTCGTGGGGCGCGGATGCCTCGGCCGTCCCTGGTTGTTCCGCGACCTCGCCGCTGCGTTCGCCGGTGACCCGATTCCATCCCCGCCCGACCTCGGATCGATCTGCACCACCATGGAGAGGCACGCAACGTTGCTCGCCGCCTGGTTCGGCGAGCAGCACGGTCTGAAGGAGTTCCGCAAGCACACCGGCTGGTACCTCCAAGGCTTCGTGATCGGATCAGCGCTGCGCCGTGACCTGCGGACGGTCGAGACGCTCGACCAGCTCGACGACCTCCTCGCTCCCCTCGACCCGACCGCTCCGTTCCCCGTCGAGGCCCTGCGGATGCCTCGTGGCCACACGCACGGCCCGAAGCCGGTCACGGTTCCCGAGGGCTGGTTCGATCATCCCGACGTCACCGACCGACTCGACCGAGACGCCGACCTCGTCGTGTCCGGCGGATGACCCGCAGGTGACGCACTACGTCCTGGCATCGGCGTCACCGAGACGTCGAGACCTCCTCGAACAGCTCGGACTCACCGTCGAGGTGCGCCCCGCCGACCTCGACGAGGCCAGGCTCGGCGCCGAGTCGCCGGTCGACTACGTCCGGCGGCTCAGCCGCGAGAAGGCCGACCTCGTGGCGGGCACGCTCGACCCGGACGACGACGGGTGGGTCGTGATCGGTGCCGACACGTGTGTCGCCCTGGACGACGAGATCTTCGGCAAGCCTGCCGACGACCAGGACGCGACCCGGATGCTGCGTCGCCTGACCGTGCGGCCGCACCGGGTGATCACCGGGGTGTCCGTCGTCACCGCGTCGGCTGCCGTGGTGGACGTCGAGTCGACCACGGTGACGATGACGCCCATGTCCGACGCAGAGATCGCCTGGTACGTGGCGACCGGCGAACCCGACGGGAAGGCCGGGGGCTTCGCCATCCAGGGCATCGGCGGCGCGTTCATCGAATCGGTCGACGGGTCGGCGAGCAACGTGGTCGGCCTGCCCCTGACGCTGACGCGCCGCCTGCTGCGGTCGGTGGGCGTCGATCTGTTCGACCTCGGCGACTGAGTTCGTGCTCGACTTCGCAGACGCGGACGACTACGACCGGGCGGTCGATGCCATGGTGGGCATCGACCGGTGGTGCTCCTCGACCGACTGGGTCCTTCCGCTCACCGCCGCGATGCGGCCGCAGGATCCGATGCTGCTCACCACCGACTCGGGCTGGGGCCTGTTCGACCGAGCGACCGATGCCGACGGTCGCCGGATCCTGTCGGGGGTCGACCGGGTGTGGGGCTTCGCGTGCCCGGTGATCGGCGAACCCCGGGTCTGGGCCGAGATCGCCGAGGCGATCACCGACGTCGAACACCACGTGTTCCTCGTCCCCGGCCTCGTGGAGGCAAGCCCCACGTGGCAGGACGCGCTGAGCGGGCTCGATCCGACCCACGTGCTCCATCGGGCGGGCGGGATCACCCGATGCCGCGCCGACCTCCGCGAGGGATTCGAACGCTGGTTCGGGCGGCGAAGCCCCCGCTTCCGCCAAACGATGCGCCGCCTTCGCCGGGATGCGCTCCACGCCGGCCTGGTGATCGAACCGGTCGACGCCGACCGTGCCTCGACCCTGCTCGACCGGCTGATCTCGATCGAGCAGCGGAGTTGGAAGGGTGCCGAGGGTGATGGGCTCTCTTCGCCCGACATGGCCGGCTTCTACCGGCTCGTGCTGTCTCGCCTCGGGCCGCAACGAACCCGGTGCCTCGTGGCCCGGCTCGACGGGGCCGACGTCGGCTACATCGTGGGTGGCGTGCGCGGCCCGACGTACCGGGGGCTGCAGCTGTCGGCGACCGAGGACGTCCGCTCGCTCGGCGTCGGACACCTCCTCCAGCTCGACCAGATCGAACGACTCTGCGACGAGGGCATCGGCACCTACGACCTCGGCATGGACATCCCGTACAAGCGTCGCTGGTCCGACGAGACGCTCGAGACGACCACGATCGCCGCCTTCTGCCGGTCCGCGTCCGAACCGGTCACCGTGGTCGACCGGTGACCAGACCCAGATCGCTTCCGTCGTCGGCTCGGCCGACCCCCGGCGACCGCGGTCCGAGCAGGAGGCGGTCGGTGAAGGTCACCACTCCGGTCATCACGTCTGCGGCATCGTCGCCGTCGTCGGGCGACCCGAGCAGTGTCTGCCGCAGTCTCAGGCCGTCCGGTGCCGGGCCGTCCAACGGCAGCACGAAGTTCAACACGTCGTCGACGTTGTCGACGACGATCGAGTTGGAGACCGTGATCGAACCCGAGTACTCGAATCGGTAGTCGTCGCCGTAGCGGACGCCCACGTCGTTGCCCATCACGACGACGTGATCGACGATGACCTCGGGCGAGCCGTAGCCGATCTCGACGCCTTGTTCACACTCCGACAGCACCGAGTCGGACAGCGTGGCGAGCCCACCAGCCGAGAACGCGACACACTCGTGCGCGAAGCCCTCGATCCACAGGCGTTCGAGCGTCACGTCCGCACCGTTGTGATCGATGCCGTCGTCGGCCCCGCCGAAGAAGACCGAGTCGCGGACCGTCGCCGTGACGTCGCCGACGGGTCCGGAAGACTCGCGGGCGAGGTAGATCGCGTCGTTGTCGTCGTCGCCGGCCCGGTCGGGGTCGGGGAAGTCGAGGTACCACGAGTCGTCGACGGTCACGGCCGTGTCGATGAACTCGCCGCCGGTGTCGAGCCGGGTCACGAGCGAATTCGAGATCGTGACCGTCGACGTGTGACCCGATGGACCCTTGCCGGGTCCGTCCTGGAACACCGCGTGGTCGAGACTCACCTCGGCACCCGACGACGCCAGGATGACCGGCTGCGAGCCCGAGTGACCGAAGGCGCGATCAGCGCGGCCGCCGCCGGCGACGAACCAGGTGTGGTCGTAGGTTCCTGTCCCGTCGAGGTGCACGATTCCTCCCCACGGCACCAACGACGCCGCGGGGACGAACACGATCGGCGAAGCGTCGGTCGCCCGGCTGTCGATGGTTCCGCGGACCTCGATGTCGACGAGACTCGAGACCTCGACCCGCGTGCCCGGTTCGATGACCAGTGTCGATCCTGCCGGGACGCGCGTGTCGCCGACGAGCACGATGGTCTCGTCGGGACCCCACTGCAGATCGTCGCCGGTCAGATCGCCGGCGAACTCGCGCGTCGTCCGGTCGGCCGAGTCGATCGTGACGGTTGCGGCAGGGGCGGTCCCGACCGACAGCGAGACCGAATCGGCCTCGACGTCGAGGAGGTCGACCGTGGTCGAGCCTCTCCCGCGTCGGACCGTGATCGGGATCGAAGCGGGAGCGGCCCCCCTCACCTGCAGCTCGACGAGTCCCGACACCGACCGGTCGATCGTGCCATCGCCCGTCCGCGCCTCGACCACCACCGGCAGCGCGCCGTTGGCCGAGGCGTGCGTCGGCGCACGCAACGTCAGGGTCGCGGCCACGTCGTCGGCGAGGAACGGCCCACCCCGCTCGCGCACCCGGTCGACCAGTTCGACCGAGCGGGAACGGAACCGCTCGACGAGCACCGCCTGATTGCGGTCGAGCGCGGCCCCGAACGACTCGGCGTCGACGACCGACCCGTCCGTCGATGCCAGCTCGGTCATCACCACCTGCGGGCTCGCGGGCAGGACGGCGTCGAACTCGGTTCGGACCTCGTCCATCGTCGTCGCGAATCGATCGGGGGTGATCTCGTCGAGGACCCGGTCGAGTTGAGTCTGGTATCGGGCCAGCACCCCGTCGTCGCCGAGGATCGCTGCGTCGATCCTGCTCTCGGCACAGCTGGTGAGCCCGGCACGGTCGACGATCTCGAGGACACCGTCGAGGTGGCACGGCTGGAACATGTCGTCGGGGTCCCACGGCTGGAGGTGCCACCGAAGGCCGAGTTCGGTGCCTCGTACCACCGGATCGCCGACGAAGAAGGCCTCGTCGCTGTAGTCGCCGTTCTGGAGCAGGCTCATCAGCGCGAGCCAACGCAGATACTGATCGAGGTCGAGACGCTCGTCCAACGCACCGGCGAGGTCGTCACCGTCGTAGGCCTCGGCGAACTCGATGAGCGACTCGTACTCGTCGAAGGCCAGGTCGGGCCGGCGATTGGACGTCCACTCGACCTCGGACACCTGCACGCTCCGGTCGAGGCGGCGACGGATCACGGCCGCTGCGGTCGGATGGTGCTCGGAGAGATCGTCGGCCCTCTCGATCAGCAGGTACACCCCGCGATCGACGTCTGCGACGACGAGATCGACGAGCGACATGCGCAGGTCCGACAGCCCGAGCGCCTCGAGCAGGCGGAAGGTCGTGAGCGTTCTGAGGTATCCCTCGTCGAGGCACAGCGACAGCAGCGTGAACTCCGAGGGCTGCCATCCGTCGACGAGCGGAACCGGAACGCGCTCGGACAACGAGACCGAGTAGCTCTTGCGCTCACAGTCGAGTGTCGACTGCCCGCGGATCTGCACCTCGGCGGCCATCGCGAACCCCGCGGAGATCTCGAGCGTGGCACCGACCGGTCGTCGATCTCGATCGGCGCCACGTTGGTCGAAGACGCGCTGCTGGTCGTCGGTGAGGTCGAGGCGCAGCGTCGTCACGGCAGGAGTTCCGGCGACCGCTGAGGACGCGTCGCACGGGCCGGTCCCGAGCGGTGCCACGAGTTCGGGTGAGGTCTCCGCCGGCGTGTCGGCGACCCCGATGACCGGCTCGGTCGGCTCGAGCGGTCCACACAGCCCGACCGACCAGACCCCGGCACGACGGTGCGCCTCGACGAACTCGGCGAACGAGTCGCCGACCCCGGGACGCGAGTCGACCGCGCGGTGCACACCGGGAACGACGCCACCCGTGCCGTCACCGACCCACACCACGATCGGGTCACCGCCGAAGTCGGGGAGCTCCTCGGCCTTCCGGTGCGGGGCCACCACGACGAGGAGTTCTGGACCGTCCGACGAGCGTTCGCGTCGATCGTCGAGGTGCGCGGCGACGACCCCGGCAGCCGGTGCCAGGTCGTCGGGTGCGAGCGGGCGCGCCTCGCGGCTCTCGATCTGGGCGATCGCGAACCGACGGTCGCGACCGAACCCTGTCAGCGGCGCAGCGGCGATGGGCCGAGAACGGCGGTCGACGGCCTCGAACTCGAAGAACGGTGCCGCAGATCCGCTCGACGCGCCGAACCACTCGATCGACACCACGATGTCGCGTCCGCCGAGCAGCGACGGCTCGACGGTCACGGCGAAGTCGACCGGATCGCCGGTTGCGGCCAACGGAGCCGTCTCGGGTCCCAGCGGTCCCGCGGGCAGATTCGATCGCACCACCTCGGTCCCGGCGACGCGCAGCACGAGGCCCCCAGTGTGCGATCCGGTGAGCATCAGCCCCTCCGGATCGACGGCCTCGTCCAACATCAGCGTCGACCGAGCGAGCACGGGCCCGGCCGCGAGTTCGGGCGGCACGGCCAGCAGCGGGGTGGGCACCGAATCGAAGCGATCGTCGGTCAGGAGCGGGTTGCGATCCCATCCCTCCGGCGGCGCCTCGTCTGTGGTCCACAACTCCCACGGGGCCGGAGCCTCGGTCACCACGGCAGGCGCGGAGTACCCGTCGTCGATCGGTCCGAGTCCGAACACCGCCAGGTCGACGTCGGGTGCGAGCTCTCCGACGATGTCGACGGCCGCGTCGGCGCTGGCCGTCGCCTCGGTCGGCGTGGTCCCGGGATCGACGAGCATCGCGACCGCGGGCTCGTCGGCGATCGATCGAGCCGTGGCGATGTCGACACCGGGCGAGGTCGTCCGAAGGCACGACGTCGGGTCGGCCTCGACGGCTTCGCCGTTCGGACCGAGGGGCCGGACCGTCACCCGGTGCCCTGCGTCAGGCGTCAGTTCCTCGCGCAGCTTGCGGAGCTCGACGATGTCGCGGCAGCGGCCGACGGTGTTCGAGGCATCCCGCCCGGAGAGCTCGCCGCCGTCGCCGACGCACGCCGTCGCCATGACGACAACCGCAACCGCGATCGCCAACCGCCGCACGGCTGCGGTCCTCAGGACGGGCTGCCGCCACGGTGATACAGCTTGAGCTGCGCCGTGTCGGAGAGGAAGTCGATCTCGAGCACACGCACGTCGACCACGTCGAGCCCGGTCCGGGTCCGGAGGTCGTCGAGCAACTCGTCACGCCGCGCGGGCCCGATGTTGGCGATCTTCTCGTACCGCACCGTCTGGGTCGCCAGGCGGTTGCTCACGCGAGTCGACGACAGCACCATGATCGTCCCGGCGATTCCCACGTCGGCGACGATGATCTCGGCCCAGGTCAGTGCACCGACGCTGATCGCGTTGATCACTGCCGTCGCGACGAGTGCGAACACATGGGTCATCTCGAAGAACGGGATGCTCTCGGTTCGGAACCGCAGGATCGCGAACAACGCGAAGAGCCCGAAGCCGAACCCGACGTTCAGATCGAGCCCGTTCATGATGTAGACGACGAAGAAGGTGGCGATGTTGAACACGTACATCGTGAACACCCACTCGTGATCAGGGTGTCGCGGCAGATAGGTGATGACGATGATCACGGTGCCGACGATCAGGTTCAGCCCGAACCGCACGAGAAACTCGCCCAGGTCGCGCCACACCAGCACGTCGACGTCGAACAGCTGGGTGGCGTAGCTCATCGCAACGGGTCGGTCAGGTCGACGACGGCACGAACCATGGGCTTGAAGTCGTTCGCCTTGACGTCGGGCCGGGCGGCGAGCACCCCGAGGCAGTACTTCGTCATCCGGCGAGGACGGACGCCCCGTTGCTTGAGCGCCTCGGCGAGCGCCGACTGTCGAGACGCGGTCGCCTGCTTGAGCTCGCAGATCGCCACGGCGTCATAGACGGAACAATCGCCGCCGAGTTCGAGTCGGACGCGCATGTCGATGGTCGCCCGTTCACCGACGTCGGGGCACCCGATGGTCAGGCGGAAGAAGGTGGCACGCACCGTGGGCACCAGGTCGGCGGGGTCCCAACCACGGTCACCGGCCACCTCACGGACCAGCGCCTCGGCTGGACCGTCGAGCGAGGTCGAGAGTCGCTCGACCGGGATCCGGACCTTGTCGGTCCGCCCCTTGTTGGTCTTCTCCTTGACCTCGAAGTACGTCGTGTCCGTGTCGACGTAGCTCCGGTACCTGAACTTGTAGCGCGGGAGATCGGCGTTGTGGTGGCTGCGATAGCAGCCGAAGTCGGCGGTGTCGAAGTACTGGTTCTCGTAGCTGTGCAGCACGCGTCCGCCGATGTCGAGCACGCGGTAGTCCTCGCCCAGCTCTTCGAGGATCTTGCCGAGGTCACCGACGCCGAAGGTGTACTTGGTGTCGACGCGGTCCATGAGGCGCATCTGCTCGACCGCTGCGAGGTCCATTCGCTCGAGCCGGGTGGCAGTCGACACGATGTCGCCGACCAGCTCATCGGGGTCGGCGCGCTCGAGTCTCTGCGGGGGGTCGAGAAGGCTCATGCGGTCGGGCGAGCCTAAACCTTCGTGACGCGCCGCAGGTCGTCTCTGAGGACGCCGATGCGCTCGGCGTACCACGCGGTCAGCTGATCGAGCTCCTGGTCGAAGGTCGTGAAGTCGTCTCGTTCACTCCACGCCGGCGTCTCCCGATGGGTCGACGCCCACCGCTGCTCGTCGCGAAGCGCCGCGGCACGCACCTCGGTTCCGAGCTGCGCCACGAGCTCGTCGACGGCGTCCGCCGAGCCGACCCCGCCGAGCACCTCGTCGGTCCGTTCGACCACGAGCGCCCCGAGCACGGGATCATCGAGCAACCGCGCGAAGAGCCGGTTGTCGTCGACGATCGACGAGGGAAGCGCAGCGTCGGGCGGCACGCGGTGGGTCAGGAAGTCCTGTCCGAAGCTGTGGTTGAAGTCCCACGGAATCGCCCGGAAGCCACTGCCGTCGGCCGGTCCGTAGACGTAGGCGTTCTTGGCCGTGGAGTCGCCTGCGCCGATGAGGCTCACGAGCACCAGCCAGTCGACGAAGTCGTCGAGCACCACGCGGTCGGCGATCTCGGCACGGAACGTCCCGTCGTCGGCACCGTCGACGAAGTCGTACAGGTCGAACACCGCGGGATCGGCGACCACCTGGTCCTTCGGATCCGGCACCTTCTGCTCGAGATCGCGGTCGGCCAACGTGCCGGGCGCGGAGGTGAAGTCGGCATCGTGCCCGACCGACTTGTAGAGCTCGCCGCCTTCGAGGCCCGCATCGGCGAGGAACTCCTCGCCGATCTGATCGGTGACGGTGTAGAGCCCGGCGTACTCGCCGTTGACATAGACGACGGCGCTCGCATGCCCGACCTGGAGGTGAGCGGGGCTCATCTGGTCCCACAGCTCGAACGCCACCCGGTTCCGAAGGTGGCTGTTGTCGTCGAAGTCGCCGTTGAGCACCAACTTGAGGCTGCCGTCGAGCGCCGGTAGGCGCGGGTCGGTGAAGGGATCGTTCGGGTCGAACCTCAGGGTGAAGTTGTCCTTCTCGTACCTCAGCGACAACGACCCGCGCAGCTTGGCGGCCGCGCCGACGTACTCGTGCCCGAGATGGGTCACCCGAGCCGGCCGGTACTCGTCGGCATCGACGCTGGCGTCGGTGACGATGTGGAACACCGGCAAGCCGGACTCCATCGTCAGCCTGGTGGGCTCGAGCGGCGCGACGTTGTCGGGCTGCGCCCACGCATCGCCCACACCGACCACCACCGACGTGCGCTCGTCACCGATCTGGACACCCATGTCGTAGGTCGCCGCTTGGTCGAGGTCGGGCATCCACCGGATCGATCGACCGTCGGCAGCGAGCAACGCACCCGGTGGCGCATCGACGAGGCGCACCTCGCCGGCGGCGGGAAGCTGACCGGTCCCGCACACGAGCAGGACCTCGATCGGCTCGCCTTCGACGCCCCAGGTCGGCTCGAGTTCGGGCTGGCACGCCCCGGCCGTCGCAGCCGAGCCCGTCGCGGTGTTGGCTGATGCCGCCACGATGGCCGACAGAACGGCGATGACCACGACTGCGATGATCCCCATTCGTCGCGGTGACACGTCGGACGATGGTAGCCAGCTGCGATTCGGGCCAGCGGTGCGTCTCGTCGCCGTGCGTGACGACGACTACCTTCGACCCATGAGCGATTCGCCCGTCACCACCACGATCGAGGAAGGCGTCGCGGCCATCCGACTCGATGACGGCAAGGCCAATGCCGTCTCGCACGCAGTCATCGACGCCGTGCACGCCGCGCTCGACCAGGCAACGGCGGATGCCGAAGCCGTCTGCATCATCGGGCGCGACGGCAAGTTCAGCGCCGGCTTCGACCTCTCGGTGATGACCCAGGGGGCCGATGCGACCCGCGGACTCGTCGGCGCGGGCGGCGAGTTGCTGATGCGGATCTACGGACACCCCCAGCCCACGGTCGCGGCGGTGACCGGACACGCACTGGCGGCCGGAGCGCTGCTCGTGCTGTCGTGCGACACGCGGATCGGTGCGGACGTGCCGGCGAAGATCGGACTCAACGAGACGGCCATCGGCATGGGTCTGCCTCGCTATGCGGTCGAGCTCGCCCGTGACCGACTCTCCAAGCGCCACTTCACGCGGGCGACCGTGCAGGCCGAGATCTACAGCCCGGTGACTGCGGTCGACGCCGGCTACCTCGATCAGGTCGTCACCCTCGACGAGCTCGAGGACGCGGCGATCGGCGCAGCGCGGCGCTTGGGTCAGTTCAGCACCAGCGCCTACGGACTCACGAAGTCGCAGGGCCGGCGCGCGATCATCGACGAGGTCCTCGCCGGGCTCGGCGCCGACATGGAGTTGATGGTCCCCCCGACGGTCTGAGCGAGGCCGTCACCTCTTGATGCCCGTCGAATGGCGGACTCGGTAGAGCTTGGTCCGGCCGATGCCCTTCAGGTTCCTCGAACGAATCGGCGACACGCGCAGGTCGACCGCATCGCCGAGCGCCTCCGCAGTGGCCTCGTCGACCAGCACCGAACCGGGCGTTGCGACGTTGACCGCCCGACTCGCGAGGTTGACCACGGGCCCGAAGACGTCACCCTGGTGCACCAGGACCGGCCCGTAGGCCACGCCGACCCGGACATCGGGCACGTTCCGGTCGGAGAACGCGTCGGTGAGTGCCAGTGCGACATCGACGGCCGCCGCGGGGTCATCGGTCGTGAACAGGACCGCGTCACCGATGAGCTTGACGACCTGACCGTCGACACCGGTGACGATGGCGCTCGTGGTCGACTCGAACCCGTCGACCAGCGCCTGCAGCTCACCCTCGTCGATGCGTTGTGACACCTCGGTGAAGTCGACCAGATCGGCGAATCCGACCGCGATGATACGCGTCGGGGTTCCGTCCTCGGCGGTCTGGAGCTGACGCCGAACCGCGTCGACGAGGTGCCGATGCAGCAGATAGGTCACCTCGGCGTCGAGGGCCGGCCCCAGAGCGAGCCCGCCGAGCGGAATCAGCGCATCGACGTCGGTCGCGGCTGCGTCGGGTGGCTCGGCCGCCAGCGCGTCACGGAACTGGCTGATGAGCGCATCGGAGATCCGCGCCATGGCCTGACCGATCAGCCGCGTCATTCGTAGGACCTGGTCCTCGTCGATCCCCAACTCCAGCAACTGCTGGAGATGTCCCAATGCGTCGAGGTCGGCGTCGGTGAGGGCCGGGGTGTCGTCGGGAATTGCTGCGAACCCCATCGCCCGCCACAACGCCCGTCCGAAATCAGGATCGAATCCGGTGGACTCCCACACGTCAACCGGGGTCCGACGCTCGCCGGGAAACATCAATCGCTCGAAGGCGTAGGCCCGCAGCGCGCCGGGGCCCTCCGCCTCGGCGCGACTCACCTCGAGCGGATGCGCGCCGGCGTCGATCAGGAGCTTGCGGAGGTCGACGTCGGTCACGTTGGTCCGCACGCTAATGTGCGCACACGTTCGCCGAGCCGAAGGAGGTCGTGTCCAGATGACTGTCTGCACCCCCTCGCTCGGTCGCGCTGCACGCTCCTGACGCCTGCGGTCGTGCCGGGCCCGTCCCGTTCCGACCGACTTCAGGAGAACTGCGATGCCCCCGATTCCCGAATGGCTCGTCCCCGAGCCGTTCACCGACACCGACCTCGGTGTCCTCCGCACCGGCAAGGAAGCCCAGGTCGACCTCATCGAACGCTGCGGCGACGACCGCTCGGCCTTGCTCGCCGTCAAGCGCTACCTCCCGCGGGAGGTGAAGGCCAAGGGACTCCTCGAGGCCATGGGCGTTCAACAGGCCAGCCAGTTCCGTCACGATGTCGCCTATCGAGAAGGTCGGCAGTTCCGCAAGAGCCGCGACCGGCGCGCCGTCGAACAGATGACGACCCACGGCAAGCAGCTGTTGCAGCAACGATGGACGAACCACGAGCACGACGTCATGCAGCAGCTTTGGGCAGCCGGCGTGCGCGTGCCCTTCCCCGTGAGCTTTGGCGACGACCGGTTCGTCATGGAGTACATCGGTGAGCCCGACCAGGCCGCGCCGACCCTGGCACGGGCACGACCACGCGGGCCGGTGCTCGCCGACATCTGGCGGCAGCTGATCACCCAGTTGCGCATCGTCGTGGCCTGCGGGTGGGTCCACGGCGACCTGTCGGCGTACAACCTGCTGTGGTGGCAGGGCGAGGTCTGGCTGATCGACTTCCCGCAGGCCGTCGACCTGGCCGCCAACCCGGGCGGCCTCGATTTCCTGCACCGCGACCTGACCAACGTCGCCGACTGGTTCGAACGCCAGGGCCACCCGATCGACGCCGAGGCAGCCTTCGCCGACCTGCTCTTCGACGCCATGTGAGGCCAACCACTCGACGGTGTTCGACGAAATCCCTCCGTCACGACAACCCTGACCAGCCAGGTCAGGACAGGTTCAGCACCGTCATCTTCAGGCGGGTCATCTCGTGCACGGTCGGGCCCATGCCACCCATCCCGATCCCCGACGGGCCACGCCCGCCGAAGGGCATCCAGTCGACGCGGAACGCCGTGTGGTCGTTGACCATGACAGCGGTTGCGTCGATGCGCTGAGCCGCCCGCATGGCAGCATCGAGATCCTGCGCGAACACGGCTGCCTGGAAGGCCCAGGGCAGCGAATTCGCCTGGGCGATGCCGTCGTCGAGATCCGAGATGCTGCTCACGTTCACGACCGGACCGAAGACCTCGTTGGTCATGACGGTCGAGTCGGACGGCGGGTCGACGAGCAACGTCGGTGCGTAGCACTGGTGGTCGAGTGCCTCGCCGCCGGCGGCAAGGGTTGCTCCGGCGTCGACCGCTTCGGTGACCCATGATCCGACGCGATCGACCTCACCGGAGCGGATCAGCGGCCCGACCTGGGTCGCCGCATCGAGGGGATCGCCGACCACGAGCTCGTTGACCCCGGCGACGAGCCGATCGACCAGCTCGTCGCGGATCGAGGCGTCGGCCAGTACCCGCTGCACCGACACACACACCTGACCGGCGTGGTAGTAGCCGCCCTTCAGGATCGCCGGGACCGCCTTGTCGAGATCGGCGGACGAGTGGACGATGAGCGGCGCGACCCCGCCGTGTTCGAGGGCGCACCGGACTCCCGGCGCGAGCTTCGACCGCAGCATCCAGCCGACCCGTGCCGAACCGATGAAGCTGAAGAATCCGATCTTCTCGCTGGTGACTGCGGTCTCGCCCACCTCGTTGCTGCACGGCCTGATGTCGCACCAGCCATCGGGGAGTCCGGCCTCGGTGTAGACCTTGCCGAGCTCGATCGCCGACAGCGGCGTGGGGCCGGCAGGCTTGACCAGCACCGGACAGCCCGCCGCGATGGCCGGGGCCGTCTGGTGGACGATCAGGTTGAGCGGGTGGTTGAACGCGCTCACCGCCACCACGACGCCGACGGGCTCGCGCTGGGTGAACGCGACCCGCCCGGCCGAGGGAGCCGTGGCCCCCATCGGGATCTCCTCGCCGGCCAGGTGACCGATCTCCTCGGCACACAGCTTCAACCCGTTGGCGGCCCGATCGACCTCGACGAGCGCATCGGTCAGAGGCTTGCCACCCTCGGACGCAATGAGTTTGCCGAGCTCCTCGCGTCGACCGGCCACGAGGTGCGCGGCCCGTTCGAGGATCGCGATCCGTTCGTGACCGGGCAACCACCGGTCGCGATCACCGACGAGGGCGACCTTGCGATCGATGAGGTCGGCGATCTCGTCCGCGCCGGCCTCGGTGACCGTTCCGACCACGTCGCCCGAGTAGGGCGAGGTGACTTCGAGGGTCGTGCTCATCTCAGTGCGCGACGATGTCGCCGAGACGCTCGGTCAACAGCATGTTCTCGCTGTAGTCGACCGGGACGATGATGAGCGAGGGCCGGTCGGTCTGTGCGAAGGCTTCACGCAGGATCGGGCGGAAGTCGTCGCAGGACTCGACGCGCCTGGTGAAGCAGCCGAACGCCTCGCCGAGCTGGACGAAGTCGGGATTCTGGAACTTGGTGTGCGAGTGCTTGCCGTACCCGATGGTCTGCTTCCACTTGATCAGGCCGTACTCGCCGTCCTCCCAGATGATGTTGACGCACGGCACGTCGTACATCGCCGCGGTGGCGAGCTCCTGCACGTTCATCATGAAGCCGCCATCGCCCTGGACCCCGACCACGTTGCGGTCGGGGTGGACCATCTTGGCCGAGATCGATCCGGGCAGTGCCCCCGCCATCGAGCAGAAGCCGTTGCTGATGATGCAGGTGTTGGGCTCGTAGGTCACGTAGTGCCGGGCGATCCACATCTTGTGGGCCCCGACGTCGCTGATGAGGATGTCGCTGTCGCCCATCTCGGCACGCAGGTCGTGCAGGATCCGCTGAGGCTTCATGGGGAACCCCGGGTCGGTGGCGCTCTCGACCGTGAGCTCCTCGACGAGCACCTCGCGGATCTCGCGGAACAGATCGACGTCGGCCTTGCGGTGCTCGTCGGTGATCCGCTCGTTCATGTCCCACAACGCGCCGGCGATGTCGCCGACGACCTCGACGTCGGGCCGGTAGGCCGTGTCGACCTCGGCGGGCATGAAGTCGATGTGAAGAATCGGCGTGTCGTGGTTCGGGTTCCACCGCGAGGGGTGCCACTCGACCATGTCGTTGCCGACCGAGATCACCAGGTCGGCGTTCTCGAACGCCCGCTGCACGTGGTCGCGGATGCCGAGGCCGGCGGCGAAGAGGCTCTTGTCGTTGCGATCGGAGATGACGCCCTTGGCCATGAAGGTCATCGCGGCGTACATGCCGGTCTCGGAGACCCAGCGGTTCAACTGCTTGGTGACGCGGGTGCGGGCGCACCCGTTCCCGACGAGCATCAGCGGCCGCTCGGCCTTCGCGACCATGGCCATGGCCGCGGCGATCGTCTTGGGATCTGCCACCGGCCGGCGGACCTTCATGCCGGGAACGATCGGGACCTCGTCGATCTCCTCCTTGGCGATGTCCTCGGGCAACTCGATGTGGGTGGCGCCGGGTCGCTCGGTCTGGGCGATCTTGAACGCCTTGCGCACGATCTCGGGAATGTTGCGAGCGTCGTAGATCGTCTCGGCCCACTTGGTGATCGGCTCGAACATCGCCACGACGTCCATCGCCTGGTGGGACTCCTTGTGGAGCCGGGTCACCGCACCCTGGCCGGTGATCGCGACCACCGGCGAGCTGTCCATGTCGGCCTGCCCGACGCCGGTCATCAAGTTGGTGGCGCCCGGACCGAGCGTGCCCAGACACACCCCGGCCTTGCCGGTCATGCGGCCGTACATGTCGGCCATGTAGGCCGCCCCCTGCTCGTGACGGCAGACGATGAACTCGATGGGTGAATCGAGCAACGACATCATCATGTCGGCGTTCTCCTCACCTGGGACACCGAAGATGTACTCGACACCCTCGGCCTCGAGACAACGGAGAAACAGATCACTGGCCTTCATGGACAGACCCCCTGAGACGAGTCCCGATCGTGCCATGAACCGCCTCGCCGTGCTCGCGGAAGCCGGAATGGGCTCAGGCGCTCCTCTTCGACGCCTTCTTCTTCGGGGCCGCGACTGGCCCCGCTCCGGTGAGAGGTCGCGCCTCGGTGGTCTCGACACCTGCGAGTTCGGCCAGGACGTTGACCTCGTCGACGCAGAAGTCGACCAGATCCCACACATCGGGGACGAGGTCGCGGTCGGCCACGATCCCGAAGTCGAGGACGTCGAGATAGCTCTGAACGGTGATGTTGAGGCCCTGTCCCTCGGCGATGGTCGAGACCGGCACGTAGTGCTTGACCTTGGCGCCACGGAGATAGAGCGGCTCACGCGGTCCTGGGACGTTCGAGATGACGAGGTTGATCGGCATGTTCACCCGATCGCCGATTCGCAGCGACGTGGCGACCCGGGCGGCCCTGGTCGCCAGTGCCGGCGGCGCCATGTCGGCGAGCTCGACCATCATGTCGGCCGGCAGCAGATCCCACTGCTGTTTGGCCTCGGCCATCCACTCGTGCACGTTCTGGACGCGCTCGGCAGGATCGGCGAGGTTCGTCGGGAGCGGGCAGAACAACCCGGACACCCGGTTGGTCCACACGTCGGTCTCCTCGCCGGTCCGGATCGACACCGGCACCATGCCGACCAACGGCTGGTCGGGCAGGTCGCCGGTTCGCTCGAGGTAGCGCCGCAGGGCACCTGCGCAGGCCGCCATCACCACATCGTTCACGGTCGCGCCGAGCGCCGACTTGATGTCCTTGATCTGGGCGAGCGGTACCGACCGGAAGGCCACCTTGCGATGAGGCGAGATCGACGCGTTGAAGGGAGTCCTGGGTGCCATCGAGTCGGGCGCCTCGGGTGCCGAGTCGCGGTCGTCACGTGGGCGCGTCCGCGGTGCACTCATGAATCGGCGGGCCGCACCGGCGACGTTGGCGAGGCCTTCCTGACGGGTCGCCGCTGCGAGTTGCTGCACGAGCCTCAGCTGGAGGCGGATGGTGCGGTCGGGACGCCGAGCGAGGCTGGCCAGGCCCTTGCCGAGCATGTCGCGCGACGACGGAAGCTGTTCGGGCTCGGGGATCGGTCCCGGTTCACGCAACGGGGTGTCCGGCGCCGGGTCGAGCAGCATCGTGGTCATGATCGCCCCGGCGGCACCATCGACGGTGGCGTGGTGGATCTTGCTCAGGAGAGCGAAGTCGCCGCTGGCGAGACCCTCGATGACGTAGACCTCCCAGAGCGGGCGGGACCGGTCGCACGGCCGGGCGATGATGCGCGCCACCTGCTCGGCCAGCTGCTCGTCGTTGCCCGGGGCCGGCAGGGCGATCTCGCGGATGTGGTAGTCGAGGTCGAAGTTCGGATCCTCGATCCAGTAGGGCCGGTCGAGCCCGAACGGCACCTCGACGAGGCGCCGTCGCAGGGGTTCGAACATGTCGAGGTGGGCGCTGTAGGTGTCCTTCACCGCCTGGAACGCGTCGTAGTCCTCCGATGGCCGCTCGTAGATGAACAGGCCGCTCACGTGGCCGAACGTGGTCGAGGTCTCCATGTAGAGGAACGTGGCATCGAGGCCGGTCAGCTGCTTCATGAAGATCTCCTCGCGTCGTCGCATCCATTGCTACCTCAGTTGGCGTGAACCTGCTCATCTAGGTTCTGTCTCCATGACGATCAACGTGATCCAGTGGGCAACCGGAACCGTCGGCATCCATGCCGTCCCGGCGATCGAAGCGCACCCCGACCTCGAGTTGGCCGGGCTGTGGGTGCACTCCGACGACAAGGCCGGACGAGATGCCGGCGAGATCTGCGGCATCGACCCGATCGGGGTCACGGCGACCCAGGACCGCGATGCGCTCCTCGGACTCGGTGCCGACTGCGTCTGCTACATGGCGCACTCCGATGTCCGGCCCGGCGAGGTGGTCGACGACATCTGCCACATGTTGGCAACGGGACACAACGTCGTGAACACGTCGTTCGTGGCGCTGCTCCACCCCAGGACGGCCGGATTCCACGACCAGCTGACCTCCGCCTGCCGCGAAGGCGGCACCTCGATCTACACCTCGGGCATCGACCCCGGCTTCGGCAACGCCACCGTCGCGCTCGCGACCGCGGCGATGTGCAAGGAGGTGAAGTCGGTCCGCATGATGGAGATCGTCAACTACAACACCTGGTGCAACCCGTTCACCATGTTCGAGATCATGGGATTCGGGAAGAAGGACCCGTCCGAATCGCTGCTGTTGTCACCTGGCTCGACGGCGATGGGGTGGGGACCGGTCGTCGGTCTGGTCGCCGAGGGCCTCGGGGTCGAACTCGACGACATCACCGAGTGGCACGAGGTCATCACCGCCGACGAAGACATCGAGACGGCGTCGGGCCTCGTCCCTGCCGGCACCATCTCGGGGATGCGGTTCGAGATCCGCGGCATGATCGACGGCGAGGCGCGCATCGTCGTCGAACACGTCACCCGGCTCCGCGACACCGACGCGCCGGACTGGCCCAAGGGTCAGGGCTACCGGATCCTCATCGAGGGCGAGCCCCACTTCAAGGTCGAGGTCGAGACGAGCTCTGACCGGGGTGATCACAACCATGCCGGATGTCTCGCGACCGCGATGCACGTCATCAACGCCATCCCGCACGTCGTGGCGGCCGAGCCGGGCGTCGTCACGACGCTCGATCTGCCCAACTACTCGGCGAAGGGCCTCATGGTCTGAGGTTCAGCCCTCGAGTTCGGCCGCCATGGCCGCAAGGGTGGCCTCCATGTTGGTGCGGTTCAGCTCGCCCCGGTCGGCAACACCCAGGGTCTTGTCGACGATGACGGCGATGGGCCTCGCCTCGTGATTCGTCCAGTGCTCGGTGACCTTCGTGGCGCCATTCGACGGCTCGAGCAGAAACCCCCAGTGGGCGATGGGCAGAGGGCCGTACTTCACGTCGAACTCGAACTGCTCGAGCTCGGTGCAGTGTGTGACCGTGCACGTCGTCGACCACTTGAAGCGGCCGTTCTGGTTGCTGCCCTTGAACTTCGCGCCGACCGCCGGTCCGGTTGCGCCACCGATCCAGGTGGCACCGGTGTTCTCGGGCGACCACTCACCCATCCGGGTCGGATCGGACGCGAGCGTCCACACCTCCTCGGGACTCGCTTCGATGGTTCGCTCGACACTCACGTCAGCCATGGGTCGACCCTAGGCGGCTCAGTACACCGACACGTGCGTGCCGATCGGCACGAGACCCGAGTCCCAGATGAAGTCGATTGCTGCGTTGGACAGCCGAGTGCACCCGTGTGACGCAGGCTGGCCGGGGATGCTGCCCGAGCCGTGCATGGCGATGCCGCCGTTGAAGTACTTCGGCCGCCACAGGTCGCCGAGCTCGGCCTCCCGCATGCCGTCGATCTCGCGGGTCATGGTGAATTCGCCCGCCGGTGTCCGCCAACCCGACCTGCCGGTCGAGGTGTTGAAGGCGAGTGAGGCCCCGTCGCGGACCACGAACATCACCTGGCGTTCGAGATCGATCTCGACATGACTTCCGTTCGGATCACGAGGCGTCGCCGACCCTGCGGTGTCGAGGGCCGCAAGCGTCTGTGGCCCGGCGATGCCGTCGCGGGCGAGGCCCTCGACCTTCTGGAACGCCATCACCGCCTGCGATGTCAGGAACCCGTACGCGCCGTCGGCCGCGGGAAGCCAGTACCCGAGCTCGACCAGCCGCACCTGGATGGCCAGCACCTCTGACCCTTCATCGCCCCGCCCGAACTTCGGAGGCGGCGGCGGGGCCTCCGTGGTGGTCGTGGTCGGCGCGGCGGTGGTCGTCGTCGGAGCGGCGGTGGTCGTCGTCGTGGGTTCGATCGTCGATGGCTCCGGCGGGGTCGAGGTGTCCTCGGACCCGACCGCTGCCTCATCGCCGTCGGAGCGGTCGACGAACACGAGTGCGCCGGCGGCGATCACGACGGCGGCCGCGAGTGCGGTCACGACCGCGATGCGCACGGATCGGCTCGAAGACCCTTCCGTGCTCACGCACCGGACATTAGCTACTGATGGTGTCGTCCCGCCCACTTTCCGTGCGTCGTGGGCGGGTCGAGCGTCAGCGCAGGTGGGCGGCGGCCCTCCCGGTGACCAGCGGGAGATCGAGGTAGGTGACGATCCCCGGCGGTGCGGCCACCACCGCCGGAATCGAGCTCACGCAATGGGTCGCAGTGACGACGATGCCCTTGTTGCGCTCGAGGCCGTCGGCGACGGTGTCGGGGTGCCAGCCGTGAAACGTGACCGTGGTCGAGGGGTCGCCGGTGACCTCGACCTCGAAGCGTTCGCCTTCGGGCCCGAACGTCCACGGCGGATCGAGGTGCTCGGTGCCCATGAACCAGTTGGTCTTGACGGTGATGACCGGCTCGCCGCCGACCGTCGCCTGCCAGGTGAACTTCTGGGCAGCGACGGTGCCGGGCTCGATCGGTCCGATCGGCGAGTCGATGGGTGCCGTCGCCACCGCGACCTCGTGGTGCACCGTGGGGTCGCCGTCGATCGCGAAACCGACCGCCTCGGCGATCATGAGGATCGACTGCGTGAACCCGTCGCCGAGGACCGACGGCATGATGCTGGCGGCAGCCTCCCCGGGTGTCTTGCCGAACAGCATGATGCCGCCGACCACATCGGGTGCGTCGTAGCTGCGGATGTCGCTGAACTCCTCGGCTCGGACGTGGGTGATGGCCTGCGACACCGCCGACAACATGAGCGGGAACTTCTCGGTGATCCCGCCCGGGTGAACACCGGTCCCGTGGACCGACGAGCCGCCGGCGCGACACGCGTCCTCGATCGACGACTCGTCGCGGCCGCCGGGGAAGAACCAGTTGAGGGGGGTGACGACGTTGGCCCCCGACGCCAGGATCCGGGCGACCATCGCCGGGTCGGCCATGATCGGCGCGTACACGACGCAGTCGGCGCCGAGCGCCAACAGGGCATCGACGTCGTCGGTGGCGGCGACCCCGATCCGGTCGATTCCGGCCAGCTCGCCTGCGTCGCGCCCGACCTTGTCGGCGCTGTGGACCCAGCATCCGACCAGCTCGAGATCGGGGTGTCGGACGATGCCTTCGATGGCGGCTCGGCCGACGCCGCCGGTCGCCCACTGGATCACGCGGATCGTCATGCGTGCTCCTCGGCGAGTGCGACGAGACTGAACCGGGCGATCGGGGTCACTGCGTCATGATGCCCGAACTCGTGATGCCCGACACGCTTGCCTCACTCGAGCTCGTCGTCGTCGAGGACGATCACCTCGGGGAAGTCGATGGGCTCGCCGTCTCGGCCGATCCGCACCGCCGGAGTTCGGGGAGGGCGCGGTTCGGGTTCGATGAACGGCGGTGGGGCGACCATGGCCCAGTTGGGGATGCGGCCCCATTCGGGGCGACAGTAGGCAGCGCCATCGGGCGGCGCGGGGAGCGCGTCGCCCGTCACCGGGGGTGGTCGTTCGACCAGCTCGCGACCACCGACCGAGAAGTGGATCCCGTTCGGGTCGTCTGCATCGGTCGCGGTGATCTCGAGGCGGCCCTGGTGGTGCATCCGGTGGTGATGGGGACAGAGCGCGATCAGATTCGAGGTCTCGGTGGGCCCGCCGTCTTCCCAGTGCACGACGTGGTGGATCTGGACGTGGGTGCGGCCACAGCCGCTGACCCGGCATCCGCCGTCGCGCTGTTCGATCACCATGCGCGTGCGGGCGGGGATGGTGCGCGAAGTCGTGCCGATGCCGAGCGCCACGCCCGCCTTCTCGAAGACCGTCTGGAAGGTGGCATCGCAGCTCAGGTAGCGGCGGAGCGAGGCGGGGACCGCCGGGCCGAGGTGGAACCGCCCGACCTTGGCGTCGACGTCGACGTGCAGCAGCACCTTGGTGCGCTGGGAGTGTGGCCGCTCGACCGCTTCGGATGCCTGGGCGACCTCGACAAGTCGTGCCAGCGCGTCGAGCGCCGTCGGCGCATCCGACAGATCGTTGCCGACCGCTTCGCCTCGCTGGTGCGCCGCCCACAGCGCGTCGAGCTGTGCTCGCATCGCCACATCGAGCCCGGCCCCCACCTCGCCGGGCAGGCGGCCGCGCACGAGCCAGTCGCCGTCGGCCTGGCCATCGGCGGCCGGGCGGACCGAGAAGTGGTGACGCGCTCGCCTCGTCGGCTCCGCGGTCTCGTCGGTCTCGATCGGCGGGGTCGTGCTGGCCCACCGGCGCAGCTGGCTCGGCCGCATGACCTTGGCCTTCTCGGTGGCGGTCGCCTCGTGTGACGCCGGAACCCGACGGGCGATCACGACGGCCTGATCGAGGCTCACCGCACCGTCGGCCAACGCGCCCATGAGCGCCGGCAGCTCGCGACGTCGCTCGGCGATCGTGGCGATCTTGTCGGCCTTCGATGCCGAGCTCCCGAACCGCCAGGCGATCCAACGTCGCACCGGCAGGTCGGGTGCCAGACAGTGCCCGTCCTCGATGGCCTCGGCCACGAGCCCGACCGTCTGGGCCAACAGACGATTCTCCTGCCCGGCGATCACCGCAAGCTGCTCCTCGATCTCGAGGCCGCGCGCCACGAAGGCGGGGCTCGATGTGGGTGCAGCAGAAGCCATGAACTCAGTATGCAGACGGGGTGTGACAGTTATGGGAGGGTTCGCGGCGATGAGTCAGACCACCTCGAAGGCATGGCCACCGACGACGCGGCAGTGGATCGCCGGTGCGGTCGGACTCGCGATCGGCCTCGCCGGGAGTGCGGACGGATCGACCCTGTCAGCGGCGATCCGACTGCCGGGCTACCCCGTGGCGTGCATGGCGATCGTCACCTTCGTCGGCATCGTCGGCGACCGGCGGATCGGATGGTTTCTCGCGCACGAGGCGGCCATGACCGCCATCGTCATCGGTTGGCTGGTCGCCGAACGGCCCGGCGTCGCGGCGTTCAACGCGCTGTGGCTCGTGTCGGCCGCGGTCTGGTTCGCCGTCGGCTCACGAGGCAGCTGACCACGAGACGCGATCAGTCGAGGGTTGCGTCGAGCCAGTTCGCGATGTCGGCGACTGCCGAGTCGGACTCGGGGATGACACTCGCCAGGGCCGGATAGACGTGGAACATCGCGTCTGCGACGACGATCTTCACGTCGACGCCGGCGTCGGCCATGCGCGTCGCGAGCCGGGTCGAGTCGTCGAGGATGATCTCGGCGTCACCCACCGAGATGTAGGTCGGCGGGAGGCCGGCGTGATCGCCGAACAACGGACTGGCGAGCGGGTCGGAGGCGTCGACCGCACCCTGGAGATACCGCTCGACTCCCTCGTCGAGCCGGTCGCCGCGGAGCAGCGGATCGGCCTCGGCCCGGGTGATGATCGAGTCGCCGCTGCCGGTCAGATCGGTCCAGGGCGAGAACAGCACGGTGGCGTCGGGAAGCTTCCCGCCCCGCTCACGCGTGCGGAGCAGCACGGCGCCGGTCAATCCACCGCCGGCGCTGTCGCCGCCGACGATCGTCTTGACGCCGGGTGCGGCGTGTTCGATCGCCCAGGCAAGCGAGGCGACGCCGTCGTCGAGGCCGGCGGGGAACGGGTGCTCGGGTGCCAGCCGATAGTCGACCGACAGGATCGGTGTCCGGCACCCGACCGCCAGGTGGCTCAGGAAGTGGCGGTGCGAGTCGAGCGAACCCAGGGCATACCCGCCGCCGTGGAAGTAGACGAACTGGCGGTCCGGCCGGGCCGACGGTGGTGTGATCCACTCGGCGGGCACACCGCCGGCATCCACCGCGTCGACCGACACCCCGTCGGCGAGTTGCGTGACCGTCTGCACGAGTTCCATGGCGGCACGCTCGTCTTCGAGCGTCGAGGTTCCCGGACCCATCGCCTTGAGCGTGTGCAACATCTCGATGACGGCCCGCGCCTGTTCACTTGGCATCGAAACCCCCTCCGTCGAGCCGGACCGTATCGGAACGGCAGACAGCCCGACGTCGCCAGGCACGCGAGTCGGCCGGGTGTACGCCGTCAAGTGACAAAGGTCCCTAGCGAGACCGCGTGAATTCGTGGCAAAAGCTGCCAAGCGTTTTCAGCGACCCACGAGGACCCACGTGACTGTGACCGAGGAATCCACCGCCGACACCACGGCGCCCATCGCGACCGACGAGACCAGCAGCCAGTTGTTGTTCGGTCCTGGGCAGTCGGCGTGGTTGGCGGTCGTCACCCTCGTGTCGGTCATCGCCCTCGCCGTGTCGTTCGTCGCGCTGGTGGTCGCGACCAACGAGGGCGGAGGGGGCGGGGCGGTCGCCTCGGGCCCGGCGACCTCGCTGACCATCGAGGCGTCGGAGTTCGCGTTCGACCCCGACAGCTCGACCATCGTCGCCGACACCGACACCGAGGTCGCGCTCGACAACGTCGGATCGACCGAGCACAACTGGACCGTGTTGGCGCTCGACGAGCGCATCACGTCCGAGAGCGAGTTCGACGAGTCGCTGGTCGAGGCCGAAGTCGGTCCGGCGGCCGGCGGCGAGACCTCGACCGGCAGCATCAACCTCGCTGCGGGCAGCTACCAGGTGATCTGCACGATCTCGGGCCACTTCGAAGCGGGCATGGCCGGCGAGTTGGTCGCCTCGTGACCGACTCGACCGACGTCGAGCCCGAGGCCTCCCACGACGACGAAGGCGAGGAAGAGCAACCGCACGGGACCATCGCGATGATGGTCCTGTTCGGGCTGCTCATCATCGCCATGTGGGTGTGGATGTACGTCACGCTCCTGGAACGGAGCTGAGCCGATGAAGGTCGAACGCTACGAGCGCTACTTCCTCATCGTCGTCGCCGTCTTCCTGGGCCTGGCCATCGGTGCGCTGGTCGCCACCGTGACCCAAGATCACGCATCGCTCCCCGAGCCATCCGACCGGGTCGATCCCCAGCTCGTGCGCAGCACTCCCCCCTTCGACGCTCCGGGGGTTCGAGAGCTCGACAACGGCGAGTACGAGGTGGTCATCGTCGCCCAGGCCTGGCAGTGGGACCCCGTCGAGGTCACCTTGCCGGTCGGTGCGACCGCGAATCTGCGGGTGACCTCGGTCGACGTGGTCCACGGCATGCGGGTCCCCGACACCAACGTCAACGCCATGGTCATCCCCGGCCAGGTCACCGAGGTCACCGTCACCTTCGACGAGGCCAAGGACTACTCGCTCATCTGCCACGAGTACTGCGGCATCGGTCACCACAACATGGGCGGTGTCTTCCACATCGTCGACGAGGAGAGCGCACCATGACCCTGCTCGAAGACCCGCCCGCATCGCCGTCGGAACCCGAACCCGAGCCCGAATCCGAGCCCGTCAAGTCGGCGACCGGGTGGCGCGTCGACATCCCCGACGTCACCGCGGCCGACATGCGGCCGGTGAAATGGCAGCTCTACCTGTCGTTC